>NZ_JBFREW010000008.1:0-286122 GCF_052114505.1 Labrys sp. KB_33_2 | reverse complement strand
CGGGCCTGGGCCTGGCTCTGGCTTTACTTTCGGCCTGCGCCTCGCCGGCGGCCAAGATCTATACCCTGGCCGCCCAAAGCGGGCAGAAGGTTGCGGGCCGGCCCGTCTCGGTATCGATCGAAACGGTGGATGTCGCCAAATATCTCGATCGGCCCCAGTTGGTGCGCCGCTCCGGCGACGTCCAGCTCGGCGTCTCCGAGTTCGARCGCTGGGGCGAGCCGATGGGCTCCATGGTGCAGCGCGTGCTGGCCGAGAATTTGCGCCGGCGCCTGCCCGCCGGCTCGCTGGTGACCACCAGCCAGACCGTGTCGGGCAAGGAAGCGGCGACGCTGGAACTTTCGGTCAGCCGTTTCGATACCAATGCCGAGGGCGTGGTCATGCTGCAGGCGCAATGGCGGCTGCATTACCGCAATGGCGGCCGCAGCGCGGCGGCCCAGGCCAGCATCGCCGTGCCCCCGGCCGATACCGGAGCCCCCGCCCAGGTAGAGGCGATGAGCTCGGCCCTCGACCAGCTCGCCGGACACATCGCCGCCAAGCTGCGCTGAAGGGACGAACGCCGGACCGGCTGAGTCAGGACAACGGCTTGGGCGAGCTGACGGAATTGATGAAGGAGCGCGACATTCGTGCCCCCTCGCCCCGTCCTTACGGGTATCGGCCACTCCACTTGGAGTGGGCTGGGATACAGGTGAGGGGCTTCGCTACGCTCCATTTGGTATCCCTCGCGCAGCTCCTCATCCCTGCCTTCTCCCCGTAAGAACGGGGCGAAGGAGTGGCTGGCGTTGCGCCTTCCCCCAACCATCGTGCAGTTGCCTTCGTCACTTCGAAAAAATTTCGCCGCCATGTCACAGCGGCGGAGGCAGGCTCGTCATGTCTGCGCAAACCGATCAAGAGGACATGATCATGAAAGCCAGACTGAACCCCTTCGCCGCCTCGCCCGCCATCATGAAGCAGTGGCTCGATTTCTCGACCGGGATCGACGGCCTCGAGACCAGCCTGATGGAACTGGTGAAGATGCGCGCCTCTCAGATCAATGGCTGCGGCTTCTGCCTGCATATGCACGCCCTCGACGCCCGCAAGCTTGGCGAGAGCGAGGAGCGGCTCTATCTGCTCGACGCCTGGCGCGAATCGCCGCTCTATAGCGAACGTGAACGCGCGGCCTTGGCCTGGACGGAAGCCCTCACCTTGGTCGCCGACAAGCGCGCGCCCGACGACGTCTACGAAGCGGTGAAGGCGCAGTTCACCGAGGAGGAACAGGTGAAACTCACTTTGCTGATCGTCGCCATCAATGGCTGGAACCGGGTCAATGTCGGCTTCAATGCCGTGCATCCGGTGCGCGCGAAAGCGGCGGCCTGATGCCGGGCGCCCTCCAGAGCGATGCGGCTGCAAGCTTCGATCCCTTGCGGCCGCGCCTGATCCGCATCGCCTATCGCATGCTGGGATCGGTCGCCGACGCCGAGGACGTGGTGCAGGATGCCTTCCTGCGCTGGCTCGACGCGGATCGCAGCGAGGTGCGCGAGCCGATGGCCTTCCTCACCCGCGCCGTCACCCGGCTTTGCCTCGACGTGCTCAAATCGGCCCGACGCCAGCGCGAGACCTATATCGGCCCCTGGCTGCCCGAGCCGATGATCGAGGAGGGCGAGGACGAGGTCGAGGACGTCACCTTGCCGCTGATGCTGGCGCTCGAGCGGCTTTCGCCGCTGGAGCGTGCCGCCTTCCTGCTCCACGACGTCTTCGGCGTTTCCTTCGACGAGATCGCTGAGACCATCGGGCGCGATCCCGCCGCCTGCCGCCAGCTCGCCAGCCGGGCCCGCACCCATGTCCGCGCCTCCAGGCCGCGTTTCGACATGCCGAAGGAGCGTGGACTGGAGATCGCCCACGCCTTCTTCGCGGCCTCGCGCAGCGGCGACATGACAGCGCTGCAGGCCCTGCTGGCCGCCGATGTCGCCGTGCATTCCGATGGCGGCGGCAAGAAGCCGGCCGCGATGAAGCCGATCTTCGGCCTCGAGGACGTGATGAAGCTGCAGGCCGGCCTCGCCCACTACTTCGCCGAGACCATGTCGAAGCTGGTGCGCTACACCTATATCAATGGCCTGCCTGGCTTCATCACCATCGAACGCGACGAAACGCTGCAGACCACGGCCCTCGACATACGTGATGGCCGGATCGTCGGCATCTACGTCACCCGCAATCCCGACAAGCTCAAGCATATCGAGGAGACAACCCTGCATTGAGGGGGAGATGGCAGCAAGCTTGGTTTGAGGTAGCGCTGCCCCTCACCCTTACCCTCCCCGTAAACGGGGCGAGGGAGACTTCCATGTCCCGCCCTATCCAGCAGGCGCCCTGTCTCGCATCGAGGCGCAACGTCTGACACCCCTCGCCCCGTCCTTACGGGGAGAGGGTAAGGGTGAGGGGCGGCACGACTGTAGGAAATCTACACCCCTACCCCCGCGTCGGGATCTTCAGCCCGCCGAACATCACATTGCGTGTCAGCGGACGATTGAGGAAGTCATGCGGAAAGCCGAGTTCGATGGCACTGGCCGCCTCGAGCCGGTCGCGCTGCTCGTCCGAGAAGCTCACCTCGAGCGCGCCGAGATTGTCCTCGAGCTGGGCCAGCGTCCGAGCACCGATGAGGGGCGAGGCGACCGCCGGATTGGTGAGTGTCCAGGCCAGCGCCACCTGCGAGGGCGTATGCCCGGTCTCGCCCGCGACCGCCTTGACCACTTCAGCAATGTCGAGGCCGCGTTCGGTGAGCGCCCCATTGCCCAGCGCGACATTGCGGCGGGTGCCCGAAGCTTCGGCCGAGCCGCCGCTGTCGTCGAGATCCGCCCGGCTATATTTGCCGGCGAGCACGCCGCTGGCCAGCGGCGACCAGGGAATGACGCCGAGACCCAATTCGCGGGCCATCGGCACCAGCTCGCGCTCGATGGTGCGCTCGATCAAATTGTATTCGACCTGCAGGGCGATCAGCGGCGCCCAGCCGCGGAGATCGGCGATGGTCTGCATGCGGGCGATCTGCCAGGCCGGGGCATCCGAGATGCCGGCATAGACGATCTTGCCCGAGCGCACGAGGTCGTCGAGGCCGCGCAGCACTTCCTCCACCGGCGTGGTGAAGTCCCAGGCGTGCAGATAGAGCAGGTCGATATAGTCGGTGCCGAGCCGCTTCAGACTGTCCTCGACCGAACGCACCATGCTCCTGCGGTGATTGCCGCCGGAATTGGGATCGCCGGGGCGGGAGGGCAGCGTGTATTTGGTGGCGATCACCAGCCGGTCGCGGCGGTCGGCGGCGAAAGCGCCGACGAAGCGCTCGGACGTGCCGTTGGTATATTGGTTGGCGGTGTCGATGAAATTGCCGCCGCGGTCGACATAGGCGTCGAAGATACGGCGGGCCTCGGCTTCGTCGGCGCCCCAGCCCCAATCCGTGCCGAAGGTCATCGTCCCTAGCGACAGCGGGGATACCCTGAGGCCCGAGCGGCCGAGAAGGCGGTAGTCATCCAAAGCGAGTGTCATGGCGGTCATCCTCCGTTGCGATGCTGCCGGGAAGATGGTCCCTGGAGACTGCTTCGTTAATGCTATAGAATACGCATGGCTTATGAAGAAAGGCGTATAGAATGCGGGGCAGCGAGCATGTGGAATTGCGAGCTTTCGTCGCCGTGGTCGAACATGGAAGCTTCGCGCGGGCCGCCGCCCATCTCGGCCTGTCCCCCTCGGCCCTGAGCCAGACCATCCGCGCGCTGGAGGAGAGGCTCGGCGTTCGCCTGCTCAACCGTACCACCCGCAGCGTGGCACCGAGCCAGGCTGGCGAGCGCTTCCTCGCCCGGCTGCGCCCGGCGCTGTCCGATCTCGACGCCGCCGTCGCGGATGTACGGAGCCTGCGCGACAGTCCTGCCGGCCTGCTACGCATCAATGCCACCCGTATCGCCGCCATCCACGTCATCGGGCCGCTGATCGGCCCCTTCCTCGCAGCCTATCCCGACATCACGGTGGACCTCGTCAGCGAGGACAGGCTGATCGACATCGTGACCAACCGCTTTGATGCCGGGGTGCGGCTCGGCGAGATGGTGGAGAGGGACATGATCGCCGTGCGGCTCGGCGGCGAACTCAGGCTGATGGCCGTCGCCGCCCCGACCTATCTCACCCGCTACGGCACGCCCGTGACGCCGCATGACCTCGCCCGCCATCGCTGCATCAATTTCCGCTGGCCGACCGATCTCAGCCTCTATCACTGGGAATTCGAGCGCGAGGGCCGGCCGCTGGAAGCTGCCGTGGAAGGTCCGCTCATCGTCAACGAACCGGAGGTCGCCTGCCTGGCGGCGCTCGCCGGCGTCGGCATCGCCTATCTGTTCGAACATCAGGTCCGCCCCGGGCTCGCATCAGGCCAGCTCGTCCACCTTCTGGCGGACTGGTCGCCGCCCTTTCCGGGCTTCCACCTCTATTATCCCAGCCGCCGCCAGATGGCCCAGCCGCTGCGGGCCTTCCTCGACTTCGTTGCGGCGAATCAGGGCAAGGCTCCGAAAAACTAACCCAAGCGCATATGCATCAGCGGATAGGGGCGTCCGTCACCATCGAGCGCGGAGCGACCTGTCTCGACGAAGCCGAGGTGGCGGTAGAAGCCGACAGCCTGCGTGTTCTGCTCGTTGACGTCGACGGTCAACGGTCCCTCGCCCTGTTCTCGGGCATGGCGGACCAGCAGCGTGCCGATGCCCTGGCCGCGCCTTTCGGGATCGATGAACAGCGAATCGATATGGCGCACCGACAAGCCCATGAAGGCCAATGGCCGGCCGTCGCCGTCAGCGGCGACATGCAGAGGCGCTGACGGCAGATAGTCGTTGGCGACCAGCTTCTCGATCGCCTCGAAATCACCGGGGAGCAGGAAATCATGGGTCGCCCTGACGGAGCCGCGCCAGATCTCGAGCAGGGAGGGCACATCCGCCGGGCGGGAGGAGCGAAGGGTAATCATAAATCCGGTGTCCAAATAGATAGAATAACGTTCACACCGGCAAAATGGCGAGCAACTGGCGGAGATCCGTGATGGTGACAGCTCCCCGCCCAGCCTGCGCGACGCTGCGGCGATCGAGATGAAGAGCCTGCAGGCCCGATCTCGTCGCGCCCTCATAATCGCTTCGCCAGCTATCGCCAACCATCAGGATTTCTGCTGGTGTACAGCCAAGCTGGAGGCAGAGGGATCGATAAAATGCGGGAGCAGGCTTTGCCGCTCCGACCTCGAAGGAGAGGCAGGCACAATCCAACAGATCAGCAAACAAAGCCTCCAGCGGAGCCGCGTAGGGCAGCGCAAGATTAGAGGCGAGGGCAATGCGATAGCCCGCCCGACGTAGCGCAACAAGAACTGCACGGCTTTCCGCAAAGGCGCGGATGGATACCAGCTCCGCCTCTAGATCAACATTCCATTCGAGATTTGGCCGCACGCCGCACATATCGGCGAAAGCGCCGAGGTCGAGCGGCCGCGTGATTGACGCGGCCAGAACGCCAATTGTCGAGGCTCGCGCAATACGAACATAGGGCCGGCGCTCGTCGGTGACCTCGACGAGCGTGCCGAACGCGTCGAAAGCAACGGCCTTGATGGTGCGCGGCTGGTCCATTGGACGGTTCAGCTGGGCTCAGACCTTGTACCCACCCATCGCACAGACGATCTGCCATTCCTCGTCCGTCACGGGCTGCACGGACAGGCGCGACAGCTTCACCAGCGCCATATTGGCCAGCCTCGGCTCGGCCTTGACATCGGCCAAAGTCACCGGCTTGGGGAAGGGGGCTACCGCCTTGAAGTCCACCAGCACCCAGGGTTGGCCTGGTGTGGCCGGGTCCGGATAATGCTCGCGCGCCACCTCAGCGACGCCGACGACGGCCTTGCCCTCGTTGGAATGGTAGAAGAAGGCCTTGTCGCCCTTCTTCATCGCCATCAAATTGAGCTTGGCGGCATGATTGCGCACGCCGTCCCAGGGCGTGCCCTTGGCACCGGCGGCGACCTGCTGGTCCCAGCTCCACACTTCGGGTTCAGACTTGATCAGCCATTGGGCCATGACAACCGCCTCCTTGCCGGATCAGAGGCCGGCCGGGGGCTTGATGCCCCAGCGCCAGCGACGGATGCTCGTCGAGGCGAACAGGCCGGCCCTGGTATAGGGGTCGTTTGATGCGAAGGTCCGGGCCTCGGCCTCGGTGGGGAAGTCCACGATCAGGAGCGAACCCACCATCTTGTCCGTTTCATCCAGGAACGGGCCGGCGCCGAGGATGTGGGCGTCCTGCGTCTTCAGATAATCGAGGTGAGCCGGGCGGGTCGCCTGCCTGAGTTCGAGACCATTGGGAATGTCTTCGCATTGGATGACGAATAGCATGGCGGCGCCTTTCCTGATGTCGGTTGTCCTCGCGTAGCGATTTCGCGAGACGATGTCGAGAGGCAAGCCAGGCCCGATTCCGGCTGGCGCCTACGCTTCCCGATCGGCATCGCCACGACCGCGTCCATGCAGCATGCCGCCAAGGACTCCGTCACGCAGCACGACCGCGTGGAACAAGGCCGCCAGCACATGGACGACGACGAGGGCGACGAGCGCCCAGGTCAGCATGGCATGCAGGCTCAACATCGTGCGCGGCGACAAGCCCTCCAGCCCCGTCAATACAGGCATGGGCAGCAGGCCGAAGGCGAGCGGCGGCGGCATGAATGGCGCCGGGCGATAGCCGAGCCAGCCCGTAAGCGGCACGAGCAGGAGCAAGGCGTAGAGAGCGCTGTGAGCGAGAGCTGCAACGATCGCAGCAAACGGGGAACGGACGCGCCGTGGTGCGCGGTCGAGTATCCGGGAACCGAGGCGGAGCGAGGTCAACGCCAGGATGGCCAGGCCCAGTGACAGATGGGTGGTCAGCCAGACATTGCCCGCCATCGCCATGCCGCCGAGGAGGAAGAGGCCGATGATCCATTGCGCGGTGATCGCGATCGCCGTGATCCAGTGGAACAGCCGGGCCCTCAGGCTCCACCCCATCGCCGCCTCCAGCCTAGACGATACGATAGGGCACGATTTCGCGCCGGTCGTGGTTCACCGACAGATGCGCCTTCAGGGGCGGCACGGCGCGCTGATGGCAGTGCTGGCGCTCGCAGATGCGGCAGGAAATGCCGATCGGATCGAAACCCGCGCGGTTAGAAAGATCAAGGCCGTCGGCATAGACGAAATCCCTGGCGTAGGCGATCTCGCAGCCCAGCGTGATGGCGTAGCGCCGCTGGGCTGCGTTGAAGCCGCCACCGCCCTTGGCGATCTCGGTGGCGACGCTGAGATAGCGCTCGCCGTCCGGCGTTTCGGCGAGCTGGCGGATGATGCGGCCCGGCGCCTCGAAGGCCTGGTGCACGTTCCAGAGCGGGCAGGCGGAACCGAAGCGGGCGAATTGCAGCTTGGCCGCGCTATGGCGTTTGGTGATGTTGCCGGCCCGGTCGATGCGCGCGAAGAACACCGGCACGCCCTTGGAGCCCGGCCGCTGCAGAGTGGAGAGACGATGGGCCACCTGTTCGAGACTGGCGCCGAAACGCGCCGCGAGCAGTTCGAGGTCGTGGCGCAGCTCCCGCGCCGCGGTGAGGAAAGCCCGGTAGGGCAGGGTCAGCGCGCCGGCGACATAATTGGTGAGGCCGATGCGGGCGATCTCCACCGCCTCGGTGCTGCGCCAGTCGGCCCCGGCCAGGATGGCGGCGATCTCGGTTTCCGCCTCCAGCGCGGCAATCTGGAAAGCGAGCTGGAAATGCCGGGTGGCGGCAGGGGAATAGGGGTGCAGGCGCAGCACCCGCGCCTCCTTGTCGAAGCCGCGGATGATGCCCTCCTCGGCCGGCGCCTGCATCACCCTGACCCGGTGGCGGCTTTCAAGATAAGCGGTCAGGGCAGCGCCGGGCTCGCGGCGGGGCAGGCCCAGGCGCTCGGCCAGGGCTTCGGCGGCGGTGTCGAGCTCATGCACGTAATTGTCGAGGAAGTGGAAGAAATCCCGCACTTCCTCATAGGGCGTCGGCTCCGACAGGCCTCCCGCCAGCCGCCCGTCCAGGCTCGCCAATTGCTCGGAATTGCGCCTGTAGGCCTGATGCGCGGTGATCAGGGCATGGGCGAAGCCCGGCGCGTTCTGGGTGACCAGCTTCAGTTCCTGCAGGCTCGGCGCCAGGGCATCGAAGAGCGGATCGGCCAGGGCCTCGTTCAGGGCCGAGAGCAGGCGGTCACCGTCGCTCTGGGCAATGGTGGCGATGTCGACGTCGAAACGCTCGGCCAGCGCCAACAGCACCGCGGCCGAGAGCGGGCGCTGATTGTTCTCCATCTGGTTGAGATAGGAGGTTGAGATACCGAGCCGCTGGGCAAACGCCGCCTGCGTCGCGTGGGCGGCCTCGCGGATGGCCCTGAGGCGGGCGCCGATGAAGAGCTTGCCGGCCAAGTGGAAACCCTTGTTCGCAATTTTGCAATTTGCAACTCCAATTAGCATAAATCATGCATTCGCACTCTTTCAAGCAAGAACAAATAGCGGAGAAAAGCTAACAGGGCGGGATGTCAGTCCGTATGGAGCAAGCCCGATGCGCGCCGTCCTCGAACAGTTGGAAAGCCGCCGCGAGGAGGCGAGACTCGGCGGCGGCATCAGACGCATCGAGGCGCAGCACGCCAAGGGCAAGTTGACGGCTAGGGAACGCCTGGAAGTCCTGCTCGACGAGGGCTCCTTCGAGGAGTTCGACATGTATGTCACCCACCGCGCCGTGGATTTCGGCATGGCAGCCCAGAAGGTCGCAGGCGATGGCGTGGTCACCGGCTGGGGCACCATCAACGGCCGCCTCGTCTATGTGTTCAGCCAGGATTTCACCGTGCTCGGCGGCTCGCTGTCCGAGACCCATGCCCAGAAGATTTGCAAGATCATGGACATGGCCCTGCGCAACGGCGCGCCCGTGATCGGCCTCAACGATTCCGGCGGCGCCCGCATCCAGGAAGGCGTCGCCTCGCTGGCCGGCTATGCCGACGTCTTCAAGCGCAATGTCGAGGCCTCCGGCGTGGTGCCGCAGATCTCGGTGATCATGGGTCCCTGCGCCGGCGGCGCCGTCTATTCGCCGGCGATGACCGACTTCATCTTCATGGTGCGCGACACCTCCTACATGTTCGTCACCGGCCCCGACGTGGTCAAGACGGTCACCAACGAGGTCGTCAGCGCCGAGGAACTGGGCGGCGCCCGCACCCACACCCAAAAATCCTCGGTGGCGGATGGTGCCTTCGACAACGATGTCGAAGCGCTCGAAGAAATCCGGCGCCTGTTCGACTTCCTACCGCTCAACAACCGGGACAAGCCGCCGGTGCGGCCCTTCCACGACGATCCGTCGCGACTGGAGATGCGTCTGGACACCCTGGTGCCCGATAGCTCCACCAAGCCCTATGACATGAAGGAGCTGATCCTGGCCGTCGCCGACGAAGGCGACTTCTTCGAGGTCGGCGAGGCCTTCGCCCGCAATCTCGTCACCGGTTTCATCCGGATCGAGGGTCAGACCGTCGGCGTGGTCGCCAACCAGCCGCTGGTGCTGGCCGGCTGCCTCGACATCGATTCATCGCGCAAGGGCGCACGCTTCGTGCGCTTCTGCGACGCCTTCTCCATCCCCATCCTGACCCTGGTCGACGTACCCGGCTTCCTGCCAGGCACCGGCCAGGAATATGGCGGGGTGATCAAGCACGGCGCCAAGCTGCTCTTCGCCTATTCGCAGGCCACCGTGCCGATGGTGACGCTGATCACGCGCAAGGCCTATGGCGGCGCCTATGACGTCATGGCCTCCAAGCATATCGGCGCCGACGTCAACTATGCCTGGCCGACAGCCGAGATCGCGGTGATGGGCGCCAAGGGCGCGGCCGAGATCCTGCACCGTGCCGAACTCGGCGATGCCGAGAAGATCGCCGAGCGTGCCCGGGATTACGAGGCCCGCTTCGCCAACCCCTTCATCGCGGCCGAACGCGGCTTCATCGACGAGGTGATCCTGCCGCACACCTCGCGCAAGCGCATCGCCCGCGCCTTCGCGGCGCTGCGCCGCAAGGCGGCCGAGACGCGCTGGCGCAAGCACGACACCATGCCGCTGTGAGGATCGACACCGTGACGAAGCCCACCACCCTGTTCAAGAAGATCCTCATCGCCAATCGCGGCGAGATCGCCTGCCGGGTCATCCGCACCGCCCGCAAGCTCGGCATCGCCACCGTCGCCGTCTATTCCGACGCCGACCGCGACGCGGTGCATGTGCGCGAGGCCGACGAG
Organism: Labrys sp. KB_33_2; assembly: GCF_052114505.1. NCBI lineage: Bacteria > Pseudomonadati > Pseudomonadota > Alphaproteobacteria > Hyphomicrobiales > Xanthobacteraceae > Labrys > Labrys sp. KB_33_2. The sequence continues at coordinate 275,880 of NZ_JBFREW010000008.1, read as the reverse complement.
GCCGTGCGCATCGGCCCGCCGCCCTCTTCCCATTCCTATCTCAAGATCGACGCCATCCTCGCCGCTGTCCACGAGGCGGGCGCCGATGCGGTGCATCCAGGCTATGGCTTCCTGTCGGAGAATGCCGCCTTCGCCAAGGCACTCGCCGAGGCGGGCGTCGCCTTCATCGGCCCACCGCCCAAGGCGATCGAGGCGATGGGCGACAAGATCACCTCCAAGAAGCTGGCGGCCGAAGCCGGCGTGTCGACGGTACCAGGCCATATGGGCCTGATCGAGGATGCGGGCGAAGCCGCCCGTATCGCCGCCGAGATCGGCTATCCCGTGATGATCAAGGCCTCGGCCGGCGGCGGCGGCAAGGGCATGCGCATCGCCTGGAACGACGCCGAGGCCCGCGAGGGCTTCCGCGCCTCACGCTCGGAGGCCAAGTCCTCCTTCGGCGACGACCGCATCTTCGTCGAAAAATTCGTCACCGAGCCGCGCCATATCGAGATCCAGGTGCTGGGCGACCAGCACGGCAATTTGATCTATCTGGGCGAGCGCGAATGCTCGATCCAGCGCCGCAACCAGAAGGTCATCGAGGAAGCACCCTCCTCCTTCCTCGACGAGGCGACAAGGCGCGCCATGGGTGAGCAGGCCGTGGCCCTCTCCCGGGCCGTCGGCTACCACTCCGCCGGCACGGTGGAGTTCATCGTCGACAAGGACCGCAATTTCTACTTCCTGGAGATGAACACCCGCCTGCAGGTCGAGCATCCGGTGACGGAGCTGGTCACCGGCCTCGATCTGGTCGAAGCGATGATCCGCGTCGCCGCCGGCGAACGCCTGCCCCTCACCCAGGACGAGGTCCGCCTCACCGGCTGGGCCATGGAAGCGCGCGTCTATGCCGAGGATCCCTACCGCAACTTCCTGCCCTCGATCGGGCGGCTGAGCCGCTATCGTCCGCCGGCCGAGGGGCCGGATGGCGAGGGTGGCCTGGTGCGGGTGGATGCCGGCGTGCAGGAAGGCGGCGAGATCTCGATCCATTACGATCCGATGATCGCCAAGCTATGCACCTATGCGCCGACCCGCCTGGAGGCGATCGACGCCCTCGCCCGCGCCCTCGACCAGTTCGAGCTGGAGGGCATCGGCCACAATCTGCCCTTCCTGGCGGCTCTGGCTGATCACGAGCGTTTCCGCGCCGGAAAGCTGACTACGGCCTTCATCGCCGAGGAATACCAGGGCGGCTTTACCGGTGTGGAGCCTGGAGACACCGACCTGCCGCGCCTGGCGGCCGTGGCCGCGGTGATCAGCCATATCCGCCAGCACCGCGACAGCGCCATCTCCGGCGCCATGGACAATCACCGCCGCGCCATCGGCCGCGACTTCGTCGCCACCCTGGCAGGCCATGCCCTGCCCTTCACCATCGATGCCGTCGACGGCGGCTATCATGTCGTCTTCGCCGACGGCTCGCTGCTCGCCGTCACCAGCCGCTGGACGCCCGGCCAGGCCCTCGGCCATTTCAGCGTCGGTGGCGAGGCCATGGCCGTGAAGGTTGGCGTCACCGCCGGCGGACTGCGCCTGCGCTGGCATGGCCGCGACGTCCTGGTGCAGGTGCGCAGCCCCCGCGTTGCCGCGCTCGCCCGCCTGATGCGCGAGAAAATTCCGCCCGATACCTCCAAGCTCCTGCTCTGCCCGATGCCCGGCGTGGTCGCCGCCATTACCGTCAGTGAGGGCGAAGCGGTGGAGGCCGGCCAGGCGCTCGCCACCATCGAGGCGATGAAGATGGAGAATGTGCTGCGCGCCGAAAAGGCTGGCACGATCAGCCGCATCGCCGTGACTGAGGGCGCCAGTCTCGCCGTCGACGAACTCATCCTCGAATTCGAATGAGGTCCGTAATGTCCGCACCTGTCACCGATACGCCCCTCGAAAACTGGCGTGCTTTGGCCAGGAAGGAGGTCAAGGCCGATCCGGACAGCCTGACCTGGCAGACCCCGGAAGGCATCGCGGTCAAGCCGCTTTATACCGAGGCCGATCTCGCCGGCGTCACCCATCTCGGTTCCCTGCCCGGCCAGCAGCCTTTTCTGCGCGGCCCGCGCGCCACCATGTATGCTGGCCGGCCCTGGACCATCCGCCAATATGCCGGCTTCTCCACGGCGGAAGCCTCCAACGCCTTCTACCGCAAGGCGCTCGCCGCCGGACAAAAGGGCCTTTCCGTCGCCTTCGATCTCGCCACCCATCGCGGCTACGATTCCGACCATCCGCGCGTGGAAGGCGATGTCGGCAAGGCCGGCGTCGCCATCGACAGCGTCGAGGACATGAAGATCCTGTTCGACGCCATCCCGCTCGAAGAGATGTCGGTCTCCATGACCATGAACGGGGCGGTGCTACCGGTGCTGGCCTTCTTCGTCGTGGCTGGCGAGGAACAAGGCGTATCGCGCGCAAAATTATCGGGCACGATCCAGAACGACATCCTCAAGGAATTCATCACCCGCAACACCTATATCTACCCGCCAGCCGCCTCGATGCGCATCGTCGCCGACATCATCGCCTACACCGCCAGGGAGATGCCGCGCTTCAACTCGATCTCGATCTCCGGCTATCACATGCAGGAGGCGGGGGCGACTTTGGTGCAGGAACTCGCCTTCACGCTGGCGGATGGCCGCGACTATGTGCGGGCGGCGCTGGCCAAGGGGCTCGACGTCGACGCCTTTGCCGGACGGCTCTCCTTCTTCTTCGCTATCGGCATGAACTTCTTCATGGAAGTCGCCAAGCTGCGCGCAGCCCGCCTCCTGTGGTCGCGCATCATGACCGAGTTCGGCCCCAAGGATCCGCAATCGCTGATGCTGCGTACTCATTGCCAGACTTCCGGCGTGTCGCTGGCCGAGCGCGATCCCTACAACAACATCGTGCGCACGGCCTATGAGGCGATGGCGGCGGCCCTCGGCGGCACACAATCGCTGCACACCAACTCCTTCGACGAGGCGATCGCGCTGCCGACGGAATTCTCGGCCCGTATCGCCCGCAATACCCAGTTGATCCTGCAGCACGAGACGGGCGTGACCAGGGTGGTCGATCCCCTGGCCGGTTCCTATTACCTCGAAAGCCTCACCCATGACCTTGCCACCCAGGCCTGGGCGCTGATTGAGGAGGTCGAAGCGATGGGCGGCATGACGGCGGCGGTGGCGGCCGGCCTACCCAAGCGTTTGATCGAGGAAGCCGCGACGAAGCGGCAGGCGGCGGTGGACCGCGGCGACGAGGTGGTTGTTGGCGTCAACCGCTATCAGCTCGAGGACGAGCCTGCGATCGACAGCCTCGACATCGACAATCATGCCGTGCGCGCGGCGCAGATCCGACGCCTGGCGGATGTCAGGCGCCGGCGCGACCCGCAGGCGGTGGCCAGGGCCCTTGCCGCGCTCACCGAAGTGGCGCGCAGCGGGACAGGCAATCTCCTGGAGGCGGCCGTCCAGGCCGCTCGCCACCGCGCCACGGTGGGCGAGATCTCCGACGCGCTCAGGGTCGAATTCGGGGACCACAGCGCCCGTCCCAAGGTGGTGGCGGACATTTATCGCCCTGCTTTCGGCGAGGGGCCGGAAGTGGAGATTCTCGCCGGCCGCATCGCCGCCTTCACGGCGCAGCGCGGCGCCAAGCCGCGCATCCTCGTGGCCAAGCTCGGTCAGGACGGCCATGACCGCGGCGCCCGGGTCGTCGCCTCGGCCTTCACCGACATGGGTTTCGAGGTGGTCGCCGGCCCGCTGTTCCAGACCCCGGACGAGGCTGTCGACCTAGCCCTCGCCGAAAAGGTCGACGTCGTCGGCGTCTCCTCGCTCGCAGCCGGTCACAAGACGCTGCTGCCCCAGTTGATCGAAAAGCTGAAGGCGCGCGGCCGGGCCGATATCGCCGTGGTCTGTGGCGGCGTCATTCCGCGCCAGGACTATGATTTCCTGCGCGAGGCTGGGGTTTCAGCTGTGTTCGGCCCGGGCACGCCGGTCCTCGACGCGGCGCGCACCGTGCTCGATCTTCTGGAAGGGCGGTTGAGCAACGAGGCCCGGCGGCAGGGGTGAAGGACACTCACAAGAGCAAGTGAAGGATTGGACGAGAGACAGCGGTTTCCAATATGACACGGCGCTTGTGTCCCCTCGCCCCGCTTGCGGGGAGAGGATAGAGGTGAGGGGCTGTGCAAAGCTCTGTTTGTTACCGCTGCGCTGCCCCTCATCCTTACCTTCTCCCCGTGAGAACGGGGAGAAGGAGCGGCTGGTGTCGCGCCTACCCCTTCACCCGCGCTTCGGCGGCCACGATGGTGTTGTGCAGCAGGCAGGCCACCGTCATCTTGCCGACGCCGCCGGGAACCGGGGTGATGTAGGAAGCCTTGCCCATGGCTTCCTTGGTGGCGACGTCGCCGACGATGCGGCCCTTGCCATCCTCGGTGGGCACGCGGTTGATGCCGACATCGATGACCACGGCGCCATCCGTGATCCAGTCGCCCTTGACCATCTCGGGCCGGCCGACGGCGGCGACCAAGATGTCCGCCTCACGGCAGACGGCGGGCAGGTCCTTGGTGCGCGAATGGGCGATGGTGACGGTGCAGTCATAGGCGAGCAACAACTGCGCCATCGGCTTGCCGACGATGTTGGAGCGGCCGACGACCACCGCCTTCTTGCCGGAAAGCCCTTCCTTGCCCACGGTGTCGAGCAGCATCAGCAGCGAACCGAGCGGGGTGCAGGGGATCAGCATCGCTTCCGGGTCGATTTTGGACGCGGTGAACAGTTTGCCGACATTCATCGGGTGGAAGCCGTCGACATCCTTGGCCGGATGGATGGCATCGATCATCATCTGGCCATCGAGATGGTCGGGCAGCGGCAACTGCACCAGGATGCCGTCGACGCCCGCATCGGCATTGAGGCCCGCGATCACGCCGAGCAGCTCTTCCTTGGAGACGGTTTCGGGTAATTCGATCAGCCGGCCGTCGATCGCCGTCTCATGCGCCATCTTGGCCTTGGTGTTCACATAGGCCCGGCTTGCCGGATTGTTGCCGACGATCACCACGTCGAGGCGCGGCTTGCGCCCATGAGCGGCGGCAAAGGCCTCCGCGCGAACCTTGGTGCGGGCGCGGACATTGGCCGCATGGACGTTGCCGTCGATCAATTCGGTCATGGCGAGCTTTCGATGGTTTACGGACAGTGGAATTTCTTTCTTCAGAATAAATTATAGCGCAGCGGCGCCTTCTGCAACAAGTCCATCTCGTCCTGTTCTGTCTTGTTTTTCCCTCAGATGAACGGGCGATTTGGAAAGGCAGGATGCGGAAGAGACGTCCGCGCTCTCAGCCGTGGCGGTTCATGCTCGAACCCAACCAAWGTCGCGCTGGAAGCGGCGCGGCTGGGAGCGCGGACATCTCTTCCGCAACTTGGAACCGCAACATCTACTGGAGAGGTAGACGCTCGCGCGCCTGGAACCGTTGACAGGGCCCGCTTTTGCCTTCCGAGTAGCGTCCTGACAAGGTCGACCAATGCCCCTGCGATTCGCAGGCCTCTGCATCGGTCTGCCAGCTTGAGGAGACAGGCCATGGCGGATGGCAGCACGCGCCAATTTACAATCCCGCGCGAAAAGGATCTCCAGCTCAGGACCATCCGAAACACCGGCGGCCTCAGCGTCTCCTTCCTGGAGAACGGCACGGTCTTCGCCATCGAGCATGACGACGGCAAGGACCGGGTCACGCTCAACCAGGTGCTGGGATCGCCTATCCATGGCGGCATCAGCCGGCTTTATCTGCGCGCCGGCGGCGCAAGCCCCATCGTGCAGGAACTGGTCGGCCCCGGTGCCAAGGGCCGATTCGCGGCTGGTGGTTCCAGCGCGGTCTGGCAGGGCGAAGCCGGCAGCATCGCCTATCGGGTGAGGCTTGCCCTCCATCCCGGCGAGGCGCTCTGGTTCTGGCAAATCGAGCTGTCGGGCGCAGGTGCGGCGCAGCCCTGCGATCTCGTCCTTATCCAGGATGTCGGCCTGGGCAGCCGCGGCTTCCTGATGAACAGCGAAGCCTATGTCTCGCAATATCTCGATCACCATGTCGAAAAGCACGAGGCTCTCGGCCCGGTGCTGATGAGCCGGCAGAACCTGTCACAAGGCGGCAAGTTCCCCTGGCTGGCGCAAGGCTGCACCAGCGGTGCGGTGGCCTTTGCCACCGACGCGATCCAGGTCCTCGGCCCGGATTATCGCATCACCGGCGTGTTCGACGCGGCTTTCGGCACCGACCTGCCCTCGCAGCGCCGCCAGCACGAGGTCGGCTGCATCGCCCTGCAATCCCGGCCCGTCAGCATCGGGCAAGGCCCGAAAGCTGACATTACCTTCTTCGGATTGTTTACGCCAAACCACCCTGCCGCTTCCGGTCCAGCCGATCTACCGGCGGCCGTCGCCGCTGCCGGCCGGGCCGGCGAAACCGGCACGGACGCGCCGTCTCCGGCCGATCCGGCACGCAGCCTGGTGCAGGATGCCGCCCCGCTGCCGGTGCTCCCGCTTGAAGCCGGAGACCTCGCGGCGCGCTACCCCGAGCGCCTGGCGGAGGAAGTGCAGAACGGCGCCCTGCTATCCTTCTTCGTGCCGGATGGCGGGCAGAACCGGCATGTCGTGCTCGCAGCCAAGGAAGCACAGGTGCCACGCCGCCACGGCGCCCTGCTACGCAGCGGCACCAGCATGCGGCTCGATGATGCGACCCTGTGCTCCACCGCCTGGATGCATGGCGTGTTCGGAGCGCAGCTCACCATCGGCAACACCTCCTTTCACAAGCTGTTCTCGGTCTCGCGCGATCCCTACAACATCACGCGCGGCAGCGGCCTGCGCATCCTGATGGACGCCGGCGACGGCTGGAAGCTGCTGGGCGTGCCGAGCGCCTTCGACATCGGGCTCAACGACGCCAAATGGATCTATCGCCTGCCCGGACGCACAGTGACCGTGCATGCCGTTGCCGCCGGCGACGCGCCGACCATGCAATGGCGCGTCACCGTCGAGGGGGCTCCCTGCCGTTTCCTGGTGTTCGGCCATGTTGTGATGGGCGAGCGCGATTATGAACAGACCGGCACCATCACCATCGATGCCGCCGCCAAGCGCATCAGCCTCACGCCGGGCTCGGACTGGCTGTGGGGGCAGACCTACAAGGAAGCGGCCTATCACCTGGTCACCTCGACTCCTTCCGCCGTTGAGACCGTGGGCGGTGACGAGCTCCTCTATGTCGACGGCAAGGCGCGCGACGGCGCCTATGTCGCCCTGCGCTCGCATGCCACCAACGAACTCGTCTTCGCCGTCACCGGCTCGATGACATCGGCCGCCGAGGGCGAGAAGTTGGCCGACCGCTTTGCCGCCGGTCCGGATGCCGAGAGCCTGCTCGTCCCGGCACGACGGTTCTGGAGCCTTCTCACCCGCGACCTGCGCCTGGAGGGCACCGGCCCGGATGTCGAGGCGCAGGATCTGATGCTGCCCTGGCTCGCCCATGACGCCATGATGCACCTCACCGTGCCGCATGGCCTGGAACAATATACCGGCGCCGCCTGGGGCACCCGCGACGTCTGCCAGGGGCCGATCGAGCTGATGCTGGCCCTCGAGCACGATGCCGAGGTGCGCCACATCCTCCTCACTTTGTTCGGCGAGCAGTCGCAGTCGCGGGGGGACTGGCCACAATGGTTCATGCTCGATCCCTACCCCTATATAAGGGCGGGCGACAGCCATGGTGACGTCATCGTCTGGCCGCTGAAAGCGTTGTGCGATTATGTGGAAGCCACCGGCGACCTCACCGTGCTCGACGCCGAGACACCCTGGCGCGACGACAAGAACGCGGCGACTCCAACACGGTCGACGCTCTCGAGCCATGTCGACAAGCTCCTCGAAACCGTCACGGCCAGCTTCATCCCCGGCACGCATCTGGTGCGCTATGGCGAAGGCGACTGGAACGATTCGCTCCAGCCCGCCGATCCGCATCTGCGCGACTGGATGGTGTCGAGCTGGACGGTGGCGCTGCTCTACGAACAGGTCGTGCGCTATTCTTCCATCCTCAAGCGTCGGGGCGAGACGGCCCGCAGTGCCGAACTTTCCGATCTCGCCGCCCGGATGCGCGGCGATTTCAACCAGCATCTGATCCGCGACGGCGTGGTGGCCGGCTATGGCCTGTTCGATCACGCCATCTTCGGCGAGGCGGAAGCAGCGCCCGGTGAGACCGATATTGCGCCGGTCGACGCCAAATCGGGCGGCGTCGAGCTCTTGCTGCATCCCAGCGACACCAGGACGGGCCTGTCCTATTCGTTGATCTCGATGACGCAGCCCATCATCGGCGGCCTGTTCACGCAGACCCAAGCCCGCCACCACCTCAAGCTGATCGAGGAGCATCTGTTGCTACCGGACGGTGCCCATCTGATGGATCGGCCCGTCGTCTACAATGGCGGCCCGGAAAAGCTGTTCCGCCGCGCCGAATCGTCGTCCTTCTTCGGGCGAGAGATCGGCCTGATGTATGTGCATGCCCATCTGCGTTATTGCGAGGCTTTGGCAAAGCTCGGCGAGGCGCAGAAGGCCTGGGAAGGCCTTGCCCTGATCAATCCGATCGCCGTGACGCAGCATTTGCCCAATGCCTCGCTGCGCCAGCGCAACACCTATTTCTCTTCTTCCGACGCCGCCTTCCCCGATCGCTACGTCGCTAGTGCCGAATGGGGTCGCGTGCGAACAGGAACGATCGACGTCGATGGTGGCTGGCGCATCTATTCGAGCGGCCCCGGGCTATTCACCCGCGCCATCGTCGAGCAGGTGCTCGGCAAGCGCCGGCATTTCGGGGTGAGGGAAGAAAACCCACCGATGGTGGCAGGACTTGAGGGCAGCCGGTCGAACCTGGCGTAGAAGGTTCTTCCTGGGTGCACGCGCCACGTGTCCAAGAGCGGACGAGACGTCCGTACACCCGGAAGAACCCCTACTCTTCCTTCTTGCCCTGGCGCTTCTTGGTGCGGCGGCGCTGCTTGCGCAGCTCCGTGCTCTCGTGCATGCCGAAGGTGGAGGCAGGCTTTTTCTTGCGCAAGGCCGCTCTCTTCTCGGCTCGCGCCTTGTCCGACAGCAGCGCCTTCACCTGTTTGAGCTGCGCCTCGGTGAAGAAGACCTCGCGGCCCATGGCCGTGAAGAAGCCGTGCTGGCGTGCAACATTGGCCAGAGTCTTGGCTTCCACGCCCAGAAGGTGAGCAGCCTGAGCGAGCGATATCGGGGAGTTGGGTTGCGAAGGTTCGGTCACGATGGGTTCCGGCATGAATGCGTTGTGTTCAATAATGCGGCGGCGGCGGTTCGGGCAAACCGGCGAGATCGGCGCGTTGCTCGCTGATCTCGACGCGGTCCGAGAGCTGGGTGAGCAGACGGTTCAGCGCCTCGATCTGTTTCCATTGCGCGATAACAGCCTGGTTTAGATCCTCGATGGTCTCGTCCTGGAAGGCCACGCGCGTCTCCAGCGCGTCGACGCGGGCGCTGAGCGTTTCGATCTCGGTCATGGCAATTCCCGCTTTCGTCAATTCTCGCTTCGTCGTGCCGGACAGTACCGGCCTCATCCAACCTCTTGGCAAGATATTTGCGCTAGAACCAGCCCATGTTTCGGGGATTCGGCATATTTCGCGCGTCGGCATGGGTCAGCCTGACCAAATTCGCGATCGTTTTCATCGTCGCGATGAATCTGGCGCGTCTCGACCGCCTGACGGGCCTGGCCGCCGGCCTGGCCCTTGCCGCCCTCGTGCTGATCTGGTTGTTGACATGGTTCGGCTTTTTGCCCGTCGGCGGCGACAGCCCCGAATGGCGCCGCCTGATCCGCCGCCACGGCCCTGCCCTGACCAAGCGTTATCGCCAGCTCGTGCGCGTCAATGCCTATGGCGCCGAGGAGTTCGACAAATGGCGGGATGAATTGGTGCGCTTTCGCGCCTCCACCAAGCTCTCTCTCGACGAGAAGGAAATCGCCCGCTTCGACGCCCTTGCCACCCGCATGGTGGGCAAATGGGCGGCGGTGGAACCCGACGCCCGCATTCCCGACGCCATGGAAGAGATCTCGCCACAGGATTACGAGCATCTTTGCGCCGATCTCCTGCGCAAGGCGGGCTGGGAGGCCGAAGTGACAGGGCAGTCCGGCGATCAGGGCATCGATATCCTGGCGCAGCGCGACGGCACCACCGTCGCCCTGCAATGCAAGCTCTATTTCGGCAACCCCGTGGGCAACAAGGCCGTGCAGGAAGCCCATGCCGCCGCCGGCTTCACCGACGCCGACTATGCCGTGGTGGTCTCCAACCGGGATTTCACCAACTCGGCCGAACAACTCGCACGCAAGCTTGGCGTGCTCCTCGTCCATCACAGTGAATTGCCGGATCTCGAGGCCATGCTGCAGCCGGCGCGATGAGGCTTCTTTACCGTCAATCCGGATAGGACACCTCGAACTCGATCTGGCCGTAGTCCTGGAAGGTCCAGTGCCTTGCGGCCTGGCCGGGCCAGAGCAAGGTCACGGCCCCAGCGGCCGGGCGATAGCAGGCCGTGTAGACCGTGCCGAAGCCCAGCGCGTAACTCGTCGTCAGCAAGGGCGGCGTCAAGAAGGCCGCAGACAATCCTTCCCCGTCGAGCGCTGGGTTCGCCAGGATCTGCTCGAGGGCTGCCGCCCGCTCCAGGGTGCGCGAGAGGCGGCCATGCCTCGGCCATTCCACGCCGAGCTGGTGATTGGTGGTGAAGGCCTTGCCAGAGACGATCGCCGGCCGGTCGGGCGAGAGATAGACCGTCTCCCAACGGCCCTGGCGATCGAGCACCGTGACATTGTAGGCCATGTGGCAGGGAACCGAGCGCAGCGCCTCCACCGCCTGATGCGTGTCGGAGCAGACCTCCAGGAGATAGCGCACGATCATCGGCGCGCCGAAGCCCCTGCCGGCCACGGCCCGGCCTCCGAAGGTGAGCGAGACGACCAGGCCGGCATCGTTCATGCCGTCGGCGAGGCCGGATAGACCGTCCACCATGCCGATGACGTCCCGGCTGCGCCAGCGCGAGCGGAGCAGCGTGCCCTCGTTCAGCTCCGGTGCCAGATCGTAATTGCGCACCAGGATGGGACCGTGATCATCGACCAATACGGCCTGGCTGCAATGGACGAGATAACGCGGCGGGGTCCAGAAACTCAGGAAGCGGGCGACATCCTCGTCCGACGGCACCGCCGCCACCAGCCCGGACCACAGCCCCTCCATCTCCGGCATGAAGCGCCGCACGGCGCGCGTCGCATCGGTGAGGCTGGGTGCCTGCGCCCCACCCCGTTCCAGAAACCATTGTCGCCAGCCCGGCCAGCCGGCCTGGAACACCGCGTTCCAGGCCGGGCCAGGCCCCTGTTCCCGCAAGCTGCGGAACCCTACGTTCATTTCTTTCCACTCATGCCTTTCGGGCGCGTTCGGTCAGATCCACTTCCGCTAGATCCATTTGGCCGACGGCATGTCCACCGGCGGCACGATGGCGGTCATCGCGGACAGGGGCACCGACTCGAACTGCGCCTTGATGCCGGCGTTCCATTTCTTGGCACGCGCCAGCAGTTCCCGGGCGTCCGATTGCATCCGGCCTCGCGCCAGCAGACAGCCCATATCGGCGCCATGGTAGCAATATTCTCCCACGCCGTACACGCGCATGTAGAAGGCCTCGTTCTCGTCGCCGACGCTGGTCAGGTCGAGGGCGGAGCGCTGATAGGCGATCTCGCCGCGATCATTCATGCGCCAGATGCCCGACTGCGGCACCCGCGTGATCATCTCCACCTTATCCTCGGTCTGCTTGAGGATGAGTTGGGTCCAGTGGTCATATTCCTTCCAGCGGCTCTGCACAGCCTCGACGTCGAGGTCGTAATCGACATCGAGGAATTCGAGCAGGTGGAACAGGAAGAGCGGGCAGCCGCCATAGATGGTGGTGATCAGATTGGTCGGCGGCGAAGCGCCGGAGACGCGCGGATTGAGTTCGCCCAGATAGACCTCGTGCGTATCGGTATCGAGCAGGAAGTCGCAGCAGAACACGCCGCGATAGCCCTCCTCATAGAGCCGGTCGCCAAGCTTGCGTGCCATCTCGCGTACCCGATCGGGCGCATCGCCTGGCAGAATGGTCGGCGAGACGTCATTGCCGCACCAGCCGCCCTTATAGGGCGTGATCTCGGCAAAGCCGGTAATGTCGGTCATCACCGGGCCGACCAGCGTGCCGTGGCGGGTGCAGCAGCCTTCGATGGTGCCGGGAAGGTGATTGATGCGCTTCATCACCTTCAAGTCCTGGCCGATGATCTTGGCGGCGTATTTATCCCAGTCGGCCTGGCTCTTGACGAAGAAGGTGGTGCGCCCGCTGTCGCCATAGGGCGTCTGCACCACGAGGTCGCTGCCGAGACCCGCTGCAGCGGCCAGCACGCCGAGTTCTTCGTAGCTGCTGGCCAAGCCCATGGTGTTGGGGGCGCTGGCGACGCCCGCCTCATTGCCGAGCCGCGTCGTCTCGATCTTGGAATCGAGCCTCGTGCGCAAGGCGGCCTTCGGCAGGGCAACATCGACACCGGCTTCGGCGCAGAGTTCCTCGGTCTCCTCGTCGAACATCACGAAGATCGCCTTGCCACGCGGCTTCTTGCGGATACGAGCCCTGAAGGCAGGGTGCGCCACCAGATAGTTGGCAACGTCCTCCATCGACTTGAACTCGACCGGCCCGGTGCGCGGCGGCACGAAGACGCGCGGGTGCCTGCCGTCGAAAATGTCGAAATAATTGATGAACTCCAGGCCACCCACCCACTCATCGAGCCCGAGCAGGTTGAAGGGCGTCGGCGTGACGACATAGATCGGCGTCTCGTTCATGCGCAGGAAACGATAGATATCGCTCAGGCTGCGCAGCTTCTCACGTCCGCTCATGATGGGGATCCCATTCTCTGCAGGGTTTGCCGTTGTTGGAGGGCTTGTACGGCCAAAGAGGCGAAGCGCGGGGCTCGAAGAGCGCACCGTCGTCCCGTGGGTATCGGCGAGGGAAAACCGGCGAGGTGGAAACCAGGCGCTTGGCCCAGCCGCCCTTGTCGCACTCCAAAAGTGCCGCAGCATGCCTGCGACGGTTCAACCAGGCGACAACAGGCTCACCAGCCGGCATGAGGCTCCCTTCTATGGGGCGACGTCCTCTCCGCCAAATTTCTGACACACTTCCAGCAGGCCGGCAACCGGGCCAGCAATAGCCATAACGGATGATGGATTTCGGTCGAGACACATGAAGCCAGACTGCCTTCTCGTCTTGCAGAAGGAGAAAGCCACACTTTCATCGGTGTCGTCTTCTGCCGCCCTCAGGCTTGCGCGTGGGGGCCTTCCGTGCGCAAGGCACCCGGTGGCATGCCTGTCACGCGCTTGAAGGCGCGGCTGAAAGCAGCCTGCGAGGCATAGCCGAGGCGTTGGGCGGCCGTGTCGATCGACATGCGGTCGCGTCCGATCCATTCGGCTGCCAGGCGCATGCGCAACTCGGTGACGTAACGCAAAGGCGTCTGGCCTGTCACCGCCAGGAAACGCTCGGCGAAGACCGAACGCGAGGCGCCCATCTCCTGGGCCAGTTCCGCCACCGTCCAGTCCCGGCCGGGGTCGCGATGCATGGCGCCGATGGCACGGCTCAAGCGCGGATCGCGCAGCGCGTCCAGCCAACCGCCCACTTCTCCGCAGCCGCATTCCACCCAGCCGCGCACGATGGAAGCGGACACCACGTCGGCCAGCCGCGCCAGGATGCCTGCCGAGCCGACGCGCTCGGTGAGCACCTCACGCTCCATCGCCCGCAGCATCGGCTCGATTTCCGGCTGACGCTCCAGCAGCGTGCCGACCAGCATCACTTCCGGCATCTGGGCGACCAGCGGATGCATGCCGCCGAGATCGAACTCCATGCAACCGCTGAAGACATGGGCGTGCCGGCTCGGGCAGGTCTCCTCGGCACAGGCCGAGACGGCGCTGACGCTCTTGCAGAGCGGGATTGCCTCGTAGGTGCCGACATCCTGGCTCGGCAGGTCCGGTGCGGAAACGAGGTCGTGCTCTCCGCCACGCGGCAGCAGCACCGCATCGCCCGGCCCGAGGCTGTGCACCGCGCCGCTTGCCATGCGCAGATAGACCGTACCGCAGGCGACGAAATGGAACTGGGCCCGTCCCTCGACAGTGCCGAAATGAACGCCGAAAGGCGGCGCGGCATGCAGGCGCCGATATTGCACACCGTTGAGACGCATTCCGAGGAGCAATTCGCTCATCAGGTCTGCCGGCGGGTTATCGCGGCGCACGCGCTCAAGTCCGGACGAATGGTAAAGCATTCCGGATTTGATGACATGGATCGTCCGACATGTCCACCCTATGTTGCTGCAACGCGATAGCGTTTTGCGATTTGGCGGGACACCAAGAATTGCAAAATGCGTCAAACCAAAGAGTTTGGAGCAAATGAGCGTTTCCGCCTGAACGCGTTTTGCTCCAGGTCACTTCGACAGGACAAGACAGATGAGCGAAGCGTTGCAGACCGCCTCGACGCTTGATGCGATCGAGCCGGATCGCAGCCCGCACCGGGCTTTCAAGGACGATATGCCCGCGGCCGACGTGACGACCGCCCCAGGATCGCAGAACGCCCTGTGGGGCGCCGTGATCTCCATGATGCTCGGCGTGTTCGGCCTGGTCACGGCGGAATTCCTGCCGGCCAGCCTGCTGACGCCGATGGCCCGCGATCTCGGCGTGACCGAAGGCGTGGCCGGGCAGGCCGTCACCGCAACCGCCACGGTGGCCCTGATCACCAGTCTGCTCGTGGTGACGCTGACGCGGCGTCTCGACCGCCGTGTGGTGTTGCTGGCCTTCTCGATCCTGCTGATCGCTTCCAACCTGCTGGTCGCCTCCGCCTCGAGCCTGGCCTTCCTGATTCTCGGGCGGGTGCTGCTCGGCATCGCGCTCGGTGGCTTCTGGACCATGTCTGCCGCCACCGTGATGCGGCTGGTGCCGGAGGCGATGGTGCCGCGCGCCTTGTCGATCCTGTTCAGCGGTGTCTCGGCTGCAACCGTCTTCGCCGCTCCGGTCGGCAGCTATGTCGGAGACATAGCCGGCTGGCAGGCCGTCTTCATCATGGGGGCCGGCCTCGGCGTCCTCGCTTTGGTGGTGCAGTTCGCTACCCTTCCGCGCCTGGAGCCGCGCGGGCATGCCCGCCTGCGCACGCTGTGGGAGGTGCTGATGCGCCCGCAGATCGGCCTCGGCATGGTCGCGGTCACCCTGGTGTTCACCGGCCATTTCGCCTTCTTCACCTATATCCGGCCCTTCCTGGAAACGGTGACGGGGGTCGGCGTGAGCACGATGTCGGCGATCCTGCTCGGTTTCGGCATCGCCAACTTCCTCGGCACCTTCCTCGGCGGCTTCCTCCTCGAGCGCAGCCTCAGGTTGACCCTGGCCGCGATGCCCCTGGCGATGGGTGTGCTCGGCCTGATGCTCGCCGGCCTCGGCAGCGCTCCCCTGGCGGATACCGTGCTGATTGCCCTGTGGGGCCTCGCCTTCGGCGCAGTGCCGGTCGCCTGGACGGCCTGGATCACCCGCGCGGTGCCGGATGAAACCGAAAGCGGCACGGCGTTGATCGTGGCTGTGATCCAGCTTGCCATCGCCCTCGGCGCCGCCGGCGGCGGCACGATCTTCGACGTCAGCGGCGCGAGCGGCGTGTTCGTCGCAGCCGGCCTGGTTCTCCTGCTGGCCGTCCTGCTCATCCTGGCGGGCGTACGCTCGCGTCTGGCGACAGCGACAGCCTGAGGTCCAGCAAAGATTCGAAAGCGGGCTCCGGCACCGGAGCCCGCTTTCGTGCGTTTCAGGCGGCCTGGTCGGGCCGTGGGCCGACATAGCGGGACTGCGGCCGGATCAGCCGGCCATAGAGCACCTGCTCACGGGCATGGCCGATCCAGCCTACCACCCGCCCGGTGGCGAAGATACTGGTGAAACTCTCGCGCGGGAAGCCGAGCGCTTCGAGCAGCAACGCCGTATAGAACTCCACATTGATCTGAAGGGAGCGGTCCGGCTTGCGGCGGGCAAGAATGCTGGTCGCGGCCGCTTCGACATGCTCGGCCAAAGCGAGGCGACCCGTGTCGTTCTTGCCGGGCCCGAACAGCGCCGTAACGGCCCGCTTGAGCGCCTCGGCCCTCGGGTCGCGCACGCGGTAGATGCGATGGCCGAAGCCCATCAGCCTGTCGCCCCTGTCGAGAGCTGCCTCCAGCCACGCCTCGGCCGTCTGCGAAGCCGCGATGCCGTCGAGCATGTCGAGTACCGGGCCCGGCGCGCCACCATGCAAAGGGCCCTTCAGGGCACTGAGTGCCGCCAGTACCGCCGAGGTCAGGCCGGCCTGCGTCGAGGCGACGACCCGGGCGGTGAAGGTCGAGGCATTGAGGCCGTGGTCGCTGACCGTGACCAGATAGGTGTCGAGGGCAGCGGCCGCTTCCGGGCGAGGCACGGTGCCATGCAGCATGCGCAGCATGTCGCCGGCATGGCCGGCCTCCGGATCCGGCGCGATGGCCGCCTCACCCCGCTTGTGGCGGATGATGGCGGGGGTTAGCACGGCGGGCGCAGCAATCAGTCGGAGCGCCAGGGCAAGATCCTCACCGTCATCAAGGCGGGCCAGGGCCGCGCGCAGGGCATCGGTGGCCGGCAGGTTCTCGGCGGCGAGACCATCCGGGATCAGCGCCTCGAACACCTCGCGGCGGGCCTCGCCGAGACGGAACGCCAGTTCCTTCGGACCGGGCAGATCCTGGAAGAAGCCGTCCAGCAGGATGCCGACCAGTTCCTCATAGCCGACATGGCCGGCCAGATCGTCGAGCGAATGGCCGCGAATGACGAGCCGGCCGGCAAGGCCGTCCACGTCCGACATCACGGTCTCGGTGGCAATGACATCGTCCAATCCATTGTTCATCGCAATCTCCTCAATGAAACCTCGTATTGCGACAAGCATGCTGACGCTTTAGCATTGACGTCAATCTTGATAGATATCGTCAATATATCAGCCTGGTTTGCGCCGATGCCCTGGATCACCTCGCAAGAAGCTCTCGCCGTCCTCAAGGTCCAGCCGCAGACGCTCTATGCCAATGTCAGCCGCGGCAGGATCCGCACCAAACCGCATCCGCAGGATGTGCGGCGCAGCCTCTACCATGGCGAGGACGTCAAACGGCTGGCAGGACGCCATGCCGGGCGCCGCAGCGTCGCCGACGTCGCCACGCAGACCATCTCCTTCGGCGAGCCCGTGCTGGCCTCCGGCCTGTCGACGATATCGGACGGCCGCTTGTGGTATCGCGGCGAGGATGCCATCGGCCTTTCCGACCATGCCAGCCTCGAGGAGACCGCCAAGCTACTCTGGCAGGTCGGAAGGGTCGATCTTGCCTTCCCAGCCACGGTCAGGGGCATGCCGATCCCGGCCAACCCTTTCGAAGCCGCGCTGCTCGCTCTGGCGAGGCGGGCCAGCCACGACTTTCCCACCGGCGGGCGTTCGCATGCCGTGCTCTGCCGGGAAGCGGCGGGGCTGGTCGGCACCATGGCGGCGGCGATGCTCGGGGGCGGGGCCGATGGCGCCTTGCCGCTGCACCAGCGGGCGGCATTGGCCTGGCAGGCTCCCAATGCCGCCGACCTCATCCGGAGGGCTTTGGTGCTATTGGCCGATCACGAGCTGAACGCCTCGACCTTCGCCGCCCGCACGGCCGCATCGACGGGCGCTCCGCTGGCCGCCGGCCTGCTGGCAGGGCTGGGCACCCTTGCCGGACCGCTGCATGGCACGGCCGCCGTGAGCGTACAGGCCCTGGCCGAGACCGCCCGCCGGGTCGGCCCCCGGCGCGCCGTGCATGACTGGCTCTCCCGCGGCCATCGCCTGCCCGCTTTCAGCCACCCGCTCTATCCCAACGGGGATCCCCGGGCGGCCGCCCTGCTGGCCTGCTTCTCCTGCAGCGAGATCTATGAGGGCATCCGCGAGGCCGTGGCGGAGCACAGCGATGAACCACCGAATGTCGACTTCGCCCTCGCGGCCCTGGCCGACCATTACGGCCTGCCGGCGAGCGCCCCGTTCACGCTCTTCGCCCTCGCCCGATCCGTCGGCTGGATCGCCCATATGCTCGAGCAGACGGTCCGGGGCAGCCTGATCCGCCCGCGTGCGCATTATGACGGTCCGGCCTTGAAGACGGGCGTGCCCGGGCCGGAAGCAGATTGAACGGTCGGCCCTGACGACGCCAGCAACGGGGCGCGGCCTCTGTTTCGCATGGCACTGCATAGCGGCCCGCTCCATGCTTGCCTTCCTCCGGCGAACAGCAGGGTCAAATCGCGCGCCACCCGTGGGGCCGGCCGGGAAACTCTGCCTAGGCCCGACCTCACTCCATTGGAGAAAAGCGGATGCCCCGCCATCTCAAGCGTCGCCTCCTTCTGTCGTTCGCCTTGTTCCTCGGCCTCGCCCGCTTGGCCACCGCCGAGGAGATACCACTGATCGACGATCCCGAAGCCCAGGTCCGGCACTATGTCGATGCGCTGGCCCGGCAGGATTTCGACAGCGTAGCGAAGATTGGCTGCGGTGCGGACAACCCCACCGATTGCGAATTCGGGAAGAGCCTGCGCAATGCCCTGGCCCCGCTCAAGGGGCGCAAACTCACCGAAATCGGCAAGGTGCTCGACCTCTCTTTCCCGGAGGCCATCCGCGAGATCTATCTTTCAATGCGGGTCGACGATTACACACCGGTCTATCTGCGCTTTACCTATCGGATGAGCGATGCCGGTTGGCGCCATCGGGATTTTCGCTTTGCAACCGGCTCCGCGAGTGCGATCTTTCCGGCCTCCCTCCTCGAAGGCAGCCTGGTCGGCCTGACGGGCGCCAACCGGACCGGACCGGCCACGGCGGTCGACGAGACGAGCGAGAAGATCATGACCAGCATCGCCAGGCGGAACTACGACGGTGCCACAAATGCCGTCCGGCAGGTCATCCCCAATTCCGATGAGGGCATGAAACGCTCCGTCGACGGGCTCTTCGCCAATGTGAAGCAATATGATTTCAGCCACATCCGGAAGATCATCGACAGGGAAATGGATGGCATCCGGCAGCAATTCTACTACGCCGCGATCAGCGACAGAAAAACGATGTTCATCCGGCTGACCTATGCCAAGGCCAACGCACGCTGGTGGCTCCACGACATACAATTCTCCGGCGAAGGCAACGGCCTGATTCCGGCCGACATTCTGAAAGACAGCCTCGCGCTCCTGCCACTTCCTTGAGCCAAGTCCCGTACAGCCGAGCGGCGACGCCAAGCGTCAGCCGGGTGCAAAACGCTTTGAAACGCTTTCGTCTCCGGTGCGGTAATCGACGAAGCCAATACCGGCATAAAAGGCCCGGCCGCCCTCGTTCTCCTTGCGGATAGTGGCGTCAATGAAACGTACGCCCGCCGCCTTGGCGGCCTTCGCGGTCTCCAGGAACAAGGCGCGGCCAATGCCCCTGCCATGCGCCCCGGGTGCTACATAGGTTCCGATGACCGCCCAGTCCGCCGGCAGACGGTCCTCGCCCGGCCAGTCCGGATCGCACCATTCGAGGGCCTGGAACCCCAGGATCTGCGCATCATCGACCGCCACGAAACAGCAGATTCCGCGCTTGGCGGCGATGAACTCATCAAGGATGCGATGCTCGTCAAAGGGCCGGCGATGCGCCGTGGTTCCTCCGATCGCAATGATCTCGTTGATGAGTTGGGCCATCGGGCCGGCGTCCCGAGGAGACGCGATCCGGACATCCATGGGCATTGATAGCTCACTTTCGATTGAGTCTTCGTTCTCGAATCTTCGCTCTTGGCCTCCGCCGCTCAGGCCGGGTCCTTGAACTCGATTTCCGCCAAAGCGCGAAGCTCGGCCTCCTGACCTGGATAGGCGGCGGCCGGCAGATCCTGAAGCGTCAACCGCAAGCTCGCCATATGCAGCAGCTGCTGCTGCCTCGACGTGGGGTTCTGCAGGTCAAAGAGCGACGCGATCCTGTCGCGCAGCCAGCGGTCATGCTCGCTGGCGTCCCAGCCGCTATAGCGGAGCCATTCTTCCTTGGGATCCATTGGCGATCATCCTCACTCTGCAGGTCGGTATAAAAGGCAATCGGCATTCGATGGCGTCACTGGCGCGCATTTCGGATCTCGCACAGGGAATGGAACCCCACCATCGCCAGCGGGAGCAGCAGGCTTTCTTTCGATCGACATATGTTGCCAAAACAACAATCCAGGTCGAATATCTGACATAATATCCGCTCTTTTGCGCTATACTGACCAAGCCATGCCCAAGAAGGACAAAAAGAAGCGCCAGCCCGATATACGGCATCAAGTGGCTGCCCTTCCCGTGCGCGAACGGGATGGGCAGCTCGAAGTGTGCCTGATCACCACGCGCGAGACCAGCCGTTGGTCGATCCCGAAGGGATGGCCGATGAAAGGGCGCGATGATTGGGAAGCCGCGAGAATCGAGGCCGAACAGGAAGCCGGCCTGGTCGGAACGGTCGCCGAGGAACCCTGCGGCAGCTTCGTCTATTGGAAGCGCCGAGCCGAGCACTTCGATCTCGTCGAGGTCGCAGTGTACCCTTTGCATGTGAATGCGACATTGCCGACCTGGAAAGAAATCGGTCAGCGCCAGGTGCGGTGGGTCCTGCCGGCAGATGCGGCTCTCGTTGTCGAAGAGCCGGGATTATCGTCGTTGCTGCAGGGCGTGAAACCCTGAAACGCCTTGCAATTTGCCGGCGTTGATCACGTCTAGCTCTCATTTTGCCTGGCGCTTTTGCGCTTCCCCCCGCTATCGTCAAGCGGGCTGACGGGAAACGAGGTGGTATAGCGCGTCGCGACGGTGGCGTTCGAGGGCGTGGAGGCGCGCTGGGTCGACGTCCGGATCCAGATCATGGCGGGCTCGGTAATGACCTGCGCCTGGAAGGAAGCCTACGCATCACCACCACCGATACGCTGATGGCCTCCCTCCAGCCCTCGATATTGGCGGCCTTCCGGTAGCGCCATCCCGGCGTCCTCATCGAGGTGAACACCTCGAACGCCTTTGCCAACCTCACCCATCGCGACGCGGATGTCGCCGTGCGCCCGGCCGTCGACCCGCCGGAAACGCTGGTCTGCCGCCGCATTTCGGGCATCGCCTTTGCGAACTATGCGGCTCCCTCCCATCTCAAGGAGCGCGGGCTCGACCCCGCCGGCGAAGCCGTTCTGGCGCAGGAGGCGCTGGATCGGCCTCGGCGATGCGCTTGCCGCCTCGAGCTCGGCGCACTGGATGCGCGCCGCCCTGCTCTGCTATCTCGGCCAGGCACTCGCCAAATATCGCTCGATGTTCGAAGAATATCGGCCCAGATCCGATAAGCCCCGCGCATTCGCTACGCCCTTGCCTCCCTGGAATAAATCATCATACCAATCTTCGTGATTGTTGCTTGAGGGATCTCATGCGCGCCTTTTCCGTCGCCGCGAGTCTTTTTGCTGCCGGTTTCCTTGCCGCTGCTCTTGGAGCCTGTACAGCTCCGGTCCGCACCCTCCCGGGCAATGTGCAGGTCTTGCCTGTGGTGGTGGCAAGCAAGGGGCTGGGCAGAGTTTTGCATGGATCGATACGTATCGAGCAGATCCAGGGTTCCTATACGGTGAGCAAGGGCACGTTTTCGTGCAGCGGCTCCTATACATTGTCGGCCGTCAGAGGCCTGATGTATGTGCCGATCCTCTGCAGCGACGGTCGCAAAGGCACTGCCAGCGTGCGAAACGGACCGAGCCGCATGAGTGGCACAGGCTCGCTGACAATGAATGACGGCAGCACGGGTGAATTCGCGTTTGGCAAAGACACCAAGAAATTGAGTCCCGCCTCCTCTGCACAATAGTCTCGTTACAGCATCGACCAACTCGCCTTTGACGATGCGGGCCTGCCAGATTGCACAGCACAGAGCCCAGCCGCACCGGGGCCGTCCCTGATCGGCTGGCGGACGGATGGGCCTCGGTCACAGGCTTCCAGAATCACTCTTTGTTCTCATTTTGCTTGGCGGCTCCACGCTTCCCCGCTATCGTCGAGCAGGCTGACGGGGAAACGAGATGGTATCGCGCGTTGCGACGGTGGCATTCGAAGGCGTGGAAGCGCGCCAGGTCGACGTGCAAGTCCAGATCATGACCGGTTCGGTGGTGTTCACCATCGTCGGCCTGCCCGACAAGGCGGTGTCGGAAGCGCGCGAGAGGGTACGCGCCGCCCTCACCGCCGCCGGCCTGGCCCTGCCGGCCAAGCGCATCACCGTCAATCTCGCCCCGGCCGACCTGCCCAAGGAAGGCTCGCATTTCGACCTGCCCATCGCGCTCGGGGTGATGGCCGCCATCGGCGCCATTCCCCATGACGCGCTGGAGGGCTATTGCGTGCTCGGCGAGCTCGGCCTCGACGGCACCATCACCAAGGTCGCCGGCGTGCTGCCCTCCGCCGTCGCCGCCAATGGCCGCGGGCTTGGCCTGATCTGCCCCGCCGCCTGCGGGCCGGAGGCGGCCTGGGCCAGCCCGGAGATGGACATTCTCGCCCCCCGTTCGCTGATCCAGCTCGTCAATCATTTCAAGGGCACACAGTTGCTCTCCCGCCCGCAGCCGCGCATCGCCGCGCCAGCGGCCGCCCTGCCCGACCTCAAGGACATCAAGGGCCAGGAGACCGCCAAGCGCGCTTTGGAGGTGGCAGCCGCCGGTGCGCATAATCTCCTGATGATCGGCCCGGCCGGCTCCGGCAAGTCCATGCTGGCGGCAAGGCTGCCCTCGATCCTGCCGCCTTTGGTGCCAGCCGAGCTCCTGGAAATCTCGATGATCCATTCTGTGGCGGGCCAACTCGCCGGCGGCGAGCTCACCAGCCGGCGCCCCTTCCGCGCCCCGCATCATTCGGCCTCGATGGCGGCCCTGATCGGCGGCGGCATCCATGCCAGGCCCGGCGAAGTGTCGCTCTCGCATCACGGCGTGCTCTTCCTCGACGAGATGCCTGAATTCGCACCACAAACCCTCGATGCCCTGCGCCAGCCGCTGGAGTCGGGCGAGGCCGTGATCGCCAGGGCCAATGCCCGCGTCGCCTATCCCGCTCGGATCCAGCTCGTCGCGGCCATGAATCCGTGCCGCTGCGGCAAGGCCAACGATCCGGGCTTCGCCTGCCGGCGCGGGCCGGTTGAGCGCTGCGCCGCCGACTATCAGGCCCGCATCTCCGGCCCGCTGCTCGACCGCATCGACATCGTCGTCGAGGTGCCCGCCGTCTCCGCCGCCGACCTCATCCTGCCACCGCCCGCCGAAGGCTCGGCCGAGGTGGCGGCCCGGGTGGCGGAAGCCCGGGACCGTGCCGCCCAACGCTACCGCACACTCGGCCTGCCCGACGGCTCCACCAATGCCAGCGTGCCGGTCAATGTGGTCGAGGAGGTCACCCGCCCCGACGCGGGAGCCACCAAGCTTCTGCGCGATGCCTCGGAGGCCATGCGCCTGTCGGCCCGCGGCTTCCACCGCGTGTTGCGCGTCTCGCGCACCTTGGCCGATCTCGACGGCGAGACCGATGTCGGCCGCATCCACATCGCCGAAGCGTTGAGCTACCGGGCGAGGACGGACAGGGCGACGGTTCTGGCCTAGGCTCGACCTTATCACGCGCTATCTGCGACATGGACAGGCTGGCGACACGGCCGCCAAGCCGCTATCTGCAGACACACCCAGCCGATGTTCACCCGAGACATGTCATGCGCATACCCATCCTTCTCGCCTGCCTCGCCTTGCTCGCCGGCACCGCTGCTTCCCACGCTGCTTCCCACGCTGCTCCCCGCCCCCATTGCGCCGATGCCGCCGTGAAGCAGGCCGCCAAGCTGCTGGCCTTCCATTCCGACAATGACGACCGCGCCCAGGTCGATCCCGACAGCGTGAGGGCAATCGGCACCGTCGGGGCCCTGGTCGGCAAGGGCCGCTTCGACGTGATCGAGGTCGAGGGCTCGATCTACAAGGGCAATTACCGCATGCACCTGATCTATGCCCAGTTGCCGGGCGACTGCGTGCTGATGGGCCAGGAGATCCTGGAGCGCAGTGACCCCTATTGATCGCTCCACGCTGGCCAGCCGCGGCCGATGCGGCTTAGAGAAAAGTGCGATTTCCGCGAGTCGCACTTTTTCTCTAACTCTTTGTTCTGACGCGTTTTCTTAATCGAAAAGTCTATCAACTTTTCTGGAAAACGCTCTAGACTGTATCGCCAGCCGCAGCAGCAATCGGGGTGATTCATGACGGGCAGCCAGGCAGCCGGACGCCTTTTTGCGGCGCTGATCGCCATCACGGCCTGGCTCGCCGTTGCCCTGCGTGCCTGGATCGTGGTCGGGGCGGTGATGGCGCAAGGCCGGACGGCGATCGATGGCCTCGTCACCGTGTTCAGCTATTTCACCCTGCAGGCCAATGTGATCCTGGCCGTGGTGGCCACCGCCTGTGCCCTGCGCGGGGAAGCCCGAGGCTTCCTGACCCGGCCGTCGACCCGGGCCGCCGTCACCGTCTACATCATCATCGTCGGCCTGATCTATGCCGTGTTCCTCGCCGGCTTGCGGCAGCTGACCGGCCTCGCCGTGCCCGTCGACATCGCCCTGCACCGGGTGGTGCCCGTGCTCTTCACGCTCTATTGGCTCATCTTCGTGCCGAAGGGCCAGCTGACTTGGCGCAATCCGCTGGCCTGGCTGACCTTTCCGGCGCTCTACGTCGTCTACTCGCTGATTTATGGCGCGCTGACGGGGCGCTATCTCTACCCCTTTTCCAACGTGCCGGTGCTCGGCTATCCCCGCGCGCTCGGCTATGCTGCGCTGATCCTCGCCACCTTCTACGGCCTCGGCCTTGCGCTGGTGGCGCTCGATCGCGCCCTTGCCGGCTCCGTGGTCCGGGCGCGGCAGTGACCGTCGACGGCATCATGATGATGGCGCTTATGCTACGCTGCCGATCACAGCCAGGACGAGGTATGGCGTGACAGGCAACCAAAGGCTCGGATGCGTCGTCGCCGGCGTGATCGCCCTCATCGCGGGCAGCGCCGTGCTGCTGCAGGTGCTGCTGGGTGTCGAGACCGTGCAGGCGCAGGGACGCAGCGCTCTTGACGGCATCATCCTCGTCTTCAGCTACTTCACCGTGCTCACCAACACGCTGGTGACGATCGTGGCCGGGGCCAGTGCCCTCCTCGGGGAACGGGGCGGCTTCCTGACCCGGCCTGGAACCCGGGCGGCCGTAGCCATCTACATCTTCGTGGTCGGCGTGATCTTTGCTGCCCTGCTCACCGGGCTGCGCCCGATGAGCGGCCTGACACTCGCGGTCGACAACGTGCTGCATCGAATCGTGCCGATGCTGTTCGTGCTCTATTGGCTCGTCTTCGTGCCGAAGGGGCAATTGCGCTGGCGCGATCCCATCGCATGGATGCTCTACCCCCTGCTTTATGTCGCCTATTCGCTGCTCTACGGCGCACTGGCCGGGCGCTATCTCTACCCCTTTGCCGACGTCACGGTTCTCGGCTATGGCGGCGCCCTCGCCAACGGCCTCGTCATCCTGGCAGGCTTCCTCGGGCTGGGATTGATCGTGGTGGCGATCGATCGCGCCCTGGCCCCGGCAAAGCCCGCCTGAGCGGGCGGCTCGGCGATGCGGCTTGTTGTCACAAATCCGTGCGAAAACTGTGATGATGCTTGTGGGATGGGGATTCGGGCAGGGGCTGAAGATGCCGACGACGCCGCCGAAAGGCTTGTTTGCAATGATCGATCCGCGCGGCTGGAGCAGCAAGCTGCCGGCCGGCATCGTGCCCTTGGCGCCGCGCCGCCGGCTCAAGCCGGCCTTGCGCCAGCGTCGCATCGAGAATATCGGTTTGCCGATGACTCTCGGACGCATCGGCTCCCTGGAAGTACGGTTGGCTGAGACCGCCAGGGACGTGAAGAAAGCGCAGAAGCTGCGCTATCAGGTGTTCTACGAGGAGATGGCCGCCATACCGGACGCGCTGTCCCTGATCTCCAGGCGTGACCGCGACGATTACGACACGCTCTGCGACCATCTGCTGGTGATCGACCATGACGCCCCCACCAGGCTGGGCAAGCCGGGCGGGCGGGTGGTCGGCACCTACCGCCTGCTGCGCCAGGACGTGGCCGAGCGCCATGGCGGCTTCTATTCAACCGCCGAATACGCAATCGAGCCGCTGATCGCAGCCCATCCTGGCCGCCGCTTCCTCGAGCTCGGCCGCTCCTGCGTACTGCCGGCCTATCGCAACAAGCGCACGGTGGAGCTGCTCTGGCACGGCATCTGGACCTATGTGCTGCATCACAAGATCGACGTGATGCTGGGCTGCGCCAGCCTGGAGGGCACCGACCCGAGCCGCCTTGCCCTGCCGCTCGCCTTCCTGCATCACCATGCCGCTACCGAGGGCGAGTGGCGCGTCAAGGCGGTGCCGGAGCGCTATGTCTCGATGAACCGCATCGCCAAGGAAGGCATCGACGTCAAGCAGGCGCTGCATGCCCTACCGCCGTTGATCAAAGGCTATCTGCGCCTCGGCGCCAGCTTCGGCGACGGCGCGGTTATCGATCATCAGTTCGGCACCACCGATGTGCTGGTAGTCCTGCCGGTCGAGAAGATCAATCCGCGCTATGTCGATCATTTCGGTGCAGGCGCGGAGCGCCACGCGGCGTAGGAGCGCGGACATCTCAGCGACATGCTTGCATGTCGCAATGTCCGCTTTCGCAACCGTCATGCGCGCCTGAAAAGAAGAGCGGACAGGATGTCCGCGCTCCAATCATGCCGCCAGGCCGCGCTTCTTCAGCAAGGCCTCGGGCTTGGGATCATGGCCGCGGAAGTCGCGATAGGCCTGCGCCGCATCTTGCCGGTTGCCGGCGGCATAGACGAACTGCTTGAGCTTGCGGGCCGTCTCGCCATCGAAGATGTCGCCGGTCTCGACGAAGGCGTCGAAGCCGTCGGCATCGAGCACCTCCGACCACAGATAGGAATAATAGGCCGAGGAATAGCCGTCGCCCGAGAAGACATGCTGGAAATGTGGGGGCCGGTGGCGCATCACCATCGCCCGGGGCATGTCGATCTCGCCGAGCACCTTGGCCTCGAAGGCGCCGACATCGAAGCCCTCGGCTTCCTTCAACAAATGCATTTCGAGATCGACCAGGGCGGAGGAAACATATTCCACCGTGGCAAAACCCTGGTTGAAGGTGCGGCTGGCGAGCAGGCGGTCGAGCAAGGCCTTCGGCATCGGCTCGCCCGTCCGATAGTGCACGGCGAAGCGCTGCAACACTTCGGGCTGTTCGAACCAGTGCTCGTAAAGCTGCGAAGGGAATTCGACGAAGTCGCGCGCCACACTGGTGCCCGAGAGCAGGGGATAGGTGACGTCCGACAACAGGCCGTGCAGGCCATGGCCGAACTCGTGGAACAGCGTGCGGGCGTCGTCGAAGGACAACAGGGTCGGTTGCCCATCCGCGCCGCGAGCGAAATTCATCACATTGACGATGATCGGGTTGATCGCGCCGTTCAGCCGCTCCTGGCTGCGGAAGGCGCTCATCCAGGCACCGCTGCGCTTGGAGGGCCGGGCGAAATAATCGCCATAGAACAGGCCGATGCCCGTCCCGGCCGCATCCGTCGCCTCGAAGGCCCGCACGTCCGGATGATAGACCGGCACGTCCTTGCGTTCGGTGAAGGTGATGCCGAACAGGCGCCGGGCCGTATCGAAGGCCGCCTCGATGATCTTATCGAGCTGCAGATAGGGCTTGAGCTCGGCCTCGTCGAGGTCGAATTCCTGGCGTCGCTTCTTCTCCGCATAATAGCGCCAGTCCCAGGCTTGCAGCGCGATGTTGTCGCCTTCCCCAGCCGCCAGGGCCTCGAGGCCTTCGCGCTCGCGTTCGGCCTGGCTGCGAGCCGGCTGCCAGACCGAGCGCAGGAGATCGAGCGCAGCCTCAGGCGTGCGGGCCATCGAATCGTCCAGGCGATAGTGGGCGAAGGTCTGATAGCCCAGGAGCCTGGCGCGCTCGGCCCGGAGCGCCACCATTTCGGCGATCAAAGCGCGGTTGTCCGTTTCGCCGCCGCCCTCGCCGCGGGCGAGCCAGGCCTTGAAGGCCGTTTCGCGCAGGTCCCGGCGGGCGGAAAACTGCAGGAAAGGTTCGATCAGTGAGCGCGACAGCGTGACGACATGGCCGCTCTCACCGCGATCCGCCGCGGCGCTGGCGCTGGCGGCGCGCAGGAAATCGGGCAGGCCGGCGAGATCGGCCTCGCCGTCGAGCTTCATCGACCAGGCCTTCTCGTCCTTCAGCACGTTCTGTCCGAATTGGGTGCCGAGACTGGCAAGGCGTTCGGAAATCGCTGCCAGGCGCTGCTTCACCTCTTCGGGCCTACCGGCGCCGGCCCGACGGAACGCGGTGTGATAGCGATCGAGCACCCGGGCCTGCTCGGGCGACAGGCCGAGCTCCGCCCGCCGGGCGAAGACGGCATCGATACGCCGGAACAGAGCGTCGTTCAGATAGATCGCGGTGTGATGGCGCGACAGGATCGGCGCCATCTCGCGCTCGATCGCCTGCAATTCGTCATTGGTGTCGGAGCCCGCCAGGTTGAAGAACACCGAGGCGACCTGGTCGAGCGCCCGGCCCGAACGCTCCAGCGCCGCCAGGGTGTTGTCGAAGCTCGGCGCCGAGGCATTGTCGGCAATCGTGGCGATCTCCGCCTTGTTTTCGGCCAGCGCCGCCTCGAAGGCCTGACGATAATGCTCGGTGCGGATATCGGCGAAGGGCGGCGCTTCGAAGGGGGTGGACCAACGGGCCAGGAGGGGATTGACGTCAGCGGACATGAGGACCTCGATTCGGGTACGGCCCTTATAGCAGCCGACCTACCACAAGCCGATTCCTCCTGATCCGTGCGAGGGGCACGATCAGGAGGAATCGGCAAGATATCAAACATCTTCAGAGTTTCCCGGCGGGTCTCACGGACAGGCCTCACCGGGAAACTCTGCTTGGTTCGAAATATGCATTATCTTTTGATTTTGGAGGGCACCATGGCCGATGATGACGACCCGGCGACGCCGGCCGATTCCAAGCTCACCCGCACCAAGCAGCTCTGGGCCCAGGCCGGCAAATTCCTCACCGGCCGGGCTTCCCGGTCTCAAAACGACCGCCTGCCGCCGGGCCAGCATCTCGTCAAGGATTGGCCGGTGCTCGATCTCGGCCTGCAGCCCAGCATCGACAAGGCGCGCTGGCAGCTCGATGTGTTCGGTGCGGTCGAGAATCCGCTCGTCTGGGATTTTGCGGCCTTCTCGGCCCAGCCCCAGGTGACGCAGGTCTGCGACATCCACTGCGTCACCACCTGGTCGCGCTACGACAACCATTTCGAGGGCCTAACCACGCTGGCCCTCGCCGAGATCGTACGGCCCAGGCCCGAGGCTGGTCATGTCGTGCTGCATTCGGCCGACGGCTACACCACGAACCTGTCCCTGCAGGATTTCCTGGGGGAGGACGTGCTGATCGCCCACGCCTGGGAGGGCAGGCCGCTGACTTCGGACCATGGCGGCCCGGTGCGCCTCGTCGTGCCCCGGCTCTATTTCTGGAAGAGCGCCAAATGGCTCAGCCGCATCGAATTCGCCACCCGCGACAAGCCGGGCTTCTGGGAAGTGCGCGGCTATCACAACCGCGGTGATCCCTGGCGGGAGGAGCGTTACAGCGAGTGAAGGCGTCTGGGACCGCCGGCTTTCCAGCCGACTCCTGGAAACCCGGCGTTTCATGATTGATTGAAAGAGCTGGCTGGACAGCCGGCGATCCTAGGATAAAGCTAGTTCGTCCCTACCCATCCACCTTGAGCGCGGCGATGAAGGCTTCCTGCGGAATGTCGACGCTGCCGAACTGGCGCATCTTCTTCTTGCCTTCCTTCTGCTTCTCCAGAAGCTTGCGCTTGCGGGAGATGTCGCCGCCATAGCATTTGGCGGTGACGTCCTTGCGCAGAGCCCGGATAGTCTCGCGCGCAATGATCTTGGCGCCGATCGCCGCCTGGATCGGGATCACGAACATGTGCTGGGGGATGAGGTCCTTCAGCTTCTCGCACATGGCGCGGCCGCGGCTCTCGGCGCGGTCGCGATGCACCAGCATCGAAAGCGCGTCCACCGGCTCGGCATTGACCAGGATCTGCATCTTGACCAGATCGCCTTCCTTGTAGTCGGTCAAATGATAATCGAAGGAGGCGTAGCCCTTCGATACCGACTTCAGGCGGTCATAGAAGTCGAACACCACCTCATTGAGCGGCAGGTCGTACTGCACCATGGCGCGCTTGCCGACATAATTGAGATCGACCTGCACACCGCGCCGGTCCTGGCAGAGCTTGAGGATCGAGCCGAGATAGTCGTCCGGCGTCAAGATGGTGGCGCGGATCCACGGCTCCTCGATCGAGGTGATCTTCACCACATCCGGCATGTCGACCGGATTATGCAGCTCGATATGGCTGCCGTCGGTCATGTTGATCTTGTAGATGACGGACGGCGCCGTCGCGATCAGGTCGAGATTGAACTCGCGCTCCAGGCGCTCCTGGATGATTTCCAGGTGCAGCAGCCCAAGGAAGCCGCAGCGGAAGCCGAAGCCGAGCGCCGCCGAGGATTCCATCTCGAAGGAGAACGAGGCATCGTTGAGGCGAAGCCGCCCCATGGCGGCGCGCAGATCCTCGAACTGCGCCGCATCCATCGGGAACAAGCCGCAGAACACCACGGGCTGGGCCGGCTTGAAGCCCGGCAGCGGCACAATGTTGGTGTTCTTGCGATCATCGGTGATGGTGTCGCCGACGCGGGTATCGGCCACTTCCTTGATCGCCGCCGTGATGAAGCCGATCTCGCCCGGCCCGAGCTCGGCGATGGCCTGCATCTTCGGCCTGAAGACGCCGAGGCGATCGACCTCGTAATGCGCATCGGTGCCGATCATCTTGACGCGCTGGCCCTTCTTGAGCGTGCCGTCGAAGATGCGCACCAGCACGACCACGCCGAGATAGGCATCGTACCAAGAATCCACCAGCAGCGCCTTGAGCGGGGCGTTGCGGTCGCCCTTGGGCGCCGGCAGGCGGGTGACGATGGCTTCCAGCACCTGGTCGATGTTGAGGCCGGTCTTGGCCGAAATCGGCACGGCCTCGGAGGCATCGATGCCGATCACGTCCTCGATCTGCTGCTTGATGCGGTCCGGTTCGGCCGCGGGCAGGTCGATCTTGTTGAGCACCGGCACCAGCTCGTGATTGGCGTCGATGGCGTGATAGACATTGGCGAGCGTCTGCGCCTCGACGCCCTGGGAGGCGTCGACCACCAGGAGCGAGCCTTCGCAGGCCGCGAGCGAGCGCGAGACCTCATAGGCGAAGTCGACATGGCCGGGCGTATCCATCAGGTTGAGGATATAGTCCTTGCCGTCCTGGGCGCGGTAGTTCAGGCGCACGGTCTGCGCCTTGATGGTGATGCCGCGCTCGCGCTCGATATCCATGGAATCGAGCACCTGCTCGACCATTTCACGGTCAGTCAGCGTGCCCGTGGCCTGGATCAGACGATCGGCAAGGGTGGACTTGCCGTGGTCGATATGGGCCACGATGGAGAAATTCCGGATATTTTCGATCAATTCTTCGCTCATCCGCGCGCAATAGCAGGAAGGGATGATTGCGCCAAGGACAAATGGGGATTCCAGGCCGGCCGAGGCCTGTTTGCGGGCCCCACCGGCCCTAGTTCTAGAACGGGCCGTGCGAAGCGATGTTGCGGATCACCTCGTCCAGCACGCCGATCCTCTCGCCATAGACCTTGTCGAGGCAGGCTGTATCGGCGCCGCAGGCCTCGCGCGTCTTGATCCAGGCCTGCTGAGCCTCGCCGATATTGCCGCGCTGGCCCATGGCCACCAGGGACATCGAGACGCCGTAGAGCGTCGCCATGCGCGCCTCGGCCTGGCCGAGGGCGTAACTGCCGCAGACGGCTTTTTCGGCGGGGGAAGCTGCCTTGGCACAATCGAGGGGCGCATAGTCGCCCGCTTGCGCCGTGGAGGAGAACAGCAATGCAGCCATGGCGATGATGACGAATCTGCCTTTCAAGGGTCACCCTTTCCGGTTTGTATGGAAGCGAAGTTCTCCTGGAACCCCACATCATTCCATCCGTTGTGAGACAAAGAGACTAAGGAAACGCACATGCTGCTGAAAGGATCCTGCCATTGCCGCGCCGTGACGTTCAGCGTCGAGGCGATGAGCCCCGCGCCCTTCATGCATTGCCATTGCTCGATCTGCCGCAAGACGGCGGGATCAGGCGGCTATGCCATCAATCTCGGCGCCCATGCCGAAAGCCTGAAGGTGGAGGGACGCGAGCATCTGCGCATCTATCACGCCGTCCTGCGTGAGGAAGGGCAGGCCGACCAACGCTCGCCGGCCGGGCGCCATTTCTGCGGGGAATGCGGCAGTGCGCTCTGGCTGTGGGATCCGCGCTGGCCGGAACTGATCCACCCGCACGCCTCGGCGATCGATACGCCGCTGCCCAAGCCGCCGGAGATCGTGGAGATGATGCTGGCCGATGCTCCCCGATGGGTCGATGTACCATCCGGTCCCGGCTATCTGCATTTCGACACCTATCCCGAGGAATCGCTGGAGGACTGGCACCGGCGTCATGGCCTGTTGAGCGAATGAAGCGGGCGGGATCGGCCAAAGCCGCCCGCCCGCGCAAGAGCACTTGCTGTTTGCAATTGGTCTAGATGTGGTAAATCGACACCAAGGAGCCCTCGATTGCACCGGGACAGGAAGGGACGGCCATGAGCACGCAGGACGACGATCTCAGCCAATTTCACGCCTATGGCGCGCCGCCCCTGCCGCAGGCCGATATCGAGGGCTGGCTTGATCACGACGACGCCCGCATCTGGCATGCTTCGTATGGCGACGGGCCGCCGGTGATCCTGCTGCATGGCGGTCTCGGCCATGCCGGCAATTGGGGCTACCAATTGCACGATCTGCGGGCCGCCGGCTATCGCGTTGTCCTGGTCGACAGCCGTGGCCACGGCCGCAGCACGCGTGACGACAGGCCTTATTCCTATGAGCTGATGGCCTCCGACGTGCTGGCGGTGATGGATCGGCTCGGCCTGGACAAGGCCCGCTTCGTCGGCTGGAGCGACGGCGCCTGCATCGCCCTGGTGCTGGCTGCCGAGAACCCCGCCCGCTCGTCGGGCGTATTCTTCTTCGCCTGCAACATGGACCCCAGCGGCACCAAAGAGATGGAGCCGAGCCCCGCGCTCGACCGTTGTTTCGCCCGGCACCGCCAGGACTATGCCGCACTGTCCGCCACACCGGATAGCTTCGAACCCTTTGTCGCCGCCGTCAGCGAGATGATGCGGACGCAGCCCAATTATAGCGCGAGCGATCTAAGCGCGATCGATGTGCCCGTGGAGATCGTGCTGGGTGAGCATGACGAGTTCATTCGCCCCGACCATGCAACCTATCTTGCCCGCACCATTCCCGGCGCGACGCTGACCGTTCTGCCAGGCGTGAGCCATTTCGCGCCGTTGCAGCGGCCGGCACTTTTCAACCGGGCGGTGCTCGACTTTCTTGGCAAGCTCGCGTCATAGCGGCCCGGTCAGGTGGCGAGGCGCGCGGCCCAGCCCGAGACGGCCACCGCCAGGGTCTTGAGGTGGTCGGCGGCCGAAAAACCGGAAACGGCCTTGCGCGGCTTCAGGTCGTGGTCGCCATCTTCCAGCCACAGGATTTCGATGCGGGGCGACAGCGTATAGGTCGCGACCTCCTCGCGCGTGCCGAAGAGATCGCGCGTGCCCTGGGCGATGAGCGCCGGGGTGCGCATGTCGGCGAGATGGGCGGTGCGCAACTGCTCGGGCTTGCCGATGGGATGGAAGGGGTAGCCGAGGCACAACAGACCGGCGATGCGGCCTTCGGCCTGGAGATCGTCGGCGATCATGCTGGCGATCCGGCCCCCCATCGATTTGCCGCCGATGACGAGAGGTCCAGCCGCCCCCAATGCTTCGACGGCGGCGCGATATTCGCCTTCCAGCGTTTCGGCGCGCGGTGGCGGCTTGCGGGCGCCCGATTGGCGCCGCGCTGCCATATAACCGAATTCGAACCGGGCCATGCGCAATCCGGCTGCAGCCAGCGCCCCGGCACTGGCGGACATTGCGGCCGAATCCATTGGCGCTCCGGCACCATGCGCGAGCAGGACGGTGATCCTTGCATCCTCGGGTCCGTCCATGAGGAAGTGCAATGCCATATGAATACCTTGGCCCTGACCGCGGATGACGGCATGCCAACGGCACGCCCAGTCGTCATCAAAGGCTAGCGCCGCGATTCATGCAATTGCCGGAACTGCGTGACTCTGCTTCGGGAAGGAGAAAACTCCTGCGATGTTCTCGCGTTCAGGACACACGTTCCTCGCGTAGTGCTTGTCCGAGCAAAGAAGCCATGATCGAGGAAGACAGACAGTATAGGAGGATGCAAACCAACCAGGACATTATTTCCCCCAATCCAGTCTGGTGTTAGCCAGCCCAGTTACCAACACGTCGTGTGCTTCCGTTGAGACAGTTGACACTTTGATCGATCTGCCCGAGCTGCCGGCACGCAACTACCTTCCGTCATTCGTGCCTTCATATTATCGAGACTGGAGGTAATGGCAATCAACAATACGCTCGCATCTTCGATTTAGGGCCATAATTATTATTCAAATTGTTTGAATTGCATATTTGCCGCCGGGAGAGGCCGCTCAGATTCCGACCCGAATCGTGGCGAGAGGGTCGACTCTTGCGGGTGGGGCATGGATCTGATACTTAGCCTTATGGCTTATCGTATCGAGCAGCTCGACGAGATCTTCCTGGCCCTGGCCGACCCGACCCGACGGGCCGTGCTCGGACGCCTGGGGCGGGGGCCGGCCAGCATCAGCGACCTGGCCGAACCCTTCGACATGGCCCTGCCCTCCTTCATGAAACATATCCGCATGCTTGAGGGTACGGGCCTGATCAGCACCCGCAAACAGGGGCGCGTGCGGACCTGCACCATCGAAAAGCAGACTTTCGCCGCCGTCGAGGGCTGGCTGGCTGCCCAGCACGCGATATGGGAGGGCCGGACCGACAGGTTGGAACGCATCGTCGCCACCATGCTCGACAAGGAGCCGCCGACGTGACCCGCCACTTCGACCCCGAACTCGACCTGCGTATCGCTCGCGTTATCAAAGCGCCGCGGGCCATCGTGTGGCAGGCCTGGACCGAGCGCGCCCTCTTCGAACAATGGTGGGTGCCCGCCCCTGCGCGATGCCAGGTCGTCGACATGGATCTGTCCCCGGGTGGCGCCTTCGTGACCCGGATCAGCGAGGATGGCGGCACCTTTCAGCCCCATCTCGACGCCTGTTTCCTGACCGTCGACGACCGGCGGCGCATCGTGTTCACCAATGCGCTCACCCGCGGCTGGCGCCCCGCCGAACAGCCGTTCATCACGGCAATCGTCGATTTCGCCGACCACCCAGACGGAACCGACTACACTGCCCATGTCATGCACAAGAGCGACGCCGATCGCGCCCTGCATGAAAAGATGGGGTTCCATGACGGCTGGGGCACCGTGACGGGGCAACTGGCGGCGCTGGTCGAAAAGCAGGCGTGATCGGACCGGATTCCTGGAATCTATCTTCCCCGACACGAAAATCTCTCCTCCCGGGCCTGTATTGCGGTCGCAGTTCGACTGTGCAGCCCGCTGCGCGTACCGCGCAGCAATGCATGTCCTCGCCATGCGGGCGGCTCGCAAAAGCCTCGCTTTGCCTATTGCATAACTAAATGCCACTTAGGTATTATTGAATGATATTTTTGTATACAATTTAATTGATGGATGACACAGAACCTGACAATGTGTGGACACAACCTCATTCAGAAGGTTGACCGAGGAGGTGTTCCATGGCTGGCAAGCAACGCGGCGGCACGTCGCAACCCGCGCAGGAGCGTGGTCTCAGCAGACGCGGTTTCCTGAATCTAAGCGCGAAGGGACTGGCGGGTGCGGCCTCGGCAGCCCTTGTCGGCCAGGCGGCGTGGCCAGGCTCGTCCCTGGCGAAAACGGCGCCCTCCGACATCGTGATGATGGACGCCATCCCGCTCTCGCAGGCGATCAAGTCGAAATCAATTTCCTGTGTGGAGGTGATGACGGCCTATCTCGACCACATCGATCGCCTCAACCCCACTGTCAACGCCATCGTCTCCCGGCAGGAGCGCGGTGATCTCCTCAAGCAGGCCGGGGAGCGCGACGCGCAGCTCGGCCGCGGCGACTATGCCGGCTGGATGCATGGTTTCCCGCAAGCCATCAAGGACCTCGCTGACACCAAGGGCATCCGCACCACGCAAGGCTCGCCCTTGTTCAAGGACCGCATCCCCCAGGCCGATGCGCTTTTCGTCGACCGCATGAAACACGCGGGCAGCATCATCATCGGCAAGACCAACACGCCGGAGTTCGGCCTGGGGTCGCAGACCTACAACCAGGTCTTCGGCACCACGCTGAATGCCTATGATCACAGCAAGACCGCAGGCGGCAGCAGTGGCGGCGCCGCGGTGTCGCTGGCCATGCGCATGCTGCCGGTCGCCGATGGTAGCGACCATGCCGGCTCGCTGCGCAACCCGTCAGCCTACAACAATGTGCTGGGCTTCCGCACCTCCTTCGGGCGGGTTCCCTCACCGGGCGCCGACGTGTTCGATGCCTCGCTGGGCGTGAACGGCCCGATGGCACGCAATGTCTCGGATCTTGCTTTGCTGCTCGCGGTGCAGTCGGGCTACCACGCTGCCGCGCCCCTCTCCCTCCACGAGGATCCCACGCGCTTCACCGAGCCTGTGAAGCGCGACCTGAAGGGCGTGCGCATAGCCTGGCTTGGCGATTGCGGCGGCTATCTGCCCTTCGAGCCGGGCGTGCTCGACCTGTGCAGGGCAGCTCTCAAGACCTTCGAAGCGCTCGGCTGCACCGTCGAGGAAGCCAGGCCCGATTATCCCATCGAGAATGTCTGGCGCAATTGGCTGCCGCTGCGCGCCTGGCAGACCGGCTCCGGCCTGAAGGTGCTCTATGATGATCCGGCCAAGCGCGCCTTGCTCAAGCCGGAGGCGCAATGGGAGATCGAGAACTATCTGAAGCTCAGCGCCGTCCAACTCTCCGATGCCGCCGCCGCGCGCACCCAATGGTACCAGGCGGTCCGCACTTTCATGGAGCGCTACGACTACTTCATCCTGCCGTCGGCGCAGGTTTTCCCCTTCGACGCCACCACCCATTGGCCCAAGGACATCAACGGCCACGCGATGGACACCTATCATCGCTGGATGGAGGTGGTGATCCCGGTCACCATGTCCGGCTGCCCCGCCATGAGCGTGCCGGTCGGCTTCAACGATCGTGGCCTGCCCATGGGCATGCAGCTCGTTGGGCGCAATCATGCCGAGATGTCCGTGCTGCAGCTCGCCTACGCCTATGAGCAGGCCACCGGCTGGCCTCAGAACAGGCTGCCACCGGCGCTCAAGCCGGCGTGAGGCGACCGGCCGAGGCACGCCAGTCCCCGAAGCGCGTGCCTCGGCTTTCTCGGGCCGTGAAAGGAATGGCAGCTTGCCGGCATCGGTAGAAGGCGCGATATGGGCCTATGACCGAGCGCCGAGCCACCCAATTGCGGGATTCGATCGAGGACGAGATCGCCACCGGGCGGTTGAAGCCGGGTGAGCGCCTCGACGAAGTGTCTCTCGCCGAACGTTTCGGCGTCTCGCGAACGCCGATCCGCGAGGCGCTGCAGCAGCTTGCCGCCGCCGGGCTGGTGGAGCTGCGAACCCGCCGGGGTGCCATCGTCAGCGCGCCTGATCCCAGCCAGCTCATGGAAATGTTCGAGGTCATGGCGGAACTGGAGGCCATGTGCGGGCGCCTCGCCGCCCGCCGTCTCCTGCCCGAGGACGAACAGGCTCTCGTCGCGGCCCTGGCGGCCTGCCAGGAGGCTGCCGCCAATGGCGATCCCGACAGCTATTACTATGAGAACGAGACGTTTCACCGCGTCATCTATCGCGCCAGCGGCAACAAGTTCCTGGCGAGCCAGGCAGTGGCCCTCAACAAGCGCCTGGCTCCCTTCCGCCGCCTGCAGCTACGCGTGCGCAACCGCATGAAGACCTCGCAGAACGAGCATGAGGCCGTAGTCGCCTCCATCCGCGCCGGCGAGGCCCAGCATGCCGCCGAGCAACTGCGAGCCCATGTCGCCGTGCAGGGCGAGCGTTTCGGCGACTTGATGTCATCGCTCGGCAAATCCCGCAGCACCGGAGCGTAACCCCGGCGGATGGGACTTCCATCCAGGCGAGAAACCCCCTAAGATCCGTCACGGCGCTGCGAGACGCCTCCGGACCCGCGGGAAGGGCTCAGCCCCCTCACAATCATCGACATCAGGACGACCTGCCCCTGTGCAGCCGATTGCGGGTCTTCGGCTCTGCGCACATGGAGGCACCATGAAAACCCTTCCGGTTTCGCCCGACCTTTCGCACCTCAAGAACCAGGCCAAGCAGCTATTACGGTCCGCCCGCAACGGCGAGAGCGAGGCTCTTCGCCATTTCGCCGAATGCCTGCCCTCGGCACGCGGCCTCGAGCCGGCCGGGCTTGCCGGCCGCCAACTCGCGTTGCACGACGCTCAGTCCGTCATCGCGCGCGACTACGGCTTCCGCTCCTGGAGCGAGCTCAAACACTATGTCGAGTGGACACGCAGCGCCACAGCCGAGAGGTTGCGGACCTGGCTCAATTGGGTATTGGAGGGCAATGCCACCCAGCGCCATCTGGCGCAACGCACCCTTGCCGAACAACCGGCACTGTTCGCGCAGGACCCGTGGCTCGCCTGCGTCACCGGCGACGAGGTTCGGCTCAGGGCGCTCATCGCCGAGGATCCGGCCTTCGTGAACCGCAGCGGCGGCCCGCTCGCCATGCCGCCATTGATCGGCACCAGCCATTCCGGCCTGATCCGCGTACCGGGCTTTAAAGAGCCGCTGCTCGCCTGCGCCCGTCTGCTGCTCACCCATGGCGCCGACGTCAACGCCAGCTGGACGGACCCGCGCTGGCCGGATTCGCCGCTTTCCGGGCTCTATGGCGCGGCTGGACGCACGCATGACGAAGCCATGACCCGGCTGCTACTCGAAGCGGGCGCCGATCCGAATGACAATGAATCGCTTTATCATTCGGTCGAGGGCTCCGACGATGTCGGCACCCGCCTGCTGCTCGCCGCCGGCGCGCGCGTCACTGGCACCAATGCCCTGGGCCGGGTGCTCGATTTCGACAAGCTCGACACGCTCAGGCTGCTGCTGGCACATGGCGGCGATGCCAGGGAACAGGCCTGGATCCATCATGCCATCCTGCGGGGACGCTCCAGCGCCCATGTCCGGGCCTTGCTGGACGCCGGCGCCGATCCGCGTGCCACCGGCCATGGCGGCGTGAGCCTCTATCGCTATGCCCAGCAATATGGTCGCACCGATGTAGCAGCCATGCTGCAGGCGATGGGAATCGAGGAGGAACTCACCCAGGAAGAGGCTTTCGTGGCGGCCTGCACGCGGGCTGACCGGGCCGCGGCCGCCGATATTCTCGCAAGGGAGCCGGATATTCTCGCCCGCCTTTCGGAAAGACAGCTCAGGACCCTGCCTCTGCTTGCCGGCAACGGCGCGATCGAGGCCGTCCGCGTCATGCTCGGCCTGGGCTGGCCCCGCGAGGTGAAGGAGCATGAATGGTCGGCGACGGCGCTCAACAAGGCGATGTTCCAGGGCGACGCCGCCATGCTGAGCTTGCTGCTGGAAGAGGGAGCCGATTGGCGCACCGAGCACGGCTTCGGCAACAACGTCCTCGGCACGCTCTCCTATGCCAGCCAGGCGGAGGATATCGCCAGCGTCATGCCGCAGGACTATGTCGGCTGTGCACGGGCCTTGGTCGAGCACGGCGTGCCGCTTTCGGCGTTCGAAGGCTATGATTTTTCAGACGATGTCGCGGCCTTTCTCAGGGACCGGGCACCGGCGTCGACCTGACGGCCCTCACTCCAGATTGGTATGACGCGCCCGCATCGTCTCGGCGGTCTCGCCGAGACGATCGCGCAGCTTCAGCACGATGATCTCGAACACCAGCATCTGCGCCGTCTCGAACAGCGACCCCATCGGCAATACGGAAACCCGCCCGCCCCGGTCATCCGCCATGGTCTGGGCCGGAATGGTGAAGACGATATCGGCGAGCTTGGGCGTACGCGCTTCGGGCTGGGCCGTGACCACGGCAACGTGGGCGCCGGCCTTGCGGGCGACGCTGATCAAGGCATCGCCAATATTGGAAGCGCCTGGCCCGGAGGAGACGAAGAGGAGGTCGCCGGGACCGATCGGCGGTACCGTCATGTCGGCGACGACATGGACGTCGAGCCCGAGATGGAACAAGCGCATGGCTAGGCCGCGCATCTGCAGCCCCTCGCGCCCGGCGCCATAAATGGCGATACGGCCCGCCGTGGCGAGTGCTTCGATCAGGCCATCGGCGGCGTCGGCGGGAAGGGCCTTTACCACTGTGGCAAGGTCGTCGAGAGCGCTGAGGCTGAGGGCGGGGATGGTCTCCGTCATGACAGATCCAGTTTGTTGCTTAAGAAAACGAACTAAGTTCTAGGCCTATGCCAAGCAATCCGCAACGGGGACTTCATGCTTGACTCCACTATAATGGATAAATAATCTCACATTATGGAATCAGCCGACACCACTATCGATACTGAGCTGGGCGGGCGCATCAAGGCGTTGCGCGGCCAGATCCATCTGACCATCGATCAACTCGCCGCCGCCAGCGGTGTCAGCCGCGCCATGATCTCGCGTATCGAGCGCGGCGAGTCGAGTGCCACCGCCCAATTGCTTGCCCGGCTTGCCGGCGGCCTCGGCGTCAGCCTGTCCACCCTGTTCGCCGCCGTGGAGCCGGCGGCTTCGCCCCTGGCCCGGCGAGCCGAGCAGCCGCTCTGGCGCGACCCCGCCACCGGCTATCTGCGCCGCTCGGTTTCGCCCGCAGCGGCCAACGGCATCCTCGACCTTGTCGAGGTTGAGCTGCCCGCGGGTGCCCTCATTCCCTTCGAACCCCAGGCGACCGCCTTCGACCAGCTGGTCTGGCTGCAATCGGGCAGCCTTACCATGACGGTCGATGGCGAGGCCTTTCCGCTCCAGCCGGGCGACTGCCTGCATATGCGGCTCGACAAGCTCGTCATGTTCCACAATCCGGGCGACGGGCCGGCGCACTATTTCGTCGTGCTCTGCCCCTCACGACAGGTTTCCCGATGACCGGCCCCACCATTGACATCGCAACGCCGCAAGAGGCGGAAGCCCTCATTCCCGCTTTGGCTGATATCCTGATCGACTGCGTCGAGGGTGAAGCCTCCATCGGCTTCATGCTGCCGCTCGCCCGCGAGGAGGCGGAGGCCTTCTGGCGCGGCGTCGCCGCACGGGTGGCAGAGGGCACCACCCTGCTGCATGTCGCCTATCTCGACGGCAGGCCGGTCGGCACCGTGCTGCTCAGCCCTGAAAGCCGCCCGAACCAGCCCCATCGCGCCGACGTGCAGAAACTGATGGTGCACAGCCGCGGCCGTAATCTCGGTATCGCCGCCGCGCTGATGGCTGCCCTCGAGGACAGCGCCCGGGCCAGCGGCCGCATCGTACTCTGCCTCGACACCGCCACCGGCTCCTCGGCCGAGCGGCTCTATGACAGGCTCGGCTGGCAGAG
The DNA here is from genome assembly GCF_052114505.1 of Labrys sp. KB_33_2. Taxonomy (NCBI): domain Bacteria; kingdom Pseudomonadati; phylum Pseudomonadota; class Alphaproteobacteria; order Hyphomicrobiales; family Xanthobacteraceae; genus Labrys; species Labrys sp. KB_33_2. Next base: position 234,260 of record NZ_JBFREW010000008.1, on the reverse strand, counting down.
GGCCGGCGTCATTCCGCGCTATGCACTCTGGCCGCAGGGCGGCTATTGCGACACCACCTTGTTCTGGAAAGATTTAGATCGATGATCATCCGTCCCGCCACCCCGGACGACCTGCCAGATATCCTCGCCATCTACAACGATGCCGTGCTGAACTCGACGGCGATCTGGAACTGGAACACCGTCGATCTCGCCAACCGCCAGGCCTGGTTCGACCTGCGCAAGAGCCAAGGCTATCCCATCCTCGTCGCCGACGTCGAGAGCACGGCGATCGGCTATGCCAGCTATGGCGACTGGCGTCCCTTCGACGGCTATTGCCACACCGTAGAGCACTCGATCTATGTCGCCGGAACGGTGCGGCGCCAGGGTGCCGGGGCTGCCTTGCTGGATGCCCTGATCGGCGCAGCACGCGATGCCGGCAAGCATGTCATGTTGGGCGGCATCGAGGCCGGAAACGAACCCTCGCTCGCCCTGCACCGGCGCTTCGGCTTCACCGAGACGGCGCGTATGCCCGAAGTCGGCCAGAAATTCGGCCGCTGGCTCGATCTCGTCTTCATGCAGAAGACGCTCAACGGCTGAGATCTACGGTGTCCCGGGAACGAGCAGGCTCCCGAGCCTCTCGATCAGCGACTGCCTGTCATGATGACGGCGCACCCAGTCCCGGCCGAGTTGTGCTCGCCTTGACCGTTCGCCAGAATCAGCCAACGCCTGGGCGCAGCAATCAGCAAAAGCCTGCGGGCTCTCAGCGATCCAGCCGCCGGCTTCTTGTGGCCAATCGAGTCCCGCCGCGCCGGCCGGGGTCGATACGAAGGCAACGCCATGGGCCGAGGCTTCGAGCAGCTTGATGCGGGTGCCGCCACCGCTGAGCAGCGGCGCCAGAGCAAGGGCGGCATCCCGATAGAGCCCGGCAATATCCGGCACGAAGCCCGCCACCTCGACATCATCCTGTGCGGCAAGCGCGAGGATGGGCGGCGGCGGCTCGGCACCGGCGACCACGAGGCGGCAGGCCCGGCCGGCCTGATGGCGCAGATGCGGCATCACCTCCCGCGCGAACCAGAGCACGCCCTCGACATTGGGCTCATGCGACAGCGAACCGACGAAGACCAGCGTGGCGCCATCGTCACTTCGGCGTGGCTCAGCCGGCAAGGCGACCGCATTCTCGATAACGTCACAGGCAAGGCCGGCATGACGCGATGCCAAGAGCCGGGCCTCCTGCTCGCTGGAGACGAAGACGCGGCCGAAGCGGCCGGCATAGCGCTCGATCAGGCCATCAAAGGCGCAGGCCTCCTGCTCGAGCCAGGCGGCACGGGCCTCGTCATGCCGGGCTCGCGCCGATACGGCCCGCAGGCCGAAAGCGACCGCATCGTCCTCGTCGAGATCGATCGTCGCCGTCGCGCCCCTGCCGAGAACATCGATGCAGGGCGCCAGATAGGAGCGCCCGACATGCACGATATCCGGATCGCAGGCCGCGATCAGGCCTGCAATCTCAGCCATAACCGGCGCGGAAAGATGGCTCGCGATGCTCGGCTTGCCATAGGTCTGGAAGAGCTGCAGGCGCCGGCCAGGATCGGTCACCCTGGCGAGCATTTGGAAGGCGGTATCGCGGCGCCCGGCGCAGGCGACGACATGGAGCCGGACGTCGAGCTCGGCATAGAAGCCCGGCGCGACGCTGGTTCCACCGGCAGCCGGCACCACGATCAGCTCGACCGAGGCCATGCGGGCCAGCGCCTCCAGAAACAGGCCCATCCGCATGGCCAGCCCGTTTCCGGTCCTGTCCGGCATGATCGGGCTCACAAAAACGGCCCTGCGGCGCATCATGATCCTTTCCGCCGAAACGAGTGCAACCGCGGCGTTCCTATAGCGTTTTACGAAAAGCGCCTATGGCTTCATTTCGAAAGGCTGCGGCCGGGTGAGGTTTTCCGGCCGCAGCACGGCGTCGAGCTGCTCGCGCGGCATCAGCCCTTTCTCCAACACGAGTTCATAGACACCGCGCCCGGTGGCATGGGCCTCCATCGCCACTTCGGTGGCATGGCGGTAACCGATATAGGGATTGAGGGCGGTGACGATACCGATCGATTGTTCGACGCTGGCGCGCAATCGCTCACGATTGGCCGTTATGCCGGTGATGCAGTTCTTTTCCAGCGTCAGGCAGGCGGCGCGCAGATGATCGATGCTCCGGAACAGGCTGTAGGCGATGATCGGCTCGAACGCATTGAGCTGGAGCTGTCCGGCCTCGGCCGCGAAGGTGATGGTGACGTCATTGCCGATCACCTCGAAGGCGACCTGGTTGACCACTTCCGGGATCACCGGATTGACCTTGCCCGGCATGATCGAGGAACCGGCCTGGCGCGCCGGCAGATTGATCTCGTTGAGCCCGGCCCGCGGCCCGCTGGAGAGCAGGCGCAAATCGTTGCAGGTCTTGGAGAGCTTCACGGCCACGCGCTTCAGCACACCCGAGAGCTGCACGAAGGCGCCGCAATCCTGGGTGGCTTCGACCAGATTGGGCGCGGTGATCAGGTCGATGCCGGTGATCTCGGCCAGGCGTTTGCAGACGATATCGGCATAGAGCGGATGGGCGGTGATGCCGGTGCCGATTGCGGTGGCGCCCATATTGATCTCGCGGATCAGCCCGGCGGCTTCGGCAAGCCGGGCCTCGTCCTCGGCCAGCATCAGCCCATAGGTGCCGAATTCCTGTCCCAGCGTCATCGGCACGGCGTCCTGGAGCTGCGTGCGCCCCATCTTGAGGATGTCGGCGAACTCTTCCGCCTTCGCCTCGAAGGCCCGGCGCAGGACAGCCATCGCATCGATCAGCCGGCCGATGCCGAACCAGGCCGCGATCTTCAGGGAGGTCGGATAGACGTCGTTGGTGCTCTGGCTCTTATTGACGTGCTCGTTGGGATGCAGATGGCTGTACTCGCCGCGCCGATGGCCCATGAGCTCGAGCGCCCGGTTGGCGATCACCTCATTGGCGTTCATGTTGGTGGAGGTGCCGGCGCCGCCCTGGATGAGGTCGACCACGAACTGGTCGTGCAGCGCCCCGGCCTTGATCTCCTCGCAGGCCGCCACGATGGCGGCGGTGCGCTTGTCGTCGAGCAGGCCGAGTTCGCGGTTGGCAAGCGCGGCCGCCTGCTTGATCGAGGCCAGGGCCCGGATCAGGTCAGGACAGGTCGCCACGGTCTGGCCGCTGACCCGGAAGTTCTCGACGGCCCGCAGGGTGTGGACGCCATAATAGGCGTGCGCGGGCACCTCGCGGTCTCCCAAGAGGTCGTGCTCGAGGCGGAATGCGATCTCAGACAAGGCAGGTTTCCTCCGGCCAAGCATCAAGCAGAATTTCCGGGCGCGGCCCACGGACGTGCCGCGCGGGGAAATTCTGCAAATGCTTGATCTCTTGCAGCTTCCTCTTGATCGCGCCCATGGCACGATCAAGAGGAAGCTGCATGGGGTTCTCCCCGGGGCAATGGCGAGTTGCGGCTTCGCGCGCACCGAAGCGTGCATTGGGCAATGATGGACAACCGGGCGGAACGAAGCGGTTCTTGCTTTGCCGGCTCCGTTCCGCCGGGCCGGGAAGGCTCATACGCCTGGCCGGGACTCCCCGCCAATGCTATCGCGGCAAAGCCTATTCCAAATCTGCATAACCTTCAGGCGACGGCCACCTGCGCCGCTTTCCACACCCTGTCGACGAAGGGCCGGGAACGGTCGGCGCTGCGGTAGAGCCGGATATCCATCGGCATTTCCGGGGCGATCACCGTCAAGGACCCCTCGGCGATCTCATTGGCGACAAGGCTGCGCGGCAGCCAGGCAACGCCATGGCCGTCCAGCGCCATGAACTTCAAGGCCTCGGCCATGGAGCCCTCATTGGTGTGGGCGAGATAGGTTACCGGCGCTCCCTCGCGAGCCTGGGCGATGGCGGCGAGCAATCCCAGGAAAGAGCCGCGCGAATAATGCAGCAGCGGCACGCGCTCGTCGCCGGCCTGCCAGCTGCGGCGTTCGGGCCGCGCCGCCACCGCGACCAGGCTGTCTCGCCCGACGGTGAGAAAGGCAAAGCGTTCGGGATCGAGCGGCACCGAGATATTGGGATGATGGAAGGTGAGCAGGAAATCATAGCCGCCTTCCACCAGCGCCTGGATGCAGGTGTGGAAATTCTCCGGCAGCACGCGGCTCGTCACCGGGCCGACTTTGCGCCGGATTTCCGTGAGCCAACCCGGCAGGAAGGTCAGGCAGAGGGCATGCAGCGCCGTGACGGCGAGCACTGGCAGCTTGCTGCCCTCCTGGCGGCTGCGGAACTGCGAACGGCTGAGGGTGAGCAGGTGCACCGTTTCCTCGGCCGTCTCGCGGAATTGCCGGCCATCAGCGGTCAGGGTGATCGGAAAAGTACTGCGGTCCAGCAATTCGGTACCAAGCCAGACCTCGAGCGCACGAATGCGGCGGCTGAAAGCGGACTGAGTGATGTTGCGGTCCTCCGCCGAGCGCGAGAAGCTGCGCGTCTCGGCCAAGCTCAGGAAATCCTCAAGCCATTTCAGTTCCAAGGCCATTCCTTCCGGTGTGACGAGACGGGCAAGCGCGTGAGAGGCCGGATTGTTTGCCATGATTGGCTTCGCCGCCGCCATGCCGCATTCCCGCTCTGGCATGCAGCGCGGAGTGATGCAATCATACCGTCCTCTCGACCAGTTGCGTGGCCCCGGTGTCGCTGCTCTCCGAACTGATCCTCGCCACGGCCCTCGCGGCCGTGCTCATCTTCAACTGGCGGATCGCCTGGCAGCCAGCCTGGCTGCGCATCGGCGTCGCTGCGGGCCTTTTCTGCCTGTTCACCCTGCTGATCCTGCGGGTCGCCGGCATGCCGGCCGCGCCGGTGCTCGACGCCGACACCCGCATCGCCACCTGGCAGCGCGGCCTGATCGCCCTGTGGTGGTTGCTTGGCGCGCGGTTGACGGTCGGTATCCTGCCGCTGGTCCTCTGGCAGAAGCGCGAATCGAGCCAGCCCAAGATCGCTTCGGACCTCCTGGCCGGCCTGACCTATCTCACCGCCGTGCTGGCCATCGTCAATTTCGTGTTCGACCTGCCCGTCCGCGCCCTCCTGGCCACCTCCGGCATCATTGCCGTCGTGCTCGCCTTGGCCCTGCAGAACACGCTGGCCGACGTCTTCGCGGGCATCGCCGTCGGTATCGAGCATCCCTATGTGGTCGGCGACCGCATCGGGATAGATGGCTCCTTTGAGGGCGTGATCGTCCAGATCAACTGGCGCTCCATCCATGTGCGCACCGATGGCAACGACATCGTCACCATCCCCAACAGCCTGATCTCCAAGTCACGTGTGATCAATCGCAGCCGGCCGAGCACCAGGCGCGATGATTCGGTCCAGGTCGCCTGCGATTCCACGGCCCGGCCGGACCTTGTCCTGGAATATCTGCGCCATGCGGCGCTGCTGACACCCAAGCTTCTCTCCAGCCCCGCCCCCGGAACCTCGCTGGCGCGCATCGGTGCCCGCACCAACAGCTATGACATCAGCTTTTCGGTCGCGCATACGGACCATCTCGGCGCGGCCAAGAGCGCGCTGCTCGGCCAGGTGCTACGGCAGTTCCACTATCACGGCATCCGCCTGGTCAATCCGGGCGCCATCTCGACGCCGATCGGGCCGGTCCAGGTCAGTCTCGGCCCGCTGGAGACCCTGCCTCCCGAGCAACTCCTTGGCGACATTCCGCTCTTTCGCGAGCTCTCGCCCCAACAGCGAGCCGATCTCTCCACCAAAATGATCAAGCGCCATCTCGAAGCAATGGCGACGCTGGCGTCGCAAGGGGGCACCCTCTCATCCCTGATCGTGGTGGCCTCCGGCGTGCTGGAGGCGAGCCGGACCATCCGCGACCATTCCCATGTGGTGGGACGCCTGGGGCCGGGCGACCATTTCGGCGAACTCGGCCTCATCACCGGCGCGCCCAATGCAGGCACGATCCTGGCGCTGACCCGCTGCATCATCTTCGAACTGCGCAAGGAGGATCTAGATCCTATCCTTGCCGCCGAACCTGGGCTGTCGGAAGCATTCGAAGCCTCGGTCCGCCGGGGCCAGGCGTTCCTTGCCCGCGACGAGGCGGCCGCCACCTATGCCCAGCCGGGCCCGCCCGCGCAGTTCCTGGCGCAGATCCGCGCCTTCTTCAAGACGTGATTCCCGGGACCGCCAGCATCCTGCTGGCTCTTGGAAATGTTGCGTTTGCAGAATGGAAGAGCCAGCAGGATGCTGGCGGTCCCAGGATGGAAGTGGTGAAGCCGCGCGCGGCATAGTATGCCTTCCCAATCCCCTCGGACTCGTCAGATGCCTCCCGATTCGCGCCGCCTTCGCTTCGTCTATTTCCTGGTGGCCGGATCCGGCCTCGTCAATGTCGCGCGGGCGATGAGCCTGTCCTTCCTGGCGGTGAAGCTGCAGCAGTCTTTCGGACTGGGTCCCGCCGCCATCGGCGTGTTGCTCGGCACCGGCCCTCTTCTCGGCGCCATCGCCGCTCCCGTCGCCGGGTCGCTGTCGGATCGCGTCGGCCGGCAATTCATGCTGGTGCTGATGCTGACGGCCCTCTCCCTCGTCGGCATGGGCTTTGCCCAATCGGTCACCGCCTTCTGTGCCGCCCAGATCGTCGCGGCCGTCTCCATCGCAGTCTACGAGCCGATCTCGCGTGCCCTGATGAGCGACATCTGCCCGCCGGAGCTGCGGCTCAAATATTTCTCCTGGCGCTATATGGCGGTGAATGCCGGCTGGGCCGTCGGTCCGCTGATCGGGATCGCTGCCGGTGCTGCCTTCGGCCTGCTGTTTACCCTTGCCGGCTGCATCTACGCCGCTTTCGCTCTCGCGCTCCATCTGGTTGGCGTGCCTGCGGATCCGAAAGCCTCCGGGAGCGAGGCGGCCGAGGAGCGCGTCTCCGTCCTGGCCAGCATTCGCGCTGCGGCGCGTGATCCGCGCCTGACCTTCTTCGTCGGCGGCGGCACGCTGCTGATCGCCGTCTACGGCCAATGGTCCGCTACCCTGGCGCCCTATCTGAGCACGACCCTGGAAGGCGGCGTGGATCTGTTCGCCTATCTCCTCTCGATCAACGGACTGGTCGTGCTTGTCGGCAATCTGTTCGCACGCCGGCTGATCGAAAAGGTCGGCGCCCTCCACGCGATGGTGTTGGGGTGTATCCTCATCCTCGCCAGTGAGCTCGGTTTCCTGGCTTCCAGCGGTTTCACCGGCTTCGCCCTCTTCATGGTGCTGTTCACCATCGGCGAGATCCTGGTGGTGCCGTCCGAATATCTCCTGGTGGACGGTATCTGCAACGCCCGAAACCGGGGCAGTTATTTCGGCGCCCACTCCTTCTCGACCATCGGCAATTTCTTCGGCCCGGCGCTCGGCGGCCTGATGGCCGGCACCTTCGGTGGCGCCGGCATGTTCCTCACCTTCGCTGCCTTCGCCGCGGCCAGCGCCGTGATGTTCACCATCGGCACGCGCATGCCGCCGCCGCGTCCGCGCACCCAAGGTGCCCCGGCAGTCGCCGCCATCGAGGTTTCAGGCCTCAGCTCACGCTTGCGTTATGCCTGAACCTCTCAGGCATAACCGAGGCAGCACAGAGCCACCGGCCCGGTCATGATCGCGCGGCCGTCCGGCAGCAGTTCGATGGAGAGGGCTCCGCCCGGCAGATGCACGGTGGTGCTGTTGCCGTCTACGAGCCCACGCAGGCGCCCGGCATAGGCGGCGACGCAAGCGCCGGTACCGCAAGCCTGCGTCAGGATGCCCGGCCGCTCCCAGACCTTGAGGCGCAGCGTGGTGCGATCGACGACTTCGGCCACGCCCACATTGACGCCCTCCGCGAACAACGGATCGTTCTGGATGGTCGGCGCCACGGCCCTGACATCGACGGCGTCGAGATCTTCGACGAAGAACACCGCGTGCGGATTGCCGATATTCAGGGCGAGGCCATCGCGAAGCGGGCCGCTGACAAGCGGCAGATGGGCGGTATCGACCTCATGAGCGAGCGGAATCTGGTCCCAGCCCATCACGATCGGCCCGAGCGTCACGGCCACCGCCATCGGCCCCGCCCGACGGCAGGCCAGCAGGCCTCCGCCCGTCTCCAGCACCAGTTCATCCCGCCCGCTCTCTTCCAGCAGGATATGGGCGACGCAGCGCGTAGCATTGCCGCAAGCCCCGGCCTCACGCCCATCGATGTTGAAAATACGCATGCGGGCATAGCTGCCGCCGGCTGCCCCGACGGGTGTCGGCGTCTCGATGGTGAGGACCTGCTCGGCCCCCACGCCCGCCTCGACGTCGCAAAGGCGCACGATGTCGGCCACCGGCAAAGCACGCGGATGCACGCGCTGGTCGAAGATCACGAAGTGGTTCCTCAGGCCGTGCATCTTGACGAAGGGCTTCAGCCCCTCGAGGCCGGGCGGCAGCGCTTGGGCGAGGTAATCAGACAGCAGCATCGGGGCGGGGCCTCATGGCGCAGGGTAACCACGACCGGATTTGTATTGTCCGGCAATTGACACATGCCTAGAGAAGATCCACCCTGAACGAAACAAATATTACTTCCAGGGAACAGCGTGGGGACATGATGGCAGGCCAGCAGCTTTCTGCGCGCGACCGGCTGCGCCCCTGGTATCTGCTCTCTCCGACCCTGATCGTGCTCACCGTGCTGATGGTGGTGCCCATCGTCATCATGACGGTGTTCAGTTTCTATCAGTTCGTCACGGCCGGGGTGGAGAAACAGGTCTTCACCACCGCGAACTGGCACGAATTCTTCACCGACAGCTTCTACCACCTCTTCCTGTGGAAGACGGTGAAGGTGGCGGCGATCACCGCCATTCTCGGCGCATTGCTCGGCTATCCGCCGGCCTATTTCATCGCGATGACGCGCACGCGGCACAAATGGCTGCTGCTCCTCCTCTTGATCGTGCCCTTCTGGATCAGCTTCACCATCCGCACCTTTTCCTGGATCCACATCCTGGGCGAACAGGGCATCATCAACGTGGTGCTGATGAAGCTCGGCCTGATCTCCGAGCCGCTGCGCATGCTCTACACCCAAGGCTCGGTGATCATGGGCATGATCCACTTCCTGCTGCCCTATATGATCCTCAACATCTATGTCAGCCTCGAGGGCATCGACCGCAATCTGATCTCGGCGGCGCGCACGCTGGGCTGCACCCAGGGCCAGGCTTTCCGCGAGGTGGTGCTGCCGCTATCCCTGCCGGGCCTGATGGCCGGCCTGCTGCTGTGCTTCGTGCTGGCGGCGGGCAGCTACGTCACCCCGCAGGTGCTGGGCTCCACCCGCGACGCGCTCTTCGGCAATTTGATCTACGACACCATCATGACGCAGCTGAACTGGCCGCTGGGCTCGACCCTCTCCATCGTGCTGCTGGTGCTGCTCGGCATCGTGGCTATGATCTACAGCCGCTATATGGGCCTGTCGCGCATCTTCAAGGGGCTGAGCCAATGAGTGACCTGCCCGGCGTGGAGAAAGATTGGTCCTGGCAGGCGGTGAAGCTGTTCACCATCCTGGTCTACATCTTCATGTTCGCACCGATCCTGGTGGTGGTGATCCTCTCCTTCAACGATTCGCAGTTCGGCGGCTTCCCGATGACCGGCTTCAGCCTGCGCTGGTACAGCAAGCTGATGGAGAACGAGGCGGTGATCCGCGCCTTCAAGACCTCCCTTTGGGTTGCCCTGATCACGGCGGTGATCTGCACGGTGCTGGGCATCATGGGGGCGATGGCCCTGGTGCGCTACGACTTCCCCGGCAAGCAGTTCATCAACACGCTGCTGATCGCCCCGGCCCTGGTGCCGGAGACGGTGCTCGGCGTTGGCCTGCTGCTTTTGATGCGCTGGGCCCAGCAGCCACGCACGCTGGTGCTGCTGGTGCTCGGCCATATCATGCTGGCCCTGCCCTATGTCATTCTGGTGGTGCAGTCGCGGCTCATCGGCATCCGCCGGGTCTATGAGGAAGCAGCACTGTCGCTGGGCGCCAACCGCTTCCAGACCTTCCGCGAGATCACTTTGCCGCTGCTGATGCCGGCCGTCATCGCCAGCCTGCTGCTCGTCTTCACCATTTCCTTCGACAACGTCACCGCCAGCCTGTTCTGGCGCCCCTCGGGCGTCGAGACCATGCCGACGCAGATCCTGTCGATGCTGAAAGTTTCCATCAGCCCGGAGATCAACGCCCTCGGCGCGTTGATGATCCTGCTGACCGTGGGCGTGCCGCTCATCGGCGGCGGCCTTGCCCGCTATCTCGCCCGCGGGGTCCGCTAAGGCATTTTCCAGAAAGGTTGATGGACTTTTTGACTAAGAAAATGCGTCAAGACACCGAGAACCACCAGGAGGGGAACCAAACCAATGACAATGTCGCAGACCAGGCGCCTGGAGCGCCTCAAGGAGCGTTATCTCAATGGCGGCATGAGCCGCCGCACCTTCCTCGGCCTCACCGCGGCAGCGGCGGCCGGGGCCGGCATCAATCTGAAGTGGGGCGGCTCGGCCCTTGCCGCCGCCAAGGACGTGCGCTTCGACGGCTGGGGCGGCAGCGTGCAGGAGGCCATGGATAAATATGCCTTCAAGCCCTATTCGGCCAAAACAGGCAACAACGTGGTGCAGGGCACCTTCGGCGATGAGAACGAGATCATCACCAAGGTCAAGACCGCTTCGCCCGGCGAGTTCCAGGTGATCCATTCCTCAGGCGTCGAATATTACAAGCGCTATGTCGATGCCGGGCTGACCACCAAGCTCAACGAAGCCAACATTCCAAACATGGCCAACATCATGCAGGTGATGTTCGAGCCATTCCGCAAGATTTCGCCGGACCTGTCCTGCGTGCCCTACGACTACGGCACCACCGGCATCGCCTACAACACCAAGGTGATCTCCGAAGCCGAAGCCAAGGAGAAGGGCGTCAATCTGCTGTTCGATCCCAAATACAAGGACAAGATCGGCGGCTACGGCAACATGATCACCCGCGTCTGGTATGCGGCGCTTGCCCTGGGCCAGGACCCCAACGCCATCAAGGACATCGATGCTGTCTGGGACAAGGTACGCGAGCAGCGCGACCTCGCCAAGAAATACTGGTCGTCGGGCGCCGAGCTGATGGATCTGCTCTCCAAGGGCGAGGTGGTGGTCACCGATGCCTGGTCGGGACGCGTCGCTGCCCTGCAGGCCCAGGGCGCGCCGATCGGCTATCTCGATCCGCCCGGTTCCTATGCCTGGATGGAGGACCTCCTGGTGCTCAAGGGCGCCCCGATGGCCGAATGCGAGGAACTGCTCAATTTCATGCTGCAGCCCGAGGTGATGATTGCAGTGGCGGAAGGACAGAGCTATCCGCCCGCGCTCGATCCCACCAAGGTGAAGCTGACCGACAAGGTCAAGGCGCTGCCCGCCTTCGACCCTACCGGCAAGATGGCGTCGCTGACCTTCGCCGATGCCGCCTATTGGGACAAGCACACGGACGAGTGGACCAAAGCCTGGGACCGCATCGCCAAGGGCGGGTGATCTCCCACCCGAGAAATCCGGGCTGGCGAGCTTCGCCGGCCCGGCTGCGTCCAAGCCGGCTGCGTTCGCAGCCGGCGTTTCGAACGAGAGCGTGACTGATGACCAAGCCGACGGCCGTGGAACTCACCAATGTCAATCTGGCCTATGGCGATTTCGTTGCCGTCAAGGACGTCAACCTCACCATTCGCAAGGGCGACTTCGTCACCCTGCTCGGCCCTTCCGGCTGCGGCAAGACCACGATCCTGCGTTCGATCGCGGGCCTGGTGCAGCCGACAGCGGGCCAGATCGTCGTGGCGGGCCGGCGCATCGACAATGTGCCGATACACAAACGCAATATCGGCCTGGTCTTCCAGAACTACGCCTTGTTCCCGCACAAGAACGTGCACGACAATATCGCATTCGGCTTGAAATATCGCGGCGCAGACAGGGCCACCATCACCACCAAGGTCAAGCGCGCCCTCGACATGGTCCGCCTGCCTGGCGTCGAGCGCAAGCTGCCGTCCGAGCTCTCCGGCGGCCAGCAGCAGCGCATCGCGCTGGCGCGCGCCATCGTGATCGAACCGGACGTGCTCCTGCTCGACGAGCCGCTCTCGGCGCTCGACGCCCATCTGCGCGAGGAAATGCGCATCGAGCTCAAGAGCATCCAGCGCGAGATCGGCATTACTTCGATCTTCGTCACCCACGACCAGGAGGAAGCCCTGGCCATGTCCGACCATATCGTGGTGATGAACAAGGGCGTGGTCGAGCAGCAGGGCACGCCCGAGGAGGTCTACAAGCGTCCGGATACCCGCTTCGTCGCCAGCTTCCTCGGCCAGTCGAACCTGATCGAGGGCAAGATCCTGGGCGTGTCCGAAGGCCGCCTTGCCCTGCATCTCGACAATGGCGTGCAACTCGTCGCCATCGCGCCGGCCACCGCCCGCGCCGGCACCAGGGCGACGGGCGTGGTGCGCGCCCAGCGCATCCAGCTCGGCTCGCCGAGCGGCCATCCCGGCGAGCTGCGTGCTACTATCACCTCCGCTTCCTATCTCGGCGGCACGGCGGCCTATATCCTCGATCTTGCCGGCCTCCGGTTGCAGGCCAATGCCACCATCGAAGACAGGGTCTGGCATGACGGCGAGGCCGTCGCGGTGACCATCGCCCCTCAGGATGTGCTGCTGCTGGACGAGAACGGGCGCAGGCTCGCCTGACGCCCCGACCAATACTTCATTCGATATCAAGGCTATTTCAGCACCAACGAGGGTCTCCATGCGCTACGACGTCGTGGTTCTCGGCGCCGGCATCGTCGGCACCTCGGTCGCCGCGCATCTGCAGGAGCGCGGCCGGTCCGTCGCGCTGGTCGACCGGCGTGGCCCGGGCGAGGAAACCTCCTATGGCAATAGCGGCGTGGTCGAGCGCTCCGCTTTGCTGCCCGTTGCCTTCCCGCGCAGCCTTTCCGCCCTCGCCGATGTCGTGCTCAAGCGCTATCCCGGTGCCAATTACCACTGGTCGGCCCTGCCGGCCTTGGCGCCCTGGCTGCTCGCCTATTGGCGCAACTCCGCCCCGGACCGGCTTCTCGCCACAGCCCGGATGATGCAGCCCCTGCTGAGCGCCACCGTGGAAGAGCATCGCGCCCTGGCGAGCAAGGCCGGCGCCGATGCCTTGTTTCGCGACACGGGCTGGCTCAAGGTCTATCGCAGCGAGGCCGCGTTCGAGGCCGAGAAACGGGAATTTCCCCTCGCCGCGGAGTTCGGCTACCGGGTGAAGGCGCTGACGCGCGATGAAGCCCTGACGCTCGAACCCAATCTCCGGCCGGATTTCACTGCCGCCGTGCACTGGCAGGATCCGCAGAGCGTCTCCGATCCCGGCGGCGTCACCAAGGCGTATGCCCGCTATTTCGAAACAATCGGCGGGCAGGTCGGGACTGGGGACGCCCGCAGCCTGCGTCCAGGTGCTTCCGGCTGGAGCGTCACTACGCAGAACGGTCCGATCGAGGCGGCCCAGGCCGTCGTCGCGCTCGGGCCATGGTCGATGGACCTGCTTTCCCCGCTCGGCTACCGCTTTCCGCTCGCGGTGAAGCGCGGCTATCACATGCATTACCGCGCCGAGGGCAATGCCGGCCTCAGCCGCCCGGTGCTGGACGAGCAGGGCGGCTTCGTCATCACGCCGATGGTCGGCGGCATCCGCCTGACAACCGGCGCCGAATTCGCCCGGCGCGACGCTCCGAGGACACCCGTGCAGGTCGAGCGCACGGAAAAGCTCGCCCGCAAGCTCTTCCCGCTCGGCGAGCGCGCCGAGGCCGAACCTTGGATGGGATCGAGGCCGATCTTCCCCGATTCGCGCCCGATCATCGGCAAGGCGCCACGCCATGATAGCCTCTGGCTGGCCTTCGGCCACCAGCATCTCGGCTTCACCCTGGGGCCCGCCACGGGCCGGCTGCTGGCCGAGATGATGACAGGCCAAAAGCCCTTCATCGACCCGTCCGCCTATGGGGCGGAGCGCTTCGGCGCCTGAACGAAACGGGCCGTCCTTTCACCCGAAAAGACGCCCCCCTGCACCGAAAGGACACAGGCATTTTCCTTTGCAGCGCCGCGATTTGGTGCTTAGACGGGGCGTAACGAGATTGCGGAGCCGCCGATGAACCCCTCCTTTGCCGCTGATCTGATGGAACGCGCCCGTGACAAGGGCCCGATCACCATCGGTCTGGTCGGCGCCGGCCAGATGGGTACCGACCTCATCGTTCAGGTCGCGCTGATGCAGGGCATCCGTATCGGTGCGGTCGCCGTGCGCTCGCGCCCGCAGAACGCCATCGCCGCCGCCCTGAGCGCCGGGCACCGGCTGGACGAGCTCGTCGAGGTCGCCAATGCCTCGGCGATCGACCGTGCCATCGAGACCGGGCGCATCGCCATCACCACCGACCTGGAGGCACTGGCCGCCGCCGGCCGTATCGAAGTGATCATCGATGCCACCGGTCATCCCGAATCCGGGGCGATCGTGGCTGAGGCCGCCATCCGGCACGGCAAGCATATCGTCATGCTCAATGTCGAGGCCGACATCACCATCGGCCGCCATTTCAAGGCCGAGGCGGAGAAGGCCGGCGTGATCTATACCGGCGCGGCCGGCGACGAACCGGCCGCCGCGCTCGAACTGGTCTGTTTCGCCCGCACTCTCGGCATGACGGTCGTCGCCGCCGGCAAGGGCAAGAACAACGCCCTGAATTTCGATGCCGTGCCCGACGACTATGTCGCCGAGGCGGCGGCGCGCGACATGAACCCGCGCGTGCTGGTCGAGTTCGTCGACGGTTCCAAGACCATGGTGGAAATGGTGGCGCTCGCCAATGCCACCGGCCTCGAGCCGGACAAGCCTGGCCTGCATGGGCCGCGCGCCAGCAAAGAGGAACTTGCCGAAGTGCTGATCCCGGTCAGCCATGGCGGCGTGCTCTCCAAGCGCGGCTGCGTCGACTACACCATCGGCAAGGGCGTGGCGCCGGGCGTGTTCTGCGTGGTCGAGCCCAACCATCCGCGCGTGCTGGAACGCATGACGGACCTGCATGTCGGCAAGGGCCCCTTCTTCACCTTGCACCGGCCCTATCACCTCACCAGCCTGGAGACGCCGCTCACCGCTGCGCGTGCCGTGCTTTACGGTACCGCCGACCTGCAGCCGCTCGACCATCCCGTGGCGGAGACGGCGGCAGTGGCCAAGCGCGACCTCGCACCCGGTACCGTGCTCGGCCGCATCGGCGAATATGATTATCGCGGCTGGTCGATGCGTTGGGCCGATGCCAGGCGGGACAATCTGCTGCCGCTGGGCCTGGCTGAACGCGCCTGCGTCACCAAGCCGATCCGCAAGGGCGAGCTGCTCAGCCACGACAATTGCGCGGTCGACGAGAGCCTCACCATCGTGCGCCTGCGCCGGCAGCTCGACCTCGCCGATCAGCGCTTCCTCAAGGCCGATGCGGCCTAAGCCCGATTGGGGGGCTAGTCTTCAGGCCGGCCAGGAAACGCCACGCTCGCCGGATCGAGAAAGGCGGGTCTGAAGACCCGCCCCCAAATGCCGCCACCCTGACAACGCATCCCATGTTCTATTATCTCGCTAAGACCCTGGGCTTCCTGATCCTGCCCTCCAACGCGGCCCTTGTGCTCGGCCTCCTCGGCCTCGGCCTGAGTTTCATTCGCCGTGTCCGGCGCTTCGGCCGCTTCCTGATGGGCTTTGCGCTGCTGGCCTTTGCCGTGATGGGCTGGTCGCCGCTCGGCAATTGGCTGATCCAGCCGCTGGAGGAGCGCTTTCCCCAAGCTTCGATCATGCCGCAGACCAGGATCGCCGGCATCATCGTGCTGGGCGGGGCGGTGGACACGCATATCTCCACCACAAGGAACGAGACGGCCCTCACCGATTCGGCCGAGCGCATGACGGCGGTCGCCGGCCTTTCGCGTCAGTTCCCCAAGGCCCGAATCATCTTCACCGGCGGCGTCGGCTCGCTTGCCGGCCAGATCTGGGGTGACATCACCGAGGCGGATGCCTCCAGGCAGCTCTTCCGCAGTTTCGGCATTCCCGATGAGCGTATGTTGTTCGAGAACCGTTCGCGCGACACCTATGAAAATGCCGTCTTCACCTACGACCTCCTCAAGCCCAAGCCCGGCGAGACCTATCTGCTGGTCACTTCCGGCTACCACATGCCGCGCTCGATGGCCTTGTTTCGCAAGGCCGGCTTCGATGTAATGGCCTATCCCGTCAATTATCGCACAGCGGGCCCGCAGGATGGCGTGCGGCCCTTCTATGCGATGAGCGACGGGCTGCGCCAATGCAATCTCGCCGTGCGCGAATGGATCGGCCTGCTGTCCTACCGCTTGAGCGGGCGCATCGACGAGATCTTCCCCGAACCTTGAAAGTTGCACCATGTCCGAGCCCCTGCTTGCCGCTGCCGAACAGGCCGTTCCCATCTGGTTTGCCACCAAGGAGACCGCCGGCGCGGTGCTGGAGCGCCTGCCGCAAGCGCAGCGGGACTGGATCGCCGCCAATGACTTTGAGGCGAGCGCCGGCCGCCACCTGATTCTGCCGGGACCTGACGGCAGCCTCGCCGGGGTGATCTTCGGCCTCGAAGGCGAATCGGCCCGTCATCGCGATGGCTTCCTGCCCGGCAAACTCGCCACTTTGCTGCCCGTGGGCACCTATCGCTTCGCCAATGCCAGCCATGACGATCGGCTCGCTGCGCTCGGCTGGGTTCTGAGTCTCTATCGTTTCGGCCGTTACAAGCGCAACGATATCAAGGCCGTACACCTGGTCGCACCCGATGGTATCGATCGCGATGAAATCCTGTCGATGGCCCGGGCGGTCGCGCTCGGGCGCGACCTCGTCAACACGCCGGCCAATGATCTCGGTCCGGCGGAACTGGCCGAGGCGGCACGCGCCCTGGCCGAACGGCACGGTGCGGCGTTCCGGGTCGTTGTCGGCGAGGAGTTGCTCGCCGAGAATTTCCCGATGATCCATGCCGTCGGTCGTGCCTCCGCGCGAGCGCCGCGGCTTGTTGACCTCACCTGGGGCGATCCCTCCCATCCCAAGGTGACGTTGGTCGGCAAGGGCGTGATCTTCGACACCGGCGGCCTCGATATCAAGCCATCGGCCGGCATGCTCCTGATGAAGAAGGACATGGGCGGGGCCGCCTCGGTGCTCGCCTGCGCCAGCATGATCATGGCCGCCGGCCTCAAGCTGCGCCTGCGCGTACTGATCCCGGCCGTCGAGAACGCGATTTCCGGCGATGCCTTCCGGCCTAGCGACATCCTGGCCTCGCGCAAGGGGCTGAGCGTCGAGATCGGCAATACCGACGCCGAGGGCCGCCTGGTGCTGGCCGATGCCCTCGCGCTCGCCGACGAGGAAGCGCCCGAGCTGATCGTCGACATGGCGACTCTGACGGGCGCCGCCCGCGTCGCGCTCGGCCCCGATCTGCCGCCTTTGTTCACGCGGAACGAAAAGGTGGCGACAGATCTCCTGGCCCATGCCGCCCAAGAGAACGACCCGCTCTGGCGCCTGCCGCTCTGGCCGCCTTACGACGCGATGCTGGAGTCCAAGGTCGCCGATCTCAACAACGCCCCCGGCGGCGGCTTTGCCGGCTCGATCACCGCGGCCCTCTTCCTCAATCGTTTCGTCGAGAAGGCCGGCGCCTATGTGCATCTCGACATCTTCGCCTGGACGCCCTCTGCCAAGCCCGGCCGGCCCGAGGGGGCCGAGGTGATGGGCGCCCGCGCCCTCTACGCCTATTTCAAGGCGCGTTTCGGCTGACACGACAGGCCGGTCAAAGCCCGCCGATCGACAGAATATCGAGAGCCGGCCGCAAAGCCGGTCCCACTCATAACCAAAGCCAGTCCAGCCTTCCGGGAATTTGCGCCATGAGTAGCCATGACGAACTGATCCGCCTCACCGCCTGCGAGGTCGTCGAGCGCCTCAAGCGGCGCGAGGTCAGCCCGCTCGATCTGGTCGAGGCCTCGCTCGCCCGCATCGAGGCGGTGGATGGCAAGGTCAACGCCATGGTCACGCTCTGCCCCGAGCGCGCCCGCGACCAGGCCCGTCGCCTGATGGAGGCCCCGCCCAGCGAAGACCCCCACTGGCTCGGCGGCTTGCCGCTCGCCGTCAAGGATCTCAACGACGTTGCCGGCGTGCGCACGACCTATGGCTCGCAAATCTTCAGGGATCACGTGCCCGAGCGCTCGGACATCATGGTCGAGCGCCTGGAGGCCCGCGGCGGCATCACCATCGGCAAGAGCAACACGCCTGAATTCGGCGCCGGCGCCAATACGTTCAACGCCGTATTCGGCGACACGCTCAATCCCTGGGACGTCAGCCTGAATGCTGGTGGCTCCTCAGGCGGGGCGGCAGTGGCGCTCGCCACAGGCCAGGTCTGGCTGGCGACCGGCTCGGATCTCGGCGGTTCGCTGCGCACGCCCGCCAGCTTCTGCTCGGTGGTGGGCCTGCGCCCCTCGCCCGGCCGGGTCGCCAGTGGCCCGGACGGCATCAAATTCGAAACCCTGCCGGTCAACGGCCCGATGGCGCGCACTGTCGAGGATGCGGCGCTGATGCTCGACGCCATGGCCGGCTGGCATATCGAGGATCCCCTATCGCTGGAGGCGCCGACCATCGGTTTTCGCGAGAGCGCCCGGCGTCGCCAGCCGCCCAAACGGGCGGCTTTCTCGCCCGACCTCGGCGTCACCCCGGTCAACCGCGAGACCCGGGCGATCGCCGAGGCCGCGGCAATGAAGCTGGAGGAAGCCGGCTGTATCGTCGAGGAAGCCTGTCCCGATTTTGCCGGCGTGCCCGAAGCCTTCCAGACGCTGCGCGCGCTTTCCTACGCCGCCGGCATGCGCGAACTGCTCGAGACGCGCCGCAGCGAGCTCAAGCCTGACGTGATCTGGAATATCGAGAAGGGCCGCGCCCTGGATGCCGATAGCATCGGCAGCGCCATGCTCCGCCGCAGCAAGCTCTATGACGACATCGCCGCCTTCTTCTCGCGCTATGACGTGCTGATCGCCCCGGCCGTCTGCACCCCGCCGCTCGGAATCGAGCAGCGCTGGGTGCGCGAGGTGGAGGGCACGGTGTTCGAGAACTACGTTGACTGGCTCAAGATCGCCAGCGTCGTCACCATGACCTCCTGCCCCTCCCTGGCCCTGCCTGCCGGTTTCACGGCCGATGGCCGCCCCGTCGGCGTGCAGCTCATCGGCCGCCCACGCGGCGAGGCAGCGCTACTGGGTGCAGGCGCCGTGCTCGAGGATCTGTTGGGGCTGAGCGCGTTGGTGCCGATCGAGCCCAGAATGCCTCATTGAAGGCGGCTCGGACCCGCAGCGGGTTCCTGTCCAGCACGATCACGTGATCAAATTATCGAACCTACATAGGAATGACGCCATCCCATAGGATAGACATTGGAGCCGTTGGTATCATTGTAGACGTAAGGCGAACAGCCTAGGATATCGATCGTCGCATTGGGCAGGACATTGAAGTGACAGCAATTCAAGCATCGTCCACTACGATAAGAGCGGCATTCGAACGCCAACGACGGGTGATTTCAGCGGTAATATTGCGAAATATCAGGACGCGATTTTTCGGCCATGGCCTTGGATATTTCATCGCCGTTGGCTGGCCCGTCTCCCATATCCTGGTCCTGATTCTGATCTTTACATTTACCGGCCGAGCCCCGCCTTATGGCGACAGTGTCGTGCTGTTTATTGCGACGGGCACAGTTCCCTTCATGGTCTTTTCGTATCTGTCGCGTTTCATGATGGTCAATCTGTTATCCACCAAACCGCTCTTAGGATTGCCAGAAGTAAAAATGCTGGACGTTCTGATAGCGGGAGCAGTCCTCGAAGTTGTCACCTCGGGACTCGTGATTACGATCATGCTCATGCTGGGTTTGGCCTTCG
Organism: Labrys sp. KB_33_2; assembly: GCF_052114505.1. Taxonomy (NCBI): domain Bacteria; kingdom Pseudomonadati; phylum Pseudomonadota; class Alphaproteobacteria; order Hyphomicrobiales; family Xanthobacteraceae; genus Labrys; species Labrys sp. KB_33_2. Next base: position 214,400 of record NZ_JBFREW010000008.1, on the reverse strand, counting down.
ACATACCGATCATGCCGCAAGATATAGCAACGGCGTTCGGAGCCCTCGGGGCTGCCATTCTGCTCGGATGCGGTATGGGTGTTGTCAACAGTGTCATCATGGCCATCACACCGATGTGGATGACGGGCTATTCGCTGCTCGTCATCGCAATTTGGGCCTCTTCCGGCGTCGTGTTCGTGCCAGACATGATTCCCGATCCCTATCGGTCCTACTTGGCCTATAATCCAGCGCTTCAAATCGTCGAATGGATGCGGTCTGCCTACTATCATGGCTATGGACAGCTAGTATTGGATAAGCCTTACACCATCAGCTTTGGCGCTGTTTGCTTGGTAGGTGGTCTTCTCTTGGAAAAGCTATCCCGCGGCTATATCCTATCTGCTCGTTAGAGCGATACTATAATCAAGTAAATGTACAATTAAGCACCAGAAATCCAGGGATTCTTATTATTTAAGACGAGATTACTTCCCTCTTTATTTTCGCCTTTTTGGATGAAAATCAAATTATGGTAGAAGTGCATTCCGACAATGTTCGTATCGGTGTAGTTAGGGCTGTAACTCGGCGCATGTAGCTCCTCCCAATTCAATCCATCAATCAAGGCCTTGAAGAACTCGATGCTTGTCGGAGCCCTCGTATGAGGCGCTACGACACCGCCGAAGCCCGGCCAATATGAAGTCTGCACGTCTTCGATCACGTACCATCCACCGGTTGTTACATGTTGAAACAACATCCAGAAGGTCGCGATCACATGCTCGGGCCGATGCGAGCCGTCGTCAATGATGATGTCGAACTGGTTACCTTCGACGTCATCCAGGATTTTGGCGATCGTCTGCGGACTGGCTTGTGACCCCGCATAAGTCTTAATCCGATCCCCAGCCACGCCAGGCTTGGGGTAATAGTCCAAGCCAACGATTTGGCCTTTCGGGAAATAGTCACGCCACATCCGCAGCGAACTACCGCCGAAATTCGGATTATCATAACCGCCAATCCCGATTTCCAGCAACTTGATCGGTTCGGCCCTCAAATCGGCAAAATGCCGATGATAATGCTGTGTATATTTGTGTGCCGTAACCTTGTCCGTGCCGTGAACAAGTGCGAGCTGGGTGAGATCGTCACTCATATGTCCTACCATATAAACGAATTTAAAGACGATGGACGGGGCAAGTTCCTCGAAGGAGGTCGGGCGACCATATGGCGTCGTTGGCCTTCCAAGTCCCGTAATTTACTTGGCTCAGATCAGGTCGTATAGCGCTCTCGCGACCACCTGCGGATTGTCACATCTCAACGTATAACTAATTTCAGGTGTCTTGCCGAGTTCGATAATATTCTTGCTATAATAATATTCCGGATCATTTCCACCCGCAATGTCGAATAATCTGTAGTTCGAATTCACATGATAATTATGGGCAAGGATAATTTGCCGCCCGGCAGGTTGCGCGAAAGCCGCTGTATGGAAGGCGGACCCAAGAGCGCCTATTATTGTCTTTCGATGCTTGAATATTCTGATTTGGTCCACAAGACTTAGTGTTTCCGGATATATTATTTCCACACCGAGCTTTGCCAAATTCTCCTCTAAATCTATTTCATTGAGAATACCGGTGCCCTTTTGTTTATATCGTGTCTTGGACAGATATACGGGCACCTCATTGATGGAGGCATCATTTCCGGCGAGGAGTTCGGTGCCGATCTTGTTGAAAAGACTCCTTGCCGCGTCCCGATGGATCCAGGAGTTTTGCTGGACACAGGGTAGGGGCACCAGAACATCGCGAACGATCTCGGGTCCGGTGCATTGGACGATGTCGCTTTCGCGAATTCCCAGGGCTTCGAAGCAGGGTTTTACAAAGGGCCGATTATACCAATCCGAGAGGGCGAAGCCGGATTGATAGAGGACCTTGCGGCCGCCAAGGCCGGCGCGCGCGATCGACCAAAGCCGCGGCAGCGTCTCAAGCAGGAAATGCCCGAAATGAAGATTGACCCGGCCACCGAAAATCAATCCCGCTTTACCGTGATCGGGAACGTCCGCAACCTCGCAGGATAGCTCCGGCACCTGAAACATGTAGGTATTGTTCGGGCCAAAATAGTCCGTCGCTTCAGGCATGAGTTTACCAGAGCGATCAAAAAACCCCCATTTATCCGCCAACCGAAAAGAAGTGCATATCGCCTGATCGACAACGACTATCTCGGGGTCTTGCTCACGAATATCGTGTCGATGCCAAAAGCCCTGGCATAATTTGAGTTCCGGCTCTTCATGCGTTCCTGTCATACTCCGGAAGCCTTTCAATCTCACTTAAATAGAATCATCCCTCTATGCTGCAAAAGAACTATGACTAACTAGAAACCATTTCCATATCTTTCTGCCTCTTTCGCCGGTCCCACGGAGATCCCTTCTACTAGAATGTCACAGGCTCCACTGTTTTCTATTGAGTGAATTTTTTGCCCCTGGCCTCGGCGTCTCAGGGCATTGAATTAACCCAATCTGCGTGATTACACCTCTATCTTGGCCTCTCGAATGCTGACAGTTCGAAGGCAGGGATAGCCATGGCGGTGGAGATGCGGCCGGCGCAGGCGTTGCGGCTCTGGCATGATGTGATGCTGAACCTCGTGCGCGACGCCCAGCCGGATTTGTCGAGCCGGCAGCTTGCCATCCTGCTCACCGTCTACCTGGAAGCCCCGCCGCATACCGTGCGCGGCCTTGCCGCCAAACTCGATGTCACCAAGCCGGTGATCACCCGCGCCCTCGACAGCCTGGCCAAGCTCAAGCTCACGGCGCGCCGGCGCGATGAATTCGATCGGCGCAATGTCATCATCCAGCGCACGGTGGACGGTGCGCTCTATGTCGAGAAGCTCGGCGATATCCTGGTTGCTCTCGGCCGGGATCTGCCACGATGAGCAGCCTGGAGCATCGCTCCGTCAAGCAGATAGCCATTTTCAGCAGGGGCGATACGATACCGGTAAATGGAGGCGCGAGCCGCGGCGAAGTGCTTGCAGCCCCTAGCTGCCTGCTTCATTGATGACACCGCCAATTTCAAGGACGAAACCCTTTGACTGCCTATGATCGTCGTATCACACCGGCCCGGCCGGACCTTGCCGCCGCCTCGTTGCGTGGCATCGTCGCGGCACCGCGCTATGTCGAAGGCAGCGAGCGTCGTGTGATCGAGACGGCGGTGCCTCTACGGCCCGATCCGGATTTCTCGGCCTCGATCGATACTGAGCTCCTCTTCGGCGAAACCTTCACCGTCTATGACGAGATGGAAGGCTGGGCCTGGGGCCAGGCTGGCCGGGACGGCTATGTCGGCTGGCTGTCCGCCAATGCGCTGGCGGCCCCGCGCCCGGCCACCCACCGCATCAGCGTGCTGCGCAGCTTCATCTATCCCGTGCCGTCCATCAAGGCGCCGGTGATGCAGGCCCTGAGCCATGGCTCCGCGCTTGCCGTGGTTGCCAGCGAAGGGCAGTTCCTTCGCCTCGAGGATTGGGGCTTCGTTTTCGCCGCCCATGCCAGGCCCGTCGAATTCAAGGAGGATGATACGGTCGCGGTCGCCGAGCGTTTCCTCGGCGTGCCCTATCTGTGGGGCGGCAAATCGAGCCTCGGCCTCGATTGTTCGGCCCTGGTGCAGACGGCGCGCCATGCCTGCGGCCTTGCCTGCCCGCGCGACAGCGACATGCAGGAAGGCGCGGTGCCAGGCGAAAGGCTCGATCCCGCCGGCCCTCTTTCGCAATTGCGGCGGGGTGACCTCCTGTTCTGGAAGGGCCATGTCGCCATGGTCCGTGACGACAGGACGATGATCCACGCCACCGGCCATACCATGACCGTGATGGTCGAGGGCCTTGTCGAAGGCATTGCGCGCATCGCCGCGGCGGGCAGCCCGTTGCGCAGCATCATCAGGCCGGCCTGACCCGGAAAGGACGGGTCGGAAATCATCCATTTCGGATCGCAGGAGACACCGTTCCATGACCTCGCCTGAAGGAGGATCAGCCAAGGCCCCAGCCTCCGCGGGCCCGACAAAGGCGACAGGGCACGGACTATCGATGCAGGACAAGCTCGCCGCGGGCATCGCCTCCGGCCTGCTGCGCGACCTGCATGTGGTCCTCGCCAGCCATGGCGGACACGTCATCCTCGAACATTATCTGACCGGGACGGACGAAAGCTGGGGGCGACCGCTTGGCGAGGTCGGTTTCGGGCCGCAGACGCTGCATGACCTGCGCTCGGTCACCAAAAGCATCGTCGGCCTGCTCTATGGCATCGCCCTCGATCGCAAACTGGTGCCGCCACCCGACGCGCCCCTGCTGCCGCATTTTCCGGACTATCCCGATCTCCTTGCCGCACCTGATCGGCAGGGACTGCGGATCGAGCATGCCCTCACCATGACGCTCGGCCTCGAATGGGACGAGGAGCGGCCCTATACCGATCCGCTGAACAGCGAGATCGCCATGGAAATGGCGCCGGATCGCTACCGCTTCATTCTTGACCGGCCCGTCGTCGCGGAGCCTGGCACGCGCTGGATCTATTCGGGCGGGAGCGTCGCCCTGGTCGGTGAGCTGATTCGGCGCGGAACCGGCAAGACCCTGCCTGAATTTGCCAAGGAAACCCTGTTCGAGCCGCTTGGCATTGACAGCTTCGAATGGATCACCGGAGACGACGGCGTTGCCTCGGCGGCCTCGGGCCTGCGCCTGCGCGGCGCGGACCTGCTGCGCATCGGCGAGCTGGTGCTCGCCAAGGGCCTTTGGAAAGGCGACCGAATCATATCGCAGGCCTGGATCGAGGCCTCGTTGAAGCACGCCATACCGACCGGTGACGGGCTGGCCTATGGCCGGCTGTGGTTCATCGGCGAGGCAGCGACCACGGCATTGCCCGACGGCGAGCATCCCTGGTTCGCCGGCTTCGGCAATGGCGGCCAGCGCCTATGGCTGATGCCGGACGCCGGCATCGCTGCCGTGATCTATTCGGGCAAATACAACGCACCCGACGCCTGGGTGACCCCGACGCGCATCTGGCGCGAGATCATTCTCGCCAACGCAGGAAAAGCCTGAAGCAGTCTCCGCGGCTTATTTCGGCGCCGTGCCGTTGAAGGCAAGGATCTCGCCGGCGAGATAGAGTGAGCCGGTAAGCACCACGCGCGGCGCCACTGGAAAGACTTCGCTGGCGATCGCCTCGAGCGCGGACTGGAGGCTGCCATGGGCCTGGGCAGCGAGCCCGGCCTGGCGCGCGGCTTCGGCCACCCCCTCGGGCGATCGGGAAGCCGCGCTGTGTTCGATCGGCACGGTATGCACTTCGCGGGCGAGGCCGGCGAAATTGTGCAGAAAGCCGTCGGAGTCCTTGGTGGTGAGCATGCCGGTCACCAGCACCAACGGCCGGGGATGACGTTCCTCCAGCTCGGCGAGGGCCTCGGCCAGCACGCGGCCGCCATCGACATTGTGGCTGCCGTCAAGCCAGATTTCAGAGCCGGCCGGCAGCAGCGCCGGAATGACACCCTGAGCGATGCGCTGCAGACGGGCAGGCCATTCCACCACCTGCATCGCCTTCTCGAAATGAGCATCCTCGACGGTGAACAGGCTCTGGTTGCGCAGCGCGGCGATGGCAAGGCCGGCGTTGCGATGCTGGTGCCGCCCGGCAAGGCGGGGCAGGGACAGGTCGAGCAGGCCGCGCTCGTCCTGATAGACCAGGCGGCCATTCTCCTCATGCATGTCGAAATCCTGCCCACCGATGACGAGCGGCGCACCGACCCGGGCCGCCACGGCCTCGATCACGGCGCGAACCGCATCGATCTGCGGATAGATCACCCCCGGGGCGCCGCGCTTGAGGATGCCGGCCTTCTCGCGGGCGATGCCCTCGATGTCGGTGCCGAGAAAATCGGCATGGTCATGCGAGATCGAGGTGATCACGCTGAGCAGCGGCTTGTCGATGACATTGGTGGTGTCCATGCGCCCGCCAAGCCCCACTTCCAGCAGCAGGACATCGCCCGGATTCTCGGCGAACAGTTTGAAGGCGGCCGCCGTGGTGATCTCGAAGAAGGTGATTGGCGCGCCGTCATTGGCCTGCTCGCAGGCTTCGAAAGCCTCGATGAGCTTGTCCTCGCTCACCAGAGCACCGCCGCCAGCGCTCCCCTTGGGCTGAGCCAGCCGGATACGCTCGTGGAAATGCACCAGATGGGGCGAGGTATAGACGTGGACGCCGTAGCCGGCGGCTTCCAGCGCCGCGCGCATGAAGGCGATGGTCGAGCCCTTGCCATTGGTGCCGGCGACGTGGATCACCGGGGGCACCTGCCGTTCGGGATGGCCGAGCTTGGCCAGCAGCACCTCGATCCGGTCGAGCGAAAGATCGATCTTCTTGGGATGCAGCGCCATGAAGCGGGAGAGATAGGCGTCGGACTGCGTCATGGCGGCGATAGGGCCTCGAATTGAGCCGGCTCGGACAGAACCGGAAGGGAAACGGCACACCGTCAGCCTTACCTTTTCCCCCGGCGCGGGGCCAGACCCTTTCTTGCCCGGCGTCATGCCTCCCAGTCGATACGCCGGCGACAGATCGAAGCAACCACCGCCCCGGTAAAGGCAAAGGGAAGGAACCAGCCCATCCATCCGCCGGAGAAGACCAGCATCGGAATGCCGGCAGACAATGCGCCGATCAGCGCCCAGAACGCCGGCAGTCGCGCACCGACATTCCGCTCGCCCAACCAAGCCAGCAGCACGGCGCCGGTCATTGCCAGAGGAAAGGCGATAATGGTGCCGACGATGCAGAAGGCGAGCCCCACGGTCGGTGCAAGACCCACGGCCATCGCCAGGAAATCGGGCAGGGTCCGCGCGTCGAAGGGTATGGGCTTGGCCGCGTATTGCGCCGAGGCTGTCAGAGCCAGACCGAGCAAGAAGGCCGGCCCAGCGGCAATCGACGCCAGGCCGACACTGGCCATGTTTACGGAACGCGGACGCATCACGGCCTCGTCAAGGCGACACCATGGCTTCCTCGACCGGCGTTGCCGCGGTCCGATGCAGGTCGCCGAGCCAGCCATTAACCTTGCGACCGAACTGGGCAATCGCACCCATGTTGAAGAAGTGCATGGCGCCGAGCACCAGCACGGCCAGACCCACCTTGCCGCTCAGGAAACGTATGGCCCCGGTGACGGTGGTCGGCTCTTCGCCCAGGCTGAGAGAGAGGGTGATGAAGCCGATATTGACGAGATAGAAGCCGACGATGAGCAGATGGTTGGTCGAACGCGCCAGGCTCTCGTTCTGGCCGAAGCACTGGGTCAGGAAGACCAGGCCGCTGCGCGACAGGGTCCGCGCCACCCAGATGGTGATGCCGATGGCAATGACGAGGTAGAGGGCATAGGCAATCTCAGTCATGTCGTTTCCTATCGTTATATCCGTTATTTCTGAATATTCAGAAATAAAATGACGCGAGAAAGTTGAAAACGGCCTCGCATCTCGCCGCTCTATTCCTTGCTTCTTCCCGGAATGAAACGCGCGACCTTGCCACCGAGCTTCATCAAGGTGACGAGGGTGGGCTTGGGCAGCACCCGGACCTGCTCGTACCAGCCGCTCAACGTGGACATGAAGTCGTGTAGGCGCGTCACGCGCTCGCGGATGTGGGCCGGCGCATTGCCGTCACGCTGCAGCTTTTCGGAAAGCTCGCCGAGCAACTGGATGGTGGGGTCGATCTCGCGCCGCTTGCGTTCGATGGCAATGCGCATGAGCATTTCCCAAAGATCGGTCTCGGCGACGAAATGGTCACGCCTGTCACCCTCGACATGGACGCGCCGGACGATGTTGTAGCCCTGCAATTCCTTGAGCGCAGTCGAGACGTTGGAACGCGCCAGGCCCAGTTCCCCGACGATGGTTTCCGCATCGACGGGCCTGTCGGACAAATAGAGCAGCGCATGCACCTGCGCCACCGAACGGTTGACTCCCCAATAGGTCCCCATCTCGCCCCAATGGAGCACGAAGGTCTTGGCTTCGGGGTAGTCGAGTAGGCGCATGATTTATCCTATTTCTGTAAAAACAGAAATAACAGGCATGAGCGAGAGAGTCAATCCGGCGACCTGCCCCGGAAGTACGGGCATCTTGCCCGTACTTCCGATCCTGCAACCGCAGTGCTTCCAAGAACGGGCAAGACGCCCGTGCACCCGAAATCGCGCCCTCAAGAAGGGCCTAGCCTCCCGTGAAGGTCAGGCCGCTTCCGCCGGGACCTCCTTGGGCGGTGTCTTGGTCAGCAGGCGGCAGATGCGCGCGACCGTGGCCTTCATCTCGTTGCGATGCACGACCATGTCGACCATGCCGTGCTCCTGCAGATATTCGGAGCGCTGGAAACCTTCGGGCAGCTTTTCGCGAATGGTCTGCTCGATGACGCGCGGGCCGGCAAAACCGATCAGGGCGCCGGGCTCGGCTAATTGCACGTCGCCGAGCATGGCATAGGAAGCGGTGATACCGCCCGTGGTCGGGTTGGTCAGCACCACGATATAGGGCTTCCTGGTTTCCCGGAAACGCTGGATCGCGACCGTGGTACGCGCCATCTGCATCAGGGACAGAATGCCTTCCTGCATGCGCATCCCGCCACCGCAGGCGAACACCACGAAGGGAACGCCGCGGTCGGCCGCCGTGAGCAGGCCCTTGACCACCGCGTCGCCGGCCGCCATGCCGAGCGAACCGCCCATGAAGTCGAAATCCTGCACCGCAATCACCGTCGGCAGGCCGTCGATCGTACCGGCGCCGAGCTTCACCGCATCCGTCATGCCCGTCTTGGTGCGGGCATCCTTCAGCCGGTCGACATAGCGCTTCTCGTCCTTGAACTTGAGCGGATCCGCCACGACCTCGGGAAGCGCGATGTCTTCCCATTTGCCGTCATCGAACATTAGCTTGAGGCGCTGTGTCGCCGTCATGCGCATGTGATAATTCGAGGCGGGAATGACGTAGTTGTTCTGTTCCAGGTCCTTGTGAAAGACCATCTGCCCCGTCTCGGGATCCTTGATCCAGAGATTCTCAGGCGTGTCGCGGCGCGAGAAGAAATCCTTGATGCGCGGCGGAACGACATTGGCGATCCAGTTCATGGGATACCTTTAAAGCACGGGGCGCCCGCCCTAGGCGGGCTGAGGCTGCTATCAATCATTATCGCCTTACTTAGCCGTTCCGAACGTCTTTGTCAGCGTCCCCGGCGCATGAACGACGACACACGCTGGACGGCGCGCCCGAACCGCGCAATATGTAAGACGAATCCACGCTCAGACTGAAAAGCATCAGGGAGTTCCAGGGATGGCGAACGCCATTTATCCAGATCTGAAAGGCCGCACCGTCGTCATCACCGGCGGCGGGCAGGGCATCGGCGCCGCCACCGTCAGGCTGTTCGCCGAGCAGGGGGCCAAGGTCGGCTTCATCGACATTGCGGAAAAGCCGTCCCAAGCCCTGGCCGACGAGCTCAGTGGGGCCGGCGCCACCGTCCTGTTCAAGAAGGCCGATATCACCGACATCGAATCCCTGAAGGACGCGATCGCCGATATCAGCGCCACGCTCGGCCCGGTCACCGTGCTGGTCAACAATGCCGCCCATGACCAGCGCCACAAATTCTTCGAGGTGACGCCCGACTATTTCGACGACCGGATCGCCGTCAACCTCAAGCATGCCTTCTTCGCCGCCCAGGCAGCCATCCCCGACATGATCGCCGCCGGCGGCGGCACCATCGTCAATCTCGGTTCCGGCTCCTGGCTGATGGGCTCGGAGGATCTGAGCGCCTATGCCACCGCCAAATCGGCCGCCTACGGACTGACCCGCGTGCTGGCCCGTGAATTCGGCAAGGACAATGTCCGCGTCAATTGCGTCATTCCCGGCTGGATCATGACGGAACGCCAGCTCTCGCTCTGGGTCGACAAGGCGGGCGAGGAAGCGATCGCGCGCAACCAGGTGCTCAAGCGCAAGCTGGTGCCCGACGATATCGCCAAGGCGGTGCTCTTCCTCGCCTCCGAGCAATCCTCGGGCATGACCAACCAGCAGATCATCGTGGATGGTGGCTGGTATTGAGCCATCGAGGATCGTCGAGGATCAGGTGTCTCGATCTTCGACATCGATGAAGGCTTCAGATGAAGGATTGGTGCGCGCCATGGCGCTTGCGCGTCGGCGAGCGGGCGGGCATGTAAACGCGACAACCCCAACATCAACCAGATTGGACCAGCATGACTTCCGAACTCATTGCCGTGGATTGGGGCACCAGCCGTTTTCGCGCCTATCGACTCGATAGCGCCGGCAAGGTGCTCGACCGCGTCTCGGCTGAGGATGGCATGTCGACAGTTCCGGCCGGCGGCTTCGCTGCCGTGCTGGAGCGCCATTGCGGCGCCTGGATGAAGGCGCGCCCCGACGCTCCGGTGCTGATGGCCGGCATGGTCGGCGCCCGCAATGGCTGGGCCGAGGCCGCCTACGCGCCCTGTCCCGCCTCCCCCAGGAGCCTGGCAGAAGCAATGCTGCGGATCGACGAGCGGGTTTCGATCATTCCCGGTGTCATCGCACACGATGAAACGGGTCCCGACGTGATGCGCGGCGAAGAAACCCTGATCTTCGGCACCGATGTCCGCGACGGCCTCGTCTGCCTGCCAGGCACCCATTCCAAATGGGCACGGGTGGAGGATGGCATCATCACCGGCTTTGCCACCTTCATGACGGGCGAGACCTACGCCCTCTATCGCCAGCACAGCCTGCTCGCCCGCCTCGCCGCAGAACCCGAGGACCTCACCGGCTTCGACGACGGCCTGGAGGCCGCCACCGACGAACGCGGTCTGCTGAACCGCCTGTTCCAGGCCCGCACCCGCGTGCTTGCCGGGGAGATGAGCGGCGAGAAGGTGGGACCCTATCTCTCGGGCCTTCTGATCAATGCCGAGATCGAGGGCGCCTTCAAGCGCTATGGCGCGGACCATCTCGTCACGCTGGTCGCCGACGGCGTGCTGGCCAAGCGCTATGTTGCGGCGCTGAGGGCTCGCGGCAACGCCATCGAGATCATCGCGCCCGAACGCGCTTTCCTCGATGGTCTTTCCGCCCTCGCCACGGCCCGGTGACATCAGGCCCCAATCAACAACAAGGATAAAACCATGAGCCTCACCCTCGCCTCCGCCCTGGCCGAGATGCCGCTGGTCGCCATCCTGCGTGGGGTCAAGCCGGATGAGGTGGAAGCCATCGCCGAGGCGATCGTCGCGGCCGGCATCCGCATCCTGGAAGTACCGCTCAACTCGCCCGCCCCCCTCACCTCCATCGGCCTTCTCGCCCGTAGCCTCGCCGGACGCGCCTTGGTGGGTGCCGGTACCGTGCTCACCGTTAAGGATGTTGCCGGCGTCGCCGAGGCGGGCGGCACGGTGATCGTCTCGCCCAACACCAATGTCGAGGTGATCCGGGCCAGCAAGGCGCGCGGTCTCCTGTCCCTGCCGGGTTTTTTCACCCCGACCGAAGCCTTCGCCGCGCTGGAGGCCGGAGCCGATGCGCTGAAGCTGTTCCCAGCCGAGATGGCATCGCCGGCCGCCGTCAAGGCCATGCGCGCCGTGCTGCCCCGCAACACCAAGATGCTGGTGGTCGGCGGCGTCTCGCCACAGACCATTCCGCCCTATCTTGCCGTCGGCGTCGACGGCTTCGGCGTGGGTTCGGACCTCTATGCGGTCGGGCGCAGCGCCGCCGAGGTCGGCGAGCGTGCGGCTGCCCTCACCGCCGCCATCCGGGCGCTCCAGGGCGAGCGCACGGCCTGAACCTTTCGGAGCGCGGACTTCCAGTCCGCTCTTAGAGACGATATTGTTGCCAACAGATGCGGACTGGAAGTCCGCACTCCAACAATCGAGGAAACCGCCCTATGATCGTCGTGTTCGGTTCGCTTGGCGTGGACCTGGTCACCAATGTCAGCCATATCCCCCACCCTGGCGAAACCGTGCTGTGCGAAGGCTATTTCATGGTACCTGGCGGCAAGGGTGCCAATCAGGCGGTGTCGGCGGCGCGCGCCGGCTCCAAGACCGCCATCATCGGTTCGCGTGGCAATGACGGCTTTGCCGATCTCGCCCTTTCGGTAATGCGGGAAGCGGGCGTCGATGTCGCGCCGGTGCTGCCGGTCGACAAGCCGACCTGCGTCGCCCTGATCACGGTGGACGAGAAGGCCGAGAACGCCATCGTCGTCGCCTCCGGCGCGAACCAGGCCACGCGCGCCCAGCAGCTGGAGACCTTCGACCTTGCCAAGGGTGACATCGTGCTGCTGCAGCGCGAGATCCGCGACTCCGAGAATTTTGCCGCGATCAAGCACGCCAAATCGCGCGGCGCCCGCGTCGTCTTCAACGTGGCGCCAGCCGGCCCGCTCCCCGAAGAAATACTGCGGCTGGTCGACGATCTCGTCGTCAATGAGCATGAGGCTCTGGTGGTCGCCAGGGCCGCCGGCATTGAAACCGCCGACCCGATCGAAGCCGCCCGGTTGATCAATGAACGCTTCGGCTGCGCCGGCATCGTCACGCTGGGCGCCGAAGGCGTGGTCGGCTGGAGCAATGGCGCCCGCTACGCGGCACCGGCTCTCAAGGTGACGCCGGTCGACACCACCGCCGCCGGAGACAGCTTCACCGGCGCCTATGCCGCGGCTCTCGATCAGGGGCTTGGCCTGGAGGTTGCCCTGGCTCGCGGTGCCGCCAGCGGTTCACTGGCCTGCACGCGACCCGGTGCCCAATCCAGCATTCCGACCAAGGCCGAGATCGACGACGCCATGCGCAATTCATAGGCTTAAGATGGGAGTGGGGCAGCGAGATCTTGCCGGTACGGAAGTTCAACCTCCCCTTGTCGCCACGGCTCCGGCGTGGTACCCGCGCGCTGGCTCGGTGGCCTGCCATGATCGGCCGGTTACTGGTTTACCTTTCCTAGAGTATGGCGCGTCCAAGCCGGAGCGAGCCTTGCTTTAGCCCTTTGTTCTGATGCGTCACTGCCAGGTTGGGCGGCCTTGCCGAACCATGGGGCGCTCCGGAGCGGTTTTTTCTTCGGCCCAAGGGCTGCACACCCACAAGGAACTCGAAATGGCGAACGAACAGCAGAACGGCCCCGAAGAGGCGCAGGAAGTCCAGCCCGCCCTCAACGTGCTGGCGCAATACATCAAGGACCTCTCCTTCGAGAACCCGAACGCACCGCGCTCGCTCGGCAATTTGCAGAACTCGCCGCAGATCCAGCTCACCGTCAACGTCAACGGCAAGCCGCTCGGCGGCCCGGACTATGAAGTGGAGCTTTCGATTGAGGGCGGCGCCGGCGAGGGCGCCAACACTCTGTTCAAGTTCGAGCTGCTCTACGGCGCGGTGATCCGTCTCGCCGGCATTCCCGAAGACAATGTCCACGCCATGGTGATGATCGAAGGCCCGCGCCTGCTCTTCCCCTTCGCCCGCCAGATCATCGCCGATTGCACGCGCAATGGCGGCTTCCCGCCCTTGATGATCGACCCGATCGATTTCGTAGCGCTCTACCGCAACCGCCTCGCCCAGAGCCAGCCGACCGTCGGTCAGGCCTGACGATCGCCGGACTGCGAAACTCTCCTGGACAGGACCGGCGGCGCGATTTCGACGCGCCGCCGGTATGTTGTGAAACAAGTGCCATTCCCGAAGCCGCGCTAAAGTGCGTTGTGATTTGAATGAATCCCTTCAAATCGCAAAGACGCTCTAGCCAATCCGACGGATTGGCTTGGAAACAATGAGCTGGAGCAGGCAAGCGTTCAGTCATGAGCGCGCTTTGCTTCAGGATCGGATGTCGATCATCCGGCCGCACTCCGCAGACGCAAGGACCGGAGGCAGGAGGAATTGGCTTGGGAATGCGGCGGCTGATCGTCGGATGCCTTGCCGCGGCCATGCTTGCCGGTGGCGGCATTTATCTCGTCGGCCAGCAACTACGCAGTTGCGGCCTCCTCGACGTCTGGCTCCGCCGCAGCGGCTGCATCGCCGCCTATGAATTTTCGAATCTGTTCGACGGCAGAAGCCTCAACAATCCGGCCATGGCGTTCGAAGGCGAAAGCGATCGCCTGGCCTTGGCGATGACCGAAACCCAGCCGGCTACCGCTGCCGGCGTCATTCCCCAACGCTATACATTGCTGGAAGTGTCGGCCAAATCAGGCATGATTCTGCGCCGTACCCCGCTGGGCGACTTCGAGGAGGGCCGCCTCAACGGCGCCATCCTGCTCTCCTGGAATGGTCGCCATGCCGTGATGGCCGTGCCGCAGCCAGGCAAAGCGGCCGCCACGGAACAGGTGGCGGCGACCCTCAGGCTCATGCCCCTGACCAGTGGCGATCCCGGGTGGGAGAAGCCGATGGACGACATCCCGACGAGCCGTTCCGGTTTCGGCCAGTTCGACCCGGACAATCAGCGGTTTCGGCTTTTCACCAGAGCCTGGACGATCGGGGGAGAAAAGATCGATCGGGGCCAGGTGAACTGGAACAAGGCGCTCAGCTCCAGCGACATGCCGGTGAATATGCCCGACGGCACCACGGCGGTGGTCCGCGCCAACCAGGGCGTGATCGAGATCGTGCAGGCCGATGGCCGCAGATCGAGCCACGATCTCGGCATTGCCAAGCAGCAGATTTCGACCAACTGGCTGCTGCTGTCGCCGGATGGACGCAGATTGTCACTGATCCTGCGTCCGGTCGAGGCAGACAGTATTCTACAGATCTGGGACATGAGGACCGGCCAGCGCCTCATCAACGCTGCCGTCCCCAGGCTTGCCACGGAAGCGGCCTGGTCCGCCGATGGCCGCCGCCTTGCAGTCCGGCGCGATGGTCGGGAGGGTTCGGGCTACGCTCTGTTCGCCATTGGCGACTGATACCTTCGAACATACTGACACGTCGCCATGACGCTCATCGGCGCCGGCACGCTGCGATGAATGAAAGCCGACACCGGTTCACCGCAAGGGTGGACATAGAAGCGATTCTTCCCTCTCATACGCCATCACGGAGTTGGCTTGGCATGCCTGGAACCCTTGCAAGACGCGCCTCCGAACGACAGCGGTGGCACTTTCGCGCAGGTTTCGCCCTCATACTCGTCCTGTTGCTCGCCCCGACGGACGGAAGGGCGGTGCTGCCGGCCTCCCCTCAATTGGAACGGGAGAGCCGGAACGCCCTGATGAAGGCGCTCGGCGAGGCCGGTATTTCCGAAACCGGCAGTTCCGCCGTGTTGAGCACGCTACTGTCGGTGCTGGGCACCGAGCCAGCGGCCCGGCAATATCGCTACAGCGAACCCTATCCGCAGCTGCCAGACGTCACCGCCACAGCGGTGCCCGCCGAAGCGGACTGCGCCAGGGCGGAATTAACCGTCTTGCCCAAGACGGAACCAAGACGCCCGGTAACGCTCCACGGTCTCTATTGTCTGGTGGACAGGGCGAGCTACACTTGGCGTGGCCGTTCCCTGCAGGTCGAACCCCGCTGAAGCTTCTCACCAGGACCGGCTCTTCCCGGGGAAACGTGTCTTCGATGGCTTGGTCTTTTTGCAACCCGGCATGAAATCGCAGGAAGCGGGTGGCATCGGCCCGGCCGGTGCTGCAGATCTTGAGAAAGCCCGCTTCTCGGATCTGCACCATGACGAGACCTGCCACTCCCAATAACCCGATGGGGCCCGTCGAATGGGGCCTGTTGCTCACTCTCTCGCTGCTATGGGGCGGGTCCTTCTTCTTCACCGGCATCGCGATCAAGGCCCTACCGCCGTTCACCATTGTCCTGCTGCGCGTCGGCCTCGCCGCACTCATCCTGCTGGCCGTCCTGTCGTTCCACGGCCAATCCCTGCCGCGTGAACCTCGCCTTTGGGCCGCCTTTTTCGGCATGGGCCTGCTCAACAACGTCACGCCCTTCTGCCTGATCGTCTGGGGCCAGACCGAGATCGCCTCCGGCCTTGCCGCCATCCTCAATGCCACGACGCCCCTATGGACGGTAATCGCCGCCCATTTCCTGACGGCGGAAGAACGCATGACCGGCAATCGCCTCGCTGGCGTGATGATCGGACTGTCGGGCGTGGCCCTGATGGTTGGCCCCCAGGCCCTTGCGGACCTGGGCGCGCAGTTTGCCGCGCAATGTGCCGTGCTCGGCGCTGCCATCTCCTACGCGCTCGCCGCTATTTTCGGCCGCCGCTTCAAAGCCCTCGGCGTCGCGCCGATGGTCACCGCCACCGGGCAGGTCACGGCTTCTACCCTGATACTGGTGCCGGTTGCGATCCTCGTCGACCAGCCCTGGACGCTGGCCATGCCGGGTCTGACGGTCTGGGCGGCAATCCTCGCCCTGGCCGCCTTGTCCACGGCGCTCGCCTATGTCCTCTATTTCCGCATCCTGACCACGGCAGGCGCCACCAATCTGGCCCTGGTGACCTTTCTCATCCCGATCAGCGCCATCCTGCTCGGCGCACTCGTTCTCGGAGAAAGGCTCGAACTGAAGCATTTTGCCGGGATGGCCTTGATCGGCCTGGCTTTGGTGGCGATCGACGGACGTCTTTTCAGGCGCCTGCGCGCAGCATGAGGCGAGCAGAGGGCCGATCTTCAGACCGTTAACCCACCAGCCCCGTCACGGTGCATATTTCTTCCACAAGGCATTCTCGCCCAGGCCAGCAATGAAGGCCTCGTGGGCGGCCAGTTCCTCGGGTCTGATGCGCGATGGCAATCCTTTGGGGCGGGGCCTGACCGCGCCGCCGCCGGCGCGGGCGACGATGGCGGCGGAGGCCGAAGCAAGGCTGAGCGCCGTCTGGCGTCCACCGGTCAGCTCGATATAGACCTCGGCCAGGATCTCGGCGTCGAGCAAGGCGCCATGCTTGACGCGCTTGGAATTGTCGATGCCGTAGCGCTGACACAGTTCATCGAGCGAAGCGCGCGCGCCGGGGTGCTTGCGCCGGGCCATGGCCAGGGTGTCGACCACCCGGTCCAACTGCAAGACAGCCTTGTTGACGCGCTTCAGCTCCGCATTGAGGAATCGCATGTCGAAGCCGGCATTGTGGATGACGAGATGGGCGTCACCAATGAAATCGACGAATTCCTGGGCGAGCTCGGCGAAGAGCGGCTTGTCGGACAGGAACTCGGCGGAAAGCCCATGCACGTTGAAGGCCTCCACCGGCATGTCGCGCTCGGGGTTGAAATATTTGTGCCAGGTGGCGCCGGTGGGATTGCGGTCGAGCATCTCCACACAGCCGATCTCAACCAGCCGATGCCCTTCATTGGGATCAAGGCCGGTGGTTTCAGTATCGAGGATGATCTCGCGCATGAAAGGCTTCCGACTCAAGCGATGGAGGACAGGGCTGTGATTATGGCATCCACCTGATTCTGGGCAAAGTCGAGACCCCTGCTTGAATCGATGATGAAATGGGCGCGGCGGCGCTTTTCCACATCCGGCACCTGCCGAGCCAGAATGATGGCGAAGCGTTCCTCGTCCATGCCGGGACGCGCCATTACGCGCTCGCGCTGGATGCGGGCAGGAGCCGAGACCACCGCGACCGCCCGGCAGCGCCGCTCGCCGCCGGTTTCATAGAGCAGGGGGATATCGAGCACGGCAAGGTTCGCCCCCTTGTCACGAGCCGACGCCAGGAAATTCTGTTCGGCGGCATGCACGAGAGGATGCACGATCGCCTCAAGGGTCCGCATCGCCTCGGCATTGCCGAATACCTGCCGCCCGAGCCTGGCGCGATCGATTACGCCCTTCACGGTCACGCCGGGAAAGGCGGCCTCCACGGCGGCCACCGCCGGTCCGGCATAAAGACGATGGACGGTGGCATCGGCATCGTGCACGGGAATGCCGCGCGCCCGGAACATCGCCGCCGTTGCCGACTTGCCCATGCCGATCGAGCCGGTCAGGCCAAGAACGAAGGTCATCATCGCCTCCTAGAGCAAAACGCATTCATGACTGAACGCTTGTTCGCTCCAACTCTTTGTTTCCAGGCCAATCCAACGGATTGGCTAGAGCTCTTCTGCGATTAGAAATAGACGTTCTCATCGTAAAACGCTTTGGACACGGACACGAATGTCCGCGCATCGTGATCACATTGAAGCCTGTCGCCAGGCAGGGATCACCCGAAAAATCCCATCCCCCGGCAGAATACACGCGCATCCCCATTCGTGGGCAAGCGCGCGTATTCTGCAAACGTTTCATATCTTGCGGATTGAACTCGATCGAATGCATGGATGCGATCGAGTTCAACCTGCTTGCGCCTCGATATCCGCCAGCACCAGCGCCCGCAATTGCGGCGTCACCTCGGGCCTGGCGCCGAACCAGTGCTCGAAGCCGGGAACAGCCTGATGCAGGAGCATGCCGAGCCCATCCACCGTGGCAAGGCCGAACCGCCGGGCCGCAGCGAGCAGCGGCGTCTCCAGCGGCACATAGACGATGTCGGTCACCAACGCCGATTTCGGCAGGTGCGAGAGGTCGAGATCGAGCGGCGGCTGGCCCTTCATGCCGAGCGAGGTGGTATTGACCAGGAGATCGGCCCCTTCGAGAGCGGTTTCGGCCTGGTCCCAGGCCAGCGCCTTCACCTTCGAGCCGAAATGGCGAGCAAGAGCTTCGGCGCGTTCCAGCGTGCGGTTGATCAGCAGGATCTCAGCGGCGCCACGCTGGATGAGGCCGTAGAGAATGGCCCGGGACGCGCCGCCGGCACCGAGCACGACTGCCCGCCTCAGATTATCGCTCCAGCCTGGGGCCTCCTGGTCGAGATTGGCAAGGAAGCCGGCGACATCGGTATTCATGCCCTTGAGCACGCCGTCTTCAAACCAGAGCGTGTTGACGGCCTCGAGGTCGCGCGCGACAGGATCGTCCACGCTGGCAAGGCGGAAGGCCGCTTCCTTGTGCGGCACGGTGACGTTTCCGCCGGTAAAGCCCCGATCGGCCAGCGTGGTGGCAAAGGCTTGGAAGGCGGCCGGCTCGACCGCGATGCGTTCGTAACTGCCCTGAATGCCCAGCTCCTTCAGCCAGAAACCGTGGATCAGCGGCGAACGTGAATGGGAGATGGGATAGCCGACGACGAAGGCGCGTTTCATGGCGTGTCCTGTAAAGGCTCAGGCAGTCGCAAGACCATGCTCGCGCAACGTGGCAAGCAGGGGCAGCAGGGGGAGACCGAGAATGGTGAAATAATCACCCTCGATGGCCTCGAACAGGGTCACGCCCAGCCCTTCGAGCTGATAGCAGCCGACGCTGCCCAGGATCGACTCTCCCGCTCGGGCAAGATAATCGTCGAGAAAGGCATCTGAGAAATTGCGCATGGTGAGGCGGGCGCTGGCAACGCCGCTCGCCAGAACCTCTCCATCCCTCGCCAGGGCATAGGCGGAATGGAGTTCGTGGCACCGCCCGCGCAAAACAAGAAGCTTGTCGCGGGCCTCCGCCAGCGTGGCCACCTTGGAAAAGCGCTGCTCGCCCAAAGCCATGGTCTGATCGGCGCCAATCACCACGGCACCCGGCTCGGTGCGCGAAACGGCCAGAGCCTTTTCACGGGCGAGTGCCTCGGCAACCCGGTCGGGAGCCAGGTTGTCCGCCTGCCATCGGCGTTCGAAGCCACGCTCGTCGATCGCTGCCGGGATCGTCTCGATCGCAAGCCCGGCCGCCCTCAGCATCTCGCCGCGAATGGCGGATTTGGAGGCCAGTACAAAGCGCGCTGATACTCCGGCAGCTTGATCCTGAGCCCGACCGTCAACTTTTTTCATTGGTCTGAAAATCCCGTTTTTCTGCCTTGCCTTAGCAGCCCATCCGGCTTTTGCGTAGGGTAGCGGCCAAAAATGCCGCATGATCGCTGCTTTCAGCCGCAGGGGTTGCCTGAAAATCCTGCACACCGGCCCGTTGCAAACCAGCCGATATTGTGATCACATTATCGAAAGCCAAGAAAAATGAACCGAGACGAGCCTGGCCGCGAGCCAAGGCAGATGAGGGGTTGTGCGTGCCGGACGGAACGGTTGTCAATTCAATCGAAGTTCGCGATGTGCGGAAGGTTTTCGGCGCTGGCGACAGTGCCTTCGTCGCTCTGGATACGGTGAGCGTATCCATTCGCCAGAATGAGTTCTTTACCCTGCTCGGACCATCCGGCTGCGGCAAGACCACGCTGTTGCGCCTGATCGCAGGGTTCGATTTCCCCACCTCCGGGCAGATCCTGCTCTATGGCGAAGACATTGCCAGCCTGCCGCCCTTCAAGCGGCCGGTCAACACCGTGTTCCAGAGCTATGCCCTCTTCCCGCACATGTCGGTGGCCGAGAATATCGGCTTCGGCCTGGAGATGCTGGGCAAGCCCAAGGCCGAAATCGGGGCACGCGTTGCGCAGATGCTGCGCCTGGTGCGCATGGAGCACCTGGCCGATCGCAAGACCAGCCAGATCTCCGGCGGCCAGCAGCAGCGTGTCGCCCTCGCGCGCGCTTTGGCGCCCCAACCCAAGGTGCTGCTGCTCGACGAGCCCCTGTCGGCACTCGACTACAAGCTGCGCAAGGAGATGCAGCTCGAGCTCAAGCGCCTGCAGCACGAGACCGGCATCACCTTCATCTTCGTCACGCATGACCAGGAGGAAGCCCTGGCCATGTCGGACCGTATCGCAGTGATGTCCGCCGGGCGGATCCTGCAGGTGGGCGCCCCGCGCGACATCTACGACACGCCGGCCGAGCGCTTCGTCGCCGAGTTCATCGGCGAGACCAATTTCATCGAAACCGATTTTCTGGGCCGCGACGGCGCCCAGGCGCGCGTCAAGCTGCCTTCGGGGCGCGAGATCAAGGCCGGCCTCAGCGACGGGCATCAGCCCGCCGACAAGACCTGGCTGGTGGTGCGTCCCGAACATGCGCAGCTCACCACCGGCGAAGACGCTCTCCTGGCCGGTACGGTCGAGAATGTCGTCTATCTCGGCACCGATACGCATTTTCACCTGCGTCTCGATCACGGGCCCCGCTTCACCGTGCGCCGGCAGAATACAAGCGCTCAGGCCGCAGGCGGCGACACTTTCACCGGCTCCAGCGAGAGCTTCCAGCCGGGCCAGCGCGCCGGCGTGGTCTTCGCCGAAGGCACAGCCCGGGTGTTGAGGGACTGATGGCAGAGGCCGCCGAAATCGCATCCAA
Source organism: Labrys sp. KB_33_2 (assembly GCF_052114505.1). Classification (NCBI taxonomy): domain Bacteria; kingdom Pseudomonadati; phylum Pseudomonadota; class Alphaproteobacteria; order Hyphomicrobiales; family Xanthobacteraceae; genus Labrys; species Labrys sp. KB_33_2. Next base: position 193,405 of record NZ_JBFREW010000008.1, on the reverse strand, counting down.
AGCCCGGCGGAGCGAAATCCGCAATCGCTGGCTGCTCTCCACCCCCGCCTTGCTGGTGATCCTGCTCGCGGCCACCGGCCCGCTCCTGATCGTGCTGATCTATTCCTTCCTGGAGCCCGGTCCCTATGGCGACGTGAAATGGAACTTCTCCACGGAGGCCTGGACCTCGGTGTTCTTCGAACGCGACATGTTCGACGACACGCTGTCGCTGGCCAGCGCCCACCTCACCATCTTCTGGCGCTCGGTGAAGCTGGCGCTGATGACCACGGTGGTCACCTTGGCGTTCGGCTTTCCCACCGCCTATTTCATCTCGACGCGACCGGCCAACCGGCGTGACCTCTGGCTGTTCCTGATCACCATTCCGTTCTGGACCAATCTTCTGATCCGCACCTTCGCCGTGCTGCAGATCATCCGGAACGAGGGCCTGTTCAACACGATGCTGATCAAGCTTGGCGTGATCTCGGCGCCGTTGCAGATCCTCTATACCGATACCGCCATCCTGGCGGGCATGGCCTATGTCTATCTGCCGCTGATGGTGCTGCCGATCTATGCCAGCATGGAAAAGTTCGACTTCCGTCTGGTCGAAGCGGGCTATGACCTCTATGCCAGCCGCTTCCAGGTACTCCGCCGCATCATCGTGCCGTTGACCAAGCCCGGCATCGTCGCCGGCTCCATCCTGGTGTTCATCCCGGCGCTCGGCGCCTATGTCACGCCGAACCTGCTCGGCGGCGGCAAGAACATGATGCTGTCCAACCTTATCGAGCTGCAATTCGGCCAGGGCCGCAACTGGCCGCTGGGTGCCTCGCTCTCCATCACGGTGATGGCGATCGTGATGGTGGCGCTGCTGGTCTATGTGCGCAACACCGGCGGTTCGGGAGTGAAACATGGCTGAGCCCTTCTCCATCCGCCGCCAGCCCGGCTTCACCACCATCGCGCTCCTCTGCTTCGTGCTGCTCTATCTGCCGATCGTGGTGATGGTTGTTTATGCCTTCAACGAAGCGACATCGGTCTCCACCTGGGGTGGCTTTTCGCTGAAATGGTTCACGGCGGCCTGGAACAACGACCAGGTGGTCGACGCCACGCTGCGCTCCTTCCAGATCGCCACCGTCGCCGCGGTGCTCTCCACCATCTGCGCCACCATGGCGGCCCTGGCGACCACGCGCACCGAAGCCTATCGGGGACTCACCTTCACCTATTCGGCCATCAACCAGCCACTGATGGTGCCGGAAATCGTCACCGGCGTGGCGCTGCTGATCTTCTTCTCCCGCATCAAGATCGTCACCGGCTATGATGGCCTGGCTTATCTGATCGCCGCCCATACGGCCTTCTGCGTGCCCTTCGCCTATCTGCCGATCCGGGCACGTCTGGAGGGCATGGACCTGACTTTGGAGCGCGCGGCCGCCGATCTCTATGCCACGCCATGGCGAACCTTCCGGTGCGTGACGCTGCCGCTGCTCTGGCCTGGCATCCTCGCCGGCCTGATGCTGGCCTTCGTCACCTCGCTCGACGACGTGGTGATCACCGAATTCGTCAAATCCGGTGGCCAGGATACGCTGCCGACCTACATGCTCGGCCAGCTGCGCCGCGGTGTCACACCCGAAGTCAATGCGCTGTCGACGGTCTTCCTGCTGCTATCCGTCGTCATCGTCACGATTTTCTTCTTCATCAGCAGGAAGAAAGACTGATGCGCCGGGCGGAGCGAAGCTCGCATCTTCGCCCGGCCGCCGCATCGCCACTCAGGTTGGGGGCAATAGAGCTCAAGCCGGTGCCCCGGCTTTGTAACGGGAGACAGAGATGAACTGGAAATCCACGGCCACGGCCGCCGCGTTGGCGCTGCTCGCATCCACGAGCCTCGCCAGCGCGGAGGGCGCGCTCAACATCTTCAACTGGGGCAACTACACCAGCCCTGAGATGATCAAGAAGTTCGAGCAGAAATACAACGTCAAGGTCACCATCACCGACTACGACTCCAACGACACGGCACTCGCCAAGGTGCGCCAGGGCGGCACGGGCTACGACATCGCCATGCCCTCGCAGAACTTCATCCCGATCTGGATCTCTGAAGGCCTAGTCCAGGAGGTCGATCCCTCCAAGATGGAGAACTTCAAGAACGTCGCCAAGCAGTGGGCCGATCCGCCCTTCGATCCCGGCCGCAAATATTCGGTGCCATGGGCCTGGGGCACGGTCGGTGTCGTGGTCAATACCGACGTCTACAAGGGTGACATCAACACCTGGGGCATCATCTTCGACACGCCGGCCGAGCTGAAGGGCAAGACCAATGTCGTGCCGGAGATGAACGACGTCATCCACGCCGCCCTGCGCTACAATGGCGGCAAGATGTGCGACGGCGACAAGGCGCTGCTCAAGAAGGTGCGCGACACCCTGGTCAAGGCCAAGCCGAACTGGATCGCCATGGAATACAACACAATCGAGAAGATGGGTGCCGGCGACTTCAAGGCTTCCAGCGATTGGAACGGCTCGGCCTTGCGCCAGCGCCTGGGCCACCCGCAGATCCATTACGGCTATCCCAAAGAGGGCGTGCAGCTCTGGAGCGACAACATCGTCGTGCTGAAGGAAGCCAAGAATGTCGAGAACGCCAAGCTGTTCATGAACTTCATGATGGATCCTGAAAACGCCGCCTTGAACTCGGCCTTCCATCGCTATGCCAACGGCATCGCCGGTTCGGAGAAGTTCATGCCTGCTGACATGAAGGACGCACCGGAGGTCAATGTGCCGGAAGAGGTCATGAAGACCGCCGAGTTCTCGCATGCCTGCCCGCCCGAGGTGACCGAGCTCTACAGCAAGATCTGGACCGAGCTGCAGAAGTAAGGGCCGCATTTCGACGCATCAAGCCCTCTCCCTCTTACAAAGGGGGAGGGCCCTCGACATTCCCTCCTTTCGCTCCAGCCGCCTCATTTTATCGATCATCATGCCTCTTTCAGCCTTCGAAACCGCCTACGGCTTTCGCCGTGATGCCGTACAGCTCAGCAATTGGCGCCAGGCGCCCTGGAATGTCTGGGCCTTCCGCAACGTCTCCGAACTGGTGCCGACTGCGCGGATTGCCGCCGAAGCCGCCGGGCACGAGACGCCGGACGCCGATCCCTCCGGTCTGCTGCGTGAAATCCTGACGATCGACGGCGACAGCCGTTCCCTCGCCGACATCCTGGCGCAGACGTCCACCGACGCCCTGGTGGTGATGAAGGCAGGCCGCTTCGTTGCTGACTTCCACGCCCCGCACTTCACCAGCGCGAGCCGGCACATCGTCTTTTCCATCTCCAAGTCGCTGACCGCGATCCTCGCCGGTGTCGCAGAGAACGAAGGCCGGCTCGATCCCGAAGCTCCTATCGTCGACTATGTGCCCGAAGTCGCCGGCTCGGCCTTTGCCGATGCCAGTGTGCGCCACCTGCTCGACATGCGCGTCAGCCTCTCTTTCGAGGAAGCCTATCTCGATCCCGCCGGCGAATTCGCTCGCTATCGGCGTGCCACCTTGTGGAATCCCTCGGCGCCGGGTCAGGATCCCGGAACGTTGCTCGGCTTCATCGCCTCCATGCCCAAGGGCGTTGGTGAGCATGGCGGCCCCTTCCGCTACCGCTCGCCCAATTCCGATCTGCTCGGCATCGTGGTCGAACGGGCCAGCGGCGAACGCTACGCCGATTACGCCTCCTCCCGCTTGTGGCAAAAACTCGGCGCCCGCCAGGATGGCACCGTCACGGTCGATGCCGGGGGCACGGCCCGCGCCGCGGGCGGCATAAGCATGAGCGCGCGGGATCTTGCCCGTGTCGGCGAAATGATGCGCCAAGGCGGCAGCTTGGAGGGCACCCGTATCGTCTCGCAGGCCTGGGTTGATGACACCTGCCGGGGCGGCAGCAGCGAGGCCTGGCAGCGGGGCGACTTCGTGCATCTGCTTGGCCAGGGCCGCTACCGCAATAAATGGTATCAGACCGGCTATGCCAATGGCGCCTTCCTGGCCATCGGCATTCATGGCCAGTGGCTTTATGTGAACCCGGCCACCGAAGTGGTTGTTGTCAAGCTGTCCTCGCAGCCCGAGCCGGTGGACGATGCGACCGACAAGCTCAATCTCCAGCTATTCGAGGCCCTGGCTACGAGGGTCTAAGGGTATGGCCGGCCGGTCTGGACGGGCTCATCGCCTCGCAAGACCGGTCGGCAGCCGCACCGCCACCAGCCAGAACACCAGGCCGCACGATGCACCCAGCGTGCCGAAACCCGTGGCATTCATGGCAAGATCGGGATCCTCTGACAAAATCTGCGCGGTGCGGATAGTCTCGAAATACGCGGCGACAGCAAAAGCCGCGGCTGCGGCGATGTAAAGCCAGGGCGACCTCCATCCAATCAGTTGGACGGCTCCCCTGACAAGCAAGGCGGGAATGACGCCAAACATCGCCGTCAGCGCGGCCAGAGTCGCGACTGGGGTCTCGACCGGGAAGGCTTCTTGCAGATTCAAGGGGAAGAGCTTTCCCCCTTGCAGCGCTGCCACGCCGACGTGAACCAGCGCCGCCATGAGCGAGGCCAGGGCAATGCCCAGCAGGCTGAAAGCCAAATAAAAAAGCAGAACGAGCGCCGGATGATCGCGTGGCGGCCATAGGGTCAGATCCTCAGTCATTCACACCCCGCTCGCACTGGCCGATCAAGCCTCCTCATTCTATGCCAGACCACAAAGGGATGAGCCGTCCCGTCCCGCGCGGCCTCCCGTGAATTCACAGCAAAATCGCCTCAGCCGACACCTCGCCCGTTCCTGGTGCGCGATGGCCCCTGGCCAGCCGCGTTCATGCCGGCCGCCACGAGCATTGCATCCTCCTTTCTCTTGTTGTACGTTTGTTCAATAAGAAAGAGCAATAGCCGCGGCGGAGGATGCTCGGCACCGGGAAACGTTTATACCTGCCCTTGCCGATCATCCGATCTTTCGCGGCCGTGCCTGTGCAGCCAGAGAACGGAAAGACACCATGCCTCTTCATATCGGGACGCGTTGTATCGCCGCCGCCACCCTGTTCTTCATTGCCATGACCGGGGCCGAGGCGGCTTCCATCCGCGTCAGCCTTGCCGCCGAGCCCTATCCGCCTTTCGCGGCCAAGGATGCCGAAGGGCGATGGGCCGGTTTCGAAGTCGATCTCGCCAAGGCCGTGTGCAAGGCCGCCAAGCTCGATTGCGAGATCGTGCAGACCGCCTGGGACGGCATCATCCCGGCGCTCAATTCAAACAAGATCGACGTGATCTGGGCCTCGATGGGCATCACGCCGGAACGCTCCCGGCAGGTCGCCTTCACCATTCCCTATTATACCACCCCAGCCCATTTCGTCGGCGCCAAGGGCGACAGCTTCGACTTCTCGCCCGGCGGCCTGAAGGGCAAGACCGTTGGCGTGCAGACGAGCACGATCTATGCCGATTATATCGCTCGCGCCTATCCCGAGGCTATCGTGAAGACCTACTCGACCCAGGATGCCGCCAATGCCGATCTCGTCGCCGGCCGGCTCGATCTCGGTCTGGCCGACAGCATTGCGCTGGCCGACTTTCTCAAGGGTGGGGATGGCGAATGCTGCGAGGTCAAGAACATACCCAAGGACCCGATTTTCGAGGGGGGTATCGCCGGCGGCCTGCGCAAGAGCGATATCGACTTGAAGGCCAAGCTCGATGCGGGCATCACTGCCGTTTACAAGAGCGGTGAGTTCGACAAGCTCGCCAGGACATATTTCAGCTTCGATATCGGCACGCCGCCCAAGGATTGAGGGCGTCAGGCCGGTGCCGGGAGAAAGCGATCCGGTTTGACCTCAACCTCGCCTGCACCGCCCCGCCCAGCCAAGCGCCCCCCCCGGTTCAACCGCGAAACCGCGGAAGTCCGCCGGCGTCAGCTGATCGAGGCGGCCATACGCGCCCTGGCCAAGGGCGGTATCGCCGCCTTTACCATCGACAGCATCTGCAAGGAAGCCCAGGTCTCGCGCGGCCTGATCAACCACCACTTCGGCAGCCTCGACGATCTCCTGGTCGAGGTCTACCAGTCTTCGCTCTACGAAAGCGTCAGCGAGCATATCGCGCAGGCCCGCCGGCAGCGGGAAAACCCGGCGCAGCGCCAGCCCGAGACCGTCCTGCTCGGGCTGGTGCGCTCCAATTTCCAGCCTCGCTCCTTCACACGCGACAATCTCCTGGTCTGGCTGGCGCTCTGGGGCGAGATCGCGGTCAATGACAAGCTGCGCCAGGCCCATCGCCGCCTCTACGAGGCTTACCGCAGCGAGTTGGCCCTCGAAATCACCGCCATCGCCGCCCATCGCGGCCGGCAGGTCGATGCCGCCAGGCTCGCCCGCAATTTCATCGCCTTGGTCGATGGCCTCTGGCTGGAATGGTGTCTCGACGACAAGGTGGTAACCCCGGCCGAGGCCGAGGAAGCCAGTCTCGGCCTGCTGGAAAGCGCGCTGGGTCCCTTGCGATAGGTGCAGGACAGATCAGGCCGGTATCGGCCGTTCCCGGCGCGGCGCGATCTCGGCCGGCGGCCTGTCGAACTCGCGAGCCCAGCGATGGCCGGCATGCACCGCATCGGCGATCGACGAGGGTGCCAGGCAATCGCCGACGCGGGTAACGGAACGGATGCCGGCCGCTTGCCATTGCCCCGTCATGGCCGTGAGATCGCGATAAAGGCTATCCTCCGCCACCCGCCCGGTGACCAGGATGAGCGTGCCGAATTCGTGCCTGCGGATCCGCCCGGTATAGACACAAGCCAGTTCCGCCACGCCATTGGCAGCACTAGTGAGACGTTGACTGAGCAGCGGCCTCACGCCGAGTTCCAACAAACGCTTCTGGATGAAGAATTGTTCGTCGGTCATCACTGTCCAACTCGACAGCATGGCCGCCGGTGTCACCAGATACACCTGGTGACCTTCCTTGCTCAATTTCTCGGCCAGCGCACCGCCGACGGCGTAATGCTCGTCATCATAGATCAGCACCGGCCCACTGATCTCGGCACCGGCGAAGACGTCGTCGGGCGTGAGTATCGCGCCGACACCGAGTTCCGCCGCTTCCTCGCCAAGACTCCCGATACCGTCGCGCCGCCAGCGGCTGCCGGTAGCCAGCACGACATGGTCGGCCTCGAGCGCCAGAATATCCTCGGCGCTCAACCGACTTTCGGGAAAGAGGTCGATGGCCGGGAGCTTGCCGATCATATGCAGGCGATAGTCGCGCACGCGGACCCAACTGGCGAGCCCGGGCAGGCTGGATTCGCGATTGATGCGCCCGCCGAGCTTGCGCCCGGCCTCGGCCAGCATCACCCGATGGCCGCGCCGCCCGAGGGTGAGGGCGCATTCCAGGCCCGCCGGGCCGCTTCCCACCACCAGCACGCGCGAGGACGATGCGGCCGCCTCGATGCGCTCGGGATGCCAGCCGCGGCGCCATTCTTCGCCAATGGTGGGGTTTTGCGTGCAGCGCAGCGGCACGGCCTCGTTGTTGGCCGAGCGGCAGATGTTGCAGCCGATGCATTCACGGATCTCGTCTTCGCGGCCTTCGTCGATTTTCCTCGGCAGGAAGGGATCGGCGATGGAGGGACGGGCGGCGCCGATGAAATCCTGGATGCCGCGCCGGATCTGGCTCACCATGCTGTCGGGCGAGGTGAACCGCCCGACGCTCACCACCGGCTTGGTGGTGAGGCCCTTGACGAAGCCGACATGCTCCTCCTGGAAACCCTCGTCGCTGAAGCGGGCGGAGCGGGAATCATTGCCGAGCGAGCCGGAGACGTTGACGTCCCATAGATCCGGCAGCTCTGCCAGCATGGCCAGGATTTCCCGACCTTCCCCTTGCGAGGTGATGCCGCGGGACCCGTGCAATTCGTCGACCGACAGGCGCACGGCAACCGCGCAGCGATCCCCGACGGCCTCATGCGTGTCCTCGATCAACTCCCGCAGCAGCCTGACGCGATTGGCGAGGCTGCCGCCATATTCGTCCCCGCGCAGATTGAGGCGGGGCGACAGGAATTGGAACGGCAGATAATCGTGGCCGGCATAGCAATAGACAATGTCGAAGCCGGCCCGTTTGGCCCGCAGGGCTGCGTCGCGGTGCCAGGTTCGGAAGGCCTTGATATCGGCCTTGTCCATGGCGCGTGCGCTGCCCGGCTGTGGAATCAGGGCCGGACGGGCCGACGACGCCAGGATCGGCTCGCGCGTGAGGCGATTATTGGCATGTGAACCGCCATGCCACAGCTCCACGCCGGCCAGGCTACCATGGGCATGGATGGCCTCGACGGTGGGCATGAGCGCCCTGATATCGTCCTCGTCCCACAGCGTCAGAAAGCCGAACGGGGAATCGTCCGAACTGGGGTGAATCGAGCAATATTCCGTGCAGACCACGCCCCAGCCGCCTTCGGCCTTGATGCCGCGCAGCTTGGCGCCGCTTTCAGGCTTGAGATAGCCCATGCCGGTGGCGTGCGGCGTCTGGTAGAAGCGGTTGGGTGCGGTGACTGGACCGATCCGAACCGGCTCGAACAGGATGTCGTATCGCGGATTGCGGGGCATCTCGGATCAATCTCTTGTTGAACGATTGTACAACAAGAATAGACTTTTTACGGCAGAACGCAAGTTACCTCCGGCGCCTGGCCGAGATTCAGGCTAAACGTGGCGACCAATCTATCGGGGTGGGGTGGCTAGCCCCTCAAAAGGCGGTCGGGCAATCGTACGGCCACCAGCCAGAACACCAGGCCGCACAACGCGCCCATCAAACCGAAGCCGAGGGCCACGCCGGCAAGTTCGGCGCTCCCGTTGGAAATCCATTCGGTACCGAACATCAGATAGACCGAGCCGACGGCCGCGACGATCGCGGCCGCCGCCATATAGGGCCAGGGCGCCTGCCAGCCGAGCAGATGCATGAGGGCGCGGGTCAGGAGTGCCGGCAGGCCGGCGAGCAATGCGGTCATATAGGCCAAGGCACCGATCAGGGTCGGGACATCACCGGCGTCACTGAGACCGGCGTCGGACCGGACCATCATCGCGCCGATATAGGTCAGGGCCGCGGTGAGCGAAGCGAGGGCGATACCGATAAGGCTGAAGGCGAGGTAGACGAGAAAACCCAGAACGGGCCGGGGTCTCGGCGCCACGGGCGTTGCATCGGCGATCATCGTCAATCGTTCCCAAACCTGTTCAGCTTGCCGTGGGTGGAGAGACCGTTTTCGCCGGCTTGACCGGATCGGGTCGGCGGATCTTCCCGGTTTCCGCCAGCTCCTTGAGCTGCACCAGCGAGATCTCCTCGAGTGCACCTATGGCCTTGTCGGCCAAGAAATAGCCGGCCCAGCGCTTGAAGGTTGTATCCAGCGCAACATCGGTCGCCCATTCAAGCTCGGTATTGCCACTGCCGCCGAGATCGAAACGAAAGCGCCCCGACAGCCAGTCGGGGACATCGACGGCAATGGCAACATGCCGATCGGCCTCGCTCTCGACGATTTCGAGCTGGCCGAGGATCTCCAACTGCCGATCGGATGCGTTGCGAACCAACCAGATCTGTTTCTGGCCGACGCCGGATGGAGGCCCGCTGATCGTCGCCGGGCCGGCCTGATCTGGTCGTTGCGCCGGATTCGTACTGGTGAACAGCCACCACTGGTCGAAGGTTTTGAGGTCGTTGATCAGGGAGAACACGGCGGAAGGCGGCCGGCCGATCTCCATCTTGCGATAGATGCTGGCATGGTCAGGCAGAAGAGAGCCTCCGCCGTAATAGGCCAGGAGAATGCATCCCAGGATTCCCGCCAACCACGCCAGAACCCGCATGCGCTCTTCCTCACGTCTCCACGATGCGGGCGCGGCGATGGGCGCGCAACAGGCCCTGGATGGCTGCGGCCGTCTCCTCGATCGAACGGCGGGTGACGTCGATCATCGGCCAGCCGCGCTGGGAGAATAGGCGCCTGGACTGGGCGATCTCCTCGGCCACCGACATGCGATCGGTGTAGGTGTCGACTTCGTGGTGGGGGCTGAGCGTCAGCACGCGGTTCTCGCGGATCTGCACGATACGTTCGGGCGAGGCGAACAGGCCGACAATCAGCGGATTTTTCAGATGTTCGACCTCCGGCGGCAGGGGCACGCCCGGCACCAGGGGAATATTGGCGGTTTTCACTCCACGATGAGCCAGATAGATCGAAGTCGGCGTCTTGGAGGTTCTGCTGACGCCGAGCAGCAGCACGTCGGCTTCGTCGTAATCGGTCGGCATCAGCCCGTCATCATGCATCATCGTGTAGTTGAGAGCGTCGATGCGGCGGAAATAGTCGGCATTCAGCACATGCTGGGCACCGGGCTTCACCATCACTTCGGTGCCGAGATAGGATTTGAACAGGTCGAAGATCGGCTGCAGTACCGACAGCACCGGAGCGCCCATTTCGCGGCAGCTACGCTCCAGCCGCTCCGCCAGTTGGGGCTCAACCAGGGTGTAGAGCACCACACCCGGATTGGCTTCGATCTCCGCAATGGTGCGATCGAGATCGCGTTCGCTGCGCACCAGCGGGTAGATGTGTTCAAGCGCCGAGACCGCCGGATATTGGGCAGCGACGGCTCGCCCGGCCATGATCAAGGTCTCACCGGTGGAGTCCGAAACCAGGTGAAGGTGGAAGAAGCTTCTTGTGACCATGACAGGACCTAAGCAGAGTTTCCCGGCAAGGTCCACAGATGGGCTTCGCCGGAAAACGCCGAAATGGGTTGGTAACTTTCGGATTGGCGTGGGACGGCATTGTGGACAAGTGGGGACAGATGAAGCGCCTTAACCCGATCTTAAGAAGGCCTGTGGAAGAGTCCGATTTTTCATCAACAGGCTGATTGCTTGGGATGGGATTCCGTACGCTCGGCTGCAAAAGACTCATAAGCCGCTAAGTGCGAGTCTGCGCCCTCCCCCTTGGCTTGCTGCCATCGCCTTGATTCAATGGCCGGAATCCGCGCTGTTTTTTCCGCATTTTTCATATCGAATTTTTGGCGGCCTTCCGATGTCGCCTGTGAATAGATTGTGGACGGCGAGGAAGCACGGTAAACGAGGCGTTAAGAAGAAGGAGAATGAAGATTCATATCTCTCTTTTTTATTTTCTTTGGCGGTAGGCTGGATCGGGTGAATTCTTTCGCCGGGCTGGATTTCCGAACGCCCCTCCCGAATGGATCCGATACGCCAGCGACGTTTCAATCTTTCAGCAGGGCGAGCCAATCGAGGTTCCGGTTCGATCCAATGCCCTGTTTGGTGTTGCCCGGAGCAAAGCGCGTTTTGGTGGAAACGCCCTTTTGCTCTAGATCACTGGTTGGACGCGTCTTTGCGATTTGAGGTGATTCATTCAAACCACAAGACGCTTTGGAAAGTCTGACCGATATGACCAAACCTCTCCTCGACGTCCTTGCCGGCAAGGCCCAACCGGTACCGCCAGTCTGGCTGATGCGCCAGGCGGGACGATATCTGCCGGAATACCGGGCTATCAGGACCAAGGCTTCGAGCTTTCTGAATTTCTGCTACACGCCTGATCTCGCCGTGGAGGCGACCTTGCAGCCGATCAGGCGTTTCGGTTTCGATGCCGCCATTCTGTTCTCGGACATTCTGGTGGTGCCTGATGCCTTGGGGCAGAAGGTCTGGTTCGAGGAAGGTGAAGGCCCGCGGCTGGAGCCGGTCACGGACCTTGCCGGATTGGCCAAGCTCAAGTCCCGCGTGGATCTCGAACATCTGGCGCCGGTCTTCGAGACGATCCGCCAGGTCAAGACGGCGCTCCCGGCCGATGTGACCTTCCTCGGCTTTTGCGGGGCACCCTGGACGGTGGCCACCTATATGATCGCCGGCCGCGGGGTGAAGGACCAGGTGCCGGCCCGCCTTGCCGCTTATCAGGATCCGGCCTTCTTCACGGCTCTGATCGACCGGCTGGTATCGGCTTCGATCGATTATCTCGCTGCCCAGCTTGAAAATGGCGTCGACGCTGTCCAAATATTCGACAGTTGGGCCGGTATTCTCCCGCCGGATGAGTTTGTACGCTGGACGATCGAACCTAACAGGCGCATCGTCGACGGTGTCAGGGCGCGTCATCCGCAAGCCCGTATCATCGGTTTTCCGCGCGGCGCCGGATCCTTCTATCGCAATTATGCCGAGGCCGTGGCGGTGGATGCCGTCGGACTCGACTGGGCTGTTGATCCGGCCTGGGCCGCGCGCGAAGTGCAGCCGTTGAAACCGGTGCAGGGCAATCTCGATCCGCTTGCGCTCGTGGCAGGTGGCGATCCGCTTAACCGGGCACTCGACCGTATCCTCGAAACCCTTCCAGGCAGACCCTTCATCTTCAACCTGGGACACGGCATCGTGCCGCAGACCCCGATTGCCCATGTCGAACAGATGCTGAAGCGAATCAGGGGCTAGGGTTGCTAGTATCCAGTCCTGTTTGAATAGACGATGGACTGGCGACAGCCCAATGCCGCAAAGCAGCCTTCCCCCGATGAGGAGAAGGGGCGGCAGCACCAAATAGCAGGAATGACGTGATGGAATACGGCGGTACGGCCTATGATCTCGTAAAGGCGGGGCACATTATCGCCGTGATCGCCTGGATGGCAGGCATGCTCTATCTGCCGCGCCTGTTCGTCTATCACGCCGAGGCTGCCAAGGGTTCGATCCAGAGCGAGACCTTCAAGGTGATGGAGCGTCGCCTGTTGAAGGCCATCATCAATCCGGCGATGGGCGCGACCTGGATTTTCGGCCTTCTCCTGGTGTGGTCGTCCGGTTTTTACCGCGCGCACTGGTTCGAAACCAAGTTTCTGCTCGTGCTTTTGCTTTCGGGCGTGCATGGCTGGTTCAGCAAGCTGACGCGGGAATTTGCCGAGGACCGCAATATTCGCCCGGCGAAATTCTTCCGGATGATCAACGAAATTCCCACCGTGCTGATGATCCTGATCGTCATCCTGGTGGTGGTGAAGCCTTTCTGAGGATTTCACGTTTTCTAAAATTGTCCGTTTTTTCAGAAATTGACTCTGCCGATCGCTTGCCGAGGCCAGCGGCCGGCTGTATAAAGTGCTTCTCCTCCCATTGCAGGCTGGCGTCTCGAGGGTATGGGTATTGAACCCGACCACGGCGCTGACGCAAGACCAAGTCTGGCGATAACAAGACCTGTTCCCCCCAAAGAATCCTTCTATTCGCGCTTTTCAATGCGCGTCATGAAACGAATCGATCCTCCCAACAAGGACCCCCATGCGGGAAATCAAACTTCAGGATCTCAAATCCAAAACCCCAATCGAAATGCTTGCCTTTGCCGAGGAACTCGAGGTCGAGAACGCCTCCTCGATGCGCAAGCAAGAACTCATGTTCGCCGTGCTCAAGCAGCTCGCCAATCGCGAGGTCGAGATCGTCGGCGAGGGTGTCGTCGAGGTGCTACAGGACGGCTTCGCTTTCCTGCGCTCGCCGGAGGCCAATTATCTGCCCGGCCCGGATGACATCTATGTATCGCCTTCGCAGATCCGCAAATTCGGCTTGCGCACCGGCGATACGGTCGAGGGCATTATCCGCTCTCCCAAGGATGGCGAACGCTATTTCGCCCTGCTCAAGGTCAACACGATCAATTTCGAAGATCCGGACAAGACCAAACACAAGATCAATTTCGATAACCTCACCCCGCTCTATCCCAACCAGCGGCTGAAACTCGAAATCGGAGACGCCACCAAGAAGGATTATTCCTCGCGCGTCATCGATATCGTAGCCCCGATCGGCAAGGGCCAGCGCGCTCTGGTGGTCGCTCCGCCGCGTACCGGCAAGACCGTGCTCTTGCAGAACATCGCCCAATCGATCACCGCCAACCATCCCGAATGCTATCTGATCGTGCTGCTGATCGACGAGCGTCCGGAAGAAGTCACCGACATGCAGCGTTCGGTGAAGGGCGAGGTGGTGTCTTCTACCTTCGACGAGCCAGCCGCCCGCCACGTGCAGGTCTCGGAAATGGTGATCGAAAAGGCCAAGCGCCTGGTCGAGCATGGCCGCGATGTGGTCATCCTGCTCGATTCGATTACGCGTCTGGGCCGCGCCTACAACACCGTCGTGCCGTCCTCCGGCAAGGTGCTGACCGGTGGTGTCGACGCCAATGCCCTGCAGCGGCCCAAGCGCTTCTTCGGTGCCGCCCGTAACATCGAAGAGGGTGGCTCGCTGACCATCATCGCCACCGCGTTGATCGAAACCGGTTCGCGCATGGACGAGGTGATCTTCGAAGAGTTCAAGGGCACCGGCAATTCGGAAATCATTATGGACCGCAAGGTTTCCGACAAGCGCGTCTTCCCGGCGATCGACATCACCCGCTCGGGTACCCGCAAGGAAGAGCTGCTGGTTCCCAGCGATATCTTGAAGAAGATGTATGTGCTGCGCCGCATCCTCAACCCGATGGGTACGGTCGATGCCATCGAGTTCCTGCTCGACAAGCTCAGGCAGACCAAGCTCAACGCGGACTTCTTCGATTCGATGAATACCTGAGATACATCAATCAGGATTGTCCAGAACGGCCCGGCAGCAATGCCGGGCCGTTTTGCTATGAGCACCGATTCGGAAGCGGAACAGCTCTGGAGCGCGGACATCCTGTCCGCTTTTCCTGTCCACAAGCGCTACAAATGGGAAGAGAGGAAAAGCGGACAGGATGTCCGCGCTCCAAAGTTAACCCTGTTTCACGTGAATCATCCCCAGGCCTGATTCACGTGAAACAAGCGCACAATGATTCACGTGAAACAGGCCCGCTTCTTCGGGAAGCGCCCCCCCTTCCTTATCCCCGCATGGAACCGATCGCCGTGGCCAGACCGGCCTCGTCCCTGACGGGTAGCGAGCACCGCTGGCCGGAGCAGACGAAGACCGCTGGCTCGTCGCTGACACCGGCATTGCGCACCGCATGGCCCTCCGGCAGATCCTCGGGGCTTTCGACCCGGACGACGGTTCTGGTCGGGAAGGGTTGATCGAGAGCGGCATGGTATAGCCGTTCCGCTGTTTCTCCGTGGCCGCTCACGACGATCTCCAGGCCGTGGAGCCTCAGGTCCAGGGCGTTGAGCAAGGAAGCGTGCCCGAAGACATTCCCGGCCATTGCCGGCGACAGGGCGGTCAGCACTTCGTCTCCCCGCTGCAGCCAGCGCTCCTCACCTGTTAGGACAGCGAGGCGGAAGAGATTGTCCGCCATGATGCCATTGGCGTTGGGAACGGCATCATCGAGGGTAGAGCGTGGTCGGGTGATAAGGGCAGCGGCATCCCTGGCTGTGAGGAAATAGCCGCCGCCCTCGACATCCGCATAATCGTGTTCGATTGCCTCCGCCCAGCCCAGGGCCTGAGTGAGATAATCTTGTCCCGCTCCGGCTTCATGAAGGGCAAGCGCGGCGCGGATCATGGCTGCAAGATCGGTGGCCAGGCCCGGCTTCAGCAACCGGCCGTCACGCCAGGAATGGCCGAGCCGCGGCCCGTCGGCCATGGATTCGGCGACGAAACGAAAGGCTGTCCGGGCGAGATCGAGCCAGCCCGGCTTGCCGAACACGACGGAGGCTCGAGCGAACGCCGCGATGGCGAGGCCATTCCAGTCGGCCAGGACCTTGTCGTCGCGGGCTGGTGCGACGCGCCTGGCCCGCTCGGCAATCAACCTGGGTCGCAGGTCCTGCCAGCCGATCTCGAGAGCCGGTTCGAGGTCCGGCTTGTCGAGGCGATTGGGAATGGATTGGCCTTCCCAATTGCCGCCGTCGGCGATGTCGAATGTATGGGCGACGAATTCGGCATCGTCCACGCCGAGGATCTCGACGAGTTCATGGGGTTTCCAGACATAGAAGCGCCCTTCATGCCCCTCCGAATCGGCATCGAGCGAGGCGGCGAAGGCCAATCCGTTCGAGATCTGGCCATCGCCTGCCATCATCTCGCGTTGCAGCCATTCGACCATCTCGGTGGCTGCCTGGCGGAAGAGATCGCGTTTGGTCTCCTGCCAGGCCAACGCCAGCAGTTCGAGCAACTGGGCATTGTCGTAGAGCATCTTTTCGAAATGCGGCACCAGCCAATATTCATCAACGCTGTAGCGGGCAAAACCGCCGCCGACATGATCGCGGATGCCACCCTGACAGATGCGTTCCAGCGTCAGCAGCATCAGCTTGCGGGCCTCGCTGCCCGGCCCGCCACGCCAAAGCAGTTCGAGATAGGATGCGTTGGGGAATTTCGGCGCGCCTTTGGTGCCGCCATTGATGGGATCGGTAATGCCGGCCAATGCGCTGATGGCCTGGGCGAGGCCGTTGGCGTCGAAAGCGCGATCGCCACGCTGGGGGATACGATCGAGCACGTCGAGGAGCGCCTGGCGGTTGCGGCCGACCCTTTCGAAATCGGTGTGATAGGCCTTGGCGATGGCTTGGAGCACGTCGACGAAACCGGGACGGCCATAGCGCGATTCGGGCGGATAGTAGGTGCCGCCCCAGAAGGGTTCGCCGCCGGGCGTTAGGAACATGGTGAGCGGCCAGCCGCCCTGCTCCCCGAGAGCGTGGAGAGCGGCCATATAGATCTGGTCGATATCGGGCCTCTCCTCGCGATCCACCTTGATGTTGATGAAAAGCTCGTTCATGACGGCGGCGATATCGGGATTTTCGAAGCTCTCATGCGCCATGACGTGGCACCAATGGCAGGCGGCGTAGCCGACGGAGAGCAGGATCGGTTTGTTCTCGGCCCGAGCACGCGCCAGGGCCTGTTCGCCCCAGGGCTGCCAATGCACGGGATTGCCGGCGTGCTGGATCAGATAGGGGCTGGTTTCATGAGCGAGGTTGTTTTGCAGCGCGGTGGACATGATGGCAGCCTCTCTTTCGATAAGAGAGTATGGGGTCGCCGGGTGGGAAGTAAAAGCGTGGCTGTGTCGCGGAGGCGGGAAGTTGCCGGGCTTGCTGGAGTTTTCATGCATGGCTGAGACCATTGTCGCGCTTGCCTCGGGTGTCGGCCGTGCCGGCATCGCCGTGATTCGGTTGTCGGGGCCTTCGGTTCGATTCGGGTTGGAAACGATTGCCGGCGATGTGCCGCAGCCTCGCCGTGCCGCGTTGCGACGGCTGAAAGATCCGAAAAGCGGAGAAGTGCTCGACGAGGCCCTGGTGCTGTTCTTTCCGGGACCGGCCAGCTTCACAGGCGAGGACGTCGCCGAGTTGCAGGTGCATGGCGGCCGGGCCATCATTTCCGGTGTGATCGCCGCGCTCGCCGCTCTGCCGGGCTTTCGCTTGGCCGAGCGTGGCGAATTCACCCGGCGCGCCGTCGCCAACGGCCGGATGGACCTGACCTCGGCGGAGGGCATTGCCAGCCTGGTCGAAGCGGAAACATCAAGCCAGAGGCGGCAGGCGCTACGCCAGGCGGGCGGTGCGCTGGAACGGGTGGCAATGACCTGGCGGCAGCGTCTCGCCGCCCTGCTGGCCCTGATGGAGGCGGAGATCGACTTCCCCGACGAGGAGGATGTCCCTGCCCTGTTTGCATCCGTACGTGCCGGTGCTGGCACCTTGCTGGCCGAGATCCGGGCAGCGCTTGCCGGTGCGCGAAACGGTGAGCGGCTGCGCGAAGGCGCGGTGATGGTGATTGCGGGCCCACCCAATGCCGGCAAATCCACGTTGCTGAATGCCTTGGCCCAGCGCGACGTCGCCATCGTCTCGCCTATCGCTGGTACCACCCGCGATACGCTGGAGGTGCATCTCGATCTCGGCGGCTATCCGGTGACACTGATCGACACCGCCGGCCTGCGCGAGACCGCGGATATGGTCGAGGCGATCGGCGTGG
Organism: Labrys sp. KB_33_2; assembly: GCF_052114505.1. Lineage (NCBI taxonomy): Bacteria > Pseudomonadati > Pseudomonadota > Alphaproteobacteria > Hyphomicrobiales > Xanthobacteraceae > Labrys > Labrys sp. KB_33_2. The sequence continues at coordinate 175,696 of NZ_JBFREW010000008.1, read as the reverse complement.
AGCGGGCAAAAGCGAGCCTCGATCGCGCCGATCTGGTGATCTGGCTCGAGGCTGAAGATGCTCGTGCCGCCCCGCCCGTTGTGCCCGCCCCACTCATGCGCGTCCTTACCAAGCAGGACGATAGCCAGTATCCCCTGCCCCAAGGTCTTTTGCCTGGTGGTTTCGAGCTCGGCCTTTCGGCCCGCAGTGGCGCCGGCATGCCGACCTTGCTCGAGCGGCTCGAGCAGGCAGCAAGGGCCGCATTGGAGAGCGGCGAGACCGCCCTGGTGACGCGGGAGCGCCATCGGCGGGAGCTCGAGACCGTGACGGCGCATCTGGCGACGGTGCAGGCGGCGGATGAGGCGACGCCGGTGGAATTCGTCGCCGAGGACCTGCGCCTGGCGGTGCGTGCCATCGGCCGCCTGACGGGCAGGGTCGATATCGATGAAATCTATGACGTGATCTTCCGCGAATTCTGCATCGGCAAGTGAGGATCAGGCGCGCAACGCCGTGACCCGGGCTCCCGGCGGGGATTTGCCGTTTCTGGCGTCGATCTCCGAGGGCTTGCGGGCGATCATCATGTAATTGAGGTGGAAGGTCGAGGGGGTCGTTGCTCCCAGAAAAGCAAAGCGGACATAGGCTCGTACGGCCGAACGCATCAGCTTCTTGATGGGCAGTACCAGCCTGGCGCGAAGATGCAGGGGCGTTTCGGTGGGTGCCCGCAATTCCCGAAGCTCGAAGCCCGTGGAGCGCATCAGTTCACCGATGAAGCCGGCGCCGATGGCATTGACATGGGTGGGGTCACCGTTCTGGACGGGCAACGCAAATGGGCTGTCGCCGTTGGGAAAGCGGGCGATCAGATACCCGCCCGGCTTGCCGGCACATCTCCTGCAAGGAATCGTAGGGTATGTGCTCGAAGACGTCGAAGGCTGCTACGATATCGGCGGATAGTGGCTCCAGCAGCCGAAGGTCATCGATCACAGGGAAGCCAGACTGCTCGGCTCGTTCCCGCAGCACGGGCTGAATCTCGATGCCGATTACGGTCAGGCCGTTCTTCCTGCCCCAGCCGAGGAAAGAGCCATTGCCGAAACCGATCTCGATGACCGTCGAACCCGATAGCGCCGAAGGAAGATACGCCTTGACTTCCGTGTTATAGAAGACGTCCTCGCCGCGATTGAATTGGCCGAATTCCGCCGCGTCCCAGCCTTTCCAATTTGCATAGGCTTCATAGGACATCGACCGAACTCCTTCGTCAATCGAGCAGGAGGCAGCTTAGATTGCCGGGTTATCGGGTTCAAGGCGTAGGGGGTAGGTCAAAAGGGCTTACGCCGATGGCGGCATCGAGGCTGCTGGAAGCACGCTCCTACCACTGCTGATTGATGCTCGGGTCTCCCCGATCATGGTTGGCCGTACGCCCCGATGTGACCTTTCGCCGGCATGACGCCTTCCCTTTGACCCGTGGAGACCTTCGGCGTAAAAGGCGCGCGAAGGATCCAATCCAATGAAGCAGCAATTCGATGTGATCGTGGTGGGCGGAGGTCATGCCGGCTGCGAGGCGGCGGCAGCCGCTGCGCGGCTCGGCGCCCGGACGGCCCTCATCACCCATCGCGCCGACACCATCGGCACGATGTCCTGCAATCCGGCGATCGGTGGGCTCGGCAAGGGACATCTCGTGCGCGAGATAGACGCGCTCGATGGTTTGATGGGCCGCGTCGCCGATCAGGGCGGCATCCAGTTCCGCGTGCTCAACCGCCGCAAGGGACCGGCCGTGCGGGGCCCGCGCGCTCAGGCGGACCGCGCCCTCTACGCTGCCGCCATGCAGACAGTCATCGCCGAGCAGGCCAATCTGAGCGTGATCGAGGCCGAGGTCCATGATATCGAGATCGCGGACGGCCAGGTCCAGGCTGTATTGACCGCGAAAGGCGATCGATTCGGATGCGGATCGGTTGTTCTCACCACGGGGACCTTCCTCAGCGGCGTCATCCATATTGGCGACATCAGGATGGCGGCCGGCCGTGTCGGCGAAGCCCCCGCGCTCGGTCTTTCCCGGACCCTCGCCCGTATCGGTTTCGAACTGGGCCGTCTGAAGACCGGCACACCGGCCCGTCTCGACGGTCGCACCATCGATTGGGCCTCGCTGGAAATGCAGCCAGGCGACGAGCCGCCGGAGCCGTTTTCGACACTGACCACGCATCTGCCCAATCCGCAGGTTTCCTGTGGCATCACCCGCACCACGCCTGAAACCCACAGGGTCATCCAGGACAATATCCACCGTGCTCCGATCTATTCCGGTCAGATCGAAAGTCGCGGCCCGCGCTATTGTCCATCGATCGAGGACAAGGTGGTCCGCTTCGGCGAACGGGACGGTCATCAGATCTTCCTGGAACCGGAAGGCTTGAACGACCATACCGTCTATCCCAATGGCATCTCGACCTCCCTGCCCGAGGATGTGCAGCAGGCCATGCTCGCCACCATTCCCGGCCTCGAGAAGGTAAGGATGATCCGCCCCGGCTATGCCATCGAATATGACCATATTGACCCGCGCGAACTCGACGCCACCCTGGAGGCGCGGCGGGTGCGTGGCCTGTTCCTGGCCGGGCAGATCAACGGTACCACCGGATATGAGGAAGCGGGTGCCCAGGGTCTCGTCGCCGGGCTCAATGCGGCGTGCCGGGCGGGCGGCGGCGACGGCGTCAGCTTCCGCCGCGATGAATCCTATATCGGCGTGATGATCGATGATCTCGTCACCCGCGGGGTCAGCGAGCCCTATCGCATGTTCACCTCGCGGGCGGAGTATCGTCTGACGTTGCGAGCCGACAATGCCGACCGCCGGTTGACCGATCGCGGTCTGGCGCTCGGCCTGGTCGGTACGGAACGTGAGCTGGCCTGGAAGGCCAAGCAGGCGGCGTATGAGGCAGCCTTGGCCTGGAGCCAATCCGTTTCGGTAACGCCCAACCAGGCCGAGGTGGCGGGCATTCACATCAATCGCGACGGCGTGAGACGCTCAGCCTTCGATCTCCTCGCTTATCCCAATGTCGGTTTCTCCGATCTCGCTCGTCTTTGGCCCGAGGCGGGTGAATTCGAAGCCGCCGTGCTGGAACAGGTCGAGATCGAAGCAAAATATGCGGTCTATCTGGAGCGGCAGAAGGCGGATGTGGCTGCTTTCCGTCGCGACGAAGATGTTGAAATCCCTCGCGATTTCGACTTTCAGGCCGTGGCCGGCTTTTCCAACGAGACACGGCAGAAATTTGCCAGCGTCCAGCCGCGGACAATTGGCCAGGCGAGCCGGATCGACGGCATCACGCCAGCAGCGACCACCCTTCTGCTGGCCGCCCTGCGCAAGCGCAGGGCGGCACGGGCCGCTCTCTGATCGATACGGACTCGTATCGAATCTTTTTAAGAGCAGACCGACGCCAGCGGTGTTGGGAGTGACATGTCTCTCAATGTAGGCATCTCGCGCCTGGTCACGGGAGCGCCGTGTGTGGTGGGGAGATCCCAGCCGGACATGCCTGCCTGAGGGAACAGACCCTCGATGTGGGTGTTTCATGACGTTGGATTACTGCAGGTCTCACTTGCCTCTATAGCCTGCATCAGCCATGGTCCGGCCATGACTCTCGATAGCGACCGCCATGACGCCCTGCAATCCCTCCCTGTTTCACGTGAAACAGTTGGAGACTTTGACCTCTATGTCGAGCTGCTGCAGCGCTGGCAGAGGGTGAAGAACCTCGTGGCACCGTCGACCTTGCCGCAGATCTGGACGCGGCATATCGCGGACAGTGCTCAATTGCTCCCGCTACTTGGTGATGCCAGGACGATTGTCGATTTCGGTAGTGGCGCGGGCTTTCCCGGCATGGTCCTGGCGATTGCCAATAAAACGGTTCCTGGGTTTCGCGTACATCTGGTTGAGTCAAATGGCCGCAAGGCTTCCTTTCTGCGCGAGGTCGCCCGCATAACCGGGGCACCGGTGACGGTACACGCCGTCCGGATCGAGGATTTCGTCTCAGAATGGCAAGATCGCGCCGATCTGATCACAGCTCGTGCCCTGGCGCCACTCGTCGAACTTCTCGATTACAGCGCGGAGTTGTTGAAAACAGGTGCTCGAGCCTTGTTTCTCAAGGGTCAAGATGTAGAGCAGGAATTGACCCAAGCCACTAAATATTGGAATATCCAGGCAGAATTTATACCGAGCCTTACTGACTCGACCGGGCAGATTGTTTCGATCAAAACCGCGACAAAGCACCTGGGCGAGTAAAATTTAGATGCCGTTTCCAAGCTTCAGGCTGCAGGAAAGATGGGTGCCATGACGTTGCCGCGTATTCTCGCTATTGCCAACCAAAAAGGTGGGGTCGGCAAGACCACGACAGCCATCAATCTCGGCACGGCGCTTGCCGCAATCGGTGAAGATGTGCTGATCATCGATCTCGATCCGCAGGGCAACGCCTCGACGGGTCTCGGCATCGGTATGAAGCAGCGCGTGCGCACTACCTATGATGTGATGGTAGGGGACTGCGATCTGCGCGCGGCGATTGTCGAGACCGTGGTGCCGCGGCTGCATATCGCGCCATCCAATATGGATCTGCTCGGCGTCGAGCTCGAAATCGCTGGTGAGCGCGACCGGGCATTTCGTTTGCGCAAAGCCATTCATGCTTTGGCGTCGTCGAGCGATTTCCGCTGCTCCTATGTGCTGGTGGATTGCCCGCCCTCGCTCAACCTTCTCACAGTGAATGCCATGGCGGCAGCGGATGCCGTTCTGGTGCCGTTGCAATGTGAATTCTTTGCACTTGAAGGGTTGTCCCAACTTCTGCGTACGGTGGAGCAGGTTCGCAATTCGCTGAATCCACATCTCAGCATCCATGGCGTGGTGCTGACCATGTATGATGCCCGCAACAATCTTTCCGGGCAGGTCGTAGCCGATGTTCGCGAATTCTTGGGTGAGAAAGTCTATCAGACGGTGATCCCTCGTAATGTGCGCGTGTCGGAGGCACCCTCTTACGGCAAGCCCTCCCTGCTTTATGATCTGAAATGCCCGGGAAGCCAGGCCTATGTTCGTCTCGCCTCCGAAGTGATTCAGCGCGAGAAACTATTGCGTGCCGCGTAAGGACCGACCATGACCTCTGATGATAAAATGCGCCCGCGCCTGGGACGCGGCTTGGCTGCTCTGATCGGCGATGCCGGTGACGAAGGGGCGGCGATCGAGCGAGCTCGCGGTCAGCGCCGCGTGCCGACGGGCTTCCTGCGGCCCAATCCGAAGAATCCACGTCAGAATTTCAGCGAAGACGAACTCGAAGATCTCGCAAATTCCGTTCGCGAGAAGGGTATCATCCAGCCCATCCTGGTGCGCGCCGTCGCCGGTAGCATGGATGCCTATGAAATCATCGCGGGTGAACGGCGCTGGCGCGCTGCTCAGCGTGCCGAGCTTCATGATGTACCCGTAACGATCGTCGAGGCCTCGGACAAGGAGGCGCTCGAACTCGCCATTATCGAGAACGTCCAGCGCGCGGACCTTAACGCCATCGAAGAGGCGGTCGGCTATGATCGGCTGATCGAGGAGTTCTCCTATTCGCAAAACGACCTTGCGAAGGTGATCGGCAAGAGCCGCAGTCATGTGGCGAACACGCTGCGTCTGCTCAAGCTCCCTGACGCAATCAAGACCAATGTGGTGAGCGGCAAACTGACGGCCGGACATGCTCGCGCTCTGTTGTCGGTTTCCGATCCCGAAAGTGTGGCCAGGCTGATCATCGATGAGAACATGTCGGTGCGGGACGCCGAGAGCATCGTGCAGGATCAGTCGCAAAGCGCCGGCAAGACATTGAGGGCGCGCAGCCGCGTCGAGAAAGATCCCGATACGATTGCGCTGGAGCGAACCATCTCGGACGTACTCGGCCTCAGGGTTCTGCTCGATCATCGTGGTGATGGCGGCGAACTTAAGATTCGCTACAAATCACTTGAGCAGCTCGACGACCTTTGCCGCCGGCTGCGCGGCTAGAATACGTGTCGGCATTGCGAACCAAAGTGGAAGCTGGTTTTCAAAAAAGCGGCGCTATATCAATTATATAAGGCGTCCGATCCCAGCTCTGGAATTGGATTGAACGCTGAGCGCTTTCGATCTCCTTCATCCACGGCCAGGGCGAGCCGAAGGCCCTGACGCAGCGATGAAGAGGGCAAGACCGGCTTCGGCTCCCGTAGGAAGCGCTACCTAATCAACCGGCTTTCCGATTAGCCGCGCCACGTCGGCGCGGTATGACACCCTCATCCGAGTGCCCCTCCCATGCAGATCACCCTCACCACCTGGAACATCAACTCGGTCCGTCTGCGCATGGGGCTGGTCGAGCGTCTCGTAAGGGAGAAGAACCCGGATATTCTCTGCCTGCAGGAAACCAAGGTCGAGGACGGCAAGTTCCCCCTCAATGACGTGCGCAAGCTCGGCTTCGAACATATCGCCTTCAATGGGCAGAAGGGCTATCACGGCGTCGCGATCTTCTCGCGCCTGCCCTTCGAGATGGTCGACAAGCGTGAGTTCTGCCAGAAGGGCGATGCCCGTCATATCTCGATCCGCCTCGGCGCCGAAGCAGGGCTGAAGCAGCCCCTGACCGTGCATAATTTCTATGTGCCGGCGGGCGGGGATATTCCCGATCGTGAGCGCAATCCAAAGTTCGGCCACAAGCTCGATTTTCTCGCGGAGATGCATGCCTGGTTTGCCGGCGATTTTCCGCAGGCCAATGGCCGTGCACTGCTGGTGGGCGATCTCAATATTGCGCCTTTCGAACATGACGTCTGGAGCCACAAGCAATTGCTCGATGTGGTCTCGCATACGCCGGTTGAAACGGAAGCGATGAAGGCGATGATCGCGGTGGGGGGCTGGATCGACCTGATGCGTGAGTTCACGCCCGAACCGGCCAAGCTTTATACCTGGTGGAGCTACCGTGCGGCCGACTGGATCGCCTCCAACCGCGGCCGACGGCTCGATCATATCTGGGCGAGCCCGAGCCTGACCGGTACGGCCCGGTCGATCGAGATCCTCAGCCAAGCCCGTGGCTGGGAAAAGCCTTCCGATCACGTGCCGGTCACCGGCGTGTTCGAGATCGAGTAAAGGCTCATAAGCGCGACATAGCCGAGAGGCCGCAGGTCAGACCGGCCCGCAAAAGGCCGCTTGCATCGGACCTTGGGTCATAGCCTAGAGAGGATCGCAGGAGGTTCCGATGCGATCCGTATACCCCGACGATAGTCACCTGACGGCCGCCGAATGCGCCCGCCGCATGAACCTGACGGTTCGAGCGCTGCGGGTCTATGAACGGCATCGGCTGATCGCGCCGCCGCGGACCGGCAAGAATTGGCGCCTCTATGGCGCGCGCGAAATTGCCCGGCTCAACGAAATCCTGGCGCTGAAGCATCTGGGCCTCAGTCTTGCCCGTATTGCGTCCTTGCTGGCCGGAAAGCAGACGGATCTCGCGCATCTTCTCGCGCTTCAGCAGCAGAGCGCTCTCGACATGCGTGCCCGCGCCGAACGCAGCCTCGCACTTCTCGCGGGGCTGCGCGCCCGACTGGCCGAGGGTGCGGCTGTCACCGCGGATGATCTCATCAAATTGGCGAAGGAAAGCAACATGGCGGATACGAGATCCGAGACCGTCGCCTGGCGACGCTACGAACAAGCGCGGCCTCGCACGGCAATCCCGGCCGACCGGCAGAAACTGCCCGACTATATCGGACATTACGAGCTTCGGGAGGGTGGACTGATCACGGTTGTCCTGCAGGATGATCGGTTGTTCGCCAGGGTGAGCGGGCAACCGGCTTTCGAGCTGTTTGCGGAAGGCGAGGATGCATTCTTCTATAAGGTAGTGCCGGCCCAGGTCGACTTCAGTCGCGATGCCGGAAAAGTCGTCGGCCTCGTGGTCCATCAGGACGGCTATGAACATGCGGCCCAGCGCGTTGATGAGGAGCGGGCGCGGCACAACGAGGCCAAGCTCGAACGCCGCATCCGGGAGAAGATTCCCGTCCTCGGTGGGGAGGCTCTCCTGCGCGGCATCATTCAGGATCATCTTCGCGGCGAGCCTGATTATGCGGGCATGTGTGAACCGCTGGCCGGACACGCTCGCGAGCAGGCGGCTTCGGTCCATGCCAGTCTCGCCAGGCTCGGCGCCCTGCAATCCCTGACGTTCAAGGGCGTTTCGCAGGCGGGGTTGGACATCTATGACGCCGGTTTCGATGGCGGCGATTTGGAGTGGGGGTTTGCGCTCGCACCGGATGGAAGGCTCAGTGCCCTCTATCTGCGTCCCTTGCCATAGGTCTATGGTTTCCAGAAAATTAAGCCGGCAATTTATTGCCGGCTCCTTTGAATTAACCAAGTTGAGAAACTACTGCCAAAACCTGAACGAATCGCCGACGAATCGGAAGAACCCGAGCGTTGCGGGACAATTCTCTTGACGAAGGGCACCGATCGAATCGAGCGAGGAAATCGGCCTTACGCGCGATCGGTGGCCACTTGGTCTCTCGATTTCGCTCGGAGCCGGTCGAACGGGCGCTGCTCGATGGCAAAAGACTCGGTTCGGCATCGCTGAAATGCAGCAATCAATAGTCGGCTAAAAATGATGCAGAACTGCTCCCCCCATAGGCGAAAATCGAGCCCACGCGGTACCAGCTTAATCAAGGTGTCCCGTTCTGGGACGGGAGCCTTGGATTCAGTTCTCAGTGGCCCCAAAACGGGAAGCGGTGAGAGTCAGGCGTCCGAGCTGAGTGCCTATGATGATCTTGAACGGGGCGAGCACATGGGTCTCGCCGACCGGCGCGAGCCATAATTCGATGTCGCGATTATCGACCATGAACTTGGTCTGGGATCGCGAAGGCCGGTGGCCGGCGATCGGCACATAGCGCGCCGAGCAGACAATGGTGGGGCCGGCATAGCCTTTGCCGCTGACCTGTTCGGTTCGGGCATAGGACAGCTTGATGTCGAAGCGCTGGGCTCCGTCGAACACCGGAAGGGAGCGTCGGCATGCCGAGGCGTCGAGGGTCGCGCCGCCGGCAACCGGCACCAGGATGGCTGAAAGAGGGTCGATCACGCCGTGCTTGTTGGCGTCCGTGAGCGGCACTCGATCCTTGCGCGGCGGCAAGTCGGGCTGCAGTTGCAGGGCGGTGACATTGCCACCCGCAAGTGCCATCTGCACCGATTGTGGCTTCTTGCCCGCCACCGAGGTGAGCGTATAGGCGGACGGCCGGACCTGGCTGGGGCCGAGCCTTCCCGATGAGGAGGCCGAACCCCGGCCATCGCTGATCAATTTGATCAGTCCGCCGACCTTGGCGGAGGCCTCGATCTTGTAGGGGCCGCCCTCGCTCAGATTGATGGCGAGACTTGCCGTGCCGATGGGAAAGCCGGCAAGGGTCACGCCATAGTCTATCGCCGTTTTGGCGCTGGCAGCGGCGGCCAGCGAAGGCGCGAGGCCCGCGGTGATGAGAAAGCCGGCGCCGAGCGCCGAGCGAAAGAAATGCGAAATCGTCACGCCGGTCTCCGGGGCCGCCTGCTGTGTCGGGCCCGAATTCGGATCCGGCACGGCAGGTCATTGTTGTCGCGTCGTTTTCGCCGAAAACCGGCGTCCACATTTCGGCACGATGTTCCAGTCGCCGTGCCCCTCATGCGCATGGAATCTCTCAGGCGCATTTTAACAAGGTAAACGTTACGTAAATCTTGCCGGGGCAGGTGCACCCGGAGCCATCTTGGCGTGCTCAGGCTGAATGGTCGATGAATCAGACGTGGCGCAATTGTGTCGTACGGAGCGCACGCATCTCAGAGACATGCTTGCATGTCGCGATGTCCGCCTCTTTTCGCAACGGTACCGGTTCCAGGATAGGGGTATCGCAGTGTGCAAGCCTGTCACTGACAGATCCGCACTCCGATAAAATCGCCGGCGCGGTTTACTACAATGCCGTCGCGATCAGTTCGCTGCCCTGACGCTCCTCGATCCGCACGCGCATGAAGTTGCCGGGGCCAAGCGGCCTGTCGGGCCGCACGGCCGCGAATTGCGTGGTGCGGCCCATGCCGCCTCGCTCCATCAGGATCTCGCGGGTTTTGCCGGTTTCGCCAGCGAGGAAGCGCGTCATCGCCCGGCCGCCGGCGTCCCGCAAACGGGCTGCCCGCTGTTTCACCTCGGCCCCGCCGACGGGAGGCATGCGGGCCGCCGGCGTGCCGGGCCGCGGCGAGAAGGGGAAGGCGTGCAGATAGGTGATGCCGCATTCCTCGATGAGATCGAGTGAACGGGCGAACATAGCCTCGTCCTCGGTGGGAAAACCGGCGATCAGGTCGGCCCCGAACACGATGTCGGGCCGCAGGCGTCGGGCCTCGGCGCAGAAACGGATTGCATCCTGACGCGAATGCCGGCGCTTCATGCGCTTGAGGATGAGGTCGTCGCCGGCCTGCAGGGACAAATGCAGATGCGGCATCAGCCGCTCCTCTTCGGCCAGCGCCCGCATGAGGTCGGCATCGGCCTCGACCGAATCGATGGATGAGAGCCGCAGGCGCGGAAGCTCCGGTATCTCGCGCAGAATGCGACGCACCAACGTGCCGAGGGGCAGGGGATCAGGCAGATCGGGGCCATAGCTGGTAAGATCGACCCCGGTCAGCACGATCTCCTTATAGCCAGCCTCGACCAGGCGGTGGATCTGCGCAATCACCGTCTCCGGGGCCAGGGACCGCGAATTGCCGCGGCCGAAGGGAATGATGCAGAAGGTGCAGCGATGATCGCAGCCATTCTGGATCTGCACGAAGCCGCGTGCCCGACCCTCGAAACGCTCGACCTGCGGCAGGGCGATGTCCCGTGCTGCCATGATGTCCGAGGTGACGAGCTTGCCCGGCGCCTCGGCGAGGGAGATCCAGGTCTGGGCTTTCAGCTTTTCGGCGTTGCCGACCACGAAGTCGACTTCCGGCATGGCGGTGAAGCTGACGGCATCGGTCTGCGCGGCGCAGCCGGTGACGGCGATCCGCCGCTCCGGATTCTCGCGCTTGAGCCGACGGATGGTCTGCCTGGCCTGGCGCGTCGCCTCGGCTGTCACCGCGCAGGAATTGATCACGGTCAGGTCGTCACGGACGCCGATGGCCGTTTTCATCGCCTCGGATTCATGGATGTTGAGGCGGCAGCCGAAGGTGACGATCTCGGTCATGGGCGGTCTGGCATGCCGGCATGGCCGGCGCTGTCCTTCTCGTGTTCGCGCGATCCCGGGATCAGCGCCTGTAGTGAATACGGCTTTTTTAGGCGGCGTCGGCGAACCAGGAGGCCGCAAAGCGGCCCTCATGTTCAAGCTCGGCCACGCCGGTCATCAGCACGTGACCATCGGTCTCGCGCCATTCGATCTGAAGGTCGCCGCCCGGCAGGCTGATGCGGGTCCTGCGCCCGGTAAGGCCAAGCCGCGCCGCCGCTACGCCGGTGGCGCAGGCGGCCGAACCGCAGGCGCGGGTGAGACCGGCGCCGCGTTCCCACACGCGCAGCACGATATGGCTGGTATCGCGAACCTGTGCGATCGAGACATTCACCCGCTCGGGGAACAGCGGATCGTGTTCGATGGCCGGGCCGATGCCGGCGAGGTCGATCTCGGCGGGATCCCGATCGATCCAGAACACGGCATGGGGATTGCCCATGCTCACCACGCTTGGGGACTGCAGAAGGGGAGCCTCCGCCGGGCCGTAGGCATAGTCGATGGCCTTGGTGTCGCCGGCATTCCGGGCAAGGGGGATCGCTTGCCAGTCCAGGGCCGGAGGGCCCATGTCGACAATGAAATTGTCGACGGCGAAGTCTGCGTCTGCCCGCCGGGCCTCGACCAGGCTGGTCGGGGTCTGCAGCAGGAGGCGGTCCTTGCCGAGCACCGGCATCAGATACCAGGACACGCAGCGCGTACCGTTGCCGCAGGCGCCCGACTGGGAACCGTCGGCATTGAAGATGCGCATGAAGGCGTCGGTCCCCGCCTGCTGCGGCGGATAGAGCACCATCAGCTGGTCGAAAGGCTCATGCGCCGCGATGGCGCGGGCCTCCGCCGGCGTGACGGCATGCGAACCGTCGATGAGATCGAGAACGACGATCTCGTTGCCGATGCCGTTCATCTTCAGATAGGGGCGGTTGGCGAGGCCAGACATGGTACTTCCGCGTGATTGAAGGTCCCTGATATAGGGCAAAAGCCCTTGCGAACCAATGGGTGCCGCTCAGCCCGCGGTCTGCTCGACCTCGAGGCGCATGATCGGCCGTTCCGGAGCCGGGGAGGGAACGTGCCGGAAGCCGAGCCGCTCGAAGCTGGTCACGAAGCCTGTCGAGGATGAGGAGGGTGAAATGCGCCGGTCGATCGGGTAGGCCTCGATGATGGTGGCGCCGCCGGTCCGGCCGAAATCGATCGCCGCCTCGATGAGGCGGGATGCGATGCCCCGCCGCCGGACCCCCTTGGCGAGGTAGAGACAGGAAATCGACCGGACCGGATTTTGCGCCATTCTTGCCGAAAAGAGCCTCAAAATCCGGCCAGAGCTCGGCGGTAAGGGGGCGGGTGGTCAACTCCGTGCGCCAGTCTCCTGTCCACGCTGTCCAGTGGCGGTCGCCCAAAGCCAGCACGTGTTCGGTCATGAATCGCAAAACGCGGGGGCCATCCGGCTGTGCAGCGCACCGGCCCAGCCGTCGCACCATTCTGCATTATGGTCACGGCTCCCGATTCGGAGCGATTCGCCATGCCTTCTGCCTTCAATGCCCGCAGCCTTCTGCCAACCTTGCCGTCGGGAAGAGAATGGCTGGCAGTCAGCCGCGGCGAATCGAGGGACAGCGTCTATCGCCGCAGCGATGGCGTGGCCTTCGCCAAGCTATCCCGGGGCCGCGATGCCGTCGCCCTGGAGGGAGAGCGCCGGCGGGTCGAATGGCTGAGCCGCTTCAATCTCGGTTCTCCCGAGGTGCTCGATTGGCATCAAGGGGAGGGAGGAGCCTGTCTGGTCACCAGTGCGGTGCCCGGCGTGCCGGCGAGCGATCTCGATGGTTATCAATTGTGGCAGTCGTGGCCGTCGATCGCGGCCCGGGTCGGTGCGCTGCATGCGCTCACGGCCAAGGATTGCCCGTTCGAACGCGACCTTTCGACCATGCTCGCTCGCGCGGCCGACGTGGTGTCGCGCGGCGCCGTCAATCCCGATTTCCTGCCGCCGGAGCAGAAGGAGGTGGATCCGGCCGAGCTGCTTTTTGCGCTCGAAGCACAGCGCGAACAACGCCTGGCGGAAGAGGCTGGGGATCGCGTCGTCTGCCATGGCGATGCTTGCATGCCCAATTTCATGGTCGATCCCATCACGCTGCGCTGCACGGGCATGATCGATCTGGGTCGTCTCGGCACGGCGGACCGCTATGTCGACCTCGCGCTGATGGTGGCCAATGCCGGCGAGAGCTGGTCCGGCCCGGAGCAGGCCGAGGCAGCTTTCGACATGCTGTTCGACGAGCTCGGCCTGAAACGCCCGGACAGGGAACGGCTCGCCTTCTACCTGGGCCTGGACCCGCTGACCTGGGGCTGAGTTCTGGCCCGAGGTCGCGAGCCTTGCCGATCTCCCGCCTGAAGTGGGTGGCTCGCCATCGCGGCCTCCCCCAAAGGGGACGCATCCCTCCCTTTGGATCATCCCCCGAATGGATAGCTGTCGGGAGGCGCGGGCTGTGCTTAGAATATGCCGAGTTGGCAGCACGGGCATGAACTCGCCCATGCGCGAGGGTCCATGCCAGCTTTGCCTCGATATTCGGCCTGGGGGGTCGGTGCGTGCGGGTCAAGACCACTCTGCCCCGATGGGAAGATCTACCCGTCGTTGAATCCGTTCCCCTAACGATCTGGCCTCGATGAAGATTTCTACTGCACATCCGGTATGTCAGCTGCATGCTGACGGTTCGATGCCAATAGGCCATGCCGGGCAGGAAACCAACGCGTCATGAAAGCCCAGATCGGAACCCTTTCCAAACGGACCGCCAAGGCTGGCGCTTGGACGGCCGGTGCCCGCCTTGCCGGAAAGGCGGTCGACTTCGTTGCCTTGATCGTGCTGGCCCGTTTTCTCGGGCCGAGCGATTTCGGTCTGGTCGCCATGGCCATGACGCTGATCTTCATCGTCGAGGCCATCATGGAGCTGCCATTGGCCGCTGCCATGCTCCGTGTGCCCGCTCCGGGGCCGGATGTCTACAGTACGGCCTTCACCCTCGGCCTGCTCCGGGGCCTGATCATTGCTGGGTTCTTCGTTCTCTGCGCCTGGCCGCTCTCCTATTTCTATGGTGAACCGCGGCTGGTGCCGCTGGTGATGAGCCTTGCCTTGGCGCCTGCCATGCGTGGCTGCGTCAGCCCCATGATGGTGGAATACAACCGCCAGATGGATTTTCGCCGCCAGGCAGGCCTGGATGTCGCGAGCAAGTTCATCGCCATCACTGCCGCGATCGTGATGGCGATCGTGACCCGCAGCTACTGGTCTATCGCGGTCGGTACGGTGCTGGTGCCGCTGGTGTCGCTGGTGGGTTCCTATGTGCTGGCGCCCATGCGGCCAAGGCTGACCCTGAAGGAATGGCCGATCTTCGCCGACATTCTGACTTGGAATTTGATGTCGCAGATCCTGTCCGCCCTCAATTGGCAAGTGGACCGGCTCGTATTACCGCGCTTCATCCCGCCGGCGGCTTTTGGTCGCTATGCCATGGCTAACGATCTTTCGGCCCTGCCCTTCCAGGTCCTATCGGCGCCCTTGGCCACTCCCCTGAATGTCGCCTTCGTCACCGCGCACCAGAATGGCGGGCTCGACAAGACCTACCTGAAGGCTTGCGTCGGTATTTTCCTGCTGATGGCCCCCGTTCTGTGCTTCGGCGGCATCATGGCCGAGCCGCTGGTCCGTACCTTCCTTGGTGCGCAATGGGCGGAGGCGGCGCCTGTCCTTACCGGACTGGCTTTGGCAAGCATCGGCTCCATTCCGGCCCTGCCCATGGCGCCCCTTGCAGTCAGCCTCAACCAGTCGCGCCAGATCACGCTGAGGAATCTGATCGAATGCGCGGTACGGGTTCCCCTCACCATTGTCGCCGTATTGGCGGCAGGCGTATTAGGCGCGGTGATCGCCAAGAGCGTCGCCACACTTGCCGTGCTGGTCTCCACCATGATGGCCGTACGGTCCATGATCGGAATTTCCCTGCGCACCCAGTTCGTGGCGCTCGCCGGGCCTGCTGCCGCCCTGCTGATCAGCGGCACGCCCCTGGCTTATGTCGCAACGCTCATTCATGCCGATGGCGACATCGTCATGAACTTGCTCCGCCTCGCAGCCGCCGGCATTCTTTATGTGCTGACTTATGTCGTCGCGGTCTATGTGATATCGCTGCGCTTCGGCGACGTGACCGGAATCGGCACCTTGCTCAATACCATTGCGGCACGGGCGGTCGTTCGGTTGAAGGCCTAAGGAAAGGTCGGGCGTGAGTATCGAACCCATCGGCCTCTTTTTCCTGCTGCTCGGGATCCTGGTCCTGGTTCGCGGGCCGATCTTCGGTATCTATCTCCTGGTTCCGACCATGGTGCTGGGCTCATGCGCTGCACTGATCGTCTCGAATGCGTCGATCCAGCCCTCGCATCTGCTTCTGGCCTTCACCGCCATGGCATTGATTGCCCAGCCGGGCACCTGGCCTTCCATCCTCGGCCGGCTGACCTTTCCCCGCGAGGGGTTCTGGTTCGCCGCCACCGCGGTTCTCGGCATTGTCGGTGCCTTCATTCTGCCGCGCTTCTTTGCCGGCGTGACCTATGTGGTGGCGATCGGGGCGACCTCGAGCGGTGGCTCCGCGCTGATCCTGGTGCCGCTCTCACCAACGACCGGCAATCTGACGCAAAGCATCTATTTCATCGGCGACCTCGTCTTCTTCCTGATCTGCTACCTGGTCGCCTTGAACAAGCAAGGCCTGGAAGCGATCACCAACGCCATCCTGATCTATTGCGTCCTCAACATCTTCTTCGCCCTGGTCGATCTGGCGACCTACTGGACCGGTACTTCCTTCCTGCTCGATTTCATGCGCAATTCTACCTACGGCATTCAGGACGAGGCCGTCATCAACGGCCTCAAGCGCATCAACGGTTCGTTCACCGAGGCCTCCGCCTTCGCAGCTTCCTCCCTGTGGGCAGGCTGCTTTGCCTTCCGGCTCTGGCTCGGCGGTATCCGCCCGCGCCTCACTTTTGCTCTGGCTGCCATCAACATGCTGCTGGTGGTGTTTGCGACCTCCTCCACCGGCTATGTCGTGCTGCCGCTGATGCTCGGCATCATGTATCTGGCATCGCTGCTGCGGGTGGCTCGGGGCACGGCCTTGCCGCGGGGGGTCTATGCCTATCTGGGGCTGGCGCCGCTGCTGCTCATGGTCATCCTCGCCATCGTGTTCCTCACGCCGGCTCTGTCGGGTCCGATCATGGACATGGTTCGCGACATGGTGCTGAACAAAGGCGCCAGTGCCTCGGCCGAAGAACGTGGCATGTGGAACCAGACCGCCCTGAATGCCTTCTTCGCCACCTATGGCGCCGGTGCGGGCATTGGCACGGTCCGGGCCTCGAGCTTCCCGGTAGCTGTTCTCGCCAATCTCGGCGCCGTCGGTGCCCTGACCTACGGGATCTTCATCCTGATGGCGCTGTTCAAGCCGGCCTCCCGCCCGCTCGACTGGACCACCACCCAGATTCAGGCGGCGGCACGAACCAGTTGCCTGGTTGCCCTGATCATGAGTTCGATCTCGGGCACGATGGTCGACCTTGGCCTGCCTTTCTACATGCTGGCAGGCATTGCCTGCGCGACCTGCGACTTCCAGGCCGGGGCGCGTCAACGCCAGCAACTCGCCCCGGCTTGAGAAGGAGGCGTCCGATGGAACCCGCAAGAACGATACATGGCCCGCAAGAGCGGTCGAGGTGAGACATGGATTCGAGCGCCAGCCTGCAAGCGATCATGGATGAGAAGGTGAACCCGTCATTGTCCGACAAGCCATCGAAGATCTGCCTCATCTTCGCTACGCGGGGCCGGGCCGAGGTTCTCAAACGCGTCGTCGGCTTCGTCGATCGGCAGAGCGTGAAGCCTGATCTGATCATCGTCTCCTGTGTGTCGGACGAGGATGTCGGCGATCTTGTCAGCCGACCCGGCCTGCTGGTGGTGAAGGGGCGGCCGGGCCTGACCACGCAGCGGAACACGGCCCTCGGCCAGGTTCCCGACGATATCGATGTCGTGATCTTCCTGGATGACGACTTCCTGATGCAGGAGGCCTGGATCGCCGAGATCGTCAAGGTCTTCGGCAGCGATCCGGCGATCGCCTGCGTCACCGGTACCTTGCTGGCCGATGGCATTCATGGCGCGGGCCTGTCCTTCGAGGAAGGGCGGGCCATCCTGGCCGATGCACCCGAGGTGCCGGTCAAGCTGACCGCCGCCTCCACCGGCGGCCCCTATGGCTGCAACATGGCCTTTCGGGCCAGCGCCATCGCCGGCCTTCGCTTCGACGAGCGCCTCGTCCTCTATGGCTGGCAGGAGGATCGCGATTTCGGCGGCCAGGTCTGGAACCGGGGAGGGCGCGTGGTCCGGGTCAACACGGCGCTCGGCGTGCATCTGGGCACCAAGGGGGGCCGGGTATCGGGGCGCCGGCTCGGCTATTCGCAGGTCATCAATCCGCTCTATCTGGTGAACAAGAAGACCATGCCGCTGCGCGACGCGCTCGACCATGTCGTGCGCAACGTCGCCAGCAATGTCGTGCGGAGCTTTGCGCCCGAGCCCTATGTCGATCGCCTCGGGCGCCTGCGCGGCAATCTCATCGGAATATGGGATCTCCTGCGCGGCAGGCTGACGCCCGAACGGGCGGAAAAGCTCTGAAGCCCGGGTTGCTCTGTGCAGCAACCCGGCGAACGCCTCAATCGATAACTTCGAGGATCACGGCATGGTCGCTCAGGGATAGATCGATCGCGCTGGCCTCGGTGAGGCTGCGGATGGGCGTACTTCCCACCGTGATATCGTAGACGTTGATGCGGGCGTGAGGCTTGGCGAATTCGATCCTGACGGGCCTGCTACCGGCCGCATTCTCCGCCCACACCACCAGTTGGAACGGCCCGCTGCTCTTCTGCAGCAAGAGGTCGTGTACCGTCGCTGCGCTCTTGGGCAGGGTGTAGTCGAGAGATCCGGGCTGCTGCAAGGGCTTGTCGTCGGCCAGGATCGTGGTGAGGTTGTGGATATAGGAGGCGGCGCGCTTGGGCGTGTCGCCGACGAAAACGCCCTGATTGCCGTCGCCGCCCTCGCCGTCGCGCAGCTGGTAGATGAAGGTATAGCTCCAGCCCCGCTTGAACTGCGCGAGATAGGTGTTGGTCAGGATGGCGCCCTGGCCATGTTCGCCGCCTGGGTCGTTGACCGAATCCCAGCCCGTCTCGGTGGTGACGCGCGGCAGGGCCTCGAGCTGAGCCTTGTCATAGCCCGCAAACCCCATGCCCCACATCACGCTGTGGTTGCCGAACAGGCCATCCCAGCGGCCCCTCAGCATCGGGTCAGCCGCATTCCAGGCCTGGTTATCCTCGTAGATACCGCCATTGCCGATCACGTAGTTGTGGGCGTTGGCATAGTCGGCAAAGCGAGTGCCCGCCGGAAAGAGCGTGTTGGCGCCCGGCGGAACGGTGAGGAATTGCAGGCCGATATTGTCAGTCTGGGCGCCCGGCTCGGAGACGCTGAACACCGGATAATCCTTGAGGGTCGGGTTGTTCTTGACGGCGGCGTAGAGATCGGCCTGGAACTGGCCGACGGCTTTCCAGCTGCCGTCGCGCCCGCCCTTCTCGCCCTTGTAGGTGATCGGGAAATTATTGGGCTCGTTGGGGCCCTCGATGGCCAAGAGGGCGTTAGCCTTGGCGAGGCGCTCGGCCGCCGCGATGATCGCATCGAGGTCACCGGTGCCGAAAATGGTGAAGCGCACGCCGGTATTATGTGCGACCGCGATGCTGCCCTCGACGTGGCGGGCGCCGTCGCGCACCTGACGGACGCCGAGATATTTCAGCGGCTCGATATAGGAGGCCGGATTCACGCCTTGGTCGATATGGGTGTTGATGCCCAGGGAGTTGAGGAAGCTGTCGGCGCCGACGGCTTTCACCGGATCTGCGAGAGCGGGCGTAGCGACCAGGAACAAAGTGGCGGCGAATGCGGCTCGATGGCAAAGGCGTGGATCAAGGCAATCAAATCGAGAGAAATGCGACATATATGACCATCTGAAAAGCTGAAGACCGGTTCGGGATTCAAGGGCATGAAATCACAGGACGGCCCCGCATTCCTAGTTGGCCTTTAGGGGGCTTGAGGGATGAGCCGATGCCTGGCTCCACCCGCCGTGACCGCTTCGGCGGTGCGCCGGCCCGCTGCATCGGTCATTGGGATGGGCCCCATCGTCCTATCTTGTCGGCAAGCTACTCCCTTCGGGGGAAAGAGAACCGGCTTCAACTCGACTATAACCAGAGCAAGGCGCATTCAGACTCGAACGCGCTTTGCTCTAGCTCTTTGCTTCCAAGCCAATCCAACGGATCAGCTTGGGCGTCTTTGCGATTCCAGGCAATTCCGCCCAATCGCAAAACGCCATAGAGGCAAATCTGCCAACGAGGCGTTGCGGCAATGACCAGGACGATAGCGTTCAACGGCAAGTTCTTCGGAGCGCCGCCGACCGGCGTGCACAGGGTTGCCGAACAGCTTATTGCCGCTGTCGACGACTGGCTTGCCGAACAGGCCAAGGATGGCGGCGATTATGCCCTTGTGGTCCGGGAAGGCGCCAAGGTCCCGACCTATCGCAAGATCGCTTGCGTGCGCGAGAGCAGGCTGGTGCGCTGGATGCATAGGATTGCATGGGAGCAGTTCTATCTGCCCGTGGCGCGCAGGAAGGATTTCCTGCTCAACCTGTGCAATATCGGACCGCTGTTTCATCGCGCTTCGGCCACGATGATTCACGATGCCCAGGTCTATTCCGCGCCCGATTCCTATTCGCGCCCCTTCCGGCTCTGGTACAAATTCGCTTTCTCCTTCATCGGCCGGCGGCACAAGGTCATCTTCACCGTATCGGAATTCTCCAAGAAGGAACTGGTGCGCTACGGCATCGCCGGTGCCGACAAGATCGTGGTCGTCCATAATGGCTGCGACCATATTCTGAAGATCGTGCCCGATGACAGCCTGCTCGCCAAGCTCGAGCTCGAGCGCGGGCGCTATGCCGTGGCGCTGGCGAACACGCAAAAACACAAGAACATCGCCATCCTGCTCGAGGCCTTCGCCAGGCCCGAGCTGAAGGACGTCCCGCTCGTCCTGTTCGGCGGGGCGGGCAAGGCCGATTTCGAGAGCCTTGGCCATGTCGTCCCCGCCAATGTGCGGTTTGCCGGTCGTACCAGTGATGCCGAGCTCGCCGGCCTGATGGCCAATGCCGGTGCGCTTGCCTTTCCCTCCCTGACGGAAGGCTTCGGCTTGCCGCCTCTGGAGGCTATGTCGCTCGGCTGCCCGGTGGTCGCGGCGCCCTTCGGCGCGCTTCCGGAGGTCTGCGGGCAGGCCGCGCTCTATGCCGACCCCTTCAAGGCGGAGGAATGGTGCGCGAAAATCCGCTCGGCGCTCGATGACGCGGCGGTGCGCCAGTCCCTGATCGACAAGGGGCGCCAGCAGGCCGGCATCTTCACCTGGAGACAGGCGGCGCGCAATCTGCTCGACGCCGTGCAGGCCGGCGCCTAGGGTCGCTTTCCCGGACGTTGAAAGCTTCGTGCGTGGACGAAGCCTGTGTTTGTGCTTAGGGTCGGGGCTCTAGAGCAAAACGCGTCTGTAAATGGAAACGCCCCTGCAATGACGGATAAGAAACCGCCGCGCCCCGTCGGCTCGAACCCGGTCCGCTCCAATCAAGCCCGCCCCAGTTTCACCGACCAGGAAGCCCTGGCCTTCCACTCCCAGGGCAAGCCCGGCAAGCTGGAAGTGGTACCGACCAAGCCGATGGCGACACAGCGCGACCTTTCGCTTGCCTATTCGCCGGGCGTCGCGGTGCCGGTCCGTGCCATCGCGGAAAATCCGGCATTGGCCTACGACTATACGACCAAGGGCAACATGGTGGCGGTGATCTCCAACGGTACCGCCATTCTCGGCCTCGGCGATCTCGGCGCGCTCGCCTCCAAGCCGGTGATGGAAGGCAAATCCGTCCTGTTCAAGCGCTTTGCCGATGTCGATTCGATCGATCTGGAGGTCGACACCAAGGACGCCGATGCCTTCATCAATGCCGTACGCTATCTCGGACCCAGCTTCGGCGGCATCAATCTGGAGGACATCAAGGCGCCGGAATGCTTCATCATCGAGCAGCGCCTCAAGGAATTGATGGACATTCCGGTCTTCCATGACGATCAGCACGGCACGGCAATCATCGCCGCCGCCGGCCTGTTCAACTGCCTGAAGCTGACCGGTCGCGACATCACCTCGACCCGGCTGGTGGTCAATGGCGCGGGGGCGGCCGGCATTGCCTGCGTCGAGCTGGTCAAGGCCATGGGTTTTGCGCCCGACAACGTCCTGCTCTGCGATACCAAGGGCGTGGTCTATAAGGGCCGTACCGACGGCATGAACCAGTGGAAGTCGGCGCATGCCGCCGAGACGGACCGGCGCACTTTGGCCGAGGCGCTCGATGGGGCCGACGTCTTTTTCGGCCTTTCGGTCAAGGGCGCCCTCACGGCCGAGATGCTGCGTTCGATGGCACCCAATCCGGTGGTCTTCGCCATGGCGAACCCCGATCCGGAGATCACGCCGGACGAAGCCCATGCGGTGCGCGACGACGTCATCCTCGCCACCGGCCGCTCCGACTATCCCAACCAGGTCAACAACGTCCTGGGCTTCCCCTATATCTTCCGCGGGGCGCTTGACGTGCATGCCACCGCCATCAACATGGAGATGAAGGTGGCGGCGGCGCAGGCCCTGGCCGAGCTTGCCCAGGAGGAGGTGCCGGACGAGGTGGCGAGTGCCTATCAGGGCGCGCGGCCGCGCTTCGGGCGCGACTACATCATTCCCGCTCCCTTCGATTCACGCCTGATGATCCGCGTGCCCGTTGCCGTGGCCAAGGCAGCCATGGAGACCGGTGTCGCCCGCAAGCCGATCGCCGACCTTGCCGCCTATCGCGCGGCGCTCTCCGCCCGGCGCGATCCCGTCGCCGGCACGCTGGCCGGCATCTTCGACAGGGTTCGCCGTGCCCCCAAGCGCGTCGTCTTCGCCGAAGGCGAGGAGGAGGCGGTCATCCGCGCTGCCGCCTCCTTCGTCAATCAGGGGCTGGGCACCGCTATCCTGGTTGGCCGCGAAGACCGGGTCGAAGCGGCAGCCGCCTTTGCCGGGGTGGAGCTGCGCGAGGGCATGGAGGTCCAGAATGCCCGCATCTCGCCGCGCACCAATGCCTATGCGCAATATCTCTATGACAGGCTGCAGCGGCAGGGCTACCTGATGCGTGACTGCGTGCGCCTCGCCTCCATCGACCGCAACCATTTCGCCGCCTGCATGGTGGCGATGGGCGATGCCGACGCCATGGTCACCGGCCTGACCCGTAACTATTCGATCGCGCTGGAAGACGTAAGGCGCGTCATCAACGACAAGCCCGGTCATTGCGTCCTCGGCCTGTCGATCGCCATCGCGCGCGGGCGAACGGTCGTGGTGGCCGATACCGCCGTGCACGACATGCCGACCTCGGAGGAACTTGCCGCCATCGCCATTGAGGCGGCCTCGGTGGCCAAACGCCTTGGCTATGAGCCGCGCGTAGCCATGCTGGCTTATTCCACCTTCGGCCATCCCGAAGGCGAGCGGGCCGAGCGCGTGCGCGAGGCCGTGCGCATCCTAGACCGCCAGCGTGTCGATTTCGAATATGACGGGGAGATGGGCGCCGATGTCGCACTCAACCGCGACGCCATGGCGCTCTATCCGTTCTGCCGCCTGTCCGGGCCGGCCAATGTGCTGATCATGCCGGCCTTCCACTCGGCCTCGATCTCCACCAAGATGCTGCAGGAGCTCGGCGGCGCCACGGTGATCGGCCCGATCCTGGTGGGCCTCGACAAATCGGTGCAGATCGTACCGCTCGCCGCCAAGGACACCGATCTCGTCAACATGGCGGTGCTGGCGGCGGCCAATATCGGCGGGTGAATGAGGCGCGCCGGATCTCTGTCTGGCGGTATCGACAATACCAAGAGGCATCGAAGATGCCTCTTGGGGATCGCACGTAAGCGCAGGTAGGAAGCCCATGCCGCTGCCGCCCAGAGTTGGCGCCGTTGCCGCATGGTTTTCACCGAAAACCGGGATCCGCTTTTCGGTATGATGCTTCGGGGCCTACTCGGTGCCGTCGCCTGTCAGATAGGTCGGGCGGTTGGCGAGCATGGTGAGCGCGGTGAGGAAAGCAATCGCGCACATTACCGTGACGTACCAGAAGAACCACGTCTCATGGCCGGCATCCTTGAAGGCGAGCGCTACCGCCTCGGCTGAACCGCCGAAGACGGCATTGGCGATCGCGTAGGAGAGGCCGACTCCAAGCGCCCGGACCTCGGCCGGAAACATCTCGGCTTTCACGAGCCCGCTGATCGACGTGTAGAACGACACGATCGCAAGCGCCGCCACCACCAGAAAATAGGCTGCGAGCGGGCTCTGGACGCTGCCGATCGCCGTCAGGAGCGGCACGGTACATAGTGTCGCGAGCCCGCCGAACAGCATCATCGACCATTTCCGCCCGATCCTGTCGGAAAGCGCGCCGAAGAGCGGCTGCATGCACATGTAGGTAAAGAGCACCGCCGTCATGGTGATATTGGCGGTCTCCTTGGCCATGTGTGCCGTGTTGACCAGATATTTCTGCATGTAGGTGGTGAAGGTGTAGAAGATCAGCGAGCCACCGGCTGTGTACCCAATGACGATCAGAAAGGGCCGCGGATGTCGACGTAGCAGGCTGACAAGCGAGCCGGCTTCCTTGCGGGCGCGTGTCTCTGCCGACGAGGTCTCGTGCAGGGAGCGCCGCAGGTAGAAGGCAACGACTGCGGCACAAGCCCCGACCACGAACGGAATCCGCCAGCCCCATGCCCGCATTTCTTCGTCACTCAGCGCGAGTTCGAGGATAACGATGACGGCCGAGGCGAGGAGTTGGCCGCCGATCAGCGTCACATACTGGAAAGAGCCGAAGAAGCCGCGCCGCCCCGCGAGCGCGACCTCGCTCATATAGGTCGCTGAAGTCCCGTATTCGCCTCCCACGGAGAGGCCCTGAACCATCCGACAGAGAAGGAGAAGGATCGGTGCCAGGATACCCACCGTGGCGTAAGTCGGCAGTATCGCGATCGCCAGTGATCCGGCACACATCATGAGGACCGAGATCATCATCGAGTTCTTGCGGCCATAGCGGTCTGCAATCCAGCCGAAAAGCCAGCCACCGATCGGCCGCATGAGGAAGCCAATGGCGAAGACTGCCGAGGAATAGAGGAGCTGCGTGGTCGGCTCGGCATCCTTGATGAAGCCGAAGAAGGCACTCGAAAAGTAGAGTGCCGTAAACGCGTAGGCGTAGAAATCAAACCACTCGACAAGATTTCCAGAAGATGAGCCGACAATCGCCATCACCCGCCGGCGGGTATCATGCGGATCTGCCACTGCCACGGCCGCGGTGTTACTCATATGTTTCCCCCTGATTGATCTTGTCTTTAGGTAGGTCTTTCAAAGCGATTGTGATCATGCTGTGGCTTTGCTGATCCGGGCAAGCCATTTTTCCCGAAGGGCAGGAGCCAGATGCCCGGATGGGAGTGGATCCTTCGACGGAACCGTCAGCCAGAACCATGATCTCGTCCCTGGAGTCTTTGGATGGCAGAGACCAGATTGTGCTCAACCGCAACGCCATGGCGCTCCATCCGTTCTGCCGCCTGTCGGGGCCGGCCAATGTGCTGGCGGCCAATATGGCTGGGAACGGCGGCACCAGGCAGCTTCCTCCTGAGCGCACCCATGGCATGAGCAGGTGGAAGCTGCAGGATCTTGAATGCTTGCAGAGCTTTTCGATATTGGCCACGAAGGAGCACTACCGAGAAGCTCTGCGGAGGATTTTGTGAGGGGACCTGCACGCGCATGAGCGACGATCGTTGGAACCTCTATCTGTTCGAACGCCATGACCGGCAGCAGATCATGCAATGGGCAGGCAGGCTGCGCTATTTCCGGTTCTGCCGGGCCGTGGGCGGCCATGCCAACGATGGAGACCAGCTGCTGGTCGCGATCGCGGTGGAGACAGAGGCCGATCTGGTGGATGTCTGCGCCACCCTGGGGATCGCCCTGGACGTCGCCGCGCCCGACTCTCCCCAACCGGTGCCGGGCGTTGCTTACACGGCCGAGGAATTCGGCAAGTTCGCTCTCCTCGTTCCGGGAAGCCATCGCATCCGGCAGCCCGGTTTGGTCGAATTGGCTGGGCAGCCCGCCTATGTCCATGCGCAAGCGAATCGGCTGGAAATCAGCCTGAGCGACACCGACCGTCCTTATGAGGTCTCGGAAGCGTCCGTCCGTTCAGCCGAGCGGGTGGAGGCGCTGCTCACACAGCTGGCAGGCCGGCTGATCGATCCGCCACGTGCCAGCCGGCATTGTATCTGCCCGGCTTATTATCCCGAAATGTGGAATTGAACTTATCCCGAAATGTGGAATTGAACGTCAGCCCCGGACGGCAGAAGCCAGTACTGTGAGGCTGAGAAAACGTGGTGCCGCTTAGGTGACTCGAACACCTGACCCCATCATTACGAATGATGTGCTCTACCGGCTGAGCTAAAGCGGCGCCAACGGTTTTCAGAAGGCGATCCTTGCGGACGCGCCGCCCTGATACAGGCAAGCAAAGCGGAAGGCAAGCCCCCTCACGCATGCGACGCGAGTTTAGAGCGAAACTCTTGACGCGGCACAAGCTCCCGACTATAGCAACCCACACAAATTTTGGCGGGAGGCTCCGCCCCCAACTTGGGGTGGCGGTTTTCTTTTTGCCCAAGCGATTCTGTCCGCGCAAGCAAGGCAGAATTGCCGGACCCTCTTAACACCGGCAGGTTCCCCGGAAACTGCCCTGGCCCCGCTGCAGCGGCGCCGTTCCGAATTGAGAAGGATAGACCCATGTCCCGCCGTTGCGCGCTGACCGACAAGGGCGTTCAGTCTGGCCACAAAGTGAGCCATTCGAACGTCAAGACCAAGCGCAAGTTCCTGCCGAACCTGCACAATGTCACGCTGATCTCCGACGTGCTCGGTCGCTCCGTGCGCCTGCGCGTCTCGGCGGCCGGCCTGCGCACTGTCGAGCACAATGGCGGCCTCGATGCCTGGCTGATCAAGGCTTCCAGCAACGAACTTACCGCGCCGGCCCTGCGCCTGAAGCGCGAAATCGAAAAGAAAATGACGACCGCCCACTAAGGCAAGGTTGCATGACTGACTTTTCGGGCCGGGGCCTCGCGCTCCGGCCTTTTTCATTGTCCGGAGCGTCGTGCGGCCACGACCCGCTTTGCTCCAGATGAGCAAAGCTTAATGTGACCTCCCCTTGACGGCAGGCCCCCGTTTCGGCGATGCAGAGGCGCCGGTTACCGGGCCCCTCTGACGGTTTGCGCAAAGCATGCCGTGATGTCGGAGCCGGCTTCGATTGTTTTCGAAGCAAAAGGGTCCGGCGTTATGCTCGATTTCGCATTTTCTGATTTTGCCGGCCAGCCCGTCTGGATGTGGCTGGCCTTTCTCGCCTTCGTGGCGCTGTTGCTCGCCTTCGATCTCGGCGTGCTCAACCGTGACGACAAGGTGCTGAGCGTTGCCGACAGCTTCAAGCTGTCGGCCATCTATATCGCCATCGCGATCGCCTTCGGCGGCGCCATCTGGTGGGGCATGGATACCAGGCCGGACGGCACCAGCCCGGCGCTCGACTATTTCACCGGCTATTTCATCGAGAAATCGCTCTCGATCGACAATGTCTTCGTCATCGCCCTGATCTTCCGCTACTTCGCGGTGCCGCCGGCCTTTCAGTACCGCGCTCTGGTGTGGGGTATCTTGGCGGCCGTGGTGCTGCGCGGCATC
Organism: Labrys sp. KB_33_2; assembly: GCF_052114505.1. Taxonomy (NCBI): domain Bacteria; kingdom Pseudomonadati; phylum Pseudomonadota; class Alphaproteobacteria; order Hyphomicrobiales; family Xanthobacteraceae; genus Labrys; species Labrys sp. KB_33_2. The sequence goes on along the minus strand of NZ_JBFREW010000008.1, from coordinate 148,725 downwards.
ATGATCGCGGCCGGTGCCAGCATCGTGCAGAGCTATGGCTGGGTGCTCTATATCTTCGCGGCCTTGCTGATCCTGACGGGCCTGCGCATGCTGGTCGCCTCGGACGATCATGCCGAGTTCAAGGAAAACTGGCTGGTTCGCTTCCTGCGTCGTCATATGCGCATCAGCGAGGACCTGCATGGCAACCGCTTCGTGGTTCGCCAGCCGGACCATGCCACAGGCAGGACTTTGCTGCATGCCACGCCGTTGCTGCTGGCCCTGATCGTCATCAACGTCGCCGACATCGTCTTCGCCGTGGACTCGGTGCCGGCCATTCTGGCCATCACCACCGATACCTTCATCGTCTACACCGCCAACATCATGGCCATTCTCGGCCTGAGGGCGCTCTATTTCGCGCTGGCGGCGATGATCGATCGTTTCCACTACCTCAAATACGCGCTTGCCCTCGTGCTCGTCTTCATCGGCGGCAAAATCTACTGGGGCCATCTTGTCGGCAAAGTCGATCCGGCTCTCGCCCTGATCGTCACCGTTGCGATCATCGCCGGCGGCATCGTTTTCTCGCTCTGGAAGACGCGTGGCCAGGCCGACGGGCCGGGCGTGTCGCCCTGACGATTCCCTCCCGATGACGGTAGAGAAGAAAGGTCAACTCCCGCAAAAGTTGATCTGTTTCAGCGGGAACAGACGGGTTAGAGTGACGGGGTGATGATGGCTTGATCGGGCTCGTCTGCTCTTTACGGAGCAAGGGGACCGGTTAGCGTCGCTGGGGCGGATCCTGTGATCCGTTTCCCGTCCGGGGGGAAGAAGGCAGCGGCCATGCCCAGCGGCATGGCCGGAATGGTTTCGTGCGATTTCTCCTCCCGGCAGGCAGCGCTTTTGAGCAATCATCATCCGAAAGCCTGCCCGCACAGCTTACCGGGCCCTGCTTTTCGGAATCGTGTTCGAGCGAGGAGAACTGCGATGACGATTTTCGGCCTGAAGCTTCGTTACCTGCTGCTGGGTGCCGCGCTGGGCGCGGCCGCTCTGGCGCCGCTGCCGGCCGCCGCCCAGTATGACGATGGATATGGCGGCGGGGGTTATAACGGCGGCGGTGGTTACAACCAGGACGATAACGGCGGCGGCTATCGCCGGCAATATCGTCCCCGCTGCTATTATCGCGTCGTGCGCGTCTACGACGATTACTATGGACGTTATGTCAAGCGACGCCAGCGTGTTTGCGAGCGTAGCGGCTACTAGAGCAAAGCGCGTTCAGGCGAAGGAGCTCCTTGCGATTCCTGACGAGTCCATGAAATCTCAAAATGGGTTTGTTTTTCGCCGCGTGCTACTTGTCACGGCCCAGACAGAATCCTTGGCTTATGGCATGAGACAAGGATTCTGTTTCGAGGCTGATCCGGCTCCGATGGTGGACGGATAGGGACAAGGAAGCGTCGTCATGCTGATTCACCGCCGTTCCGTGCTCGCCGGTCTCGCCCTCGCCGGATTGCGGCCGGGTTTGGCCTCGGCGATGCAGATCGTCGAGGTCGGCACGGTGCTGACGGCCACAGGGCAGACCACCGGGCAGCTGCGGGGCGAGAAACGCGCCCTGCAGGTCGGCGAGCCGGTTTTCATCGATGACATGCTGGCAACCGGGGAAGGAGCCCGGCTGGGGGCCCGGCTCGGGGATGCCACCCGGCTGTCCCTGGGCGAGCGCACGCGGGTGCGCATCGACAAGTTCCTGGTGGACCGGGGCGGCGAACTGGTGCTGGAGCGCGGTGCCATGCTGTTCGACCGGCCCGACAATCAACCGTCGGGGCCGCTCAACGTCACGACCCCGTTCGGCCTGATCGCCGCTCGCGGTACCAAATTTTTCGCCGGCCCCAGCGATGGCGTCTTCGGTGTCTTCGTCGAGCATGGCGTGGTCACCGTCGCCACCAAGGGCGGCCAGGTGACCCTCACCAACGGTCTGGGCACGAACCTCGTCAATGTGAGGCAGGCGCCATCCGAGCCAGGCAGCTGGAGTACGCTGCGCATCGCCCAGGCGGAAGCCTCCGTGATTGCCGAGGCCTCTATGGAGTCAGCTCCGCCAGCGGCGGCTGTGCCTCGCGGACCACGGCCGGCACCCAAGCCTTGAAGCTTACCCAATCGGGGCGAACCAAGCTGAAGCGATCGATCGGCAGAGCGCCGCCACGGGCCGGCGCATGCTGCAGGCCCGAATTGACATAGCGCAGCCCGCACTTTTCCATCACCCGGCGCGACGCCTCATTGATCACCCGGCATTCGCCGGTGATCGAGGTAAGCGGCAGGGTCGAAAAGCCATGATCGATCAGGGCGCGCGCCGCCTCCGTGGCAAGGCCCTGGCCCCAATGAGGCTGGCCCAGCCAGTAGCCGATCTCCGCGATCTCGCGCTTGGGAAAGCGCAGACCGATGCAGCCGAGGAAGGCGCCGGTCTCCCGGCACTCGATGGCGAAGGCGAGTTCCTTGCCCGCGATGCGAGCCTCGTCCTGATAACGCACGAAATCCGCAGCGTCGCTTTCGCCATAGGGGAAGGGCAGGCGCCCGGTCATCAATGCCACGGCCGAATCATTGGCGAGGCGTGCCATGCGGGGCACGTCGCCCAGATGCGGCTTGCGCAGCACGAGACGCAGGGTCTCGATCTCGATCGAGGGAATGGAAACGGCCGGGAGAGATTTGAAGGGGGACATGATGGGCTCCTGGCAAGAAAAAGGGCGGAAGGATTTCTCCACCGCCCCTGCGTCAACCTGGAGTCCCAAATAGGGTCATTTCAGGTCCGCCGGTCCAGTGGAGCCGGCGGAGCTGAGGTCCCGCCGGGATTATTCTGCTGCTACTTTGGTCGTGGAGACGTTGACGTAAATTCGGCCGTTGGCTCGGGTGCGGAAGTCGACTCGGCCGTCGATAAGAGCAAAAAGCGTATGGTCCTTGCCCATGCCGACATTGACGCCCGGATGCCATTTCGTGCCGCGCTGGCGCACGATGATGTTGCCAGCAACGACGGCTTCCGAACCGAACTTCTTCACACCCAAGCGACGACCGGCCGAATCACGACCGTTGCGCGACGAACCGCCTGCTTTTTTGTGAGCCATGGCGATAACTCCTCGAAATTCTATCTACGCCGGTGCTGTGACACGGCGGTGAAAACCATCAATCAGGGGCGACAATGCCCGAAAGCCGGGCGGTTGTCGACCCCAACGCTCTGAAACCGGCTTAGAGGTCCTTGCCGGAAGCCTGCTCGGCCTGGTCGACCTTGGCGCGCGGCGGCTTGCCGTCCAGGAGTTCCTTGGCCTGAATGACCCACTCTTCGCGGGCGGCGCGGCCGCGTAGCGAGAGCTCTTCATCCCACTTGGCGATGTCGGCATCGGTCCAGGCGGCAATGTCGTTCCAGCTGTTGATGCCAGCGGCGCGCAGCTTCTTCTCGATGGTCGGGCCGATGCCCGAGATCAGCGAGAGGTTGGAGGCGTCGAGGCCACCGGTCGGAACGGCGGCGGCAGTGACCGGAGCCTCTTCCTTGGCAGCCTTGGCGGGCTTGGCCGCAGCCTTGGAAGGCTTGGCACCGCCGGTGAGGATCTCGGAGATCCGCACCACGGTCTGATGCTGGCGATGACCGCGCTTGCGCTTCGAATTCTGCCGGCGGCGCTTCTTGAAAGCGATGACCTTGTCATCACGATCATGCTCGACAACCTCGGCGGCAACCGAAGCACCGGCAACCGTGGGGGTACCGAAAGTCAGGCCGGCGTCGCCGCCAACGGCCAGGATTTCGGGGAATACGATGACTTCTCCAACCTTGGCGTCGAGCTTCTCGACCCGGAGAACGTCATTCTGATTGACGCGGTATTGCTTACCGCCCGTCTTGATGACCGCGAACATGTTTTTTCCTCGTTCGGACCCGGCTTTCGCCCGTCTGGCTTCCGCAAAGGGAAACTCGACGGATCGGGTCCTTGCCTGAGCAAAGTCCCCGCAGCGGCCGGCTTTTCCAGTCGTTGATATCTGCCACCTGGTCTTGCGGAATAGGTGGCCACGAAAAAAGGCACGCGGCCCAAAGGCCGCGCGCTGGCGTGGCTTATACAGGCGTGAGGCGCAGAGTCAAGGAAAGTGACGACCAAATCGTCAAGGAGGGACGGCGTGCGGAAAGCAGAAGAATGCCAGGCTTGCCGCCGGTTCTCCCGAAGGCTGCACGGCAGCGAATAATATCCCAGTCCAGGTGTTTTCCCGGCATCCATGCACAAGGGAGAGACATCATGTCCTTAGTCCAAGCTTCGACTCGCCGCCTCGCGGTCACCGCCCTTTCGACCGCCTTTCTGCTGGTCGCGGGTGTGGCCCTCGCCGCCGGGGGCGGGGGAGGCGGCGGCAGCAGTGGGGGCGGAGGGGGTAGTAGCGGCGGTGGGGGAGCCGGCGGGGGAAGCGGCGGCGCAACCAATGGCAAGCCGATCACCGACATGACCACCTGCCCGCGGGGGCAGGTGTGGAGTGTCCGCAAGAAGGCCTGCCTCAAGCTGAAGTCCGAGGCGCTGCCCGATGATGACCTGGCCAATTATGCCTGGGTGCTGGCCAAGGCCGACCGCTACGACGAATCGCTGCAGGTGCTGGACCTGCTTGAGGATCCCAACACCGCCAAGGCCCTCAACTACAGAGGTTATGCCACGCGCAAGCTCGGCCGGACCGACGAAGGCATCGGCTATTATCTCAAATCGGTGGCGGCCGATCCCCAATATGCGCAGGTCCGCGAATATCTGGGCGAGGCCTATGTGATCAAGGGTCGACTCGATCTGGCCAAGCAGCAGCTCGATACCATCAAGACACTCTGCGGCACCGGCTGCGAGGAATATCAGGACCTGAACGAGGCGATCGAGAAAGGCGTCTGACCGGTGCTGTTCCGCCGGAGATAGCTCCGGATCCGATCGACACGCAAAGTGCGCAAACCCCTTTCCCCTCAAAGGGGTTTGTACGGGTGTGGCCCTGCCGGTTTTCGTCGCGGTAGCCGGCGGGGCTTCACTCCGATCCCAGTCGCGGCATCATGTCAGCTCCGCTCATTTCCGTTTGAAGAGCGGCAACAAGCCCGGTTATGACTGGTAGCGCGAATATCGAGGGGGAAGCATGTCGCGCGGCAAGGCTGACCAGTCCGGCTCCCTGGCGGGTCCGTTCGACTTCATTGTGGTGGGGGCGGGAACGGCCGGGTGCCTGCTGGCCAATCGGCTTTCCAGCAATCCCAGCCGGCAGGTGCTGCTGCTGGAAGCTGGGCGGCCCGACAACTATCCCTGGATTCATATCCCGGTCGGCTATCTTTATTGTATCGGCAATCCGCGCACCGATTGGCTCTATCAGACCGAGGCCGAGCCCGGCCTGAACGGGCGGGCGCTGCGCTATCCACGCGGCAAGACCCTGGGTGGCTGCTCTTCCATCAACGGCATGATCTATATGCGCGGCCAGGCGCGCGACTATGACGGCTGGGCCGCCGCGACCGGGGACGAGGCCTGGAACTGGGCCAACAGCCTGCCCGACTTCAAGGCGCATGAGAATCACCATCGCCTCGATGGCGGCGCCGATCCCGCCACCGGCGACAATAGCCGCTTTTCCGACATGCACGGCCATGGTGGCGAGTGGCGCATCGAAAAGCAGCGCCTGCGCTGGGACATCCTCGATGCCTTCGCCGAGGCGGCGGTGCAGGCCGGTGTGCCCCGCACCGAGGACTTCAACAGCGGCGACAATGAAGGTGTCGGCTATTTCGAGGTCAACCAGAAGGCCGGCTGGCGCTGGAACACCGCCAAGGCCTTCCTGCGACCGGCGCGCGGGCGTTCCAATCTCACGGTGTGGACTCAGGCTCAGGTCGAGCGCCTCGCCTTCGGGACTGGTGACGACGGCCGCCGCCGCTGTACCGGCGTGATCCTGCGGCGTGGCGGCGAACTCGTCGAAATCCAGGCCAAGCGCGAGGTCATCCTCTCGGCCGGCGCGGTCGGCTCGCCGCAGATCCTGCAGCTATCCGGAATCGGCCCGGCCGGCCTGCTGAAATCCTATGGCGTCGAGGTCGTGCACGATTTGCCGGGCGTGGGCGAGAACCTGCAAGACCATCTGCAAATCCGGGCCGTGTTCAAGATCGAGGGTGCCCGTACGCTCAACACGCTGGCGAGCAGCCTGACCGGCAAGATGGGCATCGGGCTCGAATATATGCTACGCCGCAGCGGGCCGATGAGCATGGCGCCCTCCCAGCTCGGCGCCTTCAGCCGTTCCGATCCCGGCCGGCCGCATGCCAATTTGCAATATCATGTGCAGCCGCTCAGCCTGAACGCCTTCGGCGAGCCCCTGCACGATTTTCCAGCCTTCACGGCGAGCGTGTGCAATCTCAATCCGACCAGCCGCGGCAGCATCCGGATCCGCTCCAACCGGGCGGGCGATGCGCCGGCTATCGCCCCTGGCTATCTCTCGACGGAGGAGGACCGCAAGGTCGCCGCCGACAGCCTGCGCCATGTCCGCCATGTCGTGAGCCAGCCGGCGCTGGCCCCCTACAAGCCGGTCGAATGGAAGCCGGGCGTCGAATTCCAGACCGACGAGGAACTCGCAAGGCTGGCCGGCGATATCGCCAGCACCATCTTCCATCCCGTCGGCACCACCAGGATGGGATGGGACGGGGATCCCGAGGCTGTGGTCGACAGCCATCTGCGCGTGCGTGGCGTCGACGGCCTGCGTGTGGTCGATGCCGGCGTGATGCCGGCGATCACCAGTGGCAACACCAACTCGCCGACCCTGATGATCGCCGAAAAAGCAGCGCGCTGGATCGCCAAGGGCGAGTGAGGCACGTTCAGGCCGGCTGACGGCAGCCTTCCAGGATTTTGCCAATCTCCGGCCGGCAGGAACCGCAATTCGTGCCTGCCTTCAAGGCCGTGCCGATTGCCTCGATGCTGCAGGCGCCGCTGCGTGCGGCTGCCTCGATACGGGCCTGGTCGATGCCGAAACAGGCGCAGACCTGCCGGCTGGGGCGGATACCCGGATTGGGTGCGCGGCCCGCGAGGATGAAACGGCGCGTGGCGGCGTCGATCCGCTCCCGGGCCAGCAGGTCCGTGGCCCAGGCTGCGCCCTCCTCATCCCGATGTGGGCCGGTCGAGAGCAGGATCTCGAGGCGGTGATCCACGATCGAGGCCGAGCGGTAGAGATCGGCGGCGGGATTGCGCTGGTGCAGTGGGCTGGCCCACAGATTGAGCCAGTTCGACAGAAGATCGTGCAGAGGCCCCGGCGCGCGCGGGCTGGCGAAATGGACGATCTCGCCATCAGCGACGGTCATGCGGGCATGGCTGAGCCAGGCCGGCATGGGCAGGCGGTGGCGCGAGGCGATGAAGCCTTCCGCCTGCATCACCCAGGGCCGGATTGCGGCCGGCACCGTCTTTGAATCGGGCTGGCCGGAGATGGGATCGGTATGGGCATGCACGAGGGAGCCGACGCGGGCGCGGGCGGCGCTGGCGTCGGTCCAGTGGATCGGCGCGAAGATCGAACCGGGTTGCTGGCTGTCGGTGACCACCACCCGCAGTTCGACTTGGCCCTCGCCGGTGCTCACGACGGCGAAGGCGCCGTCTAGCAGGCCGAAACGCTCGGCATCGGCGGGATGCACTTCCACGAAGGGGGCATTGCGATGCTGGGCCAGGCGCGGGCTGAGCCCGGTGCGGGTCATGGTGTGCCAGTGGTCGCGCACCCGGCCGGTATTGAGCAGGAGCGGATGCTCGACGCTTGGCTCGGCCGACAGCGCCGGCGGAGCCAGTGGGACGAGGCGGGCGCGGGCATCGGCATGCGCGAAGCCGCCTTCAGCGAACAGGCGCGGCGTGCCGGTGTCCCGGCCCGATGGCAGCGGCCACTGCTCGGGCTCCAGGGCGTCATAGGCTTCGTCGGTGAGTTCGGCGAGGCCACCGATATCGAACAGACGCGTGCCGTCATTCTCGAAGGCGGACAGCGCGGCATGTTCGCGGAAGATCGCCGCGGGCGAGGTGTAATCGAAGGCTTCGGCATGGCCGAGTCTCTTGGCGACTTCGCAGATCTGCCACCAGTCGGGCTGCGCCTCGCCGGGAGGCGCAAGGAAGGGGCGTTGGCGCGAGATACGCCGCTCCGAATTGGTGACGGTGCCGTTCTTCTCGCCCCAGGCAGCCGATGGCAGCACCACGGTCGCGGCATCGGTGAGGCCGTCGACATGGGCGCTGATCTCCGAGACGGCGAGGAAATCGAGCTTGCGCAGGGCTGTTCGCATGACGTTGGCGCGCGGCAGGCTGGTGGCTGGATTGGTGCAGAGCACCCATACCGCGCGGATCTCGCCGCGCTCGATCGCCTCGAACATCGAGACCGCCTTGCGGCCTTCCTTCTCGGCCATGTGCGGGGCGCCCCAGAAGCGGCCGACGCGATCCACCTCGGTCGGCGAAAAGCCCATATGGGCGGCAAGCTGGTTGGCGAGGCCGCCAACCTCGCGCCCGCCCATGGCATTGGGCTGGCCGGTGAGCGAGAAAGGGCCGCAGCCGGGCCTGCCGATACGGCCGGCTGCGAGATGGGCATTGAGGATAGCGTTCACCTTGTCGGTGCCCTGGGCCGACTGGTTGACCCCCTGGCTGAAGCAGGTGACGACGCGCGGCGTCTCGATCCACCAGTCGAGGAAGGTGGCGAGGTCCTGCTCCGTCAGGCCGCAACGGAGGGCGGCTTGCGTCCGGCTCGGGGCGATCTCGCGCGCGTTGCCGAGGACGGCTTCGATCCCGTCTGTGTGGCGGATGACATAATTTTCGTCGATGGCGCCCCTCTCGGCGATCTCCACCAGCAGGCGGGCGAACAGCACGCTGTCCATGCCCGGTGCGACGGCAAGATGCAGATCGGCGTTGTCGGCTGTGACAGTCCGCCGGGGGTCGATGACCACGATGCGGGTGCCGTGCTTCTTCTTCGCCTGTTCGATGCGCTGCCAGAGCACGGGATGGCACCAGGCTGTGTTGGAACCGGTCAGCACGACGAGATCGGCCTCGTCGAGATCCTCATAGCAGCCCGGCACGATGTCGGCGCCGAAGGCGCGGCGATGGCCGGCGACCGTGGAGGCCATGCACAGGCGCGAATTGGTATCGACATTGGCCGAGCCGATGAAGCCCTTCATCAACTTGTTGGCGACGTAATAGTCTTCGGTCAACAATTGGCCCGAGAGATAAAGAGCCACGGTCTCGGGACCATGGCGCTCGATGGTTTCCCTGAACCCCCTGGCGACGGCATCGAGGGCGCGGTTCCAGGTGGTGCGAACGCCATGGATGGTGGGATGGACGAGGCGATGCCCGGTGGCCAGCGTCTCGCCGAGTGCGGCACCCTTGACGCAGAGCCGGCCCTGGTTGGCGGGATGGGCGACATCTCCGGCGATGGCGGCACCACCCTTGCCGTCGGCGGTGGCGACGACCCCGCAGCCGACCCCGCAATAGGCGCAGGTGGTGCGCACGGGGGCCCGGACGGGTTCGATCATCGAGGGATCGGGGGTGGGCATAGAGACGTTCATGGGCGGGGTCTCCGGGGCCGGGACAAGAAGGCGCGCTCCGCCTGTTTCATCGCGCCACCCCTTCAATAAACATCGGCCTGGTAGCGGCCGGCCTTCTTCAGGCCGTTGATGAAACTTGCCGCCTCCTCGGTCGAGCGGGCGCCCCATTGCGCCACGATGTCGACGAGGGCGCGTTCGACGTCGCGCGCCATGCGCTTGGCGTCGCCGCAGACATAGAAATGCGCGCCCTCGACCAGCCAGCGCCAGAGATCGGCACCGACCTCGCGCATGCGGTCCTGCACGTAGAACTTGCCCTCGGCATCGCGCGACCAGGCGAGGGAGAGGCGCGTGAGCAGGCCGCTCTCGCGCATGGCAGCGAATTCCTCCTCATAGAAGAAATCGTGGTCCCGATGCTGGTGGCCGAAGAACAGCCAGTTGCGCCCGCTGGCGCCCTCGGCCTTGCGTTCCTGCAGGAAGGCGCGGAACGGAGCGACCCCGGTGCCCGGCCCGACCATGATCACCGGCGTCTCGCCGTTCTCGGGCAGTCGAAAGCCGTGGGCCTTCTGTACATAGACCCTGAGTTCCTCGCCCTCGGCGATGCGCTCGCCCAGAAAGGTGGAGGCAACGCCCAGCCTGTCGCGCGCGCCGATGCGATAGCGCACCGTATCGACGGTGAGCGAGATCCGGCCCGGATTGGCCTTATGCGAGGAGGAAATCGAATAGAGCCGCGGCTGCAAGGGATCGAGGGCCTCGAGGAAGGCCTCGGCCCCGGGGCGGATGCCCTGGAACTTGTAGAGCACGGCGAGCACGTCGAGAGATGCCGCGTCTCCGTCCGGATCCCCGCCATTGGCCAGCGTCCGGGCCTTGCGGCGCAGGTCGCCGGTGCTGAGATAGGACAGGAGCTGAAACAGGCTGTCGGGCGGCGTGCCGAGCGAGACATCCTCGATCAGCCTGTCGCGCAGGCTCTTGCCCTCGATCAGGGCTTCGGGCCGGGCTCCGAGCAGGGCGATGATCTGGTCGGCCAGGCCTGCCTTGTTCTTCGGGATTACGCCGAAACTATCGCCTGCGATATAGTCGAGCCCGCTGCCGGATAGGTCGAACTCGACATGCCAGGTGGTCTTGGCGGATTTTTCGCCGTTGAGCCGACGCCGCGAGAGGAAGCGTGCGGCAACCGGATTGTCGCGCGAGCGGCCGGGCAGGCCGGCGGCGGGGGGCTGGCCGGCCTCGGTCGCATCGACATCGGCCTTCGCGTCAGGGCTTGTGGTCGAAGCGGTGCCGTCCTGCCCGATCTCCTGCGCCAGGGCCTTGAGCATGCGGGCAGTCTCCTTGCCGCCCGGCGCACACAAGGTGAGGCGCTCCTCCTTGCGCAGGAAGAGCGCATTGGCATAGTCGGCGCAGTTGTAGCCGCATTGACCGCAATCCTGCTGCGCCATCGCCGCCATCAGGCGCGGTGCCAGCGGCCTGTCCTTGGCCAAGGCGAGGCGCTCGTCTATGCCCATGCTTGGATCGTGCCAGGGCGCCTCGTCATTGTCGGCCAGGGCAGAGCCTGCGGCCTGATCGAGCCCAGCCTTGTCGAGGTGCGGCAGATCGGCAGGTGCCATGCCGCTCTGGGCGGCGAGGACAGCACCAAAGAATCCGTCGAGCCAGGCTCTTTGCTCCGGGCTGAAGGGCGCTCCTTCGGGAATGAGCGAACGCTGGGGCGGGACGGCGATCATGTTCATGCGCCTGCAAGCTCCCTGCCGTCGACCAGGCCGCGCAAGGCTTCCGGCTCGTGCCTGATGGTGAAGGCCTGGAAGCTCTCCGTGGGGCCCTCGCGGTGCTCGAGATAGAGGCGCAGCAGACCCTCGACCTTGCCGGGGCAATCCTCGGCCCGGATCTCCTTCCAAAGTTCGCGGCCGATCCGCGGCTGGTCGCCATAGCCGCCGCCAACCACGATCGAATAGCCCTCGGCCTGGTCACCCTCCTCGTTGAGCGTCACCTTGGCGCCGATCAGGCCGATGTCGCCGATATAATGCTGGGCGCAGGAATGGTGGCAGCCAGTGAGGTGGACGTTCACCGGCACGTCGAGCGCCAAACGCGCATCGACATAGTCGGCGATCTCCAGGGCGTGCTCCTTGGTATGGGCGGCGGCGAATTTGCAGCCGGTGGCGCCGGTGCAGGCCACTAGGCCGGCGCGCAGGGAGCTCGCCTTCCAGTCGAGGCCGAGCGCCTCGATCGCCGCCTTGGCCTCCGCCACCTTCGCGTTAGGAACGCCGGAGATCAGCAGGTTCTGCCAGACAGTGAGGCGGATGTCGCCATCCCCGAAATCGCGGGCGATGGCGGCGAGGCCGCGCATCTGGCTGGCGTCCATTCGGCCAACGGCCAGGGTGACGCCGATCCAGTTCAGGCCTGGCTGATTCTGGGGGTGCACGCCGATATGAGCCAGGCGGTCGAAGGCGGGGCGGGGCTCGACCCCGTCCTCGGACAGGCGGGTGAGCTTGCGGCCGAGCTTGGCTTCCACTGCCTCCAGATAGGCCTCGAAGCCGATGGCATCGAGGACATATTTCATGCGCGACTTGGTGCGGTTGGTGCGGTCGCCCTTGTCGGTGAACACTCGCACGATGGCATCGGCGATGGCGCAGCATTCCTCGGCCTTGCAGAACACGCCGGTCGGCCGGGCGAGGTCGCGATGGCCGGTGATGCCGCCGAGAACGAGGCGGAACCAGATCTCGCCGCCGATGCGCACGGCCTGGAAGCCGATATCGTTGGTCTCCTCCAGCGTGGCGATGCGCCCGCCGCCGTCAAAGGCGACGTTGAACTTGCGCGGCAGGCCATAGAGCGAGCGGTCATTGAGGATGTGATAGTGCCATTCGCGGGCGAGCGGCCTGGTGTCGGCCAGTTCCTGCGGATCGATGCCGGCGGTGGCCGAACCGGTGACGTTGCGGATATTGTCGGCTCCCGAGCCGCGCGAGCACAGGCCGAGATCCTGGATGGCTTCGACCACGCGCGGTGCATTGTCCGGCATCACCTCCCGGATCTGCAGATTGGCCCGTGTGGTGACATGGGCATAGCCCCCGCCCATGCGCTCGGCGACATCGGCCATGCCGGCGAACTGCCAATGAGTGAGGATACCGTTGGGAATGCGCAGGCGGACCATATAGCTCGACTGCGCGGGCGCCACATAGAACAGGCCGAAATAGCGCCAGCGGAAATTGTCTTCGGGCTTGGGAAAGGCGCCGTCCCTGGCCTGCGCCTTCAGGCGTGGATAGGCATCGAAGGGATGTTCGGCCCGCTTCCATTTCTCCTGGTCGACGAGCTTGCCGCCACCGGCGGTCACGGCATCCTGCGCCTGAAGGTGCGTGGCGTCCGGGCCCATGGGGATCGGTGCCGTCGCAGCGGGCGCAGCCTTGGCACTGCCGACGGCCTGCATGCCCGAGACGAAGCCTTCGAGATAGCGCTTCTGGTCGGAGGTGAAATCGCTGCCCATCATGCGGCCTCCCTCAGAACCCGCGAAGGGGTGGTTTCGCAGAAGGCGCGGCCGAAGATCAGGCTCTCGCGAATGGCGGAGATGTCGCTGCCCCGTCGGATCAGATCCTTGTACCAGACGGCGTCCTCGGCCTCGCCGACCATGGCGGCACCGATGAGGCGGTTATCCTTGAGGACCAGGCGCTTGCATAGCCCGGCGCCACGATCCTCCAGCAGGATGTCGTCATGACCCTCGCCGAGGAAGTCACCGGCCGAGAAGACCGGAATGCCGGAGACTTTGAGGTTGGTCGACAAAGCGGTGCCTTCATAGGCTGCCCCGGTGTCGCCGCCCCAGCGACGCGCCAGCACGCGTGCCTGCTCATAGGCCGGCTCGACGAGGCCGTAGACCTGGCCGCGATGTTCGGCGCATTCGCCGATGGCGTGGATGAAGGGCACCACGGTGGCAAGGCCGTCATCCACCTGGATGCCGCGTCCAACCGGCAGGTCGGCAGTCTTGGCGAGGCCAGTATTGGGGTGCACGCCCACGGCGACCACCACCATGTCGACGGGCAGGCGGGAACCGTCGGCGAAGATGAGGGCCTCGGCCCTGTCCTCGCCTGCGACCTCCTGGGTCTGGGCATTGAGCAGGATGCGGATGCCCTTGTGCTCCACCGCCCGCTTGAGGAAGGCCGCCGTCCGTCGGTCGAGCTGGCGTTCCATCAGGCGCTCCATGACATGGACCAGGGTGACCTTGGCGCCGCCCTTGGCCAGGCCATAGGCCGCCTCGATGCCCAGCAGCCCGCCGCCGATCACGGCGATGCGCCGGTTGAGGCGAGCGGCTTCCTGCAAGGCGGGCAGGTCGGCGAGGTCGCGGAACGTGGTCACGCCCGGCAAAGTCATGCCGGGAACGGGCAGGCGGATGGCGGAAGAGCCGGTCGCCAGCACGACCCGGTCGAAGGACAGGGCGGCGCCATTGGCGAGATGGGCGGTGCGGGCGGCCGGATCGAGGCCGGTAACGGTCTGCCCGGTGACGAGACGAATGCCCTGTGTGCCATACCAGGACTCGTCCCGCAGCGTGATGCCGTCCCGGCCGATATCACCGGCGAGCAGGGCCGAGAGCAGCACGCGGTTGTAGCCCGGCCGCGGCTCGGCGCCGACGACGGTGGTCTCGAACCGTCCCGGCGCGTGGGCAGCGATTTCCTCGCACAGCCTGACGCTGGCCATGCCGTTGCCGATGATCAGGAGCTTCTCGGTCATGTCTCGATCCTCAGATCCAAACCATTGCAGATTCCGGCCATTTCAGATTCTGGCGGTGGCGGTGCCGTCCTCGAGGGTCCAGGTCGTGCGCCAGCGGCGCTTGACCCGGGTGAGGGCGGCCAAGGCCAGCACCGCCAGCAAGGCGAAGATCAGGAAGCCGGCCTGGTAGGTGCCGGTGAACTGCTTGGAGAGGCCAAGGCTCGAGGCGAGGTAGAAGCCGCCCACGCCGCCCGTCATGCCGACCAGCCCGGTCATCACGCCCATCTCGGCCTGGAAGCGCTGCGGCACGAGCTGGAACACCGCGCCATTGCCCATGCCCAGGGCGAGCATGGCGACGACGAGGATGCCGAGGCCGAGCCAGAGTTGGGCGAAGCCGAAACTGGCCAGGATCAGTGCAATGGCTGCTGCGGCATAGAGAACGCTGAGGACACGGATGCCGCCGAAGCGATCGGCGACGGCGCCGCCAATGGGACGGAACAGTGAGCCGGCGAACACGCAGGCCGCCGTGCAATAGCCCGCCGTGACGGCGTCGAGCCCGTATTGGGTGTTGAAATAGAAGCCGAGCGAGGAGGCGAGGCCCGAAAAGCCGCCGAAGGTGACGGCATAATAGAACATGAACCACCAGGCGTCAGGCTGGCGCAGGATCCTGGCATATTCGCCGAGCGACTTGGCGGGCGGCTGGTTCGGGCTGTCCTTGGCGCAGAGGAGATAGACGATAAGGGCGACAGCCAGCGGAATGGCGGCAAGGCCGATGACATTGGTCCAGCCCACCATGGTGGCGAGCAAAGGCGCGAACAAGGCGGCGAACACGGTGCCGGAATTGCCGGCACCCGCGATGCCCAAGGCGACGCCCTGATAATGCGGGGGATACCAGCGCGAGGCGAGCGGCAGCGCCACCGCGAAGGATGCGCCGGCCATGCCCAGGATGAGGCCGAGCAACAGCAACTGGCTGTAGGAGCCGATGCCCACGGCCCAGAAGCCGAGGAGGCCGGCGATCACCACGATCTGCGCCAGGATACCCGTCAGCTTGGGTCGGAGATAATCGACCAGGAAGCCGTTCACCACGCGCAGGAAGGCGCCGGCAAGCACGGGCAGGGCCACCATTAGCCCTTTCTGGGCAGCGTCGAGGTGAAGGTCGCCGGCAATCTGCACGGCGAGGGGGCCGAGGATCACCCAGACCATGAAGCTCATGTCGAAATAGAAGAAGGCGGCGAAAAGGGTGGGCCAATGCCCGGCCTTGAGGAAGTCTCGCGTCTGCATCGTCGTGTTCCGCGTGCTGAAGTCGCCAAAACAAAAAGCCGCCGAACCATCCCCGCCGACAAAGGGCGGCAGGGATGGTTCGGCGGCGTTGCCGTTTTGCGCCCGTCACTGAGCGCCGGGCTTTTCGGCCCAAAATCTTCAAGGAAAGCCGCTTATCGGGCCGTCATTGACCCTGCTGCGGAAAGAGACCTGTCTCTCACTGTGTGCAGTTTAGAAGCAGGCTGCTTTTTTAGGCAAGATCAAATATTGTGCGCCGCAGCATGGTTTTGCCGATATTTTCGGCGCGAGGCAGGAAACGACGGAGTGTCAGCCTCACAGCTCCATCAGGTGATGGAGCAGGGCTGACAATTTGCCTGCCGGTATGTCAGCCGGAGGCTGACACTCCAAAGGAGCGCAGATAACCTTCGATGTCGTCGGGATCGAACAGCCTGCCGTCGAAGAAGCCGTCAGGGCCGAGCACCATGGTGCCGTGGCGCGAGGCCACCGGCGTCGCCTGCCGCAAGGCACCCTCGACCTTGGCACTGGCGCGGGGCAGGTCGATACCGGTGCCGGCGAGGGCGGCGCGATAGAGGTCCGGGCGATAGACCTGGCCGACCCGCTGGGCCAAGGCGGTGCTGTAATCCACCTGGCCCCAGCGCACCATCTGCGAATAGAACCAGAGGGCATGGCTCGCCCAGGGGAAGTTGGCAGCGTGGTCGTGGAAGACCAGGAAGTCGGGAATCTCAGCCGCGGCCTCGTGCCGGCGGCGCACCAGCACGCCGCTGAGCGCCTGCCCGATGATCTCGGGTGGCCGGTCGAGATAGCCAGGCGCGGCGAGGATATGGGCCAACTCGCTGCGATTACCGGCATCACCAGCCCAGCGGGCCGCGCCATGCAACGCACGCAGCAGTGCGGCGAGCCGATCGGGAGTGCGTTCGGCGAAATCGGCACGCAAGCCGAGCACCTTCTCGGGGCCTTGGCGCCACAAGGTGGATTTGGTCACCGCGATCACGCCGACCCCGGCCTCGACCGCCAGCGAGTTCCAGGGCTCGCCCACGCAGAAGCCGTCGATCTGACCTTCCTGTATGGCGTCGACCATGAAGGGCGGCGGCAGGACCACCAGCCGGATATCCCTGTCGGGATCGATGCCGGCGGCGGCCAGCCAATAGCGCAGCTCGTAATTATGCCCTGAAAAGGGATGGACGACGGCGAGGGTAAGGGGCGCCTGTCCCGCCGCCGGCCATTTGGCGACGACCTTGGCAAGCGCGGCGCCGATGGTGGCCGGGCCGGCGTCAAGATCTGCACCCTCTTCTTCCATCCGGGCGAAGAGCGTCGGCGCGAGCGTGATGGCGTTGCCGCCGAGGCCCAGCGAGAAGGGGGCGATCATCGGCACCTCGACATGCCCCAGGCCGAGCGTGGAGGCGATTGGCATCGGCCCAAGCATATGGGCGGCGTCGAAATGGCCGAGCATGACGCGATCGCGGATATTGGCCCAGGACGTCTCGCGCGCCAGCTTGAGTTCGAGGCCCTCAGCTGCGGCGAACCCTTTTTCCCTGGCGACGACCAGGGGCGCGGCGTCGACGAGCGGGATGAAGCCGAGCGTCAGATCCGCGATGCCGTCCCTGCCCTTGTTGCTCATCGCCCATGCTCCCGGATTTCTTCGCTGTCCGCGCCGTGACCGCTCATCATCAGCCTATCTGTCCAGAAGCTTGGCGGCGGTGACGAGGCTGCGCGCCACCTCGGCCACACGCCGGCTTTCATTCATCGCGGTCTTGCGCAGCAGGGCATAGGCCTCCTCCTCGCTGATGCCCCGCCGCTTCATGAGAATGCCTTTCGCCTTGTCGATGGTCTTGCGATCCTCCAGGGCCTGGCGCGTACGGTCGAGTTCCTCGCGCAGGCGATGGAAGGCGTTGAAGCGGCTGATGGCCATGTCGAGGATCGGCCGGACGCGTTCCTTGCGCAAGCCATCGACTACATAGGCCGAGACGCCGGCATCGATGGCCGCCTCGGTGGCGGCCTTGTCGGACTGGTCCACGAACATCACCACCGGGCGATGCACGCTGCGGGAGACCTGGAACATCTGCTCCAGGACGTCGCGATTGGGGTTCTCCAGATCGATGAAGATGACGTCGGGATCGGCGTCGACGACCTGCCGCAGCAAATGGCGCATTTCATTAATGATGGTGACGCGATCGTGCCCCGCCTCGCGCAGGCCTTCCTCGATGACCGAAGCCCTCACGGCATTGTCGTCGATCAGCAGGACATGCAGGGGCGCATCGTTCATTCCCGCAATTTCGGGCGAGAGTACTGACGAAGCAAGGCGCGATATTAGGCATCGTGCCGCAAGGGCGTGCGCGGCGCGGCATTGCATTCGCGCATGAAGTTGCGTAAAAACGCATAAACATGCAGATAGGCGCGAGAGCGAGCAATAGGGGAAGGCTATGGCAAATCCAATCAAGGCGGTGGTATTCGATCTCGGCGGCGTGCTGATCGACTGGAACCCTCTCTATCTCTACCGCCGGCTCCTGCCGGATGAAGAGCGTGCCCGCCGCTTCCTGGCCGAGGTCTGCACGCCGGCGTGGAACGGCCAGTTCGACGCCGGCAAGCCCTTCGCCGAAGGGGTGGCCGAGCTCTCAGCTCAGTTTCCCCATCATGGCGAGCTGATCTCGGCCTTCCACACGCGTTGGTCCGAGATGCTTGGGGGCGCCATCGAAGGGACGGTCGCCATCCTGGAGGAATTGCGCCGGCAGGATGTGGCCCTGCATGCGATCTCGAACTGGTCGTCCGAAACCTTTCCAATCGCGGCCGAGCGCTACGCTTTTCTTTCGCATTTCGAGGTGCTGATCGTCTCGGGCGAGAGAAAACTGGCCAAGCCGGATCCGGCGATTTTCGAGCTTTTCCTGCGGGAAGCCGGCTTGCCGGCCAGCGCTTGCGTCTTCATCGACGACAATGCGGAGAATATCGCAACGGCCTCACACCTCGGTTTCAAGGCCATCCGCTTCAGTGACCCCGAAGCCCTGCGCCGGGATCTGGGTGCTCTCGGCCTGCTGGGTGTTCCATCGGCCGTGTGAACGCTTTCGCTGCGCTTCGACTTCTCAGCGCCAGCCCGACGTGCGCCCGACGGCTGTGCGGAAGCGCTCGCGCCAGCGCGCGCGGGGGGCGTCCTTGGGCTCGTAGAACTTCCGGTTCGAAGCCGAGACGGCCGGTATTTCCACACCAATGCCGAGGGCCGCGAGCTGGGCCGTGCCAAGGGCCGTGGTTTCGTCGAAATCGGACAAGGCGACGGCTTTGCCGGCGCTGTCGGCCAGGAACTGGCAGAAATAGGGGCTGCGCGACAATCCGCCATCGATGGCGATCACATCGCCGGTCTCTACTTCGGCCTCCATTGCTGCCAGGATATCGCAGGTCAGCAGCGCAATGCCTTCCAACAGGGCCTGGCGCAGATCCTCGAAATCGGAGGCCGGCGTCAGGCCGATGATGAGCGGGGCGGCCGAGCGATCCCAATGCGGACAGGCCAGGCCTGAAAAGGCAGGCACGAAGACGAGCCCGCGTTCGATCGCCGGTGGCCGCCGGAATTCGTGGAAATCGGCAACGCTGCCGGCGATACCTGTTTTGATCGCCCATTCGATACTCGAGCCGACATCATAGACGCCGCCATCGAGGGCGTAGGTCAGGCGATCGCCGATATGCCAGGCCACCGTCGGCAAGAGGCCGCCGGTCAGTGCGGGTGCCTTGGGGATTGTCGAGGTGACGGCCAGGCAGAAGGCACCGGTGCCGAAAGTGATCTTGAGGTCGCCAGCGCGGCGGCAGCGATGGCCGTAGAGCGCGGCCTGCTGGTCGACCAGGGAGGCGGTAATCGGCCCGGTTGGCGTCTGCCCGAAGGCCGCGACGGTCGGCCGGATCGGCGGCAGGCTGTCGAGGGGTACGCCGAACAGCGCGCAGAGTTCCTCGTCCCAGGCCCCCGTTGCCAGATTCATCAAGGAGGTGCGGGAAGCCGTAGTCGCGTCGGTGGCGAACTCACCCGTCAGGCGCTGCAGGAAGAAGGCATCGGTGGTGCCCAGGCGCAGCCGTCCCGCGGCACGCGCCTTGGCGACATCGGGCAGGTTGTCGAGCATCCAGCGGAACTTGGTGGCGGAGAAATAGGAATCGAGCGGCAAGCCGGCCCGTTCCAGCACGGTCGCGGCCTTGCCGGCCGCCCGCAACTTTTCGGCCATGTCTGCCGTACGGCCGTCCTGCCAGACGATCACGGGAGAAAGAGGCTTGCCGGATTCAGCGTCCCAGGCCAGGCAGCTTTCTCCCTGGTTGGAAAGGCCGATTGCTGCTGCCGGGCCGGCGGTCTCCAGGCAGATCCGGATATTGGCCAGCAATTCCTCCGGATCATGCTCGACCCAGCCTGGATTGGGATGATGCTGGCCATGCCGGATCGCCTTGACGATGGCGACGGCGCCGTCCTCACCTACCACGAGAGAGCGGGTGGAGGTGGTACCCTGGTCGATCGCAACGATGTTTGCCATCGAGAACTGCTCCTATCGCGGCTTGCGATCCGAGAAAGCCAGCGGGGAATCGCAAGCACGCTTCCGACAATATCTAGAATATAAGTACGGTTTTACCAAAACGGCGTTTGGCATAGCAGCCTCATGGCGAGATGCCTCTGCCATGGCGTAGCTCAAGGGTGAGTTCGGTTGCGGCGGGCGGGATGACGAGGTGCTCGAGCGGCACCAGGACACGCCGTTCGGGCCCCGACGAGATCGAACGGGACCATAGCACGGTGTCGCCGGCCGTCAGCGCCAAGGTCCCCTTCAATCTCCTGCTGAGACGCAGTTGCAGTGCGGGAAGGGCCCGCGGCAGCGTCGCCCTGTCGATTTCCTTGACGTCGATTTCTTGGGGCATCACCAGCTTGATGCCCGCGCCGGTACGGATGGGAATGGCCGCCTGGCGCGGCGGCAGCCCGCCCTCGAGGTCTCGGGCGATGCTGCCGGCGATGCGCCGTGCCTCCGCCCAGCACCAGCCGGCGGTCTCCACGGGCCGGAGCAGATTGCCGGCGGCGAATATTGTGGGCGCGCGGGTACGGCCAAAGGCATCGACGACAGGGCCGCCGCTGCCCTGGTCGATCGCCAGGCCGCCGAGGCGCGCCAGGGCCGATTCCGGCGTGAAGGCACCGGTGAACAACACCCCGTCGCAGTCGATGCTGCGGTTTCCCGCTTCCGAGCGTGCAATCACCTCCTGTACCCGGCCCTTGCCGGCGATGGTGCCGATTTCCGTGCGGTAGTGCACGGGAATGCCGAACAGGCGCGGCAGCAGCCAGAAGGGAAAGCGGGCCGTCGGATAGGCGTTCGGCTCGATCACGGCGGCCGGGCGGATGCCGCCCGACAGGCAGGTGAGGATGGCCGACATCGCCACCAATTCGGTACCGACGATCACGGGCCGGCGGAAGGGCGCGAGCTTCTCCAGATGCACATAGGCCTGCAGGGCTGCCGTGTTGAGAATGCCGAGCGGGCGCTCGCCCGACACCAGCCGTGCGGCACGCGAGGCCTCGCGCGTGCCGGTAGCCAGCAGGATGCGCCTCGGCCTGTAGTCGACGGGGCCCTCGGGTGACACCGCCTTCACAACGCTGTCCTGGACCGAGAGCACGCTATGCCGGGTGAGGATCTCGACGCCGCGTTCCCTAGCCCGGGCTTCAAGCCGGGCGGCATAGCCTGTGCCCGAGAGAATGCGGTGGAATTCGCGCATGCCGAAGGGCGAGTGGCCACAATGGCGGGGAATGCCGCCCACGACCGTGTCGCGCTCGAGCAGCACGACCTTGCCGATGCCGAGTTCCTTCAACGCTGTCGCGGCCGACAGGCCGGCAGGGCCGCCGCCGACGACGAGAACATCCGGAGCCATGACCTTGGCCGCACTCATCGCGCTGCTCCGCTGTCGAGAGGCATGGCGAAACGGCCCTGGGTCAGGCTGGCCAGCCTGGCACTGCAGTTGAAGCCCTGGCAGCGCCCCATGGCGCAACGCGTGCGGCGTTTCAGACCGCCGAAATCGCCGGCGGCCAGCGGGCGGGACAGAGCGGTCTCGATCTCGCGCCTGGTCACCAGTTCGCAGTGACAGATGATTTCCTCATAATCCGGCCGGTCATAGTCGCGCGGCAGGTGCTCGGCCAGATTGGGAACCGGCCCGGGCGGGGATGCCTCGACCGGTGCGGTCCTCCCGCCGGCCTCGACGTGGAGGCGCAGCACATGGCGGGCAATGCCGAGTGAGGCGGACAGGCCGGTCGAGCGAATGCCGCCGACGCTGATCCAGTTGCGTTCGGGATAGGCGTCGATGCGATAGTCCTTGCGCTCGGTGGCTGGCCGCAGCCCGGCATAGCAGGCGGTCACCGGCATGTCGGCCAGAGCCGGCAGGATCTCGACGCCCCGGCGGATCAGGGCTTCGAGCGCGTCGTGATCGACATCGGCCCGGTCCCGGTCCTGCTGTTCTTCCGCGGTTGGACCGACGAGCAGGTTGCCGAAGACCGTGCGCGTGACCACAACCCCCTTGGTGCGCTCATTGGGCACCGGCAGGATGATGGCTGAAGCCAGCTTGTAGGCCGCCTTGTCGAAGACCACGAACTGGCCCTTGCGCGGGCGGATCTCGAAGGCGCAGTGGCCGAGGAGCGCGTGGTCGATCTCGTCGCCATGGTTGCCGGCGCAATTGATCACGCCGCGGGCCACGACAGGCCCGGCCGTGGTTTCGAGGTGCCAGACCTGGCCATCGAACTCCCCGCCCGTGACACGGGTGCCGCGCAGGACGGTGGCGCCATGCGCCATGGCCTGCTCGACATAGGCGAGAAAGGGGCTCCAGGGATCGATGAGGGCTTCATCCGGCACGAAGAGGGCTGATCGTGCCGATTCGGACAGGCCCGGCTCCCTGGCGCGCAGCTCCGCGCGGCCGATCAGCGCGACATTGTCGATGCCGTTCTCCAGCGCCTTGACGCGGATACCCTCCAGGCCGGCTTCCTCGGCCTCGTTCCAGGCGACGACGAGGGCGCTGCTGCGCAGCAGCGGCAACCCCATGGCCTCGTGGATCTCAAGATATTCGGCATGGCCGGCGCGGATGCAGGCGAGCTCCAGGCTGCCGGGCGGGGCATCGAAACCCGTATGCAATATGGCGCTGTTGGCCTTGCTGGCGCCGGAGAGGATATCGCCACCGGCCTCGATCAGGGTGACAGCGAGCCCCTCCAGCGCAAAGCGGCGAGCGATCGCGCATCCCACGACCCCTGCGCCGATGATGGCGACATCGCTGACCATTGTGCCGTCTTCCCCCAGGCCGCTCCCGGCGCGAGCCTGTCCCGCTATCTGAGCAAATTCGCGGCTGCTTCGCTACTGGCTGAGGAGGGAGATGAGCTTGGCTTGATCTCGAAGGTGCATCGACCCCTCATCCCCCTGCCGGGACCTGAGGCCTTCCGCAGGAAGTGCCAGATCCCGCAAGGGGAGAAGTGAATTTATTGGGTGCGGGATGCGACACGTCGTGACCCTTCAGTCGCGCTCTAGTTAACCCACTGAAACCCTTCTCCCCTTGTGGGAGAAGGTGGCAGCAGCCGGATGAGGGGTGAACCACTGGTTCCTACATTATTCGATCACCACCAAAAATTCATATTTAATATATAGAAATAGTAGTCTAATGTGCCTAGCTCCCATCAAGCGGCGCTGTGCGTGCCGCAGCGAAGACGAGACCAGGCATGACGCGCTACAGGCTGAGTTTGCTCGACAAGAGTCCCCTTGCTTCCGGTGATGAGGCCCCTGACGCCCTCAAGCGCACCATTGCCCTGGCCCAGGCGGCGGAGCGGCTTGGCTACCACCGTTTCTGGGTTGCCGAACACCACAACGCCCCCGAACTCGCCAGCTCCGCCCCCGAAGTGCTGATCGCCTTCCTGCTGGCCAACACGGCCCGAATCCGCATCGGGTCGGGTGGGGTGATGCTGCAGCATTACAGCGCCTACAAGGTGGCGGAGGTCTTCAATCTCCTCGCTTCGCTGGCGCCGGGACGGGTCGATCTCGGCATCGGCAAGGCGCCGGGCGGGTTGCCGCTGGCGACGCGCGCGTTGCAGGGAGCCCATGACCCCGCCCGCAAGCCGGGCTTTGCCGAGCAGCTCGACGATCTCGGCCGCTTCCTCGACGGGCCGGTTGCGGCCGGCGAGACGCTAGCCGGCCTGAGCGCGACGCCGCGGCCACCCGTGACGCCCGAGCGTTTCCTGCTGGGAGCGAGTGTGGAAAGCGCCGAACTTGCGGCCACCAGGGGCTGGCAGTTCGTGTTCGCCCGCCACCTCAATGGCGACGATGTGCTGCTTGCCGATGCCGTCGCCGCCTATCGCAGCAAGGCCGGGCGACCGCCCCTGGTGGCGGTGGCCGCCATCGTCGCCGACAGTGCCGCCGAGGCAGCGCGCCAGGCCGCCGGATTGCAACTCTTCAAGGTGCATGTTCCAGGTGCCCAGAGCGTCACCGTCGGCAGCGAGGCGCAGGCGAAGGATTATGCCCGCCAGGCCGGTGCCAGCGAATATCGCGTCGAGCGCAAGGCGCCGAGCGTCCTCGCCGGTACGGCGGCCGACGTACTGGCGGCACTCGATCGCCTGCATGAGCGCCACGGCATCGGGGAATTCATCGTCGAACCGGCCGTGAAGGGCGCGGCGAGGCTGGCCCTGGTCGAGCAGCTTGCCCAAGCACACGGTGTCACGGAACACGGTGTCACCGCCCGCCGGTCCCCGGCCGCGCAGCAGCCGGCGCTACGCCAAGTCATTCCCGCCTGACCGCTTAGCATTTGAGGAGAGAGATTTGAGCAGGAAACGCATTCCCTTCGGTGTGATGCTGCAGGGCCCGGGCGGCCATATGAACGCCTGGAAGCATCCGAGCGTGCCGGCCGATGCCAGCATCAATTTCGAGCATTATGTCCGCTCCGCGCGCCAGGCCGAAAAGGCCGGCATCGCCTTCGTCTTCATCGCCGACGGCCTCTATATCAACGAGGTCTCCATTCCGCATTTCCTCAACCGCTTCGAGCCGATCGCCCTGCTTTCGGCGCTGGCAGCCTCGACCTCCAGCATCGGCCTGGTCGGCACGCTCTCGACCTCCTATTCCGATCCCTTCACCGTGGCCCGGCAGTTCGGCTCGATCGACGTGATCAGCGGCGGCCGTGCCGGCTGGAACGCGGTGACCTCGCCGCTGGAAGGCTCGGCCCGCAACTATAATCGCGACAAGCACCCCGAACATGCCCTTCGCTACGAGATTGCCGGCGAGCATATCGAGGTGGTCAAGGGGCTGTGGGATAGCTGGGACGACGATGCCTTCCCGCGCAATCGCGAGACCGGCCAATATGCCGATTTCGCCAAGATGCACCGGCTCGATTTCAAGGGCCGCTTCCATGCCGCCGAAGGGCCGCTCAACCTCAGCCGCTCGCCGCAGGGCCAGCCCGTGCTGTTCCAGGCCGGTGCCTCGGATGACGGTATCAAGCTGGCCGGCCGCCATGCCGACGCGGTGTTCGCCGGTTCCGAATCCTTCGAGGACAATCGCGAGCTGTCGCGCAAACTCAAGCAGAGCGCGCTGGCTCATGGTCGCTCGGCCGATCATCTCAAGGTGTTTCCGGGTGTTGCCCCGATCGTGGGATCGAGTGAGGAGGAGGCGGAGCGCAAATATCAGGAGATCCGCGCGCTGGTGACGGATCACGAGGCGCTGCTCTATCTCGGGCGTTTCTTCGACCATCACGATTTCACCGCCTATCCGCTCGATGAGCCCTTCCCGGAGCTTGGCGATATCGGCGCCAATAATTTCCGGGCCCATACCGACCGCATCAAGCGCGTCGCGCGCGAAAAGAAGCTCACCTTGCGCGAGATCGCGCTCGATGTCGCGACCCCGCGCACCAGCTTCATCGGCACGCCCGAGGCGATCGCCGACGAGTTGATCCGTTGGGCGGAGGGAGGCGCCGCCGATGGCTTCGTGCTCGGCTTCCATGTGCTGACAGCCGGACTCGACGATTTCGAGACGCATGTCCTGCCGATCCTGGAGGCGCGCGGCCATCACCGCCCGGCCCAGTTCGGCACCACGCTCAGGGACCATCTCGGCCTGCCCTACCGTGAAAGCCGCTATGCGGTCGCAGCCGGGCCGGATGCCGGCGAGGAGGCGGCCTGATGACGGCGCAGTTTCCCCCACCCTCGGCCACGGCAGAGGCGATTGCACTCCAGGCCATCGCGACGCTGGGCGAGGAATTCGTCGCCCTGCGTCGAAAGCTGCATACTCAACCGGAGCTCGCCTATAAGGAAGAAAAGACCAGCGCCCTGGTCGCCGGTTACCTCGAATCCTGGGGCTATGAGGTGGCGCGCAATGTCGGCGGCACCGGGGTGGTCGGTACGCTCAAAAGCGGCCAGGGCAGCAAGATCGTCGGCATCCGGGCCGATATGGACGCCCTGCCGATCACCGAGGCCACTGGGCTGCCCTATGCCAGCACGGTGCCGGGGGTGATGCATGCCTGCGGCCATGACGGCCACACCTCGATCCTGCTGGCGGCGGCCAAGCACCTCGCCACGACGCGCGCCTTTTCCGGCACGCTCAGGGTGATCTTCCAGCCCGCCGAAGAGAATGGCGGCGGCGCCCGCTCGATGATCAAGGACGGGCTGTTCGAGCGCTTCCCGGTCGATGCCGTGTTCGGGCTGCACAATTGGCCCGGTGTACCCGCTGGCGAGTTCGGCTTTCTGGCGGGCCCGACCATGGCCTCGGTGGACCTTGCCATCATCCGCGTCATCGGCAAGGGCGGCCATGGCGCCAAGCCGCAGCAGGCGGTCGATCCGGTGGTGGCCAGCGCCTCCCTGGTGCTGGCGCTGCAGACGGTGGTCTCGCGCAATGTCGACCCGCTCGAGGCGGTGGTCGTCACCGTCGGTTCGATCCATGGCGGCATCGCGCCCAACGTCATCCCCGACAGCGTCGAGTTGCAGCTCACCATTCGCACCTTCGATGACACTGTGCGCGAGAACGTGCGCCAACGCATCATCGAACTCGCGCAGAGCCATGCCGCTTCCTTCGGCGCGCGCGCCGAAGTCCATTATCCACGCGGCTATCCCGTGCTGGTCAATCATGCCGGGGAGACGGACTTCGCCCGGCAGGTAGCGGCCCGCCATTTCGGAGAAGAACGCATTCGCCAGGCCTTCCGGCCGATCACCGCGAGCGAGGATTTCGCCTTTATGCTCAAGGAGCGGCCGGGCAGCTACCTCTTCATCGGCAATGGCGATAGCGCTGACCTGCACAACCCCCATTATGATTTCAACGATGCCATTCTCGTGGATGCGGCGCGCTACTGGGTCGCGCTGGTCCAGGATTATCTTTCCGATAATAGTGAGCCGGCAAAATGACAGATATCTTCTTCTATACGACCCCGCTCGACGAACAGGCACGTCCCCTGGTCGAGGCGCTCACCTTCGAATATCAATCGCGCTATGGCAATTATTGGGGCGAACCGGGTTCGGCGGAAATGAGCCGCTATCCCGCCGAGCTCTTCGCACCGCCCCATGGCAATTTCGTGCTGCTGCTGCGTGATGGCGTGGCTATCGCCGGCGGCGCCTTCAAGCGTTATGACGAGCACACGGCGGAATTCAAGCGCGTGTGGACCCATGTCGACCTGCGCCGCCAGGGCCTTGCCCGCAAGGTGTTGGTCGAGCTCGAGTCGCAGGCCGCACGCCAGGGCTATAGTCGCATCTACCTCACCACCGGCTTTCGCCAGCCGGAAGCCGCGGGCCTCTATCTCTCGACCGGCTATACCGCTCTGTTCGACGTCACCAAGGATCCCGAAACCTACGGCTCGCTGCCCTTCGAGAAGGACATCTCCCATCTCGCCTCCGAAGTCGAGCGGTCGGTCGCAGGTGGTGCGTCGGCAGCAGACGACCGGTTGGTCGCGCTCAGCGCTGTCCGAGCCGCGCGCCAAGCGGCGCCGGAACAGGGTCAGGCTGGACGCAAGGCAGGCTGACAGGGTCGCTTGGTCGGCCTTACTTCGCCATTTAATCTACTTTTTCTATGGACTAACTGAATCAAGAACGAAGGAAGCGCGGGATGGCCTCCACCACGGATTTCGACGGCGTACTTGCAGGGCCCCAGGCGAGCAATGCGTCCGACTATTCGCGTTATCGCGTGGTGCCGGCCCGGCATCCCTGGCGCGCGGTCGGCACGGTGGTAGCCGTCCTCATCCTCGGGGTGACCCTCTATTCGATCCTGGCCAATCCGAAATGGGGCTGGGACGTCTTCGCGCAATATTTCGTCTCCGAGCCGGTGCTGGTCGGGCTCGCCCGCACGGTGCTGCTCACCGTGCTGGCCTCCATCTTCGGCTTCCTGCTCGGCGGCACGCTCGCCTTTGCGCGGGTCTCCAAATCGCCGCTGCTTGCCGGGATATCCTGGGGCTATATCTGGCTGCTGCGCTCGGTCCCGCTGATCGTATTGCTGCTGATCCTCAACAATCTCGGCTATCTCTACACCACGCTGGATATCGGCATTCCCTTCACCGGCATCCTGTTCGCTCAGTACAATCTGGTGGAGGTTCTCAGCCCCTTCTCGGTCGCGCTGATCGGCCTCAGCCTCAACCAGGCGGCCTTCTCGGCCGAGATCATCCGGGGCGGCATCCTGTCGGTCGACCAGGGCCAGCACGAGGCCGCGGCTGCGCTCGGCTTGTCGCGACGCCGGCATGCCCTCGGCATCGTGTTGCCCCAGGCCATGCGTGCCATCCTGCCGAGTGGCTTCAACGAGATCATCGGCTTGGCCAAGTCGACCTCCATGGTCTACGTCCTGGCGCTGCCGGAATTGTTCTACACCGTGCAGGTCATCTACCGGCGCAATCTCGAGGTCATTCCGCTCCTGATGGTGGCAACGGTCTGGTACCTCATCATCATGAGCGTGCTCTCGCTCATTCAGCTGAGGATCGAGCGCCATTATGCCAGGGGCGCTTTGCGCACTGCCCCCGCGTCCTTGCTGGAACGCATCACAGGACGCGATAATAGCCGCCAAACCAAATCAGCTCCGATAGCGCAGCCGTCGGCGCCTGCCGTTCGCAAGCCTCTGGTTTCGGCGCTGCGCCCGACCCGGCAGGAAGGCTTGATCGAGATTCATGGCCTGTCCAAGCGCTACGGCAGCCATACCGTATTGGACAATGTCAGTCTCACCGTCCGGCCCGGCGAGGTCACCGCGATCCTGGGCCCCTCCGGCGCCGGCAAGTCCACCTTGCTGCGCGCCATCAATCATCTCGAACGTGCGAGTGAAGGCTTCATCGCCATCGATGGTGAGCTGATCGGCTATGAGCGCCGCGGCAATGTGCTCTACGAACTGAAGGAAGGCGCGATCCGCCGCCGCCGTGCTTCGATCGGCATGGTGTTCCAGAACTTCAACCTGTTCCCGCATCTTACCGTGCTCGAAAACATCATCGAGGCGCCGGTCTCGGTGCAGAAGGTGCCGCGCGCCGTGGCCCTTGAACAGGCCCGCGACCTCCTCAGCCGCATCGGCCTCGTCGACAAGGCGGATGCCTATCCCCGCCAGCTTTCCGGCGGCCAGCAGCAGCGCGTTGCCATTGCCAGGGCCCTGGCGCTCAAGCCCAAGGTCATCCTGTTCGACGAGCCGACATCCGCCCTCGATCCCGAACTGGTCGGCGAAGTGCTTGAAGTGATCAAGGAACTCGCCACCTCCGGCACCACCATGGTGATCGTCACCCATGAAGTCGGCTTCGCCCGGGAAGTGGCCGATACCGTGGTGTTCATGGAGAACGGCCGCGTCCTCGAATCTGGCCCGCCCGCCTTGCTTTTCAATGCGCCCGCCCATTCCCGCCTGGGCGAATTCCTCGCCAAGGTTCTGTGAACGCCCAAGCTTTTTCGACGTCCATGTCGGCGCGCGGGGAGCCGCCGGCGCGACCCTTCCTCTCAAGCCCGATCAGGAGACTCCATGACGACCCGTTCCGCCTCTATCGCCGCCGGCGCCCTTGCGGCCGCCCTGGCCCTCGGCCTCAGCTTTGCCGCTTTCGCCGGCGAATTCGATCTCAGCCCGGAGCAACCCGGCCGCCTGCGTGCCGACAAGAACGAGGAGGCGATCAAGGCGATCGCCAAGGATGCCAAATTCGTGCGGGATGGCAAATTCACCGTGGCGGTCAATCCCGGCCTGCCGCCGATCGTGACCTATGCCACCGATTCCAAGACGCCCGTCGGCTTCGACCCGGATCTTGCGCAATTGGTGGCCGACAGCCTCGGCAAGGAATTGGTGCTGGAGACGGTGACCTGGGCGGATTGGCCGCTCGGCCTCTCCTCGGGTAAATATGATGCCGTGATCACCAACGTCACGGTGACCGAGGAGCGCAAGGAGAAGTTCGATTTCTCCACCTATCGGCGTGACATTCTCGGCCTCTATGTCAAGTCGGACAGCCCGATCACCTCGGTGAAGGAGCCCAAGGACATTGCCGGCCTGAAGGTGATCACCGATGCCGGTACCAACCAGGAGAAGATCCTGCTGGCTTGGGACAAGCAGAATCAGGCCGCCGGCCTCAAGCCGATCGAGGTGCAGTATTACGACGACGATGCGGTGAAGACGCTGGCGCTGCAATCCGGCCGCGCCGACATCACCTTCAGCGTGAACGCCACCCAGGCCTTCCAGTCGGCGCAGACGGGCAAGACCAAGCTGGTCGGCACCATTTCGGGCGGCTGGCCGATCACAGCCGATATCGCCGTCACCACCCGCAAGGGCGGCGGTCTCGCCGATGCCGTGACGATCGCTGTCAACGGCCTGATCAAGGACGGCAAATATGCCAAGACGCTCGCCCGCTGGAACCTGAGCGCCGAGGCGATCGAGAAGGCCGAGACCAACCCCCAGGGCCTGCCGAAGAGCTGAGGGCGGTCATGACCATTGCCACCATGTGTAGACGCCAACCTTAGGCTTGTTGCGCGACAATCCCTCCCCGACTTCGGGGAGGGTGGCCCGAAGGGTCGGGTGGGGGAGAGTGGTGCCAAGCCGCCCAAGTCTGACGGGTGCGCACCACTCTCCCCCTTCCGTCGCTGCTGCGCAGCGACACCTTCCCCGAAGTCGGGGAAGGATCGGCGCGCCTCTTTCCGAAAGGATGCCCATGCCTTCTCCCCTCGTCAGCCATGTCGGCTTCCTCTCGCCGGGGAGCTATCCGGACGATGATCCGGCGGGCGGCCTGGAGCGCACGCTGCAGCTGTTCGAGCTCGGCGAAAGCCTCGGCTATGACAGCGCCTGGGTGCGCCAGCGCCATCTCGAACCGGGCGTCTCCGCTGCGGCGGTCTTCCTGGCGGCGGCGAGCCAGCGCACCCGCCACATCCAGCTCGGCACCGCGGTGATCCCGATCGGCTATGAGAGCCCCTATCGCCTGGCCGAGGATCTTGCCACCGTCGACGTGCTCTCGCGCGGGCGGCTCAATGTCGGCCTCAGCGCCGGCACGCCGCCGCATGCCGAATTGCTGGCGCCGCTGGTTTTCGACGGCGACTGGCGCAGCCATGACTTCTCCCATGCGAGGGTGCAACGGCTGGCCGATAATCTCCGCGGCAGCTATCTCGGGGCGCCCGACAGCCTGATCGACATTCCCGGTGGTCGCATCCGGCCCCGCCTGCAGCCCTATGCCAAGGGACTGGTCGAACGCCTCTGGTACGGCGGCGGCTCGCTGCGTTCGGCCGAATGGGCCGGCCGCAGCGGTTTCAACCTGCTGATGGGCAACGTCACCACGGGCGAGGGCACCGACGATTTCTTCGAGGCGCAGGTGCGCCAGCTCGAAACCTATCGCGCGGCTTCGGCCCGGCCCCGCGTCGCCCTCGGCCGTGTCATCGTGCCCTATGACAGTGCCGATCGGGTGACGCGGCAGCGCTATGCCGACTATGCCGCGAGCCGGCATGCCCGCACGCTCGCGCCCAATGGTCCCCGGCGCACGCTCTATGCTGCCGATCTCGTGGGTTCCTCCGATCAGATCCTGGAGCGCCTCATCGCCGATCCGGTGCTCGCTGGGGTCGGTGAATTCAGGCTGGAGCTTCCCTATGCCTTCGGGCAGCACGACTACGAGCAGATCCTCACCGATTTCATCCAGCGCATTGCGCCCGAACTTGGCTGGGGCGCTGGGAGCGCGGACTTCCAGTCCGCTTCTTTTTCAGCCCGTGCGCGGCATTTGTGAAAGGACGATGCGGATATCGCGACAGGCGAACCTGTCGCTGAGAAGTCTGCGCTCCGAAGCAGCCCTCACCAAGACAGTCGAGACATGACATGAATTCCGGCAATCTCCGCGCAGCCGTGGCAAAGCCTGGCCAGATCCACGACAATCTCACCGATCTGATCGGCAACACGCCGCTGCTCGAGCTGCACAATTATGCCCGCAACCGCAATCTGTTCGGGCGGATCGTCGCCAAGATCGAGTTCTTCAATCCCGCCGGCAGCATCAAGGATCGTGCGGCCTGGGCCATCATCGCGGAGGCCGAGGCGGCCGGCCAGCTGCACCGCGGCGATCTCATCGTCGACGTGACCAGCGGCAATACCGGCATCGGCCTGGCCGCGGTGGCGGCCTCGCGGGGCTATCGGGCCAAGTTCTATGTCAGCGACAATATCAGCCAGGACAAGGTCAAGCTCTTGCGCCTCTACGGGGCGGAGATCGTCACGGTGAAGAACGAGTTCTTCCTCGACCCGGAGGCAATCGACAAGATCACGCAGCGCATCCGCGAGGAAAATCCCTCGGCCTTCTTCGCCGACCAGCTCGCCAATCCCGCCAATCCGCGGGCCCATTTCGAGACGACGGGTCCGGAGATCTGGCGCGATACGGCCGGCAGCGTCGACATTCTTGTCGGCGGGGTCGGCACCGGCGGCACCACGGCCGGCGCCGGGCGCTTCCTCAAATCGAAGAAACCCAGCCTGAAAGTGGTGATCGCCGAGCCGGCCGAAGGATCCATTCCGACGGAGGAGAACCCCTATCCTGACGAGATCGATGGCGTGCACAAGGTGAGCGAGGTGCCGCCCGAGCAACTGCCGAAGAATTTCGATACCGGGATCGCCGACGAGATCATCGCGCTGGGCACGGCGCAGGCGCGCCGGACGGCGCTGGAGCTGGTGGCGGAAGAAGGCATCTTCGCCGGCACTTCCTCAGGCGCCGTGCTCTGGGCTGCCACCCAATTGGCGGCCCGGGCGGAGAACGCCGGCAAGGTCATCGTCGCCATCCTGCCCGATACGGGCGAGCGCTATCTCGGCTCTACCTGGTGGCCACTGGAGACGGCGCCCGGCGTGGAGCGGCCGAGCGCAGCAGAATAGCGAGCGCAAGATCGATCAGGCGTGCCCCGCCGTCACGCCGCCGGCCCGTGCATAGGCCTGCCTGGTGCGCTCCGTCGGGCGAACCGCGAGGCGCTCTGCCAGCAGCGCCCTGGCCAGATTGGTCCGCCCAGAGCGTTCGGCAGCGGCGATCAGGGTCTGCGTCACCAGATCGCGCTGGGCATGGCTGCCGCCGATGCGGATGACCTTGTAGCGCACCGGCAGGATCAGCTCGATGCTCCTTGCATAGTCGCCTTCGGCAAAGGCGAGGGCGCCGTCGACGAGGCGGCGGCCGACATCGACCGTGATATCCCTGTTGTCGCCGATCCCGTCGCGGGCATAGGCGTCGAGCGAACGGCGCAGACGCTGCACCCCCTCGGCATTATCAGCCCTCGACACGGCAAGAGCGAGATGGAGGTCGTTGAACACCAGCACATGCTCGTCGACATGGCCGAGCCAGCTTTCGGCGAGGGGAGCCCAGCGCCCACCGACATCGGCACCAGCGAGTTCCAGGCGCCAGAGGAGGGCGGAGGCGTCGACGAGGTCGAGCAGGGATTCGCCCGTCAACCTCGGCGCGACGAAACGGTCATAGTCGCTCAGAACCTCGGCGAAGCGGCCTTCCTCGATGAGATAGAGGGCGAGGTGCCAGCCATTGTGGATGGAGAGGGCGTGGGCCTTGCTCCAGGCCGGGCGCGAGGCCTTGAGGAACTCGATGCCTTCGGCCTGGCGGCTTTCGGTTTCCAGCACATGGGCCACGGCGTGCACGGCCCAGCCATCCTCGGCATTGCGGGCGATGGCGGCGCGGCCGACCTCTTCGGCGTGGCGCAGCTCCCCGGCCTCTTCCAGGCCGAAGGCGTATTGGCCGAGGACATAGCCGTAATTGGCGCCCTGCGGATCCCAGGCCGGCAGCACCCGCGCGACGGAATCGCGAATGCTGAGCGAATGGCCGAGATAGAAATAGCTGTCATGGGCAAATCGCAGCGCCAGGGCGTCGACGGGTTGGTCGATGAGGATGTCTTCCCAGATATTGGTGGCGACAACGATCTGGCCTGATGCCCAGGCCTGCGCCGCCTGGAGATGGCGGTTTTCGCGGGTACCGGCACCGCCGATCGAAGCCTGGGCCGCCGACAGCGCCGCAGTCACGGCGGGATGATCGCCGCGCAGGCCATTGAGCACCAGCAAGGAAGCGATCGCGCTGTGCCCCAGGGTGAAGGCCGGGTCGCGGTCGACTGCCTCCTGCAGCACGGCGACAGGGTCACCCTTCCAGGCATAGTAGTCGCTGACGGCCTGATCGAGAGCCTGTACCGAGGCCGGCGAGCCGGTGATCTCGAGTCCCTGAGCGTCCTTAGGCATGATGACGGTCGTCCTTCTTAGCTGCGACGGTTTCCTCTTCGACGGCGGCGAGAAAATTGGCGATGTCCTGAGCCGCCCGCGCTGGACTTTCCCAATGCGGCGCATGGCCGATGGCAGGATAATGGATCGCGGTGAGATCGGGAATATGACGGGCGAGGCGGATCTGCGTGCCCTCGTCGAACACGCTGTCCTGCGCCCCCCAAAGTGCCAGGGCTGGCAAGTTGAGAGTCTGTCGTGGCGGTGCGCGTTCGTCGACGAGGCCGTCAAGAACCTTGCGCCAGGTCTCGGGTGCCAGCTTGAGGCTTTCCTCGACGAAAATAGCAAGCTGTGGGTCGGAGAGCTGCGCGAAGGTCGTGCCTTTCTGGAAAGCCTCGATGAAATCGCGCGGGATGGTCGACGACAGGCCAGCCAATTCGGTGCGCAGTTCGAGAAGGCCTGCATGGCCCGCCGCGTCGGGCGCGGCGCCGATCAGCACCAGGCTGTGAACAAGGTCGGTCCGGCGGGCTGCCACGCGTTGGGCGACGATGCTGCCAAGCGAATGGCCGGCAAGATGGACCGGCCCTCCCACCACCGCCTCGATGAAGTCGATGGCATCGCCTGCGAAGTCGGCAATGGCGTATTGCTCGGCGGCATCCGAGCCGCCATGCCCGCGCTGGTCCAAGACCAACAGGCGAAATTGCTGGCCAAGCCGGGCGAAGAGGGGTTCGAAACTGCGCCAGCTGTCGGTGTAGCCGTGCAGCAGCACGAGCGGAGGGCCATCGCTCCCCACCTCGACGAAATGGTGACGCAAGCCGTTGGGCAGTTCGACAGAGCGATTTCGAACACCCGGGAGGGGAGCGGTCGGCGCGGAAATCTGTGTCATCACCGCTCCGTGCGGTTGCCGGTGGAGAGGAGATCCTGTTCGAGCGCGGCCAGGGACGCGGGGCGTGCGACGCGCAGGACGAGGAACCAGATCACGCCAAGCGCCAGCAGGCCGAGGAAGATGTAGGGCAGGATCGAGAAGGGCCAGGCCGGAATGGGATAGACGCTGCCGGCCAGCGGGATCAGCAGCAAGACAATGGTGATGAGGCTCACCAGCCCGTGCCAAGGCCTGAACTCGCCGATACGGCTGAGAAAGAAGGGCACGCCGGCTGCGGCCAGAATATAGGCGAACAGGAAGCCGAAAGTGGCAACGCTGCCGAGCAGGCCGAAGGCATCGAGAAGGCCGTAGCCCGACTGCGTGAGGGCCAGCGAGAGGGCGATGGCAACCACCGCCAGGATGGTGACCGCGACATGCGGGGTGGCGTTGACTTTGTGGGCATTGCCGGCCGAGCCATGGAACAGGCCATGCCCGGAAAGGGCGTAGAGCACGCGGGCGCCGGCATTCAGGCTGCCCAGGGTGCAGGCAAAGAAGCTCAGCGCCACGCCGAGATCGATCAGGCTACCGACCCAGCCCAGGTGAATGCCCTGGGCCGCGGTGGTCAGAGGAGCTTCGGCCTTGTCCAGTGTCACCGGCAGAGCGTGGAAGGCGCCGGTCAGGCCATAGGCGCTGACGATGAAGAGCAGCCCGATCGCCACTACGCTGACGATCACGGCGCGCGGAATGGCGCGATAGGGGTCGCGGGCTTCCGCCCCCAATGTCGTGGCGCTCTCGAAGCCGACGAAGCTGAAGAAGGCCAGCACCAGGCCGAGGCGCAACTGGTCGGCGCCGACGCCTTCCAGTGTGAATTGCGCGTTGTCTATGGCGGGTCCGATCCAGAAGATCGAACCCAGCACCACGACCAGGATCAGTGCGACGGTGGCCAGTTCGATGATCAGGGTTGTCCTCGTCGACAGACGGATGTCGCGATAGGCGAACCACCACGCGGCGACGATGACCAGGAGGCTGACGGCGAGGGTAAGGGCCGCATCAGCCTCCTGAATGCCGAAGGTGTGGGCGAGTACGAGCAGGGAGTTCACTGCACCGCCGATCACGGCCGCCGCGGTAAAGAGATAGGCGATCAGCAGCGACCAGCCTGCGACGACGCCCCAGAAACCACCGAGGCCCTGGCCGGCGAAGACATAGAGTGCACCGGGATTGGCGGTGCGGCGGGCGAACTGGTTGATGTTCCAGGAAACGAACAGCAGGGCGATAGTGGCGAACAGATAAGCGAGCCATGTCCCGTTGCCGGCTACCCCGAAAACCACGGGAATGACCAGAGCCGGCGTGCCGGAGGGAGCGACCGTGCCGATCGACTGGGCGATCACTTCCGGTAGTGAAAGGCGGTTGTTGGCAAGGGAGCCCCTGCCTTCGAGGGGCGCGGCTTGGGCGCCCTCAGTCGTCACGCTGCTCATGGTCTTCCCCGCGTCGTCGGCGCGGACGGCCCGCACCGGCCGATTGTCAGCATCAGTGGCTTTTGAAGTTATGTCAATTAAATCTATAGACTTTATATAATTAAAAATTACAAGCCTTCCCGCACATAGCAGGAGGCAATGCGAAAGCCTGCGAGCTTGGTCTAGTCGACCTGTCCGTTGCTGCGGGCATGGGCCTGGGTGATCTGGCTCCCGGGCGGCACGCTGCGGGTCAGCCAGACATTGCCGCCGATGGCCGAGCCGCGGCCGATGGTGATGCGGCCGAGTACGGTGGCGCCGGCATAGATGACGACGTCGTCCTCGACGATGGGATGGCGGGGGCTGCCCTTGACGAGCGCACCGTTCTCGTCGGTGGGAAAATGGCGGGCTCCCAGCGTCACGGCCTGGTAGAGACGCACGCGCTCGCCGATGACGGCGGTTTCGCCAACAACCACGCCGGTGCCGTGGTCGATGAAGAAACTGCCGCCGATCTCGGCGCCGGGATGGATGTCGATCCCTGTCTTCGAATGGGCGATGTCGGAGATCAGCCGGGCCAGGAACGTGGCGTCCAGGCCATGCAGGGCATGGGCGAGACGATGATAGATGATCGCCGTCATGCCGGGATAGCCAAGCAGGATCTCGGGGAAATTCGTCGCGGCGGGATCGCCGCGGAAGGCAGCGCTGAGGTCGCTGACCAGCACACCCCGAATGGCGGGCAACCGGCCGGCGAAAGTGCTGGTGATCGCCAGGGCCTGCTCGCGCAGGCTGTTCTCCGGCACGGAATCGTCGCGCGTGAAGGCAAGGCTGCGGCGCACCTGTTCGGTGAGCAGGATCAGGGCATTGTCGAGTGTCGAGCCGACGAAATAATCGATATTGCCGGCACCGATTTCCGACTGGCCGTAATGGCTGGGAAAGAGGGCGGCCTTCAGCCCGTCGAGAATGGTCGTCACCGTCTCGCGCGAAGGCGTGCGGCGGATGCGGCCCTGATGGCGGATATTGTGGGTGATCTCACGAGAGAGCCTGAGTTGCGCCACCAGGGCATCGAGATTCCAGCCCGGCGTGGGCGGCCGCGTGGCGGTCGATGCCTCTTCCTGCAAGGCGATGGCATGCTGTGCGATCTCGTTCATGGCACGGCCTCTTCTCGGCGGCAGGGGTCGGGAAAACCGGCGGAGATGCTCCGCCATGCATCGCCCCCGTCGTTCTAAATTTAATTATCTACTATTTCTATAGACAAATTGTAAATTTCAATCGAAGCTGTGTTCTCAAGATCGAACTCGCCACACGGAACGCCTCATGAGACCTGCCTTTGCCCCGTCGTTGCCCGCGATCCGCTTCCGTCCCGATACTGGGCCAGCCGGTCTTGCGCCAGCGACAGAGGCCGGCCGTGGCTAAGGCGCGCTATTGCCCCCGTACGGCCTATCTGCGCAGGCTGATCGAGCAGGGCCGCATCATCGCCGCCAAGCAGCAGGCGGGCGCGTGGCTGCGCGAAGCCTATGCCTCGCCGCAATTCCTCAGCCTGATCGCCGAACTGCTCGATCCCGCCAAGCCCGACCGTGACCGCCGCAACCGGCGGCCGCCGGCGCAATGGCTCGATATCGGCGAAGCCTTCGACGCCATACGCGAAGACGGTTTCACCCGCGACCAGACCATCCTGATCCTGTCCGACCGCTTCCACCGTTCGGCCGGCCTCATCGACAAGGCTCTCGACTTCTACCGGGACGCCCAGCGTCCCTACTCAGTTGCGCCGACGGCGCCAGCCCCGCTCGTCGACACCGTGGCCGGGGAAAGGGCCTGAAATGGCGAGGTTCGAGCCTATTTCACGCGTTGCTCGCGGGGTTTGCCAAAGCCACGTGACACGTCGGTTGTTAGCCCATTTGTCCGGAGCCTTGCCGGCCTCGATACAGGGCAAATCCAGATCTTCTTCCGCGCCATGAACCAGACAAGGAGCACCGTATGGCCGATGAACCCGCCGTTCGCCGAACATTGAACGAAGCGGCGGCAAGACAGCTTGCCAATGCCACCAAGACCAGGGCCCAGTGGTCCGGCATCACGCCGCGCTGGCTGGTTTCCTTCCTGCCCTGGACACCGGTGGAAGCCGGCATCTATCGCCTCAACCGGGTCAAGGAAGACCAGGGTGACATCAGCGCCGAAGTCGAGTGCTCGCCCCGCCGCGACCAGGATCCGGACCTGCCGGAGACCTTCGTCGACTATGAGGAGGCGCCGCGCGAATATTCGTTGAATGCCGTCACCACGGTGCTCGACGTGCAGACCCGCGTCTCCGATCTCTACAGCCATCCCTACGACCAGATCCAGGAACAGCTGCGGCTCCTCATCGAGAAGGTGAAGGAGAAGCAGGAGAACGAGCTGGTCAACAACAAGGAATATGGGCTCCTGCCCAATGCGCAGGCCAGCCAGCGCATCAAGACCCGTACCGGCGCTCCCACGCCCGACGATCTGGACGAGCTGATCACCAAAGTCTGGAAGGAACCTTCCTTCTTCCTGGCCCATCCGCGCGCCATCGCCGCCTTCGGCCGCGAATGCACCCGCCGCGGCGTGCCGCCGCCGACCGTTACCTTGTTCGGCACGCCCTTCCTGACCTGGCGTGGCCTGCCGCTGGTGCCGAGCGACAAGCTGGAGGTCGACGCCAAGGGCAAGAGCAACATCCTGCTGCTGCGCACCGGCGAGAAGAAGCAAGGCGTCATCGGCCTGTTCCAGCCCGGCGTGCCCGGCGAGGTGCAGCCCAGCCTGTCGGTGCGCTTCATGGGCATCAACCGCAAGGCCATCGCCTCCTACCTGATCTCGCTCTACTGCTCCTCGGCCATCCTCACCCATGATGCCCTGGCCGTGCTGGAAGGCGTCGAGGTGGGCAAATATCACGACTATCCCGACAAATATGTCTGATCGGGGCTGATGCCGACAGGCGAGCCTTTATCTCGACCATACCGAGTATGGTGCGATCGGCCCTCTCCACGAAGTGGGGAGGGGTGGCCCGACGAAGTCGAGTCGGAAGGGGTGTGGAGGGCGGCGTGACGCCATCTCCGAAGCTCGGGCGACCGTGGTGCCATCTCGTCAAGTACACCGCGCTGCCCGCCACACCCCATCCGCCCAAACTTCGTTTGGGCACCTTCCCCAGCTTCGTGTGGAAGGCAAGCCGCGCTTCTCTGGGCAGGGATAGGAGCCATTCCCCGCCATGACGACCGCCCTTTTTAAGGAGCTCCCGCTCGATGACATCAGGCCTTACCTCAAGCCCGACCTGGCCGGATCCGACGGTGCTGGCAGATCTCGCCAATGCCCTGTTCCAGGCGCCCCCCGGCCAGGGCACCGTGCCGCTGGCGCCAACCGTGCCGGCGGTCCCGCC
Source organism: Labrys sp. KB_33_2 (assembly GCF_052114505.1). NCBI lineage: Bacteria > Pseudomonadati > Pseudomonadota > Alphaproteobacteria > Hyphomicrobiales > Xanthobacteraceae > Labrys > Labrys sp. KB_33_2. The sequence continues at coordinate 109,043 of NZ_JBFREW010000008.1, read as the reverse complement.
GAGCCCGACGCTGGCGCCGGCGCCTTCCATCACCACCAGCGTCGCCCCGCAGGTGCCGGCACGCCCGCCTGTCGGCCCGCCGGACCTGCCGCCCGTGACCATTCCCTCGATCGTGCCGACACCGACCATCCCGATCGCGCCTGCCACCGCTCCGCAGCCGCTATCGGGTGCGTCGGCAGTCCCCTCGGACGTGCCGCAGCCCGGTGGCTCGGCCGGCCCCTTCGTGCCCAGTGTGCCGACCCAGGTCGACTTCTCCGTCCTGCCGCCGGGTCTTGCCGAGTTTCTATCGCTGTTGCGTCCCGACGTGGCCGCCGCCGCACCTTTGCAGGCTCCGTCCACGGCCTCCGTTCCCGGCTCGATCGCCCAGCCGTCCGAGGATGGCTATTATTTCCTGCGCGACGGACAATCCCTCGCTCCCTCGCAACCGCCTGCGCCGCCTCTCGCCACCCCGCCAGCCGTTCCGGTGGCGCCACCTAGTCCGCAAATTCCGTCGGTCGCGCCGCAGGTGGGCTCGCCCGCCGTTCCGGCTGCCCCGCGCCTTCCTGATTTCAGTGCGATTTCCCTGGAACTGCGTCCCGACGCAGTGCCGGATCTTGCCCCATCGGGCCGCCCCTTCGATGCGCAATCGGTCAAACGCGACTTCCCGATCCTGCAGACGCAGGTGCATGGCAAGCCGTTGATCTGGCTCGACAATGCGGCAACCACTCAGAAGCCGCAGGCGGTGATCGACCGCCTCAGCCATTTCTACGAGCATGAGAATTCCAACATCCATCGCGCGGCCCATGCGCTGGCGGCGCGGGCAACCGACGCCTATGAGGGCGCGCGCGAAAAAGTGCGGCGCTTCCTCAATGCCGGCTCGACCCGCGACATCATCTTCGTGCGCGGCACCACCGAGGGCATCAACCTGATCGCGCAGGCCTTCGGACGCCGCCATGTCGGGGAAGGCGACGAGATCCTGGTCACCTGGCTGGAGCACCACGCCAATATCGTGCCCTGGCAGATGCTCGCCGCCGAGAAGGGCGCCAAGCTGCGTGTCGCCCCGGTCGATGACACCGGGCAGGTGATTCTCGAGGAATATGAGAAGCTCATCAATCCGCGCACGCGCATCGTCTCGATCACGCAGGTCTCCAACGCACTCGGCACGGTGACGCCAGCGCGGGAGATGGTCGCCATCGCCAAGCGCCACGGCGCTACGGTGGTTGTCGATGGCGCCCAGTCCGTCTCGCATATGCGCACCGACGTGCAGGCTCTCGATGCCGATTTCTTCGTGTTCTCGGGTCACAAGGTGTTCGGCCCGACCGGCATCGGTGTGGTGCATGGCAAGCCCGACGTGCTCGCCCATCTGCCGCCCTGGCAGGGTGGCGGCAATATGATCGCCGACGTCACCTTCGAGAAGACGATCTATCATGGCCCGCCCGAACGCTTCGAGGCTGGTACCGGCAACATCGCCGACGCGGTGGGGCTCGGCGCGGCGCTCGACTATGTCGAGACGATCGGCATGGATGTGATCGGCCGCTATGAGCATGAACTCCTGGTCTACGCCACCGAGCATATGCTTAGCGTGCCCGGCCTCAAGCTGATCGGCACCGCCAAGGAAAAGGCGAGCGTGCTCTCCTTCGTGCTGGATGGCTGCCGGACCCAGGATGTCGGCGTGGCGCTCGATCGCGAGGGCATCGCGGTGCGCGCCGGCCATCACTGTGCCCAGCCGATCCTGCGCCGCTTCGGCCTGGAAAGCACGGTGCGGCCGTCGCTGGCCTTCTACAATACGTATGACGATGTCGATGCGCTGGTGGCGGCGCTGAGAAAGATCCAGAGCGGGCGGGGCTATCGCTGATCCTTGGAGCGCGGACTTCCAGTCCGCGCTCCAAAAACCTATTTGCCCAGCCAGATCGTGCCCGACGGATTGTCGACGGGAACGCCGACGGCATTGCCATATTCGGTCCAGGAGCCGTCATAGTTGCGGGCGTCATAGCCGAGGATGCGCTTGAGGGCGAACCAGCTATGGCTCGAGCGCTCGCCGATGCGGCAATAAGTGATGATCGGCCTGGTTCCGTCGATGCCCTTGGCGGCATAGATGCCGCGGATCTCCTCGACGGGCTTGTAGGTGCCGTCCTCGTTGACGATGGTGGCCCAGGGCACGTTCTCGGCGCCCGGTACGTGGCCGGCCCGGATCGCGAGTTCCTTCACGCCTTCGGGGGCGAAGATCTTGCCGGCATATTCGTCGGGCGAGCGGATGTCGACCAGCTGTCCGTCGACCTTGCCCTGGGCAAAGCCGAGCACGTCGGGAAGCCGGGCGCGCAGGGCTTCGTTGCGGTCCGGCAAAGTGAGCGCGGAGGCTGAAAGATCAGGCACGTCGGCGGTGAGGGCGAGGCCGCGGGCTTCCCAGAGCTTGCGCCCGCCGTCCACCAGCTTGGCGCGCTCGCCGAAGCCATAGACGTCAAGCACCCATACGCCCCAGGCGGCGAACCAATTGTTGTTGTCGCCATAGACGATCACGGTGGTGTCGTCCCCCACACCGGCCTTGCGCAGGGTGTCCTGCAGCTTCTCGCGCGAGGCGATATCGCGGTTGACGGTGTCGACCAGGTCCCGATGCCAGTCGAGATTGACTGCTCCGGGGATATGGCCGCGCTCATAGACGGTCGGATCGACGCTGACCTCGAAGATCCGCACCTTGGGATTGTCCAGATTTTCGAGAAGCCAGTCCGCCGTAACCAGGGATGTGGAAGCTGGTGTCGTCATCGCTTGCCTCGTTGCAGGAGTGTCCGGAAGGCGAGCTTAATTCATAAATACACTTAGTCCATAATTTTTATATAATAATCTTGACCAAGCTCTGTTCCCTGTCATTATTCAGCCATATCGCTCGAAAGACGCATCCTTTCCTTTGAATTCGGAGCAAGTGGCATGCGAAGCAAGATCGGACTTTTCGGCTTTACGGCCCTCGCTCTCGCCCTGCAGGCGCCTGCGGCATGGGCGGAAACGCCGCCGGGAATCGCCGTGGTGGCGCAATCCATCGACGACGTCACCAGCTTCGACCCGGCCGAGGCCTTCGAGTCGACGACGGGGCAGGTGGCCAACGCCCTCTATCAGCGCCTGGTACAAGCCGATCGCGATGCCAGCGCCAGCATCAAGCCGGCGTTGGCGTCGAGCTGGGAAGCGGGCAGCGATGGCAAGAGCCTGACCTTTACCTTGGCCAGGGACGCCAAATTCGCCTCCGGCAATCCCGTCCGGCCGGAAGACGTGATCTTCTCCCTCAGCCGCGCCGTGAAGCTCAACAAGGCACCCGCCTTTATCCTGAACGAACTCGGCTGGACTGCCGACAATGTCGAAGCTGCCATCAGCAAGGTCGATGACGGCAAAGTCAAGCTGACCTGGCAAGCTGATGTCGCTCCGTCCTTCGTGCTTGCCATCCTCACCGCCAACGTCGCCTCGGTTCTCGACGAAGCGGTGCTCGCGCCGCAAGCCAGCAATGGCGACTTCGGCAATGGCTGGCTCAAATCACATTCGGCCGGCAGCGGCGCCTTCAAGATCAACTCCTATACCGCGCATGAGGCGCTGGTGCTGGACGCCAACCCAGCTTCGCCTGGCGGCGCACCCAAACTGCAGGGGCTCATCTTCCGCAATGTCCCGGATCCGGCGGCCCGCCGCCTGCTGGTGGAGCAGGGTGACGTCGACATCGCCCGTGGCCTCGGCATCGACCAGGTCGAGACGCTCAGGGACAAGAGCCAGGTCAGCATTTATGCAACGCCTTCGGCGCGGCTCGAATATCTCCTGATCAACACCAAGGCCAATCCGACCCTCGGCAATCCGGCCTTCTGGAAGGCAGCGCGCTATCTCGTCGACTATGAGGGCATCGCCAAGAACCTGCTGCGCGGCCAGTATCGCGTGCACCAGGCTTTCCTGCCCGCCGGATTCCCGGGCGCCTTGGGCGATACCCCCTACAAGCTTGATGTCGAGAAGGCCAAGAAGATCCTGGCCGATGCCGGCATCGGCCCGACGAGAATCAGTTTCCCGGTCTTCAACGAGCCGCTCTTTCTCACCATCGCCCAATCCCTGCAGCAGAGCTTCGGCCAGGCCGGCCTCACGCTCGACATCCAGCCGGGTGTGAGCAGCGAGATCTTCGCCAAGGCACGCTCCGGGCAATATGAGGTGACCCTGCGCTATTGGGGCCCGGATTATTTCGACCCGCATTCCAATGCCGGCGCCTTCGCCGTCAATCGCGACAACAAGCGCAACACCGTCGCCAAGCAGGCCGGCTGGGTCATCCCCGAGCTCAGCGACGAGACGGCCGCGGCCGTCAAGGAGCAGGATCCGGCCAGGCGCATCGCCCTCTATGAGGAGTTGCAGCGCAAGATCCAGAAAAGCTCACCCTATGTCGTGATCCTGCAGGACAGCGACCAGATCGTGCTCGCCAAGGGCGTCACCGGCTATTTCCAGAGCCCCTATGGCGACGTGTTCTACGATCGCGTCGAGAAGCGCCCGGCGCCCGTGCGCGCCGACACGAACTGACAGGAGACCAGGCATGAGCCGCAGCCGCGACAAGTTGTTTCTGCTTGAACCCGGATTCGAGGATCCCAACTATCCAGGGCAGCGCTTTGTCTGCCCGCACAGCAACCAGATCGAAGGTGTGCTGGCGAGCTTTCCCGAACTGGCCGGGCATCTCGACATCGAACGCGTGCCCTTCGCCCGGCCGCGCCGGGCGGTGATCGCCGAACTGGGCGAGGTCAACCAGTCCCTGCCAGCGCTGGTCCTGCGGGAGGGACCGGTTCCCGACGATGCGGAGCACTTCGGCGACGCTGCCTTCGTCAAGCCGACCCAGCGCATTCTCGAACTGCTGGCCGAGCGTCACGGCTTTCCGCGCCTGCATGGCTGACGGCGGCCGGGCGCCAAAGCGCCGTGTGGTTTGAATAGACCGCTTCAAATCGCAACGGCGCGTCGAAGCAATGAGACTCTTGGAAAGGAGGACATGGCCATGCGCTTGAGGCGGCGGGCTCTGGATCAGCTCTTGCAAGGGCGCCATGCTCACAAGGGAGGGCGCACGCTGGCGCAGCGCGCTCGCAACCTGACCACGATCGCAACGGCCTATTCCTGGGACGAATTGCTTGCCGAACGCGGCATCGGGCAGGTCACGGCCCTCGAGGTCGAGCGCTGGCTCGCCCTGAACGGGCTGCAATTGCGGCAGGCCGGCACCGGGTCGTTCCGGCACGGCTGAAGTTCACTGGGTTTGCGTCGAGGCCATGGCGGTATCCACCTGCCGGACTTGCCTGAGCGTGCGCGCCCAGCGGTGCAATTGGCCGATCAGGACATCCATGGCCTGACTGGTCTCGGAGCCGGGCACAAGGCGGCCATCGGCATCGGTCGCCCGCCAGGCATTGGCCAGGCTCACGCTATCGCGTAGGGCGATCGCATGCAGCTCGGCGAAGACCAGCCTCAATTGCTCGACCGCCCGTAGCCCCCCGGAAATGCCGCCATAGGAGACGAAGGCGATCGGCTTTTCCGCCCATTCGCGACTGGCCGCATCGATGATCAGCTTGGTGGCTGCCGTATAGCCATGATTGTATTCCGGCGTTACCAGGATGAAGCAATCGGCGTCGGCCAGCCGGCGGCGCAACGCCTGTCTCGTTGGGCAATCCTCCTGATGCAGCAGTGCCGCAAGGTCGATCTGCTGGGGATCGACGAGGTCGATGTCGAACATCCCTGATTGGGCGAGCCGCAGTTGCACCCAATGGCCCATGATATCGCAGAAGCGGCCGCGACGGCTGCTGCCATAGATCAGGCCGAGGCGGAACGGAGCCCGGCTCATGTTGGGCTCCCACAGTCTGCCAACTCAATGCGCAGAAAGCCGGAACACTTTGGGATTTTTGATGGTTCGGTACGTCGGTCGGTCGCTCGGTTTGTCATCGAACTCAGCCTCCATGCAAAGGATGAGTCCTTATACAAGTTCAAGTGAACTTGAGATCAAGCGGCAAATATGCTTTGATGGCGGGCATGGATCCGACCCTCACCATCAATCAGATTTCACGCCGATCGGGCGTCGCGGCGTCGGCTCTGCGCTATTACGAAGAGCGCGGCCTGATCCGGTCCGAACGCGCCGGTTCCGGGCATCGGCGCTTTGCGCGTTCGACGCTGCGGCGCATCGCTTTCATCGTCTTCGCCCAGCGTCTGGGCATGTCATTGGAGGAGATCGGGGAGGAGCTCGCCCGGCTGCCCACCGATCACGTGCCGGGGGGAGAGGATTGGGCACAATTATCCCAGCCCTGGACCGAGCGGATCGATGCCAGGATTGCCGAATTGCAGCGGCTGAAGAGCGGTCTTACGCGCTGCATCAGCTGCGGCTGCCTGTCGCTGGAATTCTGCCAGCTCGCCAATCCGGACGACCGCGCCGGCCGCCTTGGCCCCGGGCCTCGATATTGGGTGACGACGCGCAACAATTGAGGTCGCCGATCAGCGGGCATCGCCAGGGTACATCCCGCCGATACCCGCCTGATCACCAAGCAGCTTGGCTTTAGCCATTGTCCGGAAATGACGGATGCGCTGCCTTTGTCATGCCAGGGCTCGACCCGGGCATCCAGCGGCCCCGTCTTCGAGGCCAGGAAGCGAGCTGGATTGCCGAGTCAAGTCCGGCAATGACAAAAGTCGAGCCAAATCGATCCGTTTGTTGACGGACGAATCCTTACTCCATGCCGAGGGCCTGGAGGTAGAGCTCCAGGATGGCGTCTTCCTCGGCGCGCTCGGCCGCTGGCTTTTTGCGCAGCGACACGATCTTGCGCAGGATGGCGGCGTCGAAGCCGTTGGCCTTGGCCTCGCCATAGACTTCCTTGATGTCGTCGGCGATCGCCTTCTTGTCCTCTTCGAGGCGCTCGATGCGCTCGATGATCGACTTGAGCTGGTCGGCGGCGACCGAGGTTGCGTCCGTCATTGCTTACTCCTGAGACAAATTTGGGGGCGGATGTGGCTGATAAAGCCGAGTCGGGTCAAGTCCCAGAGCGTCTTGCGATTTGGCGGAACTGCCGGGAATCGCAAAGGCGCTTCGAAAACAGCCTCTAGGGTTTCCGATAAAGGTTAGGGATTTGCTCACCTGTCTTGCGGAAGGCGTATCTGTTTCGGCATTCGCCTTCATCGATGCGAGGACTGGGCCTGGGTCCCGGTGCGCGATCCCCAATGTTCGATGCGCCGGACGGCGGGATCGATGATCAGGGGCGACAGGGCGCGGGCGATACGGTCGGCCCAATCCTGTGCTCCTTCCTGGGTGCCGATCAGGTCCTGGCGCAATTCGATCAAGGCATGGGGCAGGCCGCGCAGCGTGGCGTGCTGATAAAGCGTATCGCCTTCCAGGGCGCCATCATAGGGCTCGTTGTCGCCCACGACCAGGGCCGTGTCGCGCTTGAAGGCCTCGATCATCGGCCGGATGATGCGCGGATCCTTGTCCCAGAGCAGGGTGACGTGCCAGGGACGCGGCACGCCGCGCCAGACCGGCGTGAAGGAATGCACCGAAAACAGCACCGGTACGATGCCGCTGGCGAGCTTCTCGTTCACGAGTTCGCCGATCGCCCGATGATAGGGGCGGTGGAAGCGTTCGATCCGCTGGGCGATGTCGGCGTGGTCGGCACGGGCATTGCCAGGTATCAGCGCGCCATCGGACAGGCGCATCACCAAAGTGGGATCATCCGCGCCGCGATTGGGGTCGATCAGCAGGCGCGAGAAGCGTGTGAGCAAGGCAGGAGCCCGAAGTCGCGCTGACAAGGCGAGCGTAACAGCCCGCGCCCCGATGTCGTAGCCGATATGGCGCTCGAGCTGGGCCGGCGGCAGCCCCAACGTGCCATATTCGGCGGGCAGGGCGTTGGAGGCGTGGTCGCACAGCAGGATGAGACCGGAGTCGGGCTGGCCATCCAGCCTTTCGATAGGTGAGAAATCAGACTGCAAGGGGGATACTGACATTGTGGTATCGAAGCGGGCAGCATAAAGACGAGCGGAGGCCGGCGCCACAGCCAATGCGACGTCCCGCTTCGGACTTTCGCAATGCAGGCGCACGAAAGCGTTTTACAGAAAAGTCGATGGACTTTTCTATTAAAAATAGCGTCAAAACAAAGAGTTAGAAAAACCACCATTCGAAGAAACTGCGCTTTGTTCGAATGACCTGCCAGGAACCATTTCCGATGAGCTCTGCAGCCCCATCCGCGGCACCGGCGCCAAGCGCCTTCTGGCCTGCTTTCGCCGCGCTGATCGCCGGTGCCATGGCGATGGGCATCTCGCCGATCCTGGTGCGGCTGACGGATGTCGGACCCTTCGCCAGCGCCTTCTACCGGGTGCTGCTGGCGCTGCCGGTGCTCTATGCCTGGATGCGCCTGGAAGAAAGCAAGGCTGATACGCCTGACACCGGCCCGGCCTTCTCCTTGCCGGTGATCGCCACCGGCGTGTTTTTTGCCGGCGACCTCTTCTTCTGGCACCTCGCCATTACCAATACCACGGTAGCCAATGCCACTTTCTTCGCCACCATGGCGCCCCTGTGGGTGGTGATCCTGGGATGGCTGGTCTACCGGCGCAAGGCAAGCCGCGCCGCCCTGATCGGCCTCGGCCTGTGCCTGCTGGGCGGGCTGGCGCTGGTCGCCCAGTCTCTCGGCTTCGCCCCGGGCCATCTCGTCGGCGACGGCTTTGCCGGGGTGACGGGAATCTTCTTCGGCGCCTATTTCCTGGCGGTGGAGAAAGCAAGGCTGCGCCACCGCGCCGCGCGGCTCACCTTCTACATGTCGGTGGTGACGGTGGCGATCCTGGCCGTGGCAGCGCTATGGGCGACCCAGAGTCTGGGCCAGCGCTTCCTGCCGGCCGGAGCGACGGGCTGGCTCGTGCTGATCGCCCTGGCCTGGGTCAGCCATGCCGGCGGACAGGGCCTGCTGTCGGTCGCGCTCGGCTCGCTGCCGGTGGTGTTCTCCTCGCTGGTGATCTTCCTGGAGGCGGTGGCTGCCGCAGCGCTTGGCTGGGTGATCCTGGACGAACCGGTCTCGCTTCTGCAGGGGCTCGGCGGCCTGGTCATCATCACCGGCATCTGGGTCTCGCGTCCGCGGCCGGCCTGAGACAAGGGTGAAAGGTTGAGGATATCGGCAAAGACAATCGGGGTTTACACCCTCCAGAGCAAAGCGCGTTCGGACCTGAACGCGCTTTGCTCTGGTGCCTTGTTTCGACGCGCCTTTGTGATTCCTGGCGATTTTGTTAAATCGCAAAACGCTTTGCTGCCTTCCTTGCGCCCGAACGAAACGGTATCAAGAAGGCCCTCAAGGTCGAATCGTTCCGGATGATCTCTTCCTCTCTTCGCCTCCCGCTCGCCGCGACCGTGATCTGCGTGGCGCCGCTGCTCGCCGCCAGCCCGGCCAAGGCCGATTTTCGCCTGTGCAACAACACCTCGAGCCGGGTGGGCGTCGCCGTCGGCTATCGCGACAAGCAGGGCTGGCTCACCGAGGGCTGGTGGAACGTCGCGGCGCGCAGCTGCGAGTCCATCCTGAAGGGCCCGCTGGCGGCACGATTCTACTATGTCTATGCGGTCGACTACGACCAGGGCGGGGAATGGAGCGGCAACGCCTTCATGTGCTCGCGCGACAAGGAATTCACCATTCGCGGTTTCGAGAACTGCCTGGCGCGCGGCTATAACCGCACCGGCTATTTCGAGATCGACACCAGCGAGCAGAAAGCCTGGACGGTCCAGCTTTCCGAGCAGGCCCAGAATGGGGCAAAGCCCAAGTCGAACGCCCCGTCCGACACGCCCCCAGCCCAGGGGCCTTCGGCGCCCAATGCGCCAGCACCCGCGGTTCCGCCAGCCTCCGGCGCGGCGCCCACGCCAGCCAATCCGCCGGTCGTGACCACGCCGCCGGTGGTCTCGCCTGCGACGCCGTCGCCATTGACGCCGCAAGATGCACCCGTTCCCGCAGCACCGGCGCCCGCTGCGCCGGCCCAGCCCTCCGGCGAAGGCACGCAGCCGCCGAACCAGCCCGCCCCAAGCCCGCCCGCTCCGGACAAACCCGAGCTGGATAAGCCGCCGCAGGATACGGTCGCCCCGCAGTCCGGGACGGAGGCACCTCCCCCTGCGGAAGGCACGCCAACCACGCCCGCTCCGCCTTTGCCCCCTGAACGACCGGCCTCGGCACCCTCCGCGAATTAGCGGGCCAGCGTGGCATATATGTCACTTAACTGGCGCGAAAATCGGACTAGAGTGCCATCTCATCCTTGCGGATGCGCTGTGCCAGCGCGCCAAGATCCGCGCAAAATACCAAGATAAGAAAGAAACGGTCGTATGCGACGCCAGCGAAAAGTAAAAATTCTCGCCACCTTGGGACCTGCCTCTTCGTCGCGGGAGATGATCGCCCATTTGTTCCGCGCCGGTGCGGATTTGTTCCGCATCAATATGAGCCACACCTCGCATGACCGCATGCGCGAAATGGTCGGCCTGATCCGCGATGTCGAGAAGGAATGCGGCCGGCCGATCGGCATCCTGCTCGATCTCCAGGGCCCCAAGCTGCGGATCGGCGAGTTTGTCGGCGGTGCGGTGAAACTGGCCAATGGGGCCAGCTTTACCCTCGATTCCGATCCGACGCCGGGCGATGCCAGCCGGGTCTATTTGCCTCATCCGGAAATCCTGTCGGCCCTGCGGCCCGGCCATACGCTACTGCTCGATGATGGCAAGGTGCGGCTGAAGACCACTGAGGCGACCGGCGATCGCGCTGTCACCGAGGTCATCGTCGGCGGCAAGATGTCGAACCGCAAGGGCGTTTCGCTGCCCGATACCGAGATCGCCGTCTCGGCGATGACGCCAAAGGATCATGCCGACCTGGAGGCCGGACTCGGTGCGGGCGTCGACATCGTCGCTCTCTCCTTCGTGCAGCGTCCCGAGGATGTTCTGGAAGCGCGCGAGATCATCCAGGGTCGTGCGCTGGTGATGTCGAAGATCGAAAAGCCGCAGGCGATCCTGCGTCTCGACGAAATTTTCGCTGCTTCCGACTCCCTGATGGTGGCACGCGGCGACCTTGGCGTCGAACTGCCGCTCGAAAGGGTGCCCGGCCTGCAAAAGCGGATCGTGCGCGGCGCGCGCAAGCTTGGCAAGCCGGTCGTGGTGGCGACCCAGATGCTGGAATCGATGATCACCTCTCCGGTGCCGACGCGCGCCGAAGTCTCGGACGTCGCCACGGCGGTCTATGAAGGGGCGGATGCGGTCATGCTCTCGGCCGAGAGTGCCGCCGGCGAATTCCCGCGCGAGGCGGTGGCGACGATGAACCGCATCGCCGAGGAAGTGGAGCGCGACGCCCTGCACCGCACCATCATCAACGCCCAGCGCAGCGAGCCCGAGCAGACCGGTGCCGACGCCATAGCGGCGGCCGCGCGCACCATCTCCGAAACGCTCGATCTCGCCGCCCTGATCGCCTGGACGGCCTCGGGCTCGACCGGCATCCGTATCGCCCGCGAACGCGCGGAGAAGCCCTTGCTGGCGCTCACGCCCAATGTCGGCACGGCGCGCCGGCTCGCCTTGGTCTGGGGCGTGCACGCCGTGCTCACCGACGACGCCCGCGACATCAGCGACATGGTCGATCGTGCTTGCCGCCATGCCTCGCAAGACGGCTTCGCGCAGACCGGCCAGCGTGTGCTGATCATGGCCGGCATTCCCTTCGGCACGCCGGGCGCGACCAACATGGTGCGCATCGCCGTGATCGGCGCCGACGGTGGCGAGGCGGTCTGACGGTTCCTGTTACGACAATGCCGTAGACATATTAGCCGGCAATATGGTTGCCGGCTAATATTTTGCGTTTATGGCGTGAACCCTGGAATTCGGGATGAAAGCTCGCAAAAGAGGGCGGACACCGGGCGGGTCCAATTTGCGGGCGCCCATACTTCCGCAAAAACGCCACACCGAACCCATTTCAAATAGTTGGCTAATTACTGTGCGGCCTGCCGCGCCGAGCCACGGTCGTCGGCAACCTGGGCGAGGCGGTTGATCTCCTCCAGCACCACCTGCCTGGCTGTGTAGTGGATCTGATGGCCGGCGCCGGGCACCAGGACCAGCCGAGACCCCTGCACCTGCCGGTGCAGCGTCTCGGCATGGATGCTTGTCGACACCACGTGATCAGCGGGATCGGCGACGATGGCGGTGGCGGCAGTGATCTCGTGATAGCGAGGAGACTGGCTCGTCAGACAGGCTTTGAGAGCGGCGACGTCCTGCCCGTTCCAGCGGAACTCGTCTGGCCGCAGCACCAGGGCCGCGCTGGCCTTGCGCACATAGTCGGCCGGCGCCTCGCCCGGCCGGAAGGAGTCCTCGACCGACTTCCTTAGGCTCCAGCTTCCGACCGGGGTCATCACGGTGTGCACGAAGAGCCGCCCCAGCACGGGCAGGGCGGCGAGGCGGTAGTACCAGGCGATGCCGCCCGGCCAGGGATGGGTGGCCCCGGCCAGCACCACCAGACCGGCGACCCGATCCCTGTGTTCGACGGCCAGCAGCGTGGCGAGCGACCCGGCCAGGGAATGGCCGACGACGATGAAACGGTCGATGCCGTGGCCATCCAGGGCTGCCATGACCAGCTTGGCTTGCGCCGCGGTGGTAGCGTCGCCGCGCCCGTTCGGCCGGCCGCTCCAGCCATGCCCCGGCCGGTCCACGGCGATCACGCGGCGCTGGCGCGCCAGATCCTCGCCGATGCCATAGACGATGTCGCGGGCATTGGAGGTGGCGCCATGCAACAGCAGCACAGGCAGCTTTTCGCCGCCGTGACCGGCACCGAGATCGATCAGATGCAGCCGTCCGCCAGGTACGGGCACGAAGATGCCTTCGGGCGGATTTTCTTCGGCGATGCGGGCGGCGATGACATTGGTGGCCTGGATGGCTCCGAGCCCATGCGCAAGAAGGAGAATGCCGATGAAGAGCAGAAAGAGGGTCAATCGCGGCCTTTGGCGTGCTGGAGCCGGTGGAAAAATATGCTTCTAGCCGTTTTGCAACCGGCTCGAAAGTCCCCGCGCGCTGCGGCCTTTCCTGGGGCCGCAGGCAGGAGCGGGTGGGAGGGTCGATCTCCCGATCGACCGTCTTAGTCCTCTATCCCGCTCGGCATTTCCAAGGTGGTCGATCCCGCTCCATCAAATGATGGAGCTGAGGAGATCGACCCTCCCACCTGCGATTCCCGAATCTTAGATATCGCGCCCTTCGACCTCGGGCTTGAGCTCGTCCATCATCTTGCGGGCGCCGGCCATATGAGGATTGATCGCCAGAGCGTGTTTGAGCGCCTCATAGGCGTTCTTCTTGTCGCCCATGTCGACCAGCATCATGGCCAGGCCGTTCCAGGCGCCATATTCGCGCGGATTACGCCGCAGCGTCTCGGCGACGTCGGCGATCGAGCGCACATAGTCCTTTTTCAGGTAATAGGCGGTGGCGCGCCGGTTCCATGCCTCGGCGTAACCGGGCCTGAGATGGATGACGGCATTCAGGATCTTGATGGCCTTGTCGGTATTCGAAGCTTTGATCGCCGTCAGCGCCCGGTCCATCAAGAGGTCGGTGGTGTCGCTGCCCGAGCGTAGCTCCACACGTTCGATGGCGACCGCGATATTGTCGGCTTCCTTCTCCGACTCGGCCTTGGCAAGGCGCTCATACAGGCGGTCGAGTTCGGGATCGCCGGCCGGCCGGGTCTCGGCCAGGGCGGCGACGGGTACGGCAAGCATGCCGATCAGGGCCAGAATCGCGATCCTCATGCTTGGATAGTGGCGCGAGATTGTGGCGGATTCAAAGACAAAAACCCGACCGCATCGCTGCGGCCGGGTTCAAACGCGGCAGACCCGATAATTCGGCGCCAAATCAGCCCTGGCGGGCCTTGTAGCGCTTCTGGGTCTTGTTGATGATGTAGACGCGGCCCTTGCGGCGGACCAGCTGATTGTCGCGATGGCGCGTACGCAGCGACTTGAGCGAATTGCGGATCTTCATGGTACTCGTGCCTCTATTGGAGCACGCGAGAAGACGCAGGAGCTCCCAAATTCGAAAGATGCGGGGTTCTAGCGACGAGGGGCGGGGATGTCAACATGGTTGCGAGCCATGTTGCCGCTTCGTCGCACCAGAACTGCGCCGGCAGGCCTATGCCATTGCGGCTCTATTGTCTATGACTTGGCCGCAATGAGGAGATCCGCATGGCCGACTACAAGCTTTACGCCTTCGGTGAATCAGGCAATTGCTACAAGGTGGCGCTGATGCTGGCCCTGACCGGCACGCCGTGGGAGCGCCTCCCGGTCGATTTCTTCAATGGCGAGACGCGGACCGACAATTTTCGCACGGTCAACGAGATGGGCGAAGCGCCGGTGCTGCTGCATGACGGCAAGGTGCTGAGCCAGTCCGGCGTGATTCTCGATTATCTCGCCGAGCAGACCGGCCGGTTCGGAGCCGACACTGCCGATGAACGGCGCGAGATCCTGCGCTGGATCCTGTTCGACAATCATAAATTCACCAGCTATTACGCCACCCTTCGCTTCATCGTAGGCCTGCAGAAGAGCGGCGAGAGCCCGGTCACCGAATTTCTGCGCGGGCGGGCCAAGAGTGCCTTTGCCATCGTCGACAAGCATCTGGCCGGCCGGGATTTCCTGGTTGCAGATCGTCTGACCATCGCCGACCTGTCCCTGGCCGGCTATGTCTTCTTCGAAGAGGAGACGGGCCTGCCATTCCAGGCTTATTCCAACATCTTGGCCTGGCGGGCCCGCATCGCGGCCATGCCGGGATGGAAGCTGCCTTATGAGATGGTGCCACACGCCCCGCCGGCGCGCGCCTGATCGAAACTGACGATACGGGACATTTCCTTGCACGCACCCGCCCCGATTTCCCTGCTCGATCGCTACCGTGCCCTCGTCGCCGCCGGCGGGCTCGAACGCGACGCGGCCCAGGAGGCCGTCCTCGCCCGCCTGCAGATCGTTCTGGACGAGCTGGGCGAGATGTCGGTGGCGCGCAAGCCTGGTGCCCTCGGCTGGCTGTTCGGGCGGGCCAAGCCCAGGCCGGGGCCGAAGGGCCTCTATATCTGGGGCGAGGTCGGGCGCGGCAAGACCATGCTGATGGACCTGTTCCACGAAGCCGTACCAGCTGGCGTCAGCCATCGCCGCGTGCATTTCAATGCCTTCATGAACGATGTGCATGAGCGCATCTTCCACTATCGCAGCGAGATCCGGGCCGGGCGGGTCAAGGGCGATGATCCGATCGGCCCGGTTGCCGAGGTGCTGGCCAGGGAAGCCAGGCTCCTGTGCTTCGACGAATTCTCCGTCACCGACATCGCCGACGCCATGATCCTCGGGCGCCTCTTTACCCAGTTGTTCGCGCATGGGGTGGTGGTGGTTGCCACCTCCAACGTGGTGCCCGACCGGCTCTATGAGGATGGTCTGAACCGCGCCCTGTTCCTGCCCTTCATCGCGCTGCTCCAGCAGCATATGGAGGTGGTGAAGCTGGAGGCGCGTACGGATTATCGTCTCGAGAAGCTCTCCGGCGGGGAGACCTATCTCGTCGGTGGCGGGCCGGACGTTCGCGCCGGGATGGATGCAGCCTTCGAGCGCCTCACCGGGCGGAAAGAGGGCCTGCCGCTGGTGTTGACGGTCAAGGGCCGGGCCTTGAAAGTGCCGCAGGCCGCCATGGGCGTCGCCCGTTTTTCCTTTGCCGAACTCTGCGGCCAGCCTTTGGGCTCGGCCGACTATCTGGCCCTTGCCGAACATTTCCACACGCTGCTGGTCGACGACATCCCGGTGCTCAGGCAGGAGCAGCGCAACGAGGCCAAGCGCTTCATTTTGTTGATCGACTGCCTCTATGATCGCGGTGCCAAGCTCGTGGCTTCCGCGGCGGCGGAGCCGACCGGGCTCTATCCCTATCAGGAGGGGCGCGAGGCCTTCGAATTCCAACGCACCATCTCGCGCCTGATCGAGATGCGTTCGGAGGTCTATCTTGCCCAGCCGCATCGGGCGCCGCCCAAGACCTCACTGGTGGACGGCTGAGCCGGCAAGCAGAGTTTCCCGGCGAGGCCCCGCCGGGAGCTTTGCCGGGAAACTCTGCAAATGTTTGATATCTTGCAGCTTCCTCTTGTTCGTGCCATGGGCGCGATCAAGAGGAAGCTGCATCGGAGGTAGGGCATGGGCGGCAAGAGCGAACCGACCGGCGCGCGCCTTTTGGACATCGCCACCGATCATGTCCGCAAGCACGGGCTTGAGCGGACCTCGGTGGTGTCGGTCGCGCGCGAGGCTCAGGTCAGCCATGCCGCTGTCTATCGCTATTTCGCCTCCAAGGACGCGCTGATCGATGCCGTTACCGCCGATTGGCACAAGGCGGTGGAGACCCAGCTCGCCGTGGTCGCCGACGCCCCCGACCCGGCCGACGACAAGTTGGAGCGCATGATGCTGTTGCTGGCGCGGCTTTATCGCGAGCGCCTCGACCAGGAGCCCAATCTCTATGCAGCCTGGCTGTCGGCGATCGGCGAGAACCGCGCGGTGGTGCGCAAGCATCGCCGCCGCATCCGCAGCCTGATCGAGCGTGTCGTCGACGAAGGGCGTTCCATCGAACTCTTTCGCGCCCGCTCGAACGAGAGGTTGATCGCCTTTCTTGGTGACGCCCTGCACCGCTTCATCGATCCGGCGGCGATCGCTGCTGATCGCGACGCCAATCGGCTCGAGCTCGACCAGCGTCTTGCCCGGTTGCTGCGCGTGGTGATCCGCGCCATGGTGGCCGGCAGTGTATAGGGTCCTGGAGGCCCACAGGCGCTAGCTTTGCGAGTCGAAACGCAGGCAGCATGGAGGGGCGATTTCCAGATCGACCATTTTCGCCTGCCATTGCACATGACGTTTCCCAGATGTCGATCTCGCTTCCTCCCTTGATGGAGCTCGGGGGATCGACCCTCCGTAATCGCGCCTGTTTGCTCGACCTAGGCACCTATAGGCTAGAAGTCTGCCCTCCCCAGCTCCCTCTTTCCGACCTATTAATCATTCAATGGCATTGATCTTGCTTCCCCTTTCACGCCCGATGCAGTGGGCGCAGGACGCGAAGCATGTATGATAGTGCCGTGCCGGTTTCCGGCACTTGTGTCGATCAGCCGACCCTCGATCCCCAGGTTCTTCTCGCGCCCCAGACCCTTCTCGGCGCTCTTGGCCAGGCCAGTTACGAATGGTGCCTGGAGACCGACCGCCTCGCGTGGGGAGCCGGAGCGTCCGCCGTGCTGGGCGTGCGTGCCGCCGCCGACATTGCCGACGGCAAGGCTTTTGCCCTCCTGATCGATCTCGACCGGCCCGGCGGCCGGCATGAAGCCATCCTCCAGAGCCCGCATGGGGGAACGGGAGAGGGCGCGCCCTACTGCCTGCGCTACAGCTATCGTCCGCATGCGGCCGGCCGGAAACGCTGGATCGAGGATCGTGGGCGCTGGTTCGCCGGGCCGGATGGGCGCCCGGTGGTCGCGCGCGGCCTGGTGCGTGTCGTGGCTGAATGCCCGGAAGACGAGGCGGCGGCATCAGCCCAGGCGGTGATCGGCATTCACGACCGCTTTTTCGCCACCGCCCTGGCCACCGCCTGTGCCGAGGGCCGGCAGGCCGGGTTGTTCCTGGCGACCGTCGACCGGCTCGGTGCCATTCACGGTGCCTTCGGCGCCGTGGTGGCGGATCGCGTCTGCGCCCAGGTGATGCGCGGCTTGCGCAGCGTGCTGCGCATCGGCGACAGCCTTACCAGCATTGCGGACGGCAAATTCGCTTTGATGTTGCCCGGTTGCCAGGCCGGGGACGTGCGGGCGGCGGCCGAACGCTTCCAGCAGGTGGTCGAGCGCGTGACCGTCGAGGCGGAAGAGGGCGCGATCCAGCCGACGGTGTCGATCGGGGCCGTCCATATCGCGCCCGCGACGGAGACCGCCGGCACGGCCTTGCACGCGGCCCAGCAGGCCCTCGACCGCTGCGAGCGCGAGACACCGGGCGGTATCGCGATCTTCGCGGAAGGCGACCATCAGGTCGCTTCGGCGAATGCGGCGCAACGCTTGGCGCTGGCACTCAACGAAGACCGCATCTTCCTCGGTTTCGAGCCGGTGCTGGCGGCCCAGCCGGCAGGACGGCAGTTATTCCGGGCCCGCGCCTTCATCCGGCTGCCTGGCAATGCCGAGGCGGCGGCGTCCACCACATTGCAACCGGCGTCTTTGCAACCGGCTTGGCTGACCCCGGCCTGCGACCGTGCGCTCGCTCGCCGGCTCGCCTTGCGGCTGGTGGACCTTGCCGGCGTGGTGCTCGACCGCCATCCCGGCGTCGAATTGATCCTGCCCCTGCCGGTCGTCGTCGATCCGCGCCGGGGACCGGGCGACAGCTTCCAGCGTTTGACCATCGAACTCGACGAGGCGCTGGCCAAGGCCGACCTCGACAATAATGGTCGCTATTGCCGGGCGATCCGCGCCTCCGGCGCGCGACTCGGCATTGGCGGCTTCGGCGGCGGCCATCTCGATTTCGCCGAACTCCAGGCTCTCGAAGTCGGCCAGGTGACGCTCAACGGCGTGCTGGTCGAAATGGCCGATCAGGTCGCGCAGGGCCGTTTCGCACTGCGCAGCCTGATCGAGGCCGGCGCGCGGCATGGCTTCGACATGGCGGCCGAATGGGTGGATGACGAGGTCATCGCACGCCAGCTCCTGAACTGGGGTTGTAGCCGCCTGATGGGGACGGTGGCGGGCACGCTCCGGCTGGAATTGCCGCGCCTGCGCGATGCTGGCCGCCAAGCGCCAATGGCGCTGACCGGAACCTGAGGCACGGCCTTCCTTCTCTCATAAGGAGAGAAGGGAAGTATTGCCCTACTTCTTCTCGTCGCTGATGCGGTCGAGGCGCGACTTCATCTCCGCCAGTTCCTTCTTCAGCGTGTCGAGATCGTCGCTGCTCTTGGAGGTCGCGGTCGCGGCCGGCTCCTTCGCGTCTTCGCCGCCGGCCTGCTGCGTGAAAGGCGAGAACAGGCGGAAGGCGCGCTGGAAGGCCACCATATTGTTGCGGGCCTGTTCCTCGAGCGCGCCGAAACCGCCATTGACCCAGGGCGCCTGGCCCCAGCCGCTGGTAAGATGCTGCGTCATCTGCTCGCGCAGCTTCTGCTGGTCGCGCGTGAGATTGTCGATGGAGAATTCGAGGAAGCTCGGCACCAGCGCCTGCATGCTGTCGCCATAGAAGCGGATCAACTGGCGCAGGAAGGTGATCGGCAGCAGGTTCTGGCCCTTGTTCTCCTGCTCGAAGATGATCTGGGTGAGGACCTGGCGGGTGATGTCCTCATTGGTCTTGGCGTCGTGGACCACGAAATCCTCGCCGGCCTTGACCATGGTGCCGAGATCTTCGAGCGTGACATAGGTCGAGGTACCCGTGTTGTAGAGGCGCCGATTGGCGTATTTCTTGATCGTGGTCGGCTCTTTAGCTTTCGCCATCCTACTGCCCCTTACGCTCGTCCCTGCCTTGCACAATTCACATGCTTGCCCCATCTGTGGGGGAAGCGTGCGGACTCTGCAAACGTTTCCGATCCTGCAGATTGAGTTTGGTCGGTTCCGAGACCAGATCAAACTCAATCTGCCTGGACAAATCCCCCCGGGCAGGCCCGTGACGGCGATGCCGGAGAGTTTGCCTCGAAATCGATCACGGAGAATTTCCGAACCGGCCCGCCTGGGCAAGCCTGGAAATTCCGAACCACCCCGGTATTCCCGTGACGGCCTCCGGCCCGGGGGCGGTATCCCGTTCCGGAACCCCTCTCCTGGAGGGATGATCACCCCCACGGTCTGACAAATCTAGGCTCTTTTCGCGGTCGCGAAAACATCTTTGTGCAAGCGCGGTAAACTCACCTGGCGCATTGACGGCGGCGCGCCAAGCGTCCCATATGCCCAGGCAGATTACGGTTGAGCGGATCACAGATCCGCTCAACCGTAATCTGCAGGCGCAATCTCCAGGACTTGGGAGATTTGCAGAATTTACCTGCTTCATCCCAGCGGGGATGAAGCAGGTAAATTCTGCTTCGGAAAGAGTTGGTCCATCGGGCCGCTGCAAAACGGAACATTAGAGGAGTGAAATTGCCATGAGTGATGTCGTCATCGTCAGCGCCGCACGCACACCGGTCGGCTCCTTCAACGGCGCCTTCGCGGCAACACCGGCTCACACGCTCGGTGCGGCGGCCGTCAAGGAAGCGTTGGCCCGTGCCAAGGTAGAGGCCGGCGAGGTCGACGAAGTCATCCTCGGCCAGGTGCTGAGCGCGGGTGGCGGCCAGAATCCGGCTCGACAGGCGGCGATGGCGGCTGGCGTGCCCCAGGAGAAGACCGCTTTCGGCCTCAACCAACTCTGCGGCTCGGGTCTGCGCGCGGTCGGCCTCGGCCTGCAGCAGATCGCCAATGGCGATGCCTCGGTCATCGTGGCTGGCGGCCAGGAATCGATGTCGCTGGCGCCGCATGTCGCGCATCTGCGCGCCGGCGCCAAGATGGGTGACGTGAAGTTCCTGGATTCCATGCTCAAGGACGGCCTGCTCGACGCTTTCCAGGGCTATCATATGGGCACGACCGCCGAGAATATCGCGGCACGCTGGCAACTCACCCGCGAGGAACAGGACGCTTTCGCCGTCGCCTCCCAGAACAAGGCCGAGGCCGCCCAGAACGCGGGGCGCTTCAAGGATGAGATCGTCGCGATCACGATTCCCGGCCGCAAGGGCGACGTCATCGTGGATACCGACGAATATCCCCGCCACGGTGCCACGCTCGACGGCATGGCCAAGCTGCGCCCGGCCTTCAGCAAGGACGGCACGGT
Organism: Labrys sp. KB_33_2; assembly: GCF_052114505.1. Classification (NCBI taxonomy): domain Bacteria; kingdom Pseudomonadati; phylum Pseudomonadota; class Alphaproteobacteria; order Hyphomicrobiales; family Xanthobacteraceae; genus Labrys; species Labrys sp. KB_33_2. The sequence goes on along the minus strand of NZ_JBFREW010000008.1, from coordinate 88,298 downwards.
GACTGCCGGCAACGCCTCCGGCCTCAATGACGGCGCGGCCGCCGTGGTGCTGATGAGCGCCAAGGATGCCGAGCGTCGCGGCCTCACCCCGCTCGCCCGCATCGCTTCCTGGGCTACCGCTGGCGTCGATCCCGCCATCATGGGCACCGGGCCGATCCCAGCCTCGCGCAAGGCGCTCGAAAAGGCGGGCTGGAGCGTCAAGGATCTCGACCTGGTCGAGGCCAACGAAGCCTTCGCGGCGCAGGCCCTGGCCGTCAACAAGGACATGGGCTGGGATCCCGCCATCGTGAACGTCAATGGCGGCGCCATCGCCATCGGCCATCCGATCGGTGCCTCCGGCGCCCGCGTGCTGGTCACGCTGCTGCATGAGCTTGCTCGCCGTGGCGGCAAGAAGGGCATCGCCACGCTGTGCATCGGCGGCGGCATGGGCATCGCCCTGACCGTCGAGCGCTGATCGGTTCACGGCGATACCGAAGCGTTTTGCGATCCGGAGAATTCATCGGATCGTCGAGACGCTGGAAACAAGGGCTTTCTCCGTTGGAGGAACGGGGGATGCCCTCGACCTCGGCCCCTTCCCGTGCAGGGGAGGGGAGGTACGCGTCGGGCAGGTCCTTAGGGGCGAAGGCCGGTTCGTGACTCCCTAAAATCGCAAAACGCCTTAGTCCAATGAAGAACACCATCGTTACCAAGGAGGCACCATGACCAGAGTTGCAATCGTCACCGGCGGAACGCGTGGCATCGGCGCGGCCATCTCCAGGGCGCTCAAGGCAGCCGGCCACACGGTTGCCGCCAGTTATGCCGGCAATGACGAGGCAGCGGCCAAGTTCAAGGCCGAAACCGGCATTGCAACCTACAAGTGGGACGTCGGCGATTTCGATGCCTGTGCTGCCGGCGTGGCACAGGTGGAGAAGGATCTCGGTCCGGTCGACATCCTGGTCAACAATGCCGGCATTACCCGCGACGGCTTCTTTCACAAGATGAGCAAGGATCAGTGGTCCGCCGTCATCCGCACCAATCTCGACAGCCTGTTCAACATGACCCGCCCGGTCATCGAAGGCATGCGCAATCGCGGTTTTGGCCGGGTGGTCGTGATCTCCTCGATCAACGGCCAGAAGGGGCAGGCGGGGCAGGTCAATTATTCCGCGGCCAAGGCCGGCGATATCGGCTTCGTCAAGGCACTGGCCCTGGAAGGCGCGGCCAAGGGCATCACCGCCAATGTGATCGCGCCCGGCTATATCGGCACCGAGATGGTGCAGGCGATCGATCCCAAAGTGCTGGAAACGCGCATTCTGCCGCTGATTCCGACAGGTCGGCTGGGTCAGCCTGACGAAATCGCCCGCGCCGTGGTGTTCCTGGCCTCCGACGATGCCGGCTATATCACCGGTTCGACGCTCAGCATCAATGGCGGGCAGTACCTGGCCTGAGGCAGGGCAGCGCAACTCTCCAGTGGGATGTGAGACGATCGATGGAACGCGGCGACCCGTTTCGCGTTCCATCAGCGCAGCCGTCAGAAACTGCTTGCCGATAATCTTGCGTCATCCTTTCCCGGGCTAAAGCGTTTTGCGATTTGGCGGAATCGCCAAGAATCGCAAAGACGCTCTAGCCAATCCATTGGATTGGCTTGGAACCAAGGAGTTAGAGCAAACAAGCGTTTCCATCTAAACGCGCTTTGCTCTAGGAGAGGAAAGTTCCTATGAGCAATCCATGACCATCGATTTCCATCACCGCCTCGCCTCCGTCGCCAGTGAGATCGAAGATGTGCTGGTGGCGATCTTCGACGTCGCCACCACGCCGCCGGTGCCGGCACGGCTGCTGGGCGCGATGCGCTATGCGGTTCTGGGCGGTGGCAAGCGGCTGCGCCCCTTCCTGGTGGTCGAAACGGCTCGCCTCCTGAAGGGCGATCAGACTACCGCTCTGCGTGCGGGTGCGGCGATCGAGCTTGTGCATGTCTATAGCCTCGCTCATGACGATCTGCCGGCGATGGATGACGACGCGTTGCGGCGTGGCAAGCCGACGCTGCATCTTGCCTATGACGAGGCCACCGCCATCCTGGCCGGGGATGCGTTGCAGACCCTGGCCTTCGAGACCCTTGCGGATGCCGCGACCGGCACCGATGCGGGCATGCGGGCCGAACTGGTGCGCCTGCTGGCCAAGGCCGCCGGCGGTGCGGGCATGGCCGGTGGCCAGATGCTGGACCTCGAGGCGGAAGGGCGTTTCGAAGGAACAGCCGAGCTCTCGGCGCAGGCCATCGCCCAGCTCCAGGCGATGAAAACGGGCGCGATCCTGTCGTGCGCGGTGGAGATGGGTGCGGTCATCGGGCGTGCCGATGCGCCGGTTTATCAGACCCTGCTGTCCTATGGACGCGCTCTGGGCGCCGCCTTCCAGATCGCCGACGACATTCTCGACATCGAAGCCTCGAGCGCGGAGCTTGGCAAGGCCACCGGCAAGGATGCCGACCGCGGCAAGGCGACATTGGTCAGCCTGTGGGGCGTGGACAAGGCACGGGCCGAGCTCGAGCGTCTTACCGGCGATGCCCTCGGCGCCCTTGCCGGTTTTGGTGCCGAGGCGGATATCCTGCGCGCCGCCGCCCGCTTCACGGCGGACAGGCGCAAGTGAGATTCCAAGTGGGGCTCCACGCGAGACGGCGAGCGAGACCACTGAGGTGAGGCATTTCCTACGTCCGCTGACCGCCAGGCCGGTCCTGCTCTGGAGCCTCGTCGCTGGCATGGCTCTTGGTCTCGTCATACCGGGCCTGCCCTGGCTCGAACGCCTGTTGGCAGGGTGGTGCCTAGCCACCGCGATTTTCGTCGTCATCGTCAGCTACAAGCTGTCGCGCCTGCCACCGGATCGCTTCAGCCACCGGGCTGATTCCCTTGACGAAGGTGCCGTGACCATTCTGATCCTGTCGATGCTGGCCGCCGCCACCAGCTTTGCCGGGGTGATCTTCGAGCTTCAGGCAACCAAGAACCAGGCTGACAGCGATAGCCTGTCATTGCCGCTGATGGTGGCGACCATCGTCTGTTCCTGGTTCTTCATCCATACCATCTTCGCCATCCATTACGCCCATATCTATTACAATGACGGCGGCCGGCCGGGTAAACCGAGCCTGGATTTCGGCGGTGACCCCGAACCGCCGGATTATTGGGATTTCGTCTATTTTTCCGTAGCGATCGGGGCTTCCTCGGCGACGTCGGACACCAATCTGCGTTCGCGGCCGATGCGCCGCATCGTCGCCGCCCATGCGGTGTTCTCGTTCTTCTTCAACGCCACCATCCTGGCCCTGGCGATCAACATCGCGGCCGGGTTGCTGGGTGGGAACTGACGGCGGCGTCGCAGCCTTTCCAGGAAAAGCCTGCCTCCATTAGCGTTGCGGACTGCTGCAGGGACCGACAACGCGTTCGACCGATAGGAGTGGTGCGGCAACGGCACCACTGCGCGTAAAGCGACCGAACACGACAAGGCATCGTCCGGCCTTCCAGGCCCGGCCGACCGCGTGCCGCATTACCTCATGGTTTCCATCCGCCGCCGCGATGGGGGGCGGCGCGACGCCGGCGTAGATCGCCGGCTTGCCCTCCCCGCCTTCGAGCTGAATGGTCCTGGTCCCTGCAGGACAAGGAGCGGGCTTGGAACAGTAATCCGGCTCGCCGGATGCCGTCCGGCAGGGGATGGGCCTGGACCAGCAACTCAGGGGGCCGGCCTTGCCGCCGACCTTGAGCATGGCCGTCGGTCCATCGGAGTCCTCAGCCATGGCAATCGCGGCAGCCGGCATCGCCACCAGCATTGCCGTGGCGATAGCGAGCCTGACGATCAGAACCATTCGGCTTTGCATGCGCGCGGTCAGGCGATGGCGGTCGCCACGTTGCGTTCCACCCGCATGCCCTTGCGCTCCTCGGACGGCGTGCGGTCGAAATGCTCGGAATAGCATTTGGAGAAGTGCGAGGCGGAGACGAAGCCGCAGGCCAGGCCCACCGAAAGGATCGGCATCGAGGTCTGGCGCAGGAGCTGGCGGGCGCGGTTGAGGCGCATTTCGAGATAGTAGCGGGTCGGCGTGGTATCGAGATAGCGCTGGAACAGCCGTTCGAGCTGGCGTGGCGACAGGCGCACGGTCCGGGCGAGTTGGGCGCAGGACACCGGACGTTCCAGGCGCTTGTCCATCTCGCCGATCACGGCGAGGAGCTTGGGATGGGAGACGCCCAAACGCGCGCGCAGTTCCATGCGCTGGCGCTCGTGGGAATCGCGCATGCGATGATGGATGAGTTCGTCGGTAACGAGGGCGCTGATGACAGCACCTTTCTTGGCGGTGATCAGCGCCAGCATCATGTCGATCGAGGCGGTGCCGCCCGCGCAGGTGAAGCGATTGCGGTCGATCTCGAACAGTTCCTGCGTGGCATCGATCTCAGGGAATTCCTCGCGGAAGCTGTCGTAGTTTTCCCAATGGATGGCGCAGCGATGGCCGTCGAGCAGACCGGCCTTGGCAAGGATATAGGTGCCCGTGCATACGGCGCCGATCGAGACGCCGTAGAAGGCGAGCTTGCGCAGCTTGGCGATCAGCGAGCCGTGATCGTATTTCTGCACGTCCATGCCGGAGCACACGATGATCTCCGGCATCGGCCCGACATCGGCATAGGAACCGTCGACCGCCAATGCCACCCCGTTCGACGCCTCGATCGGCTGGCCGTCAGGCGAATAGAGCCGCCAGGCGAAGGCCTTGGCGCCGGTGACGTAATTCGTCAGGCGCAGGACCTCCACAGCCGCCGCGAAAGCGATCATCGAGAAGTTGGGGGTGAGCAGAAGGCCGACGGTATGCGTGGCGCCGATATCCGGCCGGATATTCATACGCGATTCTCCCTGGGACCTCCGCCGGGGGGCCGGCGGTACGAAGCGTGACGGAGGCGGGAAAGCGCACCAGACGGAGCGCTCGCCCTCATGATGGCATCGGGCATCTACGCGCCCATTGTGGTCAAAAGCGTCGGTTGCGGGGCGGTTTGTACCGCGTTCTTCGAAACGACGAACCGAGACGATATTGCGACATTTTTTGAAGAATTCTGATGTGGGGCCGACCATATGTCGCGTTTAATGTCGTAAATTGACAAGTATGAGATATTCGGATGCGACCCAATGGTCAAATACTATCCCAAATGCGTCCTTTACGGGGCATGGAAGATAGCGCCTTTTGTGCAATTTCTTCCAATGCGACAAAAGGCGCGTCGCTTCCGTGCTAGACTGGCCCCGGCCGGGGTGATGATAGTCGCCCCATTCAAGACTCCATCCAACGGGCGGCAACACGTGCGGTTTTCTGTCTTTTCCCTGGCGCGCAATGCGCTGCGTGGTCATCAGGACTGGCCCGAGCAATGGCGCTCGCCCGAACCGAAGGCCAGCTACGACGCCATCATCATCGGCGCCGGCGGGCATGGCCTCGCCACCGCCTATTACATGGCTGCCGAGCATGGCATGACCAATATCGCCGTGCTCGAAAAGGGCTGGCTGGGCGGCGGCAATACCGGCCGCAACACCACCATCATCCGCTCCAACTATCTGTGGGAGGAGAGCGGCAAGCTCTACGACCACGCGATGAAGCTGTGGCAGAACCTGTCCCAGGTGCTGAACTACAACGTGATGTATTCGGCCCGCGGCGTGATGATGCTGGCGCACAATGTGCACGACATCCAGGTATTCAAGCGCCATATCCATGCCAATCGCCTGGCCGGCATCGACAATGAATGGCTGACGCCGGAAGAGGCGAAGGAATTCTGTCCGATCCTCAACATCTCCAAGGACATCCGCTATCCGATCATGGGCGCCGCCCTGCAAAGGCGCGGCGGCGTCGCTCGCCACGACGCGGTGGCTTGGGGCTATGCCCGCGCCGCCGATGCGCTGGGCGTCGACATCATCCAGAACTGCGAGGTTACCGGCATCCTGCGCGATGCCTCAGGCGCCGTCTCCGGGGTGGAGACCTCCAGGGGCACGATCCGGACCAAGAAGCTCGGCGTCGTCGCCGCTGGCCACACCTCGGTGGTGATGGACATGGCCGGCGTGCGCATGCCGCTGGAAAGCTATCCTCTGCAGGCGTTGGTGTCGGAGCCGTTGAAGCCGATCATGCCCTGCGTGGTGATGTCGAACACCGTGCATGCCTATATGTCGCAATCGGACAAGGGCGACCTCGTCATCGGTGCCGGAACCGACCAATATGTCTCCTATTCGCAGACGGGCGGCCTGCACATCGCGGCCCACACGCTGGACGCGATCTGCGAGCTTTTCCCGGTGGTTCGCCGCACCCGCATGATGCGCAACTGGGGCGGTATCGTCGACGTCACGCCCGATCGCTCGCCCATCCTCTCGAAGACCCCGGTACCTGGCCTGTTCGTCAATTGCGGCTGGGGCACGGGCGGCTTCAAGGCGACGCCGGGCTCGGGCCACGTCTTCGCCCATACGGTGGCGACAGGCGAACCCCATCCGATCGCCGCTCCCTTCACTCTCGATCGCTTCCGCACCGGACGCCTGATCGACGAAGCGGCCGCCGCCGCCGTCGCGCACTGAGGACCGTCATGCTGCTCATTCGCTGCCCTTATTGCGAACAGGATCGCCCGGAACTGGAGTTCCGCAACATGGGCGAGGCGCATATCGCCCGCCCCGCCTTCGCCGACAATCCGACGGACGAGGTCTGGGAAGGCTTCCTCTACACACGCTCCAATCCCAAGGGGCTGATCGCCGAGCGCTGGCGCCATGTGCATGGCTGCGCACGCTTCTTCAACGCCGTGCGCCATACCGTGACCGACAAGTTCGTGAAGACCTACAAGCAGGGCGAGCCCAAGCCCGATCTGGCGGCGCTCGCCGCCGAGCTTGCCGCCGCCACGCCCTCCAATAAGGAGGCGCGCGCGTGACCGCCTCTCTCCGTACGGCGGCCGGCGGCCGCATCGATCGCGCCAAGCCGATCAACTTCACCTTCGACGGCATCGCCTATCAGGGCGTGCGTGGCGATACGCTCGCCTCCGCTTTGCTCGCCAATGGCGTGCACCTGATCGGCCGCTCCTTCAAATATCACCGGCCGCGCGGCATCATGTCATCAGGTTCGGAAGAGGCGAATGCGATGGTGACGGTGATCCGGGATGCCGGACGCACCACGCCCAATCTGCGCGCCACGCAGGTCGAGCTCTATGAAGGCCTCGTCGCGACAAGCCAGAATCGCTGGCCTTCGCTGAAATTCGATGCCGGCGCCGTCAACGACGCGATGTCGCCCTTCCTGGCCTCGGGCTTCTACTACAAGACCTTCATGTGGCCGCAGAGCTTCTGGAAGAAGGTCTACGAGCCCAGGATCCGCGCTGCCGCCGGCTTCGGCGAGGCGCCCAAGGTGGCCGATCCCGACCGCTACCTCAACCGCTATGCCCATTGCGACGTGCTGGTGGTGGGCTCCGGGCCGGCGGGCCTGGCGGCCACCATCGCCGCGGCCGAGACCGGCGCCTCGGTGATCCTGGTCGACGAGCAAGCCGAGCTCGGCGGCTCGCTGCTGACGGAGACCACGGCCACCATCGAAGGCCGGGCGGCGCGCGACTGGGCCACCGACATCATCATGTCGCTGGCCCTCAACGATCGTGTCCGGCTGATGCCGCGCACCACCGCCTTCGGCTGGTATTCGGACAATTTCGTCGCGCTGGCCGAAAGGCTGACCGACCATGTGGCCCAGCCGGAAGCCCGCACGCCGCGCGAACGGCTCTGGCAGGTGCGCGCCAAACAGGTCGTCATCGCAGCCGGTGCGATCGAGCGTCCCCTGGTGTTCCCGGAGAACGACCGTCCGGGCATCATGCTGGCCGATGCGGCCCGCACCTATGTCAACCGCTACGGCGTCAAGCCGGGCAACCGCGCGGTGGTGTTTACCGCCTGCGACACCGCCTACCAGGCCGCGCTCGACCTCAAGGCCGCCGGCGTCGAGATCGCCGTGATCGCCGATATCAGGACCGATGGCGGCGCGCTGGTCGGTGCTGCCCGGGAGGCCGGCATCCGCGTCAACCTCGGCGCGACGATGATGGGCACCAGCGGGCGCTTGCGTGTCAATGCGGTCAGGCTTGGCCGGGTCGCCACGGATGGCGTCAGCGTCAGTGATCGTGAGACCGTCTCCTGCGATCTTGTGCTGATGTCGGGCGGCTGGACGCCGACGGTGCACCTGTTCTCGCAGTCGCGCGGCAAGCTGCGTTATGACGAAGCCAAGCAGATCTTCGTGCCGGGCTTTGCCCGCGACGAGGAGCGCTCCGCCGGCGCCTGCCGCGGCGTGTTCGACTTCGGCGCGGTGATCAATGACGGCTTTGCCGCCGGCCACGAGGCCGGGCGCGATGCCGGTTTCGACAGGGGCGCGCTCAAGACCTTCGACGTCGATGGCGAGACCTCTCCCGAAGGGTTCTACACCGGCGCCTTGCCGCATGACCGCAATGCCGCCAAGGTCAAGGCCTTCGTCGACTTCCAGCACGATGTCACCGCCAAGGACATCAAGCTGGCGACGCGCGAGGGCTTTCGCTCGATCGAGCATGTCAAGCGCTACACCACCACGGGCATGGCGACCGACCAGGGCAAGACCTCCAACATCAATGCGCTGGCGATCGCCGCCAAGGCTATTGACAAGAAGGTGCCGCAGGTCGGCCTGACAACTTTCCGCCCACCCTATACCCCGACCAGCTTCGGCCTGTTCGCCGGCACGGCGCGCGGGGACCTTTTCGATCCCGTGCGCAAGACCCCGATGCACGAGGCCGAGGTCGAACTGGGCGCAGTGTTCGAGGATGTCGGCCTGTGGAAACGCGCCTGGTATTATCCTCGCGCCGGGGAGAGCATGCATGACGCGGTCAATCGCGAGTGCAAGACGGTGCGCGACAAGGTCGGCATGTTCGACGCGACCACGCTTGGCAAGATCGAGGTCGTCGGCCCGGATGCGGCGGAGTTCATGCACCGCATCTATGTCAACCCGTTCATGAAGCTGGAGCCGGGCCGCCTGCGCTACGGCATCATGACCCGCGACGACGGCTTCGTCTATGACGACGGCGTGGTCGGCCGCATGGCTCCGGACCGCTTCCATGTCACCACCACCACGGGCGGGGCGCCTCGCGTGCTTTCGCATATGGAGGACTATCTCCAGACCGAGTGGACCGACCTCAAGGTCTGGTTCACCTCCACCACCGAGCAATGGGCCGTCATCGCCGTGCAGGGGCCGCATGCCCGCGACGTGCTGGCGCCCCTGGTCGAGGGTATTGACATCTCCAAGGACGGCATGCCGCACATGTCGGTGAAGGAGGGCCGCATCTGCGGCGTTCCCACCCGGCTGTTCCGCATGAGCTTCACCGGCGAGGCTGGCTTCGAGGTGAACGTGCCGGCGGCCTATGGCCGTGCGGTGTGGCAAGCCATCCATGCCGAGGTCGTCAAATATGATGGCTGCGCCTATGGCACCGAGGCGATGCATGTGCTGCGCGCCGAGAAGGGCTACATCATCGTCGGCCAGGATACCGACGGCACGCTGACCCCGGACGAAGCTGGCGTCGGCTGGGCCGTGGGCAAGGCCAAGGCGGACTTTGTCGGCAAGCGCGGCCTGATGCGGCCTGATTTGCAGGATCCCAACCGCAAGCAGTTCGTCGGACTCGCCACCGTCGATCCCGGCGTGGTGCTGGAAGAGGGCGCCCAGATCACCGAGGTGGCGCAGCCCGCCCTCGGCGAGCATGCCCTCGGCCATGTCACCTCGGCCTATTGGAGCGCCAATCTCGGCCGCTCCATCGCCCTCGCCAATCTCGAGCGTGGCCGTTCGCGCTATGGCGAGACGGTCTATGTGCCGATGCCCGGCGGCTCGATCGCCGTGACGGTGGTCGACCCTATCTTCATCGACAAGGAAGGAGCGCGGCTCAATGGCTGATACTGCAACCCGCCGCGATCCGCTCGACGGCATCGCGCCGATCACCGCCCGCAGCCGCCTCACCATCGAGGCGGCGCCACGCGGCGCCCGTCTGGTGCTGCGCGGACCGGACAGCGCTGCGGCCGCGGCCGGCCAGGCCTTCGGACTGACCCTGCCGACGGCAATCAACACCGCCACCACCGACGGCACGCGCACCGCCTTCAAGCTCGGCCCGGACGAGTGGCTGCTGCTTGCGCCGGAGAATGGCGAGGCCGAGGCCTATGCCGCCATCGAGGCCGCCGTCCAGGAGCCCCATTCGCTGGTGGATGTCAGCCACCGCAATATCGGCGTCCTGCTCTCGGGTTCGCTGGCCGCCGATGTGCTGAATGCCGGCGTCATGCTGGATCTCGACCCCAAGGCCTTTCCCGTCGGCACCGCCACGCGCACGCTCTACGCCAAGGCGGAGATCGTGCTGTGGCGCAAGGGGGCGAGCGATTTCCACGTCGAGGTCTGGCGTTCCTTCACCGACTATTTACATGGCCAGCTCGAGCAGGCCGCGCGGGAATATGTGAAGTAACCTTCCTGGGACCGCCGGCTTTCAGCCGGCTCTTGGAAACGCACCGCCTATTTGTTGCGATGGCGGACCTCGAGATGCGGCAGGCCCCAGCAGGTCAGGCCCATATCGGCGGCCATCATGCCCAATCCCTCGGTTTCGATCTCTCCGAAGCTGGAGGTTTCGATATAGGCCTTGGTGCCCCGCGCCAGTGGATTGCGCTCGCCGTAATAGAAGGGCGGAAAGATCAGGCCGTCGCGGTGGATATCGGCCCTCACCAGCAGCACGGTGCCGCCGACCGCGTCGAGCGGAACGATCTCACCCTCCTCTCGCAGATGCTCCAGATAATATTGGCCGTGGTCGCGCCAGCCATTCTTGTCGAAGGTCGGGCCGCCATAGCGCAGCACGCAATGGGGCTGAAGGATGTCCTTGTCGTAGGATAGCAGCGTCTCGATCAGGTCGGCGGGAAACTCGACCACGTCGACATCCAGCCACAGCACCCAGTCCTCGTCCGCGAGGGCATTGAAGAGCAGGTGGTTGCGGCTGCGGGCAAGCACGGCGCGCCGCTGGGTCTGGATGTCGGGCGCCCAGCGGGGGACGTTGTCGGGAATGTGGAAGGCGAAATCCTTCTTCCAGAAGCCGGTTCGCCTGAATCGCCTGGAGAGCTTGTCGGCGATGGCCCGGAAAGCTTCCTGCGTGCCATCGCGGCTGTCGCTCTCCAGAAAGCCGAGCGAAAGCGCCTTGCTCGGATAGGTCAGGCGTTCGAGGTTCTGCAGGTAGGTTTCCGCTAGATCGGCAGCGTCCTTGATAGGGGTCAGGATGAGAACCCTGGGCGGGTTGTGGCGAGAGGCGGTGCGGCTTGGACGGGAGGTCATGCTTCCATCCTGATTCAGCTTGAGCCCGACCGCAAGGGCCCCGGCCTCCATGGCGGGGGGAAGGAAAGGCGTGGCGCTGGCTTCTCGAGCGGTTATCCCCGCAGCAGAGCAAGTATGGCTTCGGCCGTCGCGGTATCGGTCACGACGGCGTTGATCAGCCTTGCCCGTACGGCGCCGATGATCGACTTCGCCTTGGCGGGGGAAACGGCCACACCGATGACGAGAGGGACGGCCCGCAATTGCTCCGGCGACACCGCGATCAGGCGCTCGTCGCCGTCCCAGGGCACCAGATTGCCCTCCTCGTCGAAATAATGCCGGATCACGTCGCCAGCCGCCTGCACCAAAGCGCGTTCGCTCGAAGTGGCGGCGCCGGCGTGCACCGGATCGACCCCATGCGGCAGGCCGACACCCACCAGCGCGGCATCGATGCGGTCCCACAGCGCGATCTGGTCGCGGATGGTGGGATCGTTGACGAAGGCGTCGCGATATTCCTGCGACGGCAGATAGGGCGCGTGGATGAATTGGGGCGTGCCGCCGAGTTGCTCGGCCGCCAGCCGCACGAATTCGCTGATCTGGAAATGGGGGGCCGGCTGCTGCATGCCGCCGGTCGCGGGCACCGTGATCACGCCCGGTATGCTGGGCAGCCCGGCGCGGATCACCTCGCGGATGGCGCGGCCCCAGCCGATGGCGAGCACCGAGCCGTCCTTCAGCCCGGCTTCCTTCAGCAGCGTGCCGATGGGCTGGGCCAGCGACGCCAGCAATCCGACCTCGCTGGTCTCCACCAGCGCCGCCCTATGCAGGCCTAAGGCCTCGACGAGCTCGCGGGTCAGGTCCTCGGGAGCGGTGAAATCTCGGATCTCGATGCGGACGATGCCTTCATCCCGCGCGCGGCGGAGCAGCCGCGAGATGGTCGCCGTCGACAGGCCGAGGCGCCGGGCGATCTCGACCTGCGACAGGTCGGATTCATAGTGAAGGCGCGCCACCATGTGCAGCGTCTTGCGGGTGGCCGAGGCGTCGCTGGTCAGGCTGTCCGACAGTTTGCAATTCCTTTCAGAAATATGTTACATCGATGATGACAGAGAGGGAAGAACATCGCTGACCGGTCTCTCGGCCTGCCATCGCAAGATCGCTACCCGCTCGACAGGAAACAAGCAACGGCCGCGATGGAAGCTGCCGAGGCAAAGGGAGAAGAACGCCATGGCGGCGATGACGACGGCGGAATATCGCGGCTACCGACAGATCTGCGGTGGCAATGGCGCCATGATGGTGATCGCATGCGACCAGCGCGGCGGCATGCGCACCATCCTGGCGAGCGACCCGGCCGACCAGGCGGCGATCAGCGATGCGATGCTCGGCGAGACCAAGGCCGACATCGTGCGCCATCTCGCCAACGAGGCGTCCTGCGTACTGCTCGATCCTCTCTGCGCCGTGCCCAAGGTGGTGGACGATGGTGTGCTGGCGCGGGACGTGGCGCTGCTGATCGGGCTCGACGCGTCCGGCTTCGACCGCTCGCCGGAAGGCTATCGCCTCTCGCGCCTGGTGCCCGGCATCGATGCCCGCCGCGTACGCGAGCTCGGCGGCACCGGCGGCAAGATCATGGTCTATCTGCGGGCTGACAGGCCCGAGGCCAACGCCCACAACATCGAGATCCTGCGCCGCTGCATCGAGGATTTCGCCCGCGAGGACCTGCTGCTGGTGGTGGAGTTCCTCACCTATGACCTGCCCGGCGAAAGCCGCGAGGATCATGCGGCCAAGATCCCGGAACTGGTGGTGGAGGGCACCCGCATCTGCCTCGATCTCGGTTCGAAAGTATTGAAGCTGCCATTTCCCGGCCATGCGGAGGCCTGCGCCGCGGTTTCCCGCCTTGCCGGTGGCGTGCCCTGGGCCGTGCTGTCGGCCGGCGTCGACCATGCGACCTTCCTCGGCCAGGTCGAGACCGCGATGCGCAAAGGCGCTTCGGGCGTGATTGCCGGCCGGGCGCTATGGAAGGATTGCATCTCGCTCGACCGCGCGGTGCAGGCCGACAGGCTGCGCAACGTCGCGGTGCCACGCCTGCGCGAGATCCAAGCGGTGATCGAGCGACATTTCGTCAAGGCGCAAGCCGCCTGAGAGGCCGGTCATGCCAAGCAAGTCCGAGGTTGAGCCCGAGGCGATCGGCATCGATATCGGCGGCACCAATCTGAGGGCCGCGCGGGTGGCGGCGGGAGGCGAGATCCTGCAACGGCTCGCCGAGCGCACCGTGGCGGAACCCCTGGCCCTCGTCGACAGGCTGGCCGAGATGATCGACCGCCTCGACAGTCCCGCCGTGGGTAGCATCGGCATCGGCGTGCCCGGCCGGGTGGATGCGCTGCGCGGCGAGGTTCTCTCGGGCGGCTATGTCGATCTGTCGAGCGTGCCGCTCGCGTCCGTGCTGGCCGAACTTACCGGCAAGCGGATCTTCGTCGACAATGACTGCAACATGGCGCTGGTCGGCGAAATGGCTGTCGGCGCGGCGCGGGGAACCGCCAATGTGGCGATGCTGACGATCGGAACCGGTATCGGCGGCGCCGTGGCGCTGGAGGGCAGGGTGTTACGCGGCCGGCGCAGCGCCGGCCAGTTCGGCCATGTCACCGTCGTTGTCGGTGGCCTGCCCTGCGCCTGCGGCCGGCGCGGCTGCGTGGAGACCACCAGTTCCGGCACGGCGCTGGGGCGGCATATCCGCGAAGCCGGCCTGCCGGCGGACATCACGGCCGGCCAGTTGCTTGGCCTTCGCCTCGATGGGGACAGGCAGGCGGAGGCCGTCATCAGGGCCTGGGCCGAGCCGCTGCGCGCCGCCATCGACAGCCTGGTGGCGGCCTTCGATCCGGCGCTGGTCCTGCTCGGCGGCGGCCTCGGCAAGGCCGCTGAGGTTGCCCTGCAGACCGTGCCGGCCTTGTCGGCCTGGTATCAATGCCCGGTTGCCGCCGCGACGTTGGGTGACGATGCCGGCGTGATCGGGGCAGCCCTGGCCGGCAGGCGGGAGGCAGGTCCATGAAGAAGGTCTTGCGCATGAAGAAGGCGGTTCTGGTCAACGGCGTTCCCGCCAGCGGCAAGAGTTCCGTTGCCCGCCTCGTCGCCGATGCGCGCGGCTGGGCCATTCTCGGCCTCGATACGGTAAAGGAGCCGTTCTTCGACCATCTCGGCGTGGGCGATCGTGACTATAACCGCAAGCTCGGCCGGGCGAGCTCGCAGGCGATCTGGTCGATCGTCGGCGATGCACCCGATGGCATGACCTTCGTGGTGGACGCCTGGTTCGGCTTCCAGCCCCGCGAGGTGCTGGAAGATTATCTTGCCCAGGCCGGGATCGGCCTCACGGCGGAGATCTGGTGCCATGCCCCGCCGGACATCCTGGTGGAACGCTATCGCGCCCGCCTGTCATCCCGCCATGCCGGCCATCCCGGTGAGGCCTTCCTGCCCGAGCTGGTGGCATTGGCGCAGCGCGCCGAACCGCTCAGGCGCGGTCCGCTGTTCGATATCGACACCGCAGCAGGCTTCGACGAAGCGGAACTGCTGGCCTGGCTGGATCAGGTTTTGGTCGGGTGAGCGGTATGCCTCGCATCGTGCGATGAGACCGCCATGCTCCGCCGCGAACAGGGGCAGATACACATCCGATGCTTCGAGAATGAAGCGTGGGTGATCCTTCCCCGGTTGCGGGGAAGTCCGGAACATCTTCGAAAGTGAAGATGTTCCTGTCGTCGCTGCGGAGCAGTGACGGAAGGGGGAGGGGCGCTTCGAGGGCAGTAGAATGGCAGGTCGTGCCACTTGCCCCCACTCGACCTCGCTTCGCGAGGCCACCTTCCCCGAAACCGGGGAGGGATTATCCGGCTTTATTCGGCCTGGCCGAGTGCTATGCGGACTCCTGGCCCCTGCGCGAGAAGCCCGGTCCGACTGCAGGCGTACTCAGACGCCCAGCATCAGCTGGATGTTCTGCACGGCCGCGCCGGAAGCGCCCTTGCCGAGATTGTCCAGCCGCGCCACCAGCACCGCCTGGCGATGGGCTTCGTTCGGGAAGACGCGAAGCTCCAGCCGGTCGGTGTCGTTGAGCGCTTCCGCCTCGATCTTGCCGGCACCGTCCAGCGGCTCCACGTTCACCAACTTGGCACGGGCATAATAGTCGGCGAGAATCGCATGCAGCTCCGCTGCCTTCGGCTTGCCCGTCAGCGTGTCGAGATGCAGCGGCACCGAGACCAGCATGCCTTGGCGGAAATTGCCGACGGAAGGCACGAAGATCGGCCGGCGCGTCAGGCCGGTATAGGCCTGCAGTTCCGGCACATGCTTATGCTCGAGTGTCAGGCCGTAGAGTTCGAAGGACGGCGCGGTACCGGCCTCATAGGCCTCGATCATCGACTTGCCGCCGCCGGAATAGCCGCTCACCGCATTGACGGTGACGGGATAGTCCTGCGGGATCACGCCGGCATCGACCAGCGGCCGCAGGAGGGCGATCGCCCCGGTGGGGTAGCAGCCGGGATTGGCGACGTGGCTGGCGCTTGCGATCCTGGCGGCCTGGTCCGGCGCCAGTTCGGCAAAGCCATAGACCCAGCCGGGGGCGACGCGATGGGCGGTCGAGGCGTCCAGCACCTTGGGCTTGCGGCCGTCGAGTTCACCGATCAGCGCCACCGTTTCCTTGGCGGCGGCATCGGGCAGGCAGAGCACCACGAGGTCGACTTCGGCCAGGAGCGCCTTCTTCGCCGCGACGTCCTTGCGCAGTTCCGGCGCGATGCTGCGCAGGGCAATGCGCGCCACCGACGCCAATCGCTCGCGGATGCCCAGGCCCGTGGTGCCGGCTTCGCCGTCGATGAAGACGGTACGGACGGCGCCGGCCTGGTGCGGCTTTTCGGCGAGATCGGAGAGGGCGGCCATGTCTGATCCTCCTTTGAGGAGAGGCGGGCTGTCGGGAACGCTGGCTATATCGGAGCAAGAGGTGTCACTGTCAATGTCGGATCGATGGGGCAGGTCCTTCCCGGCGCGCGCGGATCATACCCTGATCCTCATCTTCGGAACGACGAGGTAACAACTTACGCTGTGGCGACGAATATCGTTACAGCGGCTGGAATCACATGTTTTAGCGCAAAAAGTGTGGTTTTCGGCACGCTCACTTGATTTGGCTCCGCTGCCGGAGCGGGTCATAGTCCTGTTCATGCGGAGCGGCGACAGGCCGTTTCCGCCATCCAGCAACAGAAGGAAACTCCCATGTCCGTGTTCACCAAGGCCAGCACCGCCTTCGCTCTCGCCGGCGCCGTCGCCAGCGCCGCCGCTTTGCTGTCGGCTCCCGCCAGGGCCGACGATTCCAAGGAGAAGTGCTACGGCGTCGCCCTCAAGGGCCAGAACGACTGCGCGGCCGGTGCCCATTCCTGTGCAGGCACGTCGACGATCGACTATGACGGCCAGTCCTTCAAGCTGGTGCCCAAGGGCAGCTGCGTCACCATGAAGACCCCGACGGGCATGGGCTCGCTGACGCCCGTCAAGAGCTGATATCGAGCTCGCGGGGGCTCTCGTCGCCTCACGGCGATGGCTCCCGCGCCCTCCCCATCTCGGAGAACGCCATGAGCAAAGCAACCAGCACGACCCTGCCATTGCGCGCCGGCGCCGGGCTCAAGCCGGAGCATGTCGAGACCATTCTCGCGACCCGGCCCGACATCGGCTTCTTCGAGGTTCATGCCGAGAATTACATGGGTGCCGGCGGTCCGCCGCATGCCCAGCTTCGGGCCATCTGCGAGAACTACTCACTGTCGCTGCACGGCGTCGGCCTGTCGATCGGCGCGGCGCGGCCGCTGGACAAGGATCATCTCGCCCGGCTGAAGGCGCTCGAACAACGCTATCGCCCGGCGAGCTTTTCGGAGCACCTGGCCTGGTCGAGCCATGAGGAGGTCTTCCTCAACGATCTCCTGCCGGTGCCCTATACCACCGAAACATTGCAGCGTATCTGCGCGCATATCGATGAGGTGCAGGAGACGCTGGGGCGGCCCATGCTCCTGGAGAATCCCTCGACCTATCTCCTGTTCGAGGAGAGCACCATCGAGGAGACCGATTTCCTGCGCGAGATCGCGGGGCGTACCGGCTGCGGCCTGCTGCTCGACATCAACAATGTCTTCGTCTCCGCTACCAATCACGCGACCTCGCCCGAAGCTTATCTCGATCGCTTCCCGCTTGATCTCGTCGGCGAGATCCATCTCGCCGGCCATGCCGAGACGGTCGACGATGCCGGCGCGCCGCTCTTGATCGACGCCCATGACCGGCCGGTCGCCGATCCGGTCTGGGCGCTCTATGAACGCGTCATCGCCCGGACCGGGCGGCTGCCGACCCTGATCGAATGGGACAATGACGTGCCGGACTGGCCGGTGCTGGCCCGCGAGGCCGCGCTTGCCGAGGCCGCGATGGCACGGGTCATGCGAGCGAGGGCCGCCTGATGCTCGCCAAGATGCAATCCTCGTTCCGGCAGGCCGTGCTCGACCCGGCCGCCGCGCTGCCGCAGGGGCTCGCCGCCCATAATGGCGTGGCGCCGCACCGGCGCTTCGCCGTCTATCGCGACAATGTCGCGCTCGGCCTCGCCGCGGCACTGGAGAGCCGCTTTCCGGCCTCGATCGCCATCGTCGGCGCCGACTTCTTCCGGGCCCTCGCCATCCGCTTTGCGCGCGAGCATCCGCCGCGCTCGCCGCTGCTTCTCGATTACGGCAATCATCTGCCGGCCTTTACCGAAGCCTTCGAGCCGGCGCGGGCGGTCGCCTATCTGCCCGACGTGATGCGCCTGGAGATTGCCCGGGCCCAGGCCTATCACGCCGCCGATGCCGAGCCTGCCTCGCCGGCCGCCCTCAGCGGCCTCGATCCTGCACGGCTGCACGAAGTGCGGGTCGAGATCCATCCGGCGGCGCGTCTCCTGCGTTCGGCCTTCCCGGTGGCGACGATCTGGCAGATGAATGCCGGCGGCGAGGCGCGGGAGATCGCGGATTGGTCCGGCGAAGACGTGCTGGTGACCCGTCCCCGCCTCGATGTCGAGGTGCAGATCCTGCCGCCGGGCGGCCATGCCTTCCTGGCCACCCTGCTGGCCCGGCACCCCTTGGAGGCGGCGGCAGAGGCTGCTTTCGCCGAAACCCCTGATTTCGACCTAGCCGCCGCCATTGCGGGGCTGGTTGCGGCCGGCATCGCCCGCCGCTTCGAGATCTGAACCTGCCGGAGAGTGTTGCCATGACCCGCACGACATTCGCATCCCCCGGCCCGGCAGCACCGGGATTGGCGGATCGCCTGATCCACCTCTTCACGCTGATCCCGCATTGGCTGATCGCCCTGATCGCCCGTATCGCCCTGTTCCGGGTGTTCTGGTGGTCGGCGCGCACCAAGGTGGCTGACGGCACGCTGTTCTCCCTGTCGGACAGCGCCGTCTATCTCTTCCAGGAAGAATACAAGCTCCCGCTGCTGCCGCCGGAGTTCGCCGCCCATCTGGCCCTGCTGGGCGAGAGCGTGTTCTCCGTGCTGGTTCTTATCGGGCTGGCGACGCGGCTCGGCGGCCTCGGCCTGTTCGGCATGGCGCTGGTGATCCAGCTCTTCGTCTATCCCGACCATTACAACGAGCACCTGCCCTGGATGGTCTGCGCCCTCTATCTCGCCAAGTTCGGCGGCGGCTTCTTCTCCCTCGACGCCCTGATCGCCCGCTGGACCGGCCGCAAGGTCGCGTTCGCCTGAGGTGAGGCGGCGTTGCCTATGAGCCGATGTCGCTTTGCCTGACCTTGGCATAATGCCGGCTGGCCTTGGCGCGATTGCCGCAGGTGGCCATGTCGCACCAGCGGCGGGTACCGCTCTTGCTTTCGTCGAGGAACAGGAAGCGGCATTCGGGATTGGCGCAGCGCCGGATGCGGTAACGCTCGGCGGCGGGAATGAGATCGCCGGCCGACCATAGCACCGGGGCGAGCAGATAAGCGGCGGCTGGTTCAAAGGCGCCGATGGTCCAGGCATAGCCTTGTTGCGAGCGGACCAGACGGTTTCGTGGCGGGGCCTGTGCGATCGCCTGCGCCAGGTCCAAGAAGTCCTGCTCCTCTACCCCCCGGTTCTGCGCAACCGCTGCGAGGCTGCGGTAGAGCGTCTCCCGAAGCCTGATGGCTTCGTCGAAGAGCCGGTCCGCCGCCGTGGGATGCGCCTTCGACCAATGCGTCGCCTGTTCGGCCAGCCGAGGTACCTCGTCACCCTGCCGCGCCGTCCAGGCCAGCAGGTCCGCCATGCCGTTCAACCGCTCGACGGGCTTTTCGCGGCCCCGCCAGGAGCGGGTATTGGCATAGTCGATGCAGAGATCGGCGCGCACCGGAGCAATCAGCAAACTCGCTCCCTCCCTCTGGCCTCTGGGGCTAGCCGCCGGGTTTTCGATCAACGCTGACGGCTGCTGGGTTTTTCTAACCCCCATGGGGGTTGACGGTCAAGGCAAGGAGGTCGATGCTATAACCATCATGATGGTTATAAATTCCTGATGAAACCGATGCGAGGAGGGCGCCATGCTGACCGAAGCTCGCAAAGCCGTGCCGAAAGACCAACGGCGATCCGTTCCCCACGCCAGGGCACAAGCCGCAATTCCGCTCTGGGCGATGCTCGCGGCCCTCTCCGCGGTGGCGGCCATGAGCCAGGCCTTTCGTACGGTCGCAACCCTGTTCGCCAGCGAGTTGCAGCGGGAGTTTGGCGCCTCCACCCAAGAGATCGGGCTGTTCGCCGGCGCCTTTCATTTGTCCTTCGCGGTGGCGCAGATTCCCATCGGCGTCGCGCTCGACCTTTTCGGTCCGCGCCGTACCGTCAGCGCGGCATTCCTGCTGGCCTGCGCCGGCTCCTTCCTGTCCGTGTTCGCACCGAACCTGCCCGTGCTCGTCGCCAGCCAGGTGCTGATCGGCATCGGCTGCGCGCCGGCTTTCCTCGGCGCCATCGTCTTCGTCACCAACCGCTATCCAGCCTCGCAATTTGCGCGGCTCTCCGGCCTGGTGCTGAGCTTCAGCGGCATCGGCATGCTGATCACCGGCACACCGCTCGCCTTCGTGGTCGAAACCTGGTCCTGGCGGGCTGGCTTCCTGGTGCTGGCGATCCTGTCGGCGATCGTCCTGGCCGCGAATGTCCTGCTGGTTTCGGACGAGAGGGTCGAACCCGGTCGTGAGCGCAAACGTCCGGGGCTGCTTGCCGCCTTTGCCGAGATAGGTCCCCTTCTCGCGCAGAGGCATACGCTCGGCATCCTGCTGCTCGGCGGTGTCTCCTATGCCGCCTTCCTCACCTTGCGCGGTCTGTGGGCCGTGCCGATGCTGATGGATCGGCACGGCTTCGGCCTCGTCGTCAGTGGGCACATCATGCTGGCGACCTCGGTCGCAGCCCTGCTCGGTCCACCCGTTTTCGGCCTGCTCAAGCCGGGCAATCGCGGCCGGCGCTACTGGATCGTCGCCAGCGCGGCCTTTTGCATTGCCGCTTTTGCGGCCTTGGCCGGGCAGTCGTCGAGCCTCGTCGATGTCATCGCGGTGGTCTTGCTCGGATTCATGACCGGCTATTTCATCCTGCAATATGCCGATGTCCGCGCCGCCTATGTCGAGGAGGTCGTCGGCCGGGCCTTCGCCGTGTTCAACACCGCCATCTTCCTCGGCGTCGCCGTGATGCAATGGCTGACGGGACTGGTGGGATCCTTCGCGGCGGCCCAGGAAGCCGATCCTTTCACGCCCGTCTTTGTGGTGATCATCGTCCTGTTGGCCGCCGGCATCGCCAGCTTCGTCCTGCTGCCCTGGCCGCGCGGCAAGGGTTGGGAGCGCTGACACGTCGCACCGGAAAGCTTGCCTCTTCCCCCTTGCGCATCAGGCCTGGAGCGCTCTACTTCAAGGCATGAATTTCGCCAGCGACAATTGGGCTGGAGCCAGCCCCAGGATCATCGAGGCGCTTGCCCGCGGCGCCGATGGTATCGCCCCTGCCTATGGGCAGGATGATCTTACCCGTGAATTGAAGGCACGCCTCGCCGATCTGTTCGGCTGCGAGGTCGGCGTGCTCTTCGCTGCCACCGGCAGCGCCGCCAATTCCCTGGCCCTGAGTGCCCTCAGCCCGCCTTATGGCGCTGTCTATGCCTATGAAGAGGCGCATATCGTCGGCGACGAGGCCGGTGCGCCAGAGTTCTTCACCCAGGGCGCGCGCCTGGTGCCGATCGCCGGCGCCGGCGGCAAGCTGACCCCGGCCGGACTGGAGGCCACGCTGGCACGGGGCTCGGGCTCCGGCTCTGCCATCCCCAAGCCGGCCGTGCTCTCGATCACCCAGGCAACGGAAAGCGGTACCGTCTATCGCCGGGGTGAGATCACCGCCCTGACCGAGATCGCCCGGGCACGGGGCCTCAAGGTGCATATGGACGGCGCGCGCTTCGCCAATGCCTTCGCCTTCCTTGCAAAGGCCGATGGCATCAGCCCCGCCGATATCACCTGGAAGGCGGGTGTCGATGCCCTGGCCTTCGGCCTCACCAAGAATGGCGCTCTGATGGCCGAGGCTGTCGTGCTGTTCGAGCCGGAGAAGGCGGCCGAGATCGAATGGCTGCGCAAGCGCAGCGGTCATGTCGTCTCCAAGGCCTGGCCGATCGCCGCGCAGTTCCTGGCCATGCTGGAGAACGATCACTGGCTCGATCTCGCTCGCCACGCCAATGGCATGGCGGCGGCTTTGTCGGAGGGCCTCGTCGCGGCGGGTCATCAACTCGGTTATGAGACGCAGGCCAACGAAGTCTTCGCCATCCTGCCGAAGACCGTGATCGCCCAATTGAGGCAGGCCGGTGCCCGCCTCTATGAATGGCCTGTTCACGGCCTACAGGCCGACAGGCGGCCCGCCGCCGATACCGACCTCGTGCGCCTGGTCACCTCCTTCGCGACGAAGGATGAAGAGGTGAAGAAGTTCCTGGCGCTGGTGGGGTAGGGGGAACTTTATTGGCGAATGCCGCCAATAACGCCCGGCTCATTGAGTTCAAGCCTTCAAAATATAACGTTGTCCCCTTCTCCCCTCGCGGGAGAAGGTGCCCCGAAAGGGCGGATGAGGGATGAAACTCGACTTGGATGGGGGATAACACCCTTCATCCGTCATTGCTCCGCAATGCCACCTTCTCCCGCAAGGGGAGAAGGCTTGTCGCGGTCCGCCTCACTTATCCTTCAACACCAGCGCACTGGTCAGGTCGCCAAGCAGCTTCTGCTTGCGGGCGGCCATCGCCGAGTCGCGCACGGTGATGCCGTGCAGCGTCGGCAGCTCGAAGCGGCGCGTGATGAAGCGCAGGATCGAGGTGGTGTCCATCGGGGTGTGGTCGACAATGCCGCGGCGCGCATAGGGCGAGACGATGATGGCCGGGATGCGCGAGCCGGGACCCCAGCGATCGCCCTTGGGCGGGGCGACGTGATCCCACAGGCCGCCATTCTCGTCATAGGTGACGACGACCAGCATATGCGGCCATTGCGGGCTCTTCTCGAGATGGGCGATCACATCGGCGATATGGGCGTCGCCGGCCTGGATGTCGGCATAGCCCGAATGCTCGTTGAGGTCGCCCTGCGGCTTGTAGAAGGAGACCTGCGGCAGCTTGCCGGCGTCGATCGCCTTGATGAATTCCACGCCCGCCAGGCCGCCGTCGCGCAGATGCTCGGCCCGGGCCGCAGTGCCCGGTGCGAAGCTGGCGTAATAATTCAGCGGCTGGTGGTGATACTGGAAATTCGGGATCGGCGTCTTGTTGCCGTGGTCGAGCACGTCCTGCCAGGCCCCGCCATACCAGGCCCAGCTCACCTGTTTGAGGCTGAGCAGGTCGCCGATGGTCGGTTCGGTCTGGGGCGGCAGCGTCGTCGGCTTTGCAGGATCGGCCAGCGCCTTGTCGCCGCCCTTCACTGGGTCGTTGCCGCTCGGCTGATAGGGCGGCTGCATGGTGTTCACGGCATAGAAATCAGGCGTGAGATTGCCGTCGCCGGCATATTTCGGGATGCCGTCCATCGCCGATTTCGGCGAGTTGGCGGCGGGCTTGAGCGTCACCCCATCGGGCTCGACCACCGCGATCGAGGGCTTCGCGGGGCTGGTGTCGGCGTTGGGGTAATAGGGCGCGCAGGCGCAGACCAGCCATTGATGGTTGAAGAACGAACCGCCGAAGCCGCCCATGAAGAAATTGTCGGCCAGGACATATTTCTGGGCGACCTGCCACATCGCCGTTTTCGAGCCGTCCCACAGGCTCATCACCAAGGCGCCGGAATCGGCATAGGCGACAAATCTGTCATTGCGCCCGCCATTGATCTGCATCTGGTTCTGGTAATAGCGGTGCCAGAGGTCACGCGTAATCGTGCCGTAGCTGAGGTTGAAACCCTTGGGGTCATCCGCATGGAAGGGGAGGTTGGGCAGGTGCTCGGTCTCGGCCTGGGTGACAGGCGGCGTCACGCCCTTGGCGGTCAGACCTTCCCAGATCGGCGGCAACTCGCGGAAGGGGTTGCCGTCGCGGTCGCGCTGGGTGCGCGCGCTTGCGGGTGCTTTCGCCACGCCGTTGGCGCCCGGAAAGCTGCCATAAAGATTGTCGAAGCTGCGGTTTTCCGCATAGATCACCACCACGGTGTCGATCAGCTTCAGATCCTCGGACGTTCCGGGCGCAGGCTTGGCTTTCTGGCCTGAAGCGCTTTCGGCAGCCAGCGCCGGCCCGAACGCCGCGATGGAAAGGCTCAACGCGTACACGACCGCCGCAGGTTTCATGCGCATCTGGGTCTCCTGCATCGATTTGCTTGTTGCTATCGTTCCCCTCAGCCCCTCATCTTATCCGGGCTGGCGGCGGAAGCCACCCCCGATCGCAATGAAGGAATGCAGCCATAAGCTTTCTTTGCAACAGGCGTGTGAGGCGGTTGGGCGGAGCTCTGGGGCTCGCCCTGCCGTTGCTGGCGATGACCTCGGTCCAGGCCGGCCAAGACGTGTCCCGTGCGATGTCGCGCGCGCAAGTACGCCAGCAGGCGCAGGCCCTCGGCGCCCTCGGCCGCTCCCTCTTCTTCGATCCCTCCCTGTCGGGGTCGGGCAAGCTTGCCTGTTCCTCCTGTCACGATCCCGCTCATGCTTTCGGGCCGGTAAACGATCGCGCGGTGCAGCTCGGCGGCGGCGACATGCATCGGTCCGGTGTGCGTGCCGTGCCCTCCTTGAAATATCTGCAGGTGGTGCCGCCCTTCACCGAACATTTCTACGATTCGGAGGATGAGGCCGACGAGAGCGTCGACAACGGCCCCACGGGAGGCCTGACCTGGGACGGGCGTGTCGACCGCGGCGCGGATCAGGCCCGGATTCCGCTGCTCTCGGATTTCGAGATGGGTAATCGGGATGGGGCCGAGGTGGCCCGCCGCGTGCTCGCCGCTGGGCACGGCAAGGCCATCGCCGCCATTGCCGGGCCGAAGGCGGCCGGCGATCCCGCCCTGGTCTACAAGACCGCCCTCAAGGCGCTCGAAGTGTTCCAGCAGGACTACCGGACCTTCTATCCCTATTCAAGCAAATATGACGCAGTTCTGGCCGGCAAGGCCGAGCTTACGCTCCAGGAGGCTCGGGGACTGGACCTGTTCAACGCGGCAGACAAGGGCAATTGCGCCTCCTGCCATATCAGCCAGCGCGGCAATGACGGCACGCCGCCGCAATTCACCGATTACGGCCAGATCGCGCTGGCCGTGCCGCGCAACCCCGACATTCCCGCCAACAAGGATCCGGCCTATCACGATCTCGGCCTGTGCGGGCCGCTGCGCACCGACTTTCTGAAGCGCGAGGATTATTGCGGCCTGTTCCGTACGCCGACCCTGCGCAACATTGCCCTGCGCAAGACCTTCTTCCACAACGGCACCATGCATTCCCTGCGCGATGCCGTGCGCTTCTATGTCGAGCGGGAAACCCATCCGGAACGCTGGTATCCGCGCAAGGCCGACGGCAGCATCGACAAATATGACGATTTGCCCGAAGCGGCAAAGGCGAACATCAACACCGACCCGCCCTTCGACCGCAAGGCCGGCGACGAACCGGCGCTGACACCGGCGGAGATCGACGATGTCGTGGTCTTCCTAGGCACGCTCACCGACGGCTATGAGCCGGCAAAGTGAGTATCGGATCGAAGCGACGGCCCTCTGGCCTGCGCTTCATGCGGTTCAGCTTCCCGCGGACTGGCCCGGCAGACCCAGCAGGCCCGTGACCGCCTCGGCGCCCTTGCCGGAGGCGGAGACTTCGCCATTGTCCCGGATTTCCAGCGCTGCGCCGTTGGAGAAGCTGAGGGACCAGCCGTCATCGCTGTCGTTGCGGCGTCGGTCGGTGAGTTCGATACCGGCCGCGGAAACCAATGCAATGGCCTTGTCGATGTCCATGGTCGTCACCTCGTGCAAGATGCCCCGGATCTTTCCCCCGGTCAGTTGGATCGCGAAGCCGCGGCAAGTCAAGGAGAAAGGGTCGGCCTTGGGAGGCTTGGGGCGTGCCATCCTACCGTAACGGCATATCAAGTGTCGAAAGCATCGGGTTTTTCGGCAGGGCCCTATCGCCAGAAGGCGATATTCGTGTCATGGCTGCGGCCATTGCCCTCATCCGGGCATGACGCCTTTCTGCCGTGAGGAATCGATGCTGAAGACCAGCCTTAGTCTCGCTTTTGCCCTTCTGGTAAGTGCCGCCCAGGCCCAGGATGCAGCGCCTGCCAAATCGCCGCTGCCCGGCGGGGCCTCCTCCATCCAGGAGAGCTATGAGGACTGGCGCGTGCTCTGCAATGTCGTCAACAATGCCAAGCAATGCGCGGTTCAGCAGGTCCAGAGCGATACCAAGACCGGCCAGCGCGTGCTGGCGGTCGAGCTGAACCCCACGGCGGACGGCGGTACCACCGGCAATCTCGTGATGCCGTTCGGCCTGCAATTCGATGCCGGCGTGTCCCTCGCCCTGGATGCCGGGATCAGCGGCAAGCCGCTGAACTACAAGACCTGCATCCCCGCGGGCTGCCTGGTGCCCCTGGCACTCGATGCCAACACCATCACGGCGCTCAAGGCCGGCAAGCAGCTCAAGCTCACGGCCAAGTCGGTCGACGACAGCGTGAAGCCGCTCGTCTTCACGGTTTCGCTCAAGGGATTCGGCCCGGCACTCGATCGGGCGGCTACCATCTTGAAGTAGTACCAGCCCGCATTGGGGCGACTATTTTCCCGTCAGACCCAGCCCTGCAATTCGCGCGTGACCACATGTTCCAGCACGCGCTGGCCCTCGGGGCTGTCGTTGAGGCAGGGCAGATAGGCGAAGTGCTCGCCGCCATTGTGCTGGAAGATCTCCTTGTTCTCCTCGCCGAGCTCTTCCAGCGTTTCCAGGCAGTCGGCCACGAAGCCAGGCGCCACGATGGCGAGGCGCTTCACGCCGGATTTGGCCAGCCCTTCCACGGTCTCGTCCGTATAGGGCTTGAGCCACTCCTCCTTGCCGAAGCGGGACTGGAAGGTGATCTTGAAACGGGCCTCGTCATAGCCGAGCGCCTCGCGCAGGAGCCGCCCCGTCTTCATGGCAAAGCAGTAATAGGGGTCGCCCTGGATCAGATAGGTCTTGGGCACACCGTGGAAGGAGGCCAGCAGCACCTCCGGTTCGAAGTCGAGCTTGGCGAGATTCTGGCGCACGGAGCTGGCCAGGGCCTCGATATAGACGGGGTCGTCATGCCATTGCGGCGCGATGCGCACGGCCGGCTGCCAACGCAGGGTCATCAGATGTTCGAAGGCCTTGTCGCACACCGTGGCGCTGGTTGCCGCCGCATATTGGGGGTAGAGCGGCACGATCAGGATGCGGTCGCAGCCCCTGGCGCGCAGGGCATCGATGCGCGAGGCGATGGAGGGATTGCCGTAGCGCATGGCAAAATCCACCGTCAGGCGGGAATCGGCGGCGAAGGTCTCGGCCAGCTTTTCGGTCTGGCGCCGTGTGATCACGAGGAGCGGCGAGGCGTTCTCGGTTTTGTCCCAGATCGAGGCATATTTGGCGCCGCTCTTGCCGGGCCGCGTCGTCAGGATGATGCCGTTGAGCAGCGGCCACCATAGCAGGCGCGAGACCTCGATGACCCGCCGGTCGGACAGGAATTCCTTGAGGTAGCGCCGCATCGGCCAGTAGGTCGGCGCGTCCGGGGTGCCGAGATTGACCAGGAGAACACCGATCCTTCCGCTGGCCCTGACGGGATGATCCGCCGGAACTGGAAGAGCGCTTGCTAGGTGAGAAGTCATGCCGGATCCTTTCCAGGCCTTTCAACAGGCTGGGCGTCTGGCTTGCAACAGATTTGTGCGGGCGCGACGCCATGCGCCTGGCGACCCGGTGAAAACCACTGGGAATCGCAAACACCTGTCCAAACAAGGCGCTGAAGCGAAACAGCGTGGCCGCTCCGACGCGCATTGCGCTGGCGGCCGCATTCCTACGAGCAATTCACTTGCAGGAACCGGCCAGGCCCGCTTATCTTTCTGCCATGAGGACCGACGCCATCGAAATCCGTCTGGCTCGCCCGGACGACGCCCATGCCATCGCCGATGTGCATGACGTCGCTTGGCGTTACGCCTATCGTGGCGTCATTCCCGGCCGTGAGCTCGAGCGCCTGGTCGAGCGGCGTGGTGCCAAATGGTGGCGCTATGCCATCGATCGCAAGACCCGCATCGTGGTGATGGCCTTTGGCGGCGTAATCGCCGGCTATGCCACCTATGGCCGCAACCGGGCCGTTGGACTGCCCTATCAGGGTGAGATCTTCGAGCTTTACCTGCGTCCGGAATATCAGGGCATCGGCCTGGGCAAGCGGCTGTTCAACGCGGTGCGCCGCGATCTCAACGGCCATGACGTCAAGGGCATGGTGGTCTGGGCGCTGGCCGACAATGTGCGGGCCTGCGATTTCTACCGGCGCCTCGGCGGCCAGTCCGTCGACAGCATGGTGGAGCGCTTCGGCGACGTGAAGCTGCAGAAGATCGCCTTCGGCTGGGCCGCCTGAACGAGGCCTGGGCTGGTTTGCATTTTTGCCAGCGGTCCGATCGGTCGATGACCCTCTTGTTTCCCATCACCTTCCGAGCGCGGTCATCAATTCGATGGCGGTCGACTTTCTTCATTGCCGGAAGGCACGACCGCCCAGGGATGTGCGAGCGAGGCATCAGGTAGCCCGAGGTGCCGGTTACGCATTTGTAATCCTCGGTATCATCATGGCGGTCGATAAAAAATCCAGCGTATAGTTCTGCGGACGTGTAGAGGCGCAAGTCCTCCTTTCGAGATTCCTCAGATGACCGATACCATTTCTATAATAAATGGTATGAATATCTAGTTTTTAATAATTCTAATTTTAATCTAAAGTGTTTGACGGGAACTTCTCGGCGAGCCTAGAGATCGGGTGTTCAATCAATCCCTTGGCTGAAGCCAACCGATAGAGGTTCTGATGAGAGTTTTCCTGCCGCATCGCCGTGCAGCCCTCGCGGGGGCCGTCGCCCTTGCCGCTGCTTTGTTCGCTGCTCCCCTGGGCGCCCAGGCCGAGGATGCGGGCATCACGGTCTATAATGCGCAGCATGAAAGCCTGACCAAGGCCTGGGCCGAGGCTTTCACCAAGGAAACCGGCGTGAAGGTGACGCTCCGCAATGGCGGAGACACCGAACTCGGCAACCAGCTGGTGCAGGAAGGCGACAAATCGCCCGCCGACGTCTTCCTCACCGAGAATTCGCCGGCCATGGTGCTGGTCGACAACGCCAAGCTGTTCGCGCCGCTATCGGCCGAGACGCTGGGCGAGGTGCCCGAGGCCTTCAAGCCCTCGCATGGTCGCTGGATCGGCATCGCCGCGCGCACCACGGTGTTCGCTTACAACAAGACCAAGCTGACCGAGGACAAGCTGCCGAAGTCCCTGCTCGATCTGGCCGATCCGTCCTGGAAGGGCCGCTGGGGTGCAGCGCCGGCCGGCGCCGACTTCCAGGCCATCGTCAGCGCCTTGCTGGCCCTGAAGGGCGAGGAGGCCACCGCGACCTGGCTGAAGGGCATGAAGGCCAACGTCAAGCCGTTCAAGAAGAACGGTATCGCCATGAAGGGTGTGAATGACGGTGAGGTCGAAGGCGCGATCATCTACCAGTACTACTGGTTCGGCGACCAGGCCAAGACCGGCGAGAACTCCAAGAACGTTGCGCTGCATTACTTCCGCAACCAGGATCCGGGCGCTTTCGTCAGCATCTCGGGTGGTGGCGTGCTCGCTTCCAGCAAGCACAAGAAGGAAGCCGAGGCCTTCGTGAAGTGGGTTGCCGGCAAGGGCGGCCAGGAAATCCTGAAGACCGGCAATTCCTTCGAATATGCGGTCGGCAAGGATGCCGCTTCCAATGCCAAGCTGGTGCCGCTGGCCGATCTGAATGCTCCCAAGATCGACCCGGCCCAGCTCAACAGCAAGAAGGTCAGCGACCTGATGACGGCGGCCGGCCTGCTCTGAGCGACCGTACACCGCGCCGCGCCGATATGGCGCTGCCGACATAAACCTGACATCATCGCGCCTCCGGCTCTGCGCCGGAGGCCTTCGCTTTTCAGGACACCTCGTGTCATCGACGTCACCTCAGCCCGAAATCGGCAGTTTGCGCGTATCTTCACCCGGCTTCACCGGGCGCAATGCGGTCGCCATGGCTGCGGTACTGGTGTCCCTGCTCGCCTTGCTGCCGCTCGGCTTCGTGATCTTCATCACTCTTCAGACCGGCTGGCAGACCGTCTATGAACTGGTGGTACGCCCGCGCGTCGGCGAATTGCTGGTCAATACCGTCCTGCTCGAGGCCGTCACCATTCCCATCGCCATCGTATTGGCGGTGGCTCTGGCCTGGCTGACCGAGCGCAGCGACCTGCCGGGCGCGCGCATCTGGTCCTGGCTCGCGGTGGCGCCGCTCGGCGTGCCGGCCTTCGTGCATTCCTATGCCTGGATCAGCTTGGTGCCGGGCATGCGCGGCCTGTGGAGCGGTGTCCTGGTCTCGATCATGGCGTATCTGCCTTTCCTCTATCTGCCGGTGGCTGCCCAGATGCGGCGGCTCGACCCGGCACTCGAGGACGTGGCGGCGAGCCTGGGCCAGTCGCCCTCGCGCGTGTTCTTCCGGGTGATCCTGCCGCAATTGCGGCTGGCGATCTGCGGCGGTTCGCTGCTGGTCGGCCTGCATCTCCTCGCCGAATACGGCCTCTATGCCATGATCGAGTTCGACACCTTTTCGACCGCGATCGTCGACCAGTTCCAGTCGGCCTATAACGGCCCGGCCGCCAACATGCTCGCCGGCGTGCTGGTGCTCGCCTGCCTCGTGTTGCTGGGGCTGGAAAGCCGTCTGCGTGGCCAGGAGCGCTATGCCCGCGTCGGCTCCGGGGCTGCCCGTCCGGCGGCGCGTGCGCGGCTCGGCCTGGCCACTCCGATCTGGCTGGCGCTGCCGCTCGGCCTCGCTCTCCTTTCGCTGGGCGTGCCGCTGCTGACGCTCTCGCGCTGGCTCACTATCGGCGGCGCGGCGGCCTGGGCGTCCGGCGATATCGGCACAGCCCTCGGCCAGACCCTCGGCCTCGCCCTGCTCGGCGGGGCCGCGACCACGCTGGCCGCCCTGCCGATGGCCTGGCTGTCGGTCCGCGCACCGGGCCGCCTGCAGAAGGTGCTGGAGGCCTGCCACTATTATGTCGGCTCACTCCCGGGCGTGGTGGTGGCGTTGGCGCTAGTGACGATCACCGTGCGGGTCGCCCTGCCGCTCTATCAGACCATGACGACCTTGCTGCTGGCCTATGGCCTGATGTTCCTGCCACGGGCCGTGGTCGGGCTGCGGGCCAGTCTGGCGCAGGCACCCATCGAGCTCGAACGGGCCGCGATGGCACTGGGGCGCCCGCCGCTCAAGGCGATCTGGCAGGTGACCATGCGCCTGTCGGCCCCGGGCGTCGCTGCAAGCATGGCGCTGGTCGCCCTCGGCATCACCACGGAGCTGACGGCGACCCTGATGCTGGCCCCCAACGGCACGGTCACCCTGTCGACGCGGTTCTGGTCGCTGACCAACGACATCGACTATGTGGCGGCGGCGCCCTTCGCGCTCCTGATGGTGCTGCTGTCGCTGCCTCTCACCCTCCTGCTTCACTATCAGTCCAGGCGATCGATCGGCCAATGAGTTTCCCGAGCCAATGAGTTTCCTGACCATAGACAAGGCCGGCAAGCGCTATGGCGCCATGGTGGCGCTCGATGGCGTCAGCCTGGAGGTTGCGTCCGGCAGCCGCACCGCCATCGTCGGCCCCTCCGGATCCGGCAAGACCACGCTGCTCCGCCTGATCGCCGGTTTCGAGGGGCCGGATGCCGGCCGCATCGCCCTGAACGGTACCGTCCTGGCGGATGGCCCTGCCATCGTGCCCGCCCATCGCCGCGGCATCGGCTTCGTCACCCAGGACGGGGCGCTGTTTCCCCACCTCACCATCGCCGACAATATCGGTTTCGGCCTGGAACGGGGTGCCAGGGATCGGGACGAGCGTATCCGCGCCTTGATGCGCACCGTCGATCTAGATCCGCGCCTGCTGGAGCGCCGGCCGCACCAGCTTTCCGGCGGGCAGCAGCAGCGCGTGGCCCTGGCTCGGGCACTGGCGCGCCAGCCCAAGCTGATGCTGCTGGATGAGCCCTTCTCCGCCCTCGATACCGGCCTGCGCGAGGCGACCCGCAAGGCGGTGGCAGCCCTGCTGCAGGAGGCCGGCGTCACCACCATCCTCGTCACCCACGACCAGACCGAGGCGCTGTCCTTCGCCGACCAGGTTGCCGTGCTGCGCGAGGGCCGGCTGGTGCAGGCCGGTGCGCCGCACGATCTCTACCGCCGGCCATGCGATCGCGAGACGGCGCTGTTTCTGGGCGAGGCTATCCTGCTGAAGGGGGAGGCCGGGGTCGGTTGGGTCGATTGCGTGCTCGGCCGGCTCGCTGCCGGCACGCATGGCCGGCGCGGCGATGTCGAGTTGATGCTGCGCCCCGAGCAGGTCAAGTTCACGCCGAGCACGGACGAGGCCGCGCAGGGCTGTTTTGCAAGCGTGGTGGACGTGGAATTCGGCGGTGCTCTGCGGGCCGTGACGGTGCAACTGGCCGATGGCAATCGGCTTCGCATCACCGGCACCGGCCTCGATCTGCCGCCGACCGGCACGCGCGTGCGCCTGAGCGTGGCGGGGCCGGCCCATGTTTTCGAAGCATAGAGGGATGCTGCCGCGGCAGCTTCCGTTGTGACACTGCCGTGACGGAAGGGGCTTCCGTCAGTGTTTCCCGTGAAACCGGCATCATATTCTTGTGATCTTCGGGTTGAAACGCATCCGCGTTCCGCATAAGGCTGCAGTCTGATCGGGGTCTGGAGGCATCCTGCGCCAGAACCTGCCTTACAGGATGTGATCTACGATGCGTATCGAAGCGATCTCGACCGGACGCAATCCGCCGCATGAGGTGAATGTCATCGTCGAAGTTCCCGTCGGCGGCGAGCCCATCAAGTATGAGATGGACAAGGATTCCGGCGCGCTCGTGGTCGATCGCTTCCTCTACACGCCGATGCGCTACCCCGGCAATTACGGCTTCGTTCCGCACACGCTGTCCGATGATG
The DNA here is from genome assembly GCF_052114505.1 of Labrys sp. KB_33_2. Taxonomy (NCBI): domain Bacteria; kingdom Pseudomonadati; phylum Pseudomonadota; class Alphaproteobacteria; order Hyphomicrobiales; family Xanthobacteraceae; genus Labrys; species Labrys sp. KB_33_2. Next base: position 55,487 of record NZ_JBFREW010000008.1, on the reverse strand, counting down.
GCGATCCCATCGACGTCTTGATTGCCAACCAGCGCGGCATCATCCCAGGCGCCGTGATCGCGGTGCGTCCTGTCGGCGTCCTGAAGATGAGCGACGAATCCGGCGGCGACGAGAAGATCATCGCCGTGCCCGTGTCGCGGCTGACCCGCCGCTACGAAAAGGTGCACAACTATACCGACCTGCCGGAGATCACCCTCAAGCAGATCGAGCACTTCTTCGAGCACTACAAGGATCTCGAGAAGAACAAGTGGGTCAAGGTCGAGGGCTGGGGCGACGCCAAGGAAGCGGAGGCGATGATCCTCGCGGCCATCGAACGCTACAAGGCGAGCAACAAGGGCTGAGGCTGCCCTTTGCGCGGGTTGGACGGCGAGCGCGGTCGTTCGCCCCCAATGCCGGACAGCCTGCGCTGGGCGCCGTCATTTCACGGCGCCCATGGTCAGCCCCTGCACCACGAAGCGTTGGCCGAAGAACATCAACACTACGGCAGGGATGGTCGACAGCACCGAGGCGGCGGCCATCTGGCCATATTGCACCTCGAACTGCTGGGCGAAGCGGGCGACGGCGACCGGTACCGTCGCCGTCGATCGATCGGTCAGTGTCAGCGCCACCGAGAATTCGTTCCACGAGAACACGAAAGCCAGCACGCCCGCCGCGATCAGGCCGGGCGTCGTCAACGGCAGCAAGATCCGCCAGAAGGCGTCGATCTGCCGGCAGCCGTCCACGCGAGCAGCGTCCTCGAGCTCCTGCGGCAATTCCCGGAAATAGGCCATCATCATCCAGATCGTCATCGGCAGATTGAGGGTGATGTGGGTCAGCACCAGGGCCGTCAGCGAGCCTGCCAGCCCGACTTGGCGGAAGATCAGGTACCAGGGCCCGACCAGGGTCAGCGTCGGCAGCATGTTGAAGATCAGCGTCCAGCCCAGGAACAATCTGGAGATCCAGGGCTTCACGGTCAGCCGGGTCAGCGCATAGGCGGCCAGCGTGCCGATCACCAGCACTGAGACCGTGGAGGTCGCGGCGACGATGAGGCTGTTGAGGATGTTGGCGGGAAAATCCGAGCGCCGCGAATAGAGCACGTCGGCGTAGTTGAACCCGTTCGGTGCGAACAGCCAGCTTCCACGCAGAATATCGATCTCGTTCTTCAGCGACTGCAGCGCGATCCACAGGAAGGGGGCGATCGTGATGAAGACGCCAAGGGCGATCAGGCCGTAGCCGATGGCGCGGGAGTTGCCGCGAAGCTCCAGCATCAGCGCGCTTCCATGGCTTTTCCGGCACGCCGGCTGATCCAGATGAAGCAGAGCAGCGCCAGGATGATCGCCAGCGACAGCATCGAGCCGTAGCCGAGCTGGTTCTCCTGGAAATAGACCTTGTAGAGATGGAGGCTCACCACCTCGGTGGCATTGCCGGGGCCGCCCGAGGTGAGCAGGAACACCTGGTCGAACACCTTGAAGGCCATGATGATGCGAAACAGCGCGGCCACCAGCAGTGGCGGCCAGATCAAGGGCACGATGATCCGGGTGACGATGTCCCAATTGCCCGCACCATCCAGCCTGGCGGCATCGACGATATCCTTCGAAATGCCCTCGACCGAGGCGAACAGGATGAGGAAGACGAAGGGCGTCCAATGCCAGACGTCGACGATGATCACCGAGATCAAAGCGAGGGAGCTCGATCCAAGCCAGTTGATCGGCTGCAGGCCAATGGCGGTTACGGCCTGGTTCAGCACGCCGAAGTCGAGATTGTACATCAGCTTCCACATCGAGCCGATGGCCACGGGCGGCATCAGGACGGGCAGGATGAGCACCGTTCGCACCAGCCCCTTCAGGCCGCTTAGCGACGAGACCAGGATGGCCAGTGCCAGCCCGATCAGCATTTCCAGGCAGACGGCCGCCACGGCAAAGACGACGGTGTTGAGCAGGGCTCGCCGGAAGACTTCATCTCCAGCGAGTTGGCGCAGATTATCCAGAGGCCGGAAGGTCCAGATTTCCCGCGCCTGTTCGAAGCGGATGTCGGCAAACGCCATCGCCATCAGGTTGAGCACGGGATAGATCGTCAGGGCCAGCAGGACCAGCATGGCCGGTCCCAGCATGAACCAGGCGAGGTGGCGGTCGACGAAATCGGACACACTTTCCCCTTTCAGAATGGCGGCACCGTTGTCACGGCAACCGGCTTCCTCCCGTTCCCTGTGCGATTGTCGGGGTCATTCCGGCAAGGGTGGCAGCATGCCGGTCTTGCGGCCGTTCTTCTCGAAGAGGGCCTTCATGTCCCGGGCGATCTGGTTGAGGGCGGCGGCCGAACTCATTTCCCCGACCAGAGCCTGGTTGATGCGCAGGCCGACATTGTTGCTGATGGCCGTGCCTTCCGCATAGAAGAAGACTTGGCGGCCATATTTCAGCGAATCCTGATAGGCCGGCATCCAGCGAAATTCCGGCCGGTTCCTGAGGTCGGAGGAGAGCACGTCGCTGCGCACCGGAATGCCGCCCGCCTCGGCATAGGCATATTGCGCCTCATAGGTCAGGAACCATTTGGCGAAGGCCACCGCGCCCTTCCTGCCGGCTTCCGAGGCATTGGCGGGCACTCCCAGAATGAGGTTGCCGATGGCGATGCCGGGTTCCGCCTCGGCGTTCGCCTTGGGCAGGACGGCCGCATCGATCTGGCCTGTAACGGCGGATTTGCGCGGATCGTCGAAATTGGGGAAGGCTGCGACCACGGCATGTCCCTGCATGCCCTTGCCTGTTTGCATGAGCTGGATGACGTCGCCCTGGCCCAGGCTCGCGTAATTGGCGGGGCCGCAATTGCGGCTGATCTCGATGAACTTGTCGAGTGCCAGCTTGGCCTGCGGGCTGTTGATCGTCACCGTGTAGTCGCCATGGGCGGGGTCGGCCTCGGCCTTGGCGCCATAGCTGAGCATATAGGCCATCCAGTCATAGAAGATGCCATTGCCCTTCTCGCCGCGCTGCAAATAGCCGTAGGCGGCCGGCGGATTGTGCAGCAGCTTGCAGTCGGCGAGCACCTCGTCGAAGGTTGCCGGCGGCTTGAGGCCCTTCTCCTTGAAGACGTCGCTGCGGTAGTAATAGAGCTGGACATTGCCGTTGGGCGAAAAGCCCATCACCTTGCCCGTGCTGCAATCAGGATATCGCTTCCCGGCGTCCCAGCAATTGCTGTCGCCATAGGTGTAGGCTTCCTTCGGCCATTTGAAATCGGGATCGATATCCGTGAACGGCGTGAGAAAACCGCCTTCATAGAACTCTACCGCCGAAAGGCCGTTCATGTTCACCAGATCGAGCGGGCTGGTGCCACCGTTGCGCACGGCCGAGCGAGCCTTTTCCAGCATGCCGTCAAACGGCGTAACCTCGAGATTGACCACGTTACCAGTCTGGTCCTCGTACAGTTCGACGGCCTTTTCAAAGCCCTTGTACCAGGGCGAGGCATTGATCAGAACCGTGATCGGCGCCTGTTTGCCAACCTCCGCGAAGGGGGCCTCGGCCTTCGCCACGCCTGTGGCTGATATCGACATGCACAGGGCGGCGAGGATCGCGGGTTTGGCATGCCGATGGCTCATTCGAGTTCTCCCTTGTCCGATACTCCGACCGCTCGGCCGGGAGTCTGCCGCCAGGCTCCGCCCATAACCGGAATTGGCCCCGCTCCGGATTGCACGATAGGTACTGCCGCCAAGCTTGGAAAATGATATTGAGTGCATCTATCCATAACTTTTGGGAATGGCATGGATCGCAATCTCAAGGCTTTCCTCGCGGTGGCGCGGGAGGGCAATCTCACGGCGGCAGCCGAAAAGATCGGCCTGTCGCAACCGGCCCTCACCAAGACCATTCGCCGGCTGGAACTCGAATTCGGCAGCCAGATCTTCCACCGCACCACGCGCGGCATGGAACTCACAGTCGCCGGCCGCAAACTGCTCGAGCGCGCGCGGGCGATCGAAACCCATCATCGTCACGCCCGCGAGGAGATCAGGGCGCTCGGCAAGGGCAGCGTCGAGATGTTCACCATCGCGGCGGGCATGTCCTATCAGATGGCGATCGCTCCGGACCTGGTGAAAAGGCTGAGTCTGGAATTTCCGCAGACACGGTTCACCCTCGACTACAACCTCGCCGATACGACCTTTCCGCAATTGCTGGAGGGGCGCGTGGACCTGCTGCTCGGCATCCTGCGCGGCGAACCGCCGGAAGGCATCGAGACCCGGCAATTGTTCAATGTCGAGATGTGCGTCTATTGCTGCGGCGACGACCCGCTGGCTCAGTCGGACAGCGTGGCCGCCCGAGACCTCAGTGATCGCCGCTGGATCGTCTACAAGCGCGACGGCACCGTGGTCGAACGCCTGAAGACCTATTTTCGCGACAGGCGCCTGCGCTCGCCCGAGATCGTCATGGAGGTGGAGACCCTGGCGGCAAGCTTCCGGATCATCAGCGGCACCTCCTACTTCACCTTGGCGCCGGTGCAGGTCGAGGCGATGGCCAAAGCCGCCGGCCTGAAAAAGCTCCTGTTCGAAGACCCGTTCTGGCGCTTTGCCTCGGGCGCCTGCTTTCGTCGTTCGACCAGCGAGTTTCCGATCCTCACCCGCTCGCTCGACCTGCTTGAGCAACTGGTGGACGAGCAGGGGACACTGGCGTGAACGGAGCTTGCGGGTAGTCGCGATATTCCGTCAGGTTATGGTGGGGGTGAGTTAATATCATTTTCCGGGTCTGAATCGAGCCGCTAAACCATCCAGACGGTGCTCGCCCTCTTCACTCTTCGAGGGCGAAAGCGGACGAATTGGAGCGGGATCTGGATGAAAAAGCCGAATGTCGTGGTCTTCTTCACGGACCAGCAACGCCACGATACCACGGGCGTGCACGGCAATCCGATGGGCCTCACCCCCCATTTCGACCGACTCGCCCGTGCGGGGACGCACCTCTACAATTCCTTTACCAGCCAGCCGCTTTGCGGGCCGGCGCGCTCCTCGATGCAAACCGGGCGCTTCGCCACGCAGACCGGCGTGTTCCGTAACGGCATTCCCCTGCCTGACGACGCCGTCACCATCGCCAGGGAATTTGCTCGCAACGGTTATGACACCGCCTATATCGGCAAGTGGCATCTGGGCGACACCGATCCCGTGCCCAAGCATGAGCGTGGCGGCTACCAGAATTGGCTCGCGGCCAATCTTTTGGAATTCGTGTCCGATGCCTATGATGCGGTGCTGTTCGATACCGAAGACCGCCGCCGCAAACTGCCGGGATACCGGATCGATGCCCTGACCGATGCCGCCATCCGCTATTGCGACGACCATCAGGACAAGCCCTTCTTCCTGTTCGTCTCGTTCCTGGAGCCGCATCACCAGAACCATGTCGACGACTATCCCCCGCCCGACGGCTACCGGGAGGCCATGGCTGCCAGCCAGTGGACGCCGCCGGATCTCGTCGGCCTCCAGGGCAGCAGCGCCTGGCACCTGAGTGGTTATTACGGCATGGTGAAACGCCTCGACGAGGCTTTCGGTCGGCTCATCGATGCCCTGAAGAGCCTGGACATGCTCGACGACACCATTGTGATGTTCACCTCCGACCATGCCTGCCATTTCAAGACGCGCAACAGCGAGTATAAGCGCTCCTGCCATGAGAGCGCGATCCGGGTGCCGAGCATGATCACCGGGCCGGGCTTCATGTCGGGCGGACAGGTCCGCGCCCTGTTCAGCACCATCGACGTTGCCCCGACCCTGCTTGATGCCGCCGGCCTCGACATACCCGCCGCGATGGCGGGCCGGTCGATCATGCCGGTCATCCGGGATGCCCGGCAGCCCTGGCGGCAGGATATCCTCGTCCAGATCAGCGAGACGGAGACAGGGCGGGCCCTGCGTACGCAGCGCTGGAAATATGGCGTGACCTCCGACTACGACCAGGGAGCTCCCCGCTCGGACGTCTATCGCGAAAGCTATCTCTACGACCTCGAAAACGACCCCTATGAGATGGTGAACCTCGTCGGCATGACGGCCTTCCGCGGCATATCGGACGATTTGAAGGCCCGCTTGCTCGCCTGGATAGCCGAGGTCGAGGAGGGACACACGCCTGAGATCCTCGACGCGCCCGACCGTTACTCCCGCCAGTACCGGCTGAAGCCGCAGGACCTGATCGGCTTTGCCGATCCCGAGCGGGACGTCGATCCGGTCAGGCCTTGACGGGATCCGACGCGCCCTCTTCCTGCGCCATCACAGCCAGATAGGCTGCCTGCAATTCGGCCAGGACCGAGCGGGCTGGCACGGGCGTGCCCAGATGCAGGGCCCGCAATTCCTCCATGAACGCCTCCCACAGTGGCGGGCCGCCTTCCTCCAGCAATTGCGCGCGGATCGACAAGCGGCGTGAAGCCGGCGTGTGCCGGCGGCCCCAGGCGCCCATCTGCGCCAGCAGTGGCACCAACTGGATAGACGGCTCCGTCAGGCTGTAGATCGCCTTCTGCTTGTGGCTGGGGTCGTCTCGGCGGCTGAGCAGGCCGCTTTCGACAAGACGTTTCAACCGGTCGGCCAGGATGTTGGAGGCGATCTTTTCCTCCGACTGGGTCAGGAGCTCGCGATAATGCCGCCGGTTGCCGAACATGACATCGCGAATGACGATCAGGCTCCAGCGGTCCCCCAGCATTTCCAGCGTCAGATTGATCGGGCATCCCGACCGGTAGGCCGTATTCATCATCGCACTCCCAAGCAGGGGCCTCTTGATCGAGCCCAGGGCGCAATCAAAAGGAACCTGCAAGATATCAAATAGTTCAGAGTTTCCCGGCGAGCCCCATTCAAGCGCCTCACTGGGAAACTCTGCTTGGAGCAGAGCGCGCTCGTGGCTGAACGCTCGTTCGCTCCAACGCCTTGTTTCCAACCCGATCCAACGGATTGGCGGAAGAGCCTTTACGATTTCGGGTGATACCATCCATCGTAAAATGGCTTGACCGCTTGCAAAATAGGAGTAGTTGAGCTAGAAGGCAACTGATTGCATATAACAACTGGTATTCCTGGGAGGAATGACGATGACCAAACTGGTCCTGGCGATGTTCACGAGTCTGGATGGTTATATCGAGGGCCCGAACGGCTTTGTGCCGCCGGCGTGGTCGGGTGATTTGGAAACCCATTGGTCCGGCCATGCCCTGGAGCGGGCCGGCCATCTCGTCTATGGCCGCACCAATTTCCTGTTCAACAAGGAATTCTGGGAGCCGGCCGAGACCGATCCCGCCAGCCCCGCCGCCGGCATTCCCCATGCCGCGGTGATGAACCGCCTGCCCAAGACGGTGGTCTCCTCCACTTTGTCCGGCGCTCCCGGCTGGAACGCCGCCCTGGCGGGAGCGGATCTCGCCGCCGCGATCGGGAGGCTGAAATCGAGCCTCGCAGACAAGGACATCTATTGCTTCGGCGGCGCCGGCGTCGCCAACAGCCTCATCAGCCTCGATCTCGTCGACGAATATCGCCTGATGGTGACGCCGGTGATCTTCGGGAATGGCAAGCGCCTGTTCGAGCCAGGCCTGCCCAAGCTCGGGTTGGAGCTGATCGAAAACCGCCCGCTCGATACCGGCGCCGTCATCCTGCACTACCGGCGCCAGCGCAACTGAGGCATACGGCCTCAGCCGATGGTCGCAAGGTCCACATTGGCGCCGCAGACGAGCACGCCGACGCGCTCGCCCGGTGCCGGGCGGTAGGCGCCGCCGACCAGGGCCGCCAGGGCGGTGGCGCCGCCGGGTTCGAGGGCGAGGCGGGCATCGGCCCAGGCGCGCTTCTGCGCTTCCACGATGGCACTGTCCGGCACGGTGATGGCCTCGCCGACATGGCGGCTGGCGACGGCATAGACCTTGGCGCCGCAATTGCGGGCGCCGAGCGAATCCGCTGCCACGCTCTCCACGCCGACATCGACAGGGCCGCCGGCCTCCAGCGCCGCCTTGAGGCATTGCGAGCCTTCCGGCTCCACCGAAACGACCTTGACCCTGCCGGCGAACCAGGCCGCGATACCCGCGATCAGGCCACCGCCGCCGGTGGCGACCAGGACGGTATCGAGCGCCCCACCGGCCTGTTCCTCCCATTCCAGCCCGAGCGTACCCTGGCCGGCAATGGTCTCCCAGGCATCGAAGGCGTGCACCGAGAGCGCGCCGGTCTCGGCGATATAGCGTTCGCAGGCGGCGAGAGCATCGGCATAGCGCTCGCCGCCAATGTCGAGATCGGCCCCGCGGGCGCGGATCGCCGCGATCTTGGCTGGGCTGGAGATCACCGGGACGAAGATGCGGGCTTTGTGGCCGAGAGCACGGGCGGCGTGAGCAACCGCGATGCCGTGATTGCCGCCCGAGGCAGCGGCGACCCCGGCCGCCGGCACGTCGCGCGACAGCAGGTTGTTGAAGGCGCCGCGCGGCTTGAACGAGCCGGCATGCTGCAGGAATTCGAGCTTGAGCTGTACGCCATGTGCGAGGCCGAAGGTTCCCGCCTGGGTGTCGAGAAGTGGCGTGCGGCGAATATGGGAGGCGACGCGCTGATAGGCGGCGCGAATATCGTTCTGGTCAATCATTTGAAGCTCGTCAGGCGGGGGCGTCGGTGCGGATTCGGGGCAATGGCCAGCGCACACCTGTACGACTCGGCCGCCACGATGCGTGGGAGACCGGAAGATAGGGAGGATTGTCGCAGGAGAAAAGCGCCGCGAGCAAAATGCGATTTCTCTGAATCGCACTTTTTCTCCAACTTTTTGTTTTCACGCGTTTTCTTAATCGAAAAGCCTGTCAACTTTTCTGGGAAACGCCTTGGGCCGATGGGGATCAAAAACAGCAGGTCAGGGTTTGTGCAGGGCAGCACCGAGAATGGCGCCCGGCCTGCCGGCAGCATTGGCCTGCACCAACACGGCGAAACTGTCGGCCCCCGGGGCGCTGGTCACGTCCGGCTTCAGCGTTACCGTGGCGACACTGCCATCATAATCGGCGACTTTGCGGAAGCAGCGCACGACATTGGAATAGGTCACCGTCTTGCCGGTATTCTCGCCGCGCTCGATCTTGACTTCCGCGCTCGTCTCGATGGGCACCACCCAGACCTCGCCCTTGTGGGTGCTCTTGCCCAACGAGATGCTGTAAGCACCGTTCTTGCCGGAAATGGCGACGGGAACGCTGAGGACGCTGGGATGGGTGGCGGCCATCTCGATGGCCCGGCGAACTTCCTCGCCATTGGAACCGACAGCGTGCTGCACGCCATCCACCACGATCTGCGGGGTATAGACGGCCCTGTCGCCGCGTGCCTCCGAATAGGCGCGCTGGCGGCGGGTGAAGGTGTTGTCGGCCAGCGTGTCCTTCCAGCCGACATAGTCCCAGTAATCGACCGGTAGGGACAGTGCGATGACGCTGGGATCACGGGAGAGTTCGCCCATCATCTTGTCCGCCGGCGGGCAGGAGGAGCAGCCCTGGCTGGTGAACAGCTCCACCACGGCCCGCGGCTGCGCCATCGCCGGGCTGCTCGCGGCCAGCAACAACAGCGCTGCAACCAGGTTTCGCCGCATCGATCTCGTCCAGGCCTAAAGCGCCTTGCAATCTGGCCGAACTGCCGGGAATCGCAAAGACGGGTTGAAACAGGGAGTGCGGGCAGGGCGCATTCTTGCTGAAAAGTGCCTTGCTCCGGTGAGAAACACCCGCAAGCCATAGCCCATCGAAGATGAACGGGCGAGTAACACAGTGGTGAGAAGGGGGCACCTCCGCGATTCGTGAAGGGGTGTGATATCGAGCGATTTCGCCCGTGTCCTCCAGAGCAAAGCGCGTTCAGCTGTGAACGCTTGTGGGCCCTCGCTCCTTGGTTCCAAGCCAATCCTACCGATTGGCTGGAGCGACTTGGCGAGTTGACGTAAGGCAATTAAATCACAAAACGCTTTAGCACAGTGCGATTAGCGTTTTCTCGGGATGTTTCGTGGCCTTTCCTGGTAAATCTTCGAATGGAATGGCATGATTGCCCCATGCGGGCGTACAAATTCATTTCCGATCTCACGCAACGGGTCACCGAGCATGACGATTACGCGCTGGCGAGCCATATGGCGCTGTCCCTGCTCACGGCGATGTTTCCCTTCCTGATCTTCGTGGCGTCCCTGGCCGGCGTGCTCGGCACCGCCGACCTGCAGAACGAGATCGTCCGCCTGCTGTTCGAAACCTGGCCGCATGAAGTTTCCGAGCCGATCGCCCGCGAGGTCACCAGGGTACTGGGCACGGCGCGCCCCGGCCTGCTCACCGTCAGTGCCATCGTGGCGGTGGTGTTGGCCAGCAATGGCGTCGAGGCCATCCGCGTCGGCATCAACCGGGCCTATGGCCTGGTCGAGATGCGGTCCTTCTGGTGGTGCCGGCTGCAGAGCCTGTTCTTCGTGCTGCTGGCCTCGCTGGCTCTGGTCACTCTCGCTCTGCTGGTGGTGCTGTGGCCGGTGATATGGCAGGCGGCGGTCAGCTTCACGCCGGTGCTGGCACCGCTGCAGGCACTGATCGAGATCGCCCGCTATGGCATCACCACGGCGGTGCTCGGCGGCGCCATCATCCTGGTACATCTGTTCCTGGTGGCGAGCCGCCCTTCGCTCGGCGTGATCTGGCCAGGCGTGCTGATCACCATGGGGCTCTGGCTCGCCGGCGGCTACGCCTTCAGCATCTATATCAGCGACTTTGCCGCCTACTCCAAGCTCTATGCGGGCCTGGGCAGCGTCTTCGCGGCACTGTTCTTCCTGTGGCTGGTGGCGCTGGCGTTCCTGCTCGGGGCGGAGATCAACGCCATCCTGGCCGAGCGGCGCCACAAACGCGTTCACGCCGCGTCGTAATGCATGATGTAGAGCTTGCGGGTGGTCTCGTGGATGGTCCACTCGCCCTTCCAGCCCTTGGGCAGGACCAGGGCCTCGCCAGCCCGCACCTCGCGGGTCTGGCCGCCCGCGTCATGCAGCGATACCCGCCCCGACACGATATGGCAGGTTTCCGAATTGCGTTCGCGCGAGGCGGTGAAGCGGCCCGGCGTGCATTCCCATACGCCGACTTCCATCAGGCCGTCCTCGGACTTCCACAGGGTTTTTGCCGCCTCGACCTGGCCTTCGCTGAGGGTGGTGGGCTTGGGTCCGAAGGGACCGAGGTCCAGGGAGGTGAGATCGGCGAAAGTTCGGCTGTCGATCATGGTCATTCCAATCGAGGCGCGTTGAAGCAAATGAAACCCGGGCTTGTCAGCGCCCGGTGATCTTGTTGGCGAAGGTCGCGAGGCGCGAGGTCTGCTTGAGGCCTGCCGACTCGCGCCGGTCGGCCATGTGATAGAGCTGGTACATCGAGTGGATGCCGAGCCAGCGGAAGGGTTCCGGCTCCCATTCCCGCACGGAGCGGTTGACCCAGGGCAGCCGGGTCAGCGGGGTGTCGCGCTCCAGGATCAGGTCGGCCAGCGTGCGGCCGGACAGATTGGAGGTGGACACGCCGAGGCCGACATAGCCACCGGCCCAACCGATGCCGTTCTTGCGGTCGAGGCCGACGGTGGTGCACCAGTCGCGAGGCACGCCGAGCACGCCGCACCAGGCATGCTCCATCTTGAGGCCCTTGGTCTGGGGCAGATGCCGCATCAGGATGGCGTAGAGCTGCGCGATGGTCTGATCCTGCGTCTGTCCGCGCATGTCGGTGGCCGAGCCGTAGCGATAGGGCACGCCGCGCCCGCCCATGGCGATGCGGCCTTCGCGGGTACGCTGGGCATAGCAATAGCCATGGGTGGCATCGCCCAGGAGCTCGTAGCCGTTCCAGCCGATCCGGCTCCATTGCTCCTCGCTGAGGGGCTCGGTCATCAGGATGGCGCTGTTCATCGGGATCCACAGGCGCTCGAAGCCGGGAATGCCGGCGGTGAAGCCCTCCGTCGCCCTGATGATGATCGGCGCACGCACGGTGCCGCGCTTGGTGGTCACCGCCCCCTTCTCGATACCGACGACCTCGGTCTGCTCGTAAATGGAGACGCCCAGGCGCTCGACCACGGCGGCGAGGCCCCGCACCAGCTTGGCCGGCTGCACGCGGGCGGTGTCGTGATGCACCAGGGCGCCTTCGACATTGTGGATCTCGATGCGCTTGCGCATCTCATCGCGGCCGATCAGGCTGATGCGCGCATCGGGGACGCTCCAGCCCTTCTCATACTCGTAGGACTGGCGGATGCGGCCGAGCTGGGCCTGGTTGACGGCCACCGTCAGCGTGTCGTTGCGGCGGACATCGGCGTCGATGCCCTCGCGCTCGGTAACGGCGATCACCTCGTTCACCGAGCCGTGCATCGCCGCTTCCATGTCGACGACCGCGCCGCGCGAGGACGTCTTCAGATATTTCTCGCGTGACCAGCCAAAGCCCCCCGAGAGCCAGCCGCCATTGCGCCCGGAGGCGCCGAAGCCGGCGAATTCCTTCTCGACCACGATGATGTTGAGGCCGGGATTGGCCTTCTTCAGGTAGTAGGACGTCCACAGCCCGGTGAAGCCGCCGCCGACGATGCAGACATCGGCGCTGCGGTCGCCCGGCAGCGCCGGGCGATAGCCGGGCACGCCGCCGATATCGGCATACCAGAACGAGATGTTGCCGTTGACTTTGACGTCCATGATGGGGGGCTCGCGTAAAAGAGATGCAATATGGCGGTGCGGAGGTGGCGCTTACCCCCTTGATGACGAGGGTAAAGGTTGGCGCTGTTCGTTTAAGTCAGGGTCAGGTCGGCGCGCTCGTCGTCGGCCAGCAGCTTGGCGTCGCTGGTCGCCCAGGTGAGATCGACCGCATCGCCGATGACGAAGGGCCGGCTTTCCAGCGGCGCGCGCACGATCGCGACCGAGCCGTCGGCCAGTACCACTTGGTATTTGGAGCTGGAGCCGAGATAGATCGCTTCGCTGACCTGGCCGGACAGGCTGTTGTGGCCGGCGCTCGCGCCCGTGGCCGCCGGGGCGAGCGAGAGCTTTTCGGGCCGCAGCAGCATCACCGGCTGCCGGCCGTCGGCGAGCCTTTCCTGCGAAACCACCTTCTGCCCGGCAATGGTGAGGCAGGTCTCGCTGCCGGAGGTCTCCACGCTTCCGCGCAGGGTGGTGGATTCGCCGATGAACTTGCCGACGAACAGGGTGGCCGGCTCGTCATAGAGTTCGCGCCCGGTGCCGACCTGCTCGATGCGTCCATGGTTGAACACGGCGATGCGGTCCGACAGCACCAGGGCTTCTTCCTGATCGTGAGTGACATAGACGAAGGTGGTGCCGAGTTCGCGATGGATGCGCTTGATCTCGAGCTGCAGCCATTCGCGCAGCTTCTTGTCGAGCGCGCCGAGCGGCTCGTCCATCAGCAATAGCGGCGGGTCGAACACGATGGCGCGGGCCAGCGCCACGCGCTGCTGCTGGCCGCCGGAAAGTTCGCTGGGATAGCGGTGAGCGAAATCGGCCATCTTGACCATGTCGAGGGCGCGGCGGACACGCGCCTCGCGTTCGCCCTTGGGAACACCGCGCAAGGCGAGGGGGTAGGCGACGTTCTTGCCGACCGTCATATGCGGGAACAGGGCATAGTGCTGGAAGACCACGCCGATATTGCGCTTATGCGCCGGCAAGCCGCTGATGTCCTCGCCGCCGACGGCAAGCGCACCGCTGGAGAGCTCGGTGAACCCGGCCACCACGTTGAGCGTGGTCGTCTTGCCCGAGCCGCTGGGGCCGAGCAGCGTCATGAACTCGCCGGGCTCGATATGGAGGCTGACATCGTCGAGCGCAGTGAAGTTGCCATAATGCTTGCTGGCATTGCGAATATCGATGGCGGCGCCGGCCGCGCCCTGAGGGGAGCCGGCAGGAGTAGCGATGGCGGCTGCGGCGTTGGACATCTCAGCTCCTCTTCGATCGCGCGCCGAGGAGAAGGCCGGCGGCGATCAGCAATGTCGTGGCAAGGAAGACGATGGTTCCCACCGCGGCGACCGTGGGGTCGGCGTCGCGGGTGATGGAGGTGAAGATCTGCACCGGCAGCGTCTTCAGATAGGGATTGGTGATGAACAGCGCGACGATGATCTCGTCGAAGGAGGTCACGAAGGCAAAGAGCAGGCCCGACAGGATGCCGGGCGCGATCAGCGGCAGCGTGATGGTGCGGAAGGTGGTGAAACGGTTGGCGCCGAGGCTGGCTGCCGCCTTTTCGAGCCTGACGTCGAACATTTCGAGACTGGCCGAGACGGCGATCAGCACGAAGGGGATCGCCAGCATGGTGTGGGCGATGACGAAGCCGAGATCCGTGCCCACCAGCTTGTAGGTGAGGTAGACCGAATAGATCCCCACCGCCAGCACCACGCCCGGCACCACCATCGGCGTGATCAGCAGCGCGCGCAGGATGCCTCCCCCTGCATGCTTCATGCGGCTGAGGCCGAGGGCGGCGAGCGTGCCGATCAGCGTGGCGATGATGGCGACGACGGTGGCGATGCGCAGCGAATTGAAGAAGCTGGACGACCAGTCCGGATTGGTGAGGAAGTTCTCGTACCACTGCCAGGAGAAGCCCGATGGCGGGAAGGCCAGCGACTTGTTCTGATTGAACGACATTGGAATGATCACCAATGTCGGCAACACCAGCCAGAGCGCGATCAAGAGGCAGAACAGAGCGAGGAAGAGACGCAGCGGTTTCATCGTCAGCTCCTCGAGGCCTGCTTGTGGCGCTGGCGCATCAAAGGCGCGGCGATGGCGAGCAGCAGGAAGGTCGCCACCAGCAGGATCACGCCCATCGCCCCGCCACGGCCCCAGGCCAGCAGGCTCAGCACCTGGTTCTGCACCAAAGTGGAGAGCATGGTGCTGCGCGGCCCGCCCAGCAAAGCCGGGGTGATGTAGAAGCCGAGCGACAGGATGAAGACGATGATGGCGCCGGCGAAGACACCGGGCAGCGACAGGGGCAGGTAGATCTGCCAGAAGGCACGGACCGGGTTGGCACCGAGGCTGCGCGCCGCCTGGATCAGGCGCAGGTCGATGCTGCGCATCACCGAATAGAGCGGCAGGATCATGAAGGGCAGCAGCACCTGCGCCATGCCGATGACGACGCCGAGCGGGGTGCGGATCAGCTTGATGCCGTCGAGGCCGAGCGCCTGGAGGGCCGTGTTGATCACGCCGGAATCCTGCAGCAGCACGACCCAGGCGAGCGTGCGCACCACGCCGCTGACCCAGAAGGGCACCAGCACGCACAGAATGAGCACCAGCCGCCATTTCGGCCCGACCGCCGTCATCAGATAGGCATAGGGATAGGCCGCGACCACGCAGACCAGGGTGACCCAGGCGGCAATGGAGAAGGTGCGCGCCAGCACGGTCAGGTTCGCCGGGGTGGAAAAGAACCAGACATAGTTCTGCAGGCCCCAGCTCGGCTCGGCAAAGCTGCGCACCACCACCGTCAGCAAGGGATAGCCCATGGCGAGGATCAGCAGCAGCACGGCCGGGACCGTCAGCAACGACGGATAGGCAGAAAGCGGCCTCAACCTGCGTTGCCGGGCGATGGCCATGGAGGATTGCATGGTGTCAGTCACGCGCAAAAGCTCCGCTTTGGCTGGGTATGCCTACAAGGAAGGGCGCGCACACAAGTTGTGTGCGCTGCCTCGCGAAGCGAGGTCGGGAAGGGTGGGGCGGGCAGCACCCCAAGCAAAACAAGATTGCACCACGGGTATGCAGACCTTCAAATGACGCTGCGCTGCCCGCCACACCCCATCCGCCCAAACTCCGTTTGAGCACCTTCCCCAGCTTCGTGGGGAAGGCTGGTCGCGCTTCTCTGGGCAGGGTTTAAAGATCCCTTCGCTCAATTGCCTGCCAGCAGCGAGCCCCATTTCTCGTTCAGGGCCTGGAAATTCTCGGTCCAGAAGGCCGTGTTGAAGCCATAGCCCTGCTTGACACGTTCGGGCGTGTTGGTGAGGAAGGCTTGCACCTGCGCGTCGACCTCGGGCTTGGCCTCGTTGTTGACCGGGGAATAGGAGGTCTTCTGGGTCAGGGCCTCCTGCGCGCTCTTGCCGAGATAGGCGTTGATCAGCGCATGGGCGGCGGCGGGATCCTTGACCCCGACCGGGATGGCGAGCTGGTCCTTGACCACCAGCCAGTCCTGCCAGACGGGGGTGTATTTGGCGCCGTTCTTGACGGCGGTCATGGCGCGACCGGTCCACATCAGCAGCATGTCGATCTCGCCGGACTCGGCGAGCTGCTGGGATTCGGCGCCGGTTTTCCAGAACACGGTATCGGGCCCGAGGGCCTTGATCCGGGCGATGGACTTGTCGATATCCTCGGGCGTCATCTTGTCCACGGGATGGCCGTCGGCCAGCAGCGCCTGTTCGAGCAGGCCGACCGGTGGGTCGCCGCTGCCATCGATGCCGCGCGTGCCCGGGAAATTCTTGGTGTCGAAGAAGTCCTTCCAGTTCTTGGGCGGATGGTCCTTGAACTTGTCGGTCTTGTACATCAGCACGATGCCGTAATTCATGGCCGGCACGCTGCAGGGACCGACCTGACCGGGCGGAATGTGCGAGACGTCGATCTTGGTGAAGTCGAGCTTCTGGAAGTACTTGCCGCAATAGGCGAAGGGCGCGAGGTCGCCGGTGTCGACGACGTCCCAGGTGACGTTGCCCGATTCGATCTGGGCCTGGAGCTTGGCGAGTTCGGTCGGCCCGTCGTTCAGGAGCTTGACGCCGGACTTTTCGGCGAATTCCTTCAGCGCCGCGTTCTGGCCGTCCTGGTAGATGCCGCCATAGGAGACGAAGGTCAGCGTCTTGTCCTTCAGCGAGCCCTCCCCGATGGTGCCGGCCGGCGGTGCGCTCTGGGCCTGCACGCCCGATGCCGCCAGCAGAGTGAAGGCGGCGCCGGCCAGGCCGGCACAAATCGCTTTGGCGCAAGATAGTCGGGCAAATGCCGTTGCAGTTGTCATCCCATTATCCCTCTGGAGACTCGCTTGTTTGTTGTGGCGACCCGGATGCGAGCGATTTCCGGATCACATATTGGTCGAGATCGGCGGCGCCGCTGGTCGGCGGGGAGATGATCCACACCACCTCGGCCGGCGTGTCGCCGATGTTCGCCGTCTTGTGCGGTGTCGAGGACGAATATTCGATGCTGTCACCCGCCTCGAGGATGAAGCTCTCCTGGCCGAGCGTCAGTTGCAGGCGCCCGCGCAGCACCAGGAACATCTCGTGGGAATTGCCATGGGTATAGGGCAGGTCGCCTGTGGAGCCGCCGACATCGAACTCGCCGGAATAGACTTCGAGGTCACGAAGCGGGCGCCGGGACAGCAAGGTCTTGTGGCAACCGCCGCTGGCCGGCAAGGCCGGACGTTCGGAGCGGGAGACGACCTTGTGCGGCAAAGCCTCGCCCTCGTCGAAGAGGTCGGCGACATTGATGCCGAGGGCGTTGGCGATCCCCATCAGCGTGGAGGTATTGGCGCCGGAAAGGCCACGCTCGAGCTGAGAGAGGAAACTGGCGGTGGTGCCGGTGAGGTCGCCGAGCTCGCGCAGGGTCAGCCGGCGCGCGGTGCGGAAGGCTTTGACGCGCTGGCCCAGGACGCTGGAGCGCCGCGCTTCCAGATTGGGCGCGGCACCGCTGTCGGCATTGTGATCGTCGGCACGCTTCATCAGGGCCTCGGCAGATTCACTTAACAAGGCATAAAGTGAATTGCCGTACTTAACAAGCCTTAAAGTGAATGGTCGAGGCGGGCCTCTGCGGGCCGGTCTGACGGAAAAATCGATGGAACTCGACTTTTGTCATTGCCGGGCTTGTCCCGGCAATCCAGGACCGCGGCGGTGGCTGAATGCCCGGGACAAGCCCGGGCATGACAAAACCGAGCTTTTCTCGGCCTCGTTGCGACTATCGCGTCAGTCTCTTCAAACCGGCCCGGAACCGTCATGCGTGCCACTGAACATGCCGACTTTGCTCCATCAAGTCTCGGCGCCTTACTGGCCGAGCTTGATCACTTCCGCCTTGCCAGGTTCGGTGAGAATGTGGTCGAGCGCCGGCGGCTTGTCGCTGTGCAGGAGATCGCTGGTGGGTGCTCCCGTCTTGATGAAGGCCTCGATGTCGGCGGCGACGGCATCCGGCGCCCCCCATTGCACATTATGGCCGATATCGCTGACCTGCGCCCCGGAAGCCGGCAGGGGAATCACGCCATAGCGCTTCCAGTAGGCGGGGATGCCCTTGGCCTTGGCTGCTTCGCCGAGGGATTGCTTCAGCCAGGCCTGGTCGGCCTCCAGGAAGATGCTGTCCTGCGTCGCCCAGAGCACCAGCACGGGTACGGAGAAGCTTTTCAGCCGTTCGGTGTTGTCGGTGGCCAGCAGCGCCTTGCTGGCGCCGATCCAGGTGCCGAGCCGGACATTGGCGGTCTCCGGCACATAGGGCTTGAGGAAAGCGGGATCGGCCGCCGGATCGACCACCCAGTTCTTGGCGATCCAGTCCTCGGCCTTGGGATCGGCCTTCAGCGGGGTGAGCATGTAGAAGCCGGCGGGATATTTCCAGCCCTTGGCCTCCAGGGCCTTCTTCCAGGAGCCCTCCACCGGCTCCTTGAGCACGTAGTCGCGCAAGGCGACATTGTCGACGCCCTTGGTGGAGCTCGCCACCAGCACGGTGCGCTCGACCAGTTCGGGGTGCTCCAGGGCGACTTCCTGGGTGACGAAACTGCCGAGCGAATGGCCGGCCAGCGTCGCCTTGGCGATCTTCTTGGCCTTCATGAAGGCGACGATGTCGCCGGCGAAATCGCTGGTCCGGAAGCATTTTTCCGGCGCGGGCGAACAGGTGGTGCGGGGTGGCATCGAGGTCTGGCCGTGGCCGCGCAGGTCCATGGCAAGGATATGCAGGCCGGGGTCGCGCTTGTGCAGCGCCGCCATCGTGGTCGACCAGGAGCGGATATTGTCGGTGAGGCCGTGGATGAGGAGTACCGCCGGCCCGTCCTTCGGCCCGGTCTCGACATAGGCCATGGTGATGCCGCCGGGCAGCTTCACCTTGCAGCGCCCGGCTGCCAGATCCTCGCAGCCCTTGGCGCTGGCGGGCGCAACGGCGCCCATCGCGAGGCCGAGGGCCAGGGGCAGAGCGAGCGTGGCCACGCGGGTGAGACGGACGAAAGGGTTCAGCATGCGGTTCCTCCTCCGGCAGGATTTTGGAGGGAACTATAGCGCTGGAAGATTGCCGGGCAATTGCCCGATGGCGACATCCAGCGACTCCTGGGAGCGCGGACATCCTGTCCGCTCTTGGAAGCGCCGAGCTTGCGAAAAGAAGAGCGGACATCGCGACATGCAAGCATGTCACTGTGAGGTCCGCGCTCCCAAGTAACAACCTCGTGGCCTCACGCAGCCGGCACGCCGGTCGCCGGAATCGCCCCGCCGGTGACCACACCGCCCTCCGGCGAGAGCAGGAAGGCGATCAATCGTGCGATCGCTTCCGGTGCCACCCAGGTGCTGGTATCGGCCTTGGGCATGGCCGCACGGTTCGGCGGCGTGTCGATCACCCCGGGCAGCACGCAATTGGCGCTGATGCCGTCCTTGCGATATTCCTCGGCAATGGCCTCGGTGAGCCGGAGCAGCGCCGCCTTGGAGGCGGCATAGGCGGCCATCCCGGCCGAGGCCTTCTGCCCGGCCAGCGCCGCCACATGCACGATGCGGCCATGGCGCTCTTTCTGCATCGCCGGCAGTACCGCGGCGCTGATGGCGAGCGCCGTGCGGGCATTGCCGGTGAGCATGGCATCCCATTGCGCAAGGGCCTTGGCGACTGGCGCCATAGCGAAGCCGCCCACCGTGTTGGCCAGCCCGCCCACCGCCCCGAACCGCTCGACAGCCTTGGCCACCGCCGCTTCGCAAGCTTCCTGCGAGGTCATGTCCGTCCCGGCGATCGACAGCACCTGGGTGTCCGAGGGCAGCGAGGCGACCAGCGCCTCGAGCTTGTCCGTCGAGCGTTCCATCAGGACCAGCGGGGCGCTGCCCTTGGCAAGCTCGCGCACCACCGCAGCCCCGAGATTGCCGGCGGCGCCGGTGACGATGATGGCGGGGGACGAGGACATGGTGGGCACTCCCTGGTGTGATTGGACCGGGAGAGTGTCACGGGCGGGAGTGGGAGGGAAGGGTGAGGATTGCGGCGCGCGCAACTGATCGCAGCGGCACACCCGTCAGCATGAAGTGGAAGTGGTGCCCCTAGCCGGAATCGAACCAGCACTCCTTGCGGAATCCGATTTTGAGTCGGACGCGTCTACCAGTTCCGCCATAGGGGCAACGCGGGCGGCACTATAGCGAGGGATGGGGCGGCGTCAATCCGCGATTGCGGGCTTTTCGGGTGCACGGGCGTCCTGCTCGTTCTTTCCTATCGGCGCGTGCGGCGTTTCCAAGAACGGACGCGACGCCCGCGCACCCGGGATCACCCGCTCGCCAGGCCGTGGATGTTGCCGTCGGGGTCGCGGAACCAGGCGAGTTCGAGGTCGCCGGTGCGGTGGATGTCCCCCTCCAGCGTGGTGCCGGGGATCTCGTAATGCTCGAAGGCGACGCCCTTGGCCTTGAGCGCCTCGACCAGGCGGATCATGTCGTCGCCCACCACCCAGGTCACGGCGGTGGCGTGGTTGGTGCCGGCATTGGCCGAGGCGTAGACCAGCACGATCGAGGGGCCGGCCTTGTAGGCGATGGCGCTGCCGGCATGCTCGAAGGCGATCTCCAGCCCCACCAGCTCCTCGTAGAAACGCCGGGCCGTGGCGAGATCGCGCACGGGCAAAGTGGCGACGGCGAGCTTGTCTCCCAGCATGGCGGTGCCTCCGGATCGTTCCTCTTGCCGGCCCGTACCGCTCGGCGTCGAAAACCGGCGCAGCCGTCCGGCGCAAGGACTGCCCAATCAGAATAAGCCCGGCCGGGCGCGTTGGCACGCGCTTTCCTGCGGAAACGCTTCGCGATTTGGTGCAATCGCGGGGAAGCGCAAAGGCCCCAGGCAATCCGCTGGATCGGTTGGGAAACGGGGAGCTGGAGCAAAACGACTGCTCAGCTGTGAACGTGCTTTGCTCGAGGTGAACACGATGTCATCTTGCCGAATCAGCTGCATTTCCGCCGCATTGGCTCCTAATCCTCGCGGGCTGGCGGGCGCTGCCCGCAAGCCGTGCTGCAATCGAGCGGCGTCGCCCCGGCCGCCCCCCGTCTCCCTGCCCATGGCGAGGGAAACCAACGGAGATCCCATGCACCCCGTCCGTTCCCCTCTCGCCTCGGCCGCCTTTGCCGTCCTCATGAGCCTGACTGTCTTCGCGCCCTGGCAGGCTTCGGCGGAGGAGGCCGCCAAACCGGCCGAAGCGCCTGCCGGGGCGACGGCGAGCACGACACCACCCTGGCGCATCGGCATCTCCCTGCTGGGCGAGCCCAAGCACAGGCAAGCTTTCGACCATTTCGACTATGTCAATCCCGATGCGCCCAAGGGCGGCCGGGTGCGGCTGGCGATCAGCGGCACCTTCGACAATTTCAATATCGCGCTGATGGCTATCAACGGCGTCTCCGTGAAGGGCAACATCGAGGCCGGCATCACCAATGTCTACCAGAACCTGATGACATCAGCGCAGGACGAAGCGTCCACCGAATATGGCGAGATCGCCGATGCCGTGCGCTTTCCCGACGACATCTCCTCGGTGACCTTCCGCATCAACCCCAAGGCGCGCTGGAACGACGGCACCAAGCTGACGCCGGAGGACGTGGTCTGGTCCTTCGAGGTGCAGAAGGCCAACAACCTGCAGACCGCGCAATATTATCACGACGTCACCAAGGCCGAGGTCAGCGCACCCGACCAGGTGACGTTCTCCTTCTCGACCAAGGGCAATCGCGAGCTGCCGCAGATCCTCGGCCAGCTCTATGTCATGCCCAAACATTGGTGGCTGGCCAACGGGCCCGACGGCAAGCCGCGCAACGTCGCCAACACCACGCTCGAGCCGCCGCTCGGCTCCGGCCCCTACCGTCTCAAGAGCTTCGAGGCCGGGCGCGGGGCCGTCTATGAGCGGGTCAAGGATTGGTGGGGTGTCGACCTGCCCACCGCCAAGGGCCACTATAATTTCGACGAGATCCGCTACGACTACTACACCAACACCCAGCAACTTCCGGAACTGTTCAAGAGCGATTCCTACGACTTCCGCCTGGAGAACGTCATCGCCAACTGGATGACGCTCTACAACATCCCGGCGGTGACGGAAGGGCGCATCGTCAAGCAGGATTTCCCCTCAAACACATCCGGCCGGATGCAGGCCTTTGCCTTCAACCTGAGGCGGGCGAAGTTCGAGGATGTCAGGGTGCGCAAGGCCTTCAACCTGGTCTTCGATTTCGAGACGTTGAACCGTACGATCTTCTTCAACCAGTACAAGCGCATCGGCTCCTATTTCGCCGGTCTCGACGAACTCGCCTCCACGGGGCTGCCGCAGGGCCAGGAGCGCGACGTCCTCGAAACGCTCAAGGACAAGCTGCCGCCGCAAGTGTTCACCACGCCCTATGCCAATCCCGTCAATGGCAGCGACGAAGCTCAGCGCGCCAATATCCGCGCAGCCATCGGCCTGCTGAAGGAGGCCGGCTGGGAGTTCAAGGATCGCAAGCTCACCAACACCAGGAACGGCGAGGTGATGAAAGTAGAGATCCTGCTCTCCAGCGATACGTTCACCAAGATCGCCTTGCCCTATGCCGAGAATCTCAAGCGCATCGGCATCGAGGCCTCGGTGCGTGTGGTCGACGACACCCAGTTCAACCAGCGCGAGAACAACCGCGACTTCGACATGATCCTGTTCGGCGTGGGCCAGACCCAGTCGCCCGGCAATGAGCAACGCGATTATTGGGGCTCGGCTGCCGCCGACAAGCCGACTTCGCGCAACATCATCGGCATCAAGGATCCGGCGGTGGACGCACTGACCGAGCGCATCGTCTATGCCAAGGACCGGGCCGAACTGGTCGCCACCACCAAGGCGCTGGACCGGGTGCTGCTCGCCGGAAACTATGTGGTACCGATGTGGTACAACGATGTATGGCACACTTTGCGCTGGAACCGCTTCGGCCAGCCGGCTGTACTGCCCACGCAGAGCCCGACCGGCGGCTTTCCCACCGTCTGGTGGTATGACGAGGCCCTGGCCGCCAAGACCGGAGCGGCGAAGTAGCGTCGACGTGTTGCGGGTGCACGGGCATCTTGCCCATTCTTGAACCGCCGCACTGGCAGGATAGGAAGAACGGGCAAGATGCCCGTGCACCCGAACTATCCGTCTGTCCCCCCACAAGGACCCCGCCCATGGCCGAACTCGATCGCCGCACGCTCCTGAAGACCGGCTTCCTCGGCGCAGCCTGTGCGCTCCTGCCGGTGGGCGCGCGGGGACAGGAGGTCGAGAGCCATGGTCTGTCGACCTTTGGCGATCTCAAATACGGACCTGATTTCAAGAAATTCGACTATGTGCGCGCGGATGCTCCCAAGGGCGGCGCCTTCTCGCAGCTGGTCTACCAGACCGGCTACAACCAGTCCTTCAACTCGTTCGACAGCCTGCACATCTACGTCCTGAAGGGCACGGGCGCGGTGGGGATGGACCTTACCTTCGCCTCGCTGATGGCGCGGGCCGTGGACGAGCCGGATGCGATGTATGGCTATGCCGCCCGATCGGTGGCCGTCTCGGCTGACAGGCAGAGCTATCGCTTCCGCCTGCGCCCCGGCCTCAGCTTCCATGACGGCTCCGCGCTGACGGCGGAGGACTGTGCCTGGTCCTTCAACATTCTGAAGGAGAAGGGACATCCCTTCATCGCCGAGCCGCTACGCTTCTTCAAGGAGGCAGTGGCGGAGGCTCCCGACGTGGTGCGCGTCACGCTGCTGCCCGGGCGCGGGCGCTCGCTCCCCCTGATCGTCGCCGCCCTGCCGATCTTCTCGAAAGCCTGGTGGTCCAGCCGCGATTTCGTCAAGTCCACGCTGGAAGCCCCGCTCGGCAGCGGGCCCTACAAGGTGGGCAAGGTCGAAGTGGGCGAGGCGATCAGCTATGGGCGTGTGGCGAATTGGTGGGGCGAGAACTTGCCGACCCAGATCGGCACCAACAATTTCGATCACCTGACCTGGCAGTATTATCGCGATCCCTCGGTGGCTTTCATCGCCTTCGGCGCCGGCAATTACCGCTTTCGCGAAGAGAGTAGTTCCGAGAACTGGGCCAAGGGCTACGACATCCCACCCGTGCGCGATGGCCGCATCAAGCGCGAGACCGTACCCGACCATACGCCCTCGGGCGCCCAGGGCTGGTACTTCAACACGCGCCGGGCCAAGTTTTCCGATCCCCGCGTGCGCCAGGCCCTCGGTTTTGTCTTCGACTTCGAGTGGACGAACCGCAACGTGAGTTATTCCTCCTTCCGGCGCACGGCTTCGATCTTCGAGAATTCGCCGCTGAAGGCCGAGGGCAAACCCGGGCCGGACGAGCTCGCTCTACTGGAGCCCTATCGCGGCAAGGTGCCGGACGCCGTCTTCGGCGAAGCCCTGCCGCCGCCAGTCTCGGATGGAAGTGGCTTCGACCGTGCCAATCTGCGAACGGCGCTGGGGCTTCTCAAGGAGGCCGGCTGGACCCTCGACAACCGCATCCTCAAGAACGGCACGGGCGAGGCCTTCACCATCGAATTCCTGGAGGAGAGCGATTTCCTCTATAAGATCACGGCGCCCTTCATCCAGAATCTCGGCCGGCTCGGCATCGCGGCGACTTTCCGCGCCGTCGATTCCTCACAATATCAGCGCCGCACCGACGCGTTCGACTATGACATCGTCTCCCGTCGTGCAACTTATGGCCTGACTCCGGGCGAAGACATGCGCGGGCCCTTCTCAAGTCAGACCGCCGACGTTCCCGGCTCGAGTAATATTTCCGGAATTGCCGATCCGGTAATCGACGCCTTGATCAATGCCATCGTCGCCGCCGACAGCCGTCCTGCGCTCGTCACAGCCTGCCGCGCTTTCGACCGCGTGCTGCGTGTGGGCTATTACTGGGTGCCGATGTACAACCGCCCCAATCATTTTCTCGCCTATTGGGACGAGTTCGAGCATGGCGATCCCGGCGTGATCTACGATCGCGGCATCCCCGGCCTGTGGTGGCCGAAGCAGAAGGGGTAGTTTTGCACGGGTTCGGCTGAGGAGCATTTCGCGCGTCATTGCTTCGCCACGCTCGCAAAGACGGTCCAACTTTCGGCAGGATGCGTCCGGGACGCTCTTGCACAAACAAAAACGCCGGCCCGTTGCCAGGCCGGCGTCGAAATCCGTCAGATGCGTCGAACTTACTTCTTGTGGTCGACGCGCTCGGCGATGCGGGCAGACTTGCCGCGGCGATCGCGCAGGTAATACAGCTTGGCGCGACGGACCTTGCCGCGGCGGACCAGCTTGATGGAATCGATCATCGGCGAGTAGAGCGGGAACACGCGCTCGACACCTTCGCCATAGGAAATCTTGCGGACGGTGAAGCTCTCCTGCAGGCCGCCGCCATTGCGGGCGATGCAGACGCCTTCATAGGCCTGAACGCGGGAGCGCTCGCCTTCCTTCACCTTGACGTTCACGATCACCGTGTCGCCGGGCTGAAATTCAGGAATGTCCTTGCCAGCCGACAGGCGGGCAACTTCTTCCTGCTCGATAGTCTGAATCAGGTTCATGATCATGTCTCCGCGCGTACCCGAAGGACGCATCTTGCTCTTGCTTTAAGTGGAGGCGTGCCAATACGCCATTACGGAAGGCGAGTCCACCGAATTCGGTGAAGAGATGTCACCCCTGGGACCGCGCATCTATTTCCTCTTTTTCGGCGGCGGCTGTCGCGCCTCATAGGCCGCCCACAGGTCCGGCCGGCGCGCGCGCGTCAGTGCCTCCGCCTCGCCCCGCCGCCAGGCCGCGATGTTCTTGTGGTGACCCGAGCGCAGGATGTCCGGGATTTCGCGATCCTCGAAGAGGGCGGGCCTGGTGTAATGGGGATATTCGAGCAGGCCGTTCTCGAAGCTCTCCTCGTCGCCGGATGTGGCGCCGCCCATCACACCGGGCAGCAGCCTGACGCAGGCATCGATCAGCACCATGGCGCCGAGCTCGCCGCCCGACAGCACATAGTCGCCGATCGAAACCTCGGTGAGGCTCCGCGCCTCGATCACGCGCTGGTCGACGCCTTCGAAGCGCCCGCACACGATCACGGCGCCATCTCCCGCCGCCAGCGCCCGCACATGGGCTTGTTGCAGCGGCAGGCCGCGCGGCGACATCAACAGACGCGGGCGACCGTCATCGCCGAGAGCATCGATGGTGTCAGCCAGCACGTCGGCGCGAATGACCATGCCCGGGCCGCCACCGGCCGGCGTGTCGTCGACCGAGCGATGGCGGCCCTGGCCGAAATCGCGGATATTGCGTGTTTCCAACGCCCAGGTGCCGGTGGCCAGGGCTTCGCCCGACAGCGAGACGCCGAGCGGCCCGGGGAACATCTCCGGATAGAGGGTGAGGATCGAGGCACGCCACACGGGACGAACGCTCAGAAACCCAAGAGGCCCTTCAGCCTCTCATCCGTGAAGTCCTTGATCGAAAACACGGTGTTCGGGCCGTCAAGGGCCGCATCGTCGAGCATGGTCTTCACGCCCACGGCGCGCATGCCGGCATTGCGGGCGGCCTCGATGCCGAGCGGTGCGTCCTCGAACACCACGCATTGGCTGGGTGCCAGGCCCATCGCCTCGGCGGCGGCAAGGAAGAGGTCGGGATGGGGCTTGCCGCGATAGCCCATGGAAGGGGAGACCACGGTGACGAAATGGCGGCGCAAATCGAGGCCATCGAGCACCAGAGCGGCATTTTCGGGCGTGGCCGCGGTGGCGACCGACATCTTCTGCCCGCGAGCCTCGCAGGCTGATATCAAAGCTGCCAAGCCTGGCATCGGTACCATCTGGTTGCGATAGATCTCGCGGTAGATCGCTTCCTTTTCCAGCCCCAGCGTGTCGAGCTCGTGCTCGCTCGCGTCGGGCTTGACCATCCCAACCACTTCGCGATTGGCGCGGCCGGCGGTGTCGCGGAAGAAGCGCTCGCGATCGAAGGGCAGGCCATGGCGCTGATGCCAGGCTTCCCAGGCATCATTGTGCACATGCATGTTGTCGACCAGCGTGCCGTCCATGTCGAAGATCAGGCCGGCGACTGGCGTGCCGGCCAAATGCCTGAAATCGCCTTGCAGGCTGCCGGTGGAAATAGAATCAGCGCTCATCGTCACCTGTCTCCTCGGCCTCATCGGCCGCGCCAGTTTCCTCAGGCAGCACGACGACAATATGTCCGGCCTTGATGTCGACCTCAGGTACGACGGCCTTGGTGAAGGACAGCAGCAGGGGCTTGGCCCCTCCAAGCGCTCCTTTGGCGCTGTCTGGCGCCCCCTTGGCGCTGCCTTGCGCCCCTTTGGCGCCATCGGGGGTCACCTCGATGATGTCGCCGGCGCCGAAATCGAACAGGCCTGTGACCGTGCCGATCCTGCTGCCGTCCTCGCCGCGCGCAACAAGGCCGATAAGGTCGGCGTGGAAGAATTCGTCTTCGTCCTCGGGGGTGCCCAGCACGGCGCGCTCGACGAAAAGCTGAAGATTGACGAGTTGTTCGGCAGCGGTGCGGTCGCCGACGCCTTCAACTCGGGCGATCAGCACATCCTTGGCCTGGCGCAGGCTGGCCAGCTTGATCTGGCGGCCTGATTTGGTGAGGAGCGGCGCGTAATTGGCGATGGCCAGCGGCTCCTCGGTATAGGATTTCAGCCGGATCTCGCCTTTGAGGCCATGGGCTGCGCCGAAAACGCCGAGGACAACGAGGTTTTGCGAGGCAGGGGGCATGGGGACCTTGTAATAAAGGGCACGGGAGCCTCCCCTCGAAGCTGGAGGAGGTGTCGCGACGAAGTCGTGACGGAGGGGGTGCAGCCAGAATAGAGCGCGAGAACCGCAGACCCAAAGTCCCGTTCCATGTGCTCTATTCTGGCTGCACCCCTTCCGAGCTTGCTGCGCAAGCCCACCTTCCCCAGCTTCGTGGGGAGGTCGCGCACACAAATTGTGTGCGCCGGAATCGCGCTTCGTCCTTGCTTAGTCGAGCTTACTCGGCAGCTTCAGCTGCAGCAGCTTCGGCCTTCTTAGCCTTCTCGGCGACGCGTTCCTGCGCCTTCTTGCCGGGAACGGCCTTGACCGGGTTGTTGCGGGCTTCGCGGGCCAGCAGGCCGGCATCGGCGAAGTGACGCAGCACGCGGTCGGTCGGCTGGGCGCCCTTGGCGATCCAGGCCTTGGCGGACTCCAGATCGACGGTCCAGCGCGACTTGCCCGAATCCTTGGCGATCATCGGGTCATAGGTGCCGAGCTTCTCGATGAAGCGGCCATCGCGCGGGGAGCGCGAATCGGCAACGACGACCGCGTAGAACGGGCGCTTCTTGGCGCCGCGGCGGGCGAGACGGATCTTGAGGGACATGGGTTACTCCGTTTGCAAGTGTCTTAAAGGGTAGGGATGGTCTTAAAGGGCAGGATGGTCTTCAAGGGGTTTCGGCAGCTATTTCTTCTTGCCGCCGAAGGGGAAGCCCGGCGGCAGGCCGCCCGGCAATTTTGGTCCGCCAAGCCCGGGGAAGCCTGGCAATTTGGGGCCACCGGGGCCGAAATTCGGCATCTGGGGCGGCAGTTTCGGCATTTCCGAGGGCATGCCCGGCGGCATCTGGCCCTTGGCGATGGCATCCATGGCGCCGGGCGGCAATTGCGGCATGCCGCCACCCAGGCCGAACATCGAGGCCATCTTGCCCAGCGCGCCCTTCTTGGCGCCGCCCATCTTCTTCATCATGTCCGCCATCTGCATATGCATCTTCAGGAGGCGGTTGATCTGTTCGGGCGAGGTGCCGGAGCCGGCGGCGATGCGACGCTTGCGCGAGGCTTTGAGGATTTCCGGCTTGCGACGCTCCTCGGGGGTCATCGAGTCGATGATGGCGCGCTGGCGCTTGAACACCTTCTCGTCGAGATTGGCGCCGGCGAGCTGATCCTTGATCTTGCCCATGCCGGGCAGGAGGCCGAGCACGCCGGACATGCCGCCGATCTTCTCCATCTGGATCAGCTGGTCGCGCAGATCCTCCAGATCGAAGGCACCCTTCTGCATCTTGGCCGCGATCTTGGCGGCCTTTTCGGCGTCGATCGTCTCGGCGGCCTTCTCGACCAGCGAGACGATGTCGCCCATGCCCAGGATGCGGTTGGCGATGCGGGCGGGATGGAAGTCGTCGAGTGCGTCGACCTTTTCGCCGGTGCCGACCAGCTTGATCGGCTTGCCGGTGACGGCACGCATCGAGAGGGCGGCGCCGCCGCGGCCATCACCATCGAGGCGCGTCAGCACGATGCCGGTAATGCCGAGGCGTTCGTCGAAGGCGCGCGCGGTGTTGACGGCATCCTGGCCGGTGAGGGCATCGGCGACCAGCAGCACTTCATGCGGCTCGGTGGCGGCCTTGACCTCGGCGGCCTCGGCCATCAGGGCCTCGTCGACCGTGGTGCGGCCGGCGGTGTCGAGCATGACGACGTCATAGCCGCCGAAGCGGGCGGCATCCATGGCGCGCTTGGCGATCTGCACGGCGGACTGGCCCGCGACGATCGGCAGCACGGCGACGCCGACCTGCTTGCCGAGCACGGCAAGCTGCTCCATGGCGGCGGGACGGCGGGTATCGAGCGAGGCCAGCAGCACCTTCTTGCCGAACCGGTCGGTCAGGCGCTTGGCGATCTTGGCGGTGGTGGTGGTTTTGCCGGAGCCTTGCAGGCCGACCATCAGGATCGGCACCGGCGGTACAGCCTGCAGGTCGATGGCCTGGCCGTCGCCGCCGAGGGTCTCGATCAGCACGTCGTTGACGATCTTGACGACCATCTGTCCCGGAGTCACCGACTTCAGCACCTCGGCGCCGACGGCGCGGGCGCGGACCTTGTCGATGAAGGAGCGCACGACGTCGAGCGCGACGTCCGCCTCGATCAGCGCACGGCGGATCTCGCGCATGGCTTCGCCGACATCCGCCTCGGTAAGGGCGCCACGCCGGGTGAGCTTGTCGAGCACGTCGGACAGACGTGCGGAGAGACCATCGAACATTCGTCTTTTCCTGTTTGGCTTCGATGCGGATATCGGAGCCATCGTCTTTCAAGGCAAGACGCACAACGCAAAACACGCCCGTGGGCGCATCGCGCTGACGGGCGTTGGCCTCCATCCTCTCGGGATGGTCGGCAGGAAGAGCGTCTTACTGTGTAAGAACGATGCGGGACATAGGGGATACGGGCGCAGGAGTCAAGGAAAGGCGGCGTTTCACCCCTCATCCGGCTGCCGCCACCTTCTCCCGCAGGGGGAGAAGGGATCTATTCGGGCTCGGTATGATGCACCATGGAACTGCTCAGTCAAACTCGACCTCTCCCACAAAAAACCCTTCTCCCCCTGCGGGAGAAGGTCCCGGCAGGGGGATGAGGGATGAAACACCACCCCACCAAAAAAGGTCACCTCTTTCCAAACCGCTGCCGATTTGCGGTAAGGGAGGATACCGCCATCGAAACCCGAGACCCGCCTTGCCCCAGCTTGATGAGATCGTCACCGAAATCGCCGAGGAGATGGCCTGTTACAGCGACCGGGGCGAGGTGGCGACCTATATTCCTGAGCTTGCCCGCGTCGACCCCAAACATTTCGGCATTGCCGTCATCGATGCCGACGGCAATGCGCATGTCGGCGGCGATGCTGATATGGCTTTCTCGATCCAGAGCATCTCCAAGGTCTTCACCCTGACCCTCGCCCTCGGCAAGGCCGGCGATCGGCTATGGCGCCGGGTGGGACGCGAGCCATCCGGCAGCGCCTTCAACTCGATCGTGCAGCTCGAGAACGAGAGGGGCATTCCGCGCAACCCATTCATCAATGCCGGCGCCATCGCCGTCACCGATTTGATCCTCTCAGGCCACCAGCCGCGCGAGGCCCTGGGCGAGATCCTGCATTTCATGCGCTTCCTCGCCGACGATCCCTCGATCGCCATCGACGAGGCGGTGGCCGCCTCCGAACAGCGCACAGGCTTCCGTAACGCCGCCCTGGCGAACTATATGAAATCCTTCGGCGTGCTCGACAATCCGGTCGACTACACGCTCGGTGTCTATTTCCATCATTGCGCCATCGCGATGTCCTGCCGGCAACTGGCGATGGCGGGGCGATTCCTCGCCTGGCAGGGCCGCAATCCTTCCACCGGCCACCGTGTGGTCCAGGCCGAGCGTGCCCACCGCATCAATGCGATCATGCTGACCTGTGGCCATTATGATGGCTCGGGCGAATTTGCTTATCGCGTCGGCCTGCCCGGCAAGAGCGGCGTGGGCGGCGGCATCCTCGCCGTGGCCCCCGGCAAGGCTTCGATCGCGGTCTGGGCGCCAGGCCTCGACGCCAACGGCAATTCCCATCTCGGCCGCATCGCCCTGGAGGCCCTCACTCGCCGCATGGGCTGGTCGATCTTCGGGGCGTGAGGTCGAAGGACCGTAGCTTTGGCGGGCTCGGCCGAGTACAAGGGGCCGGCCACACCCAGAGCAAAGCACGTCTAGGCGTAGACGCTTCTTTGCTCCAACTCTTTGTTTCGACGCGTCTTTGCGATTCCTGGTGATTCCAACAAATCGCAAAACGCTTTGGACGGATGCGGAGGAAATCATGTCGCTCTCATATTACCAGGCCACCGTGCCGGTTTTCGTGCACGCTCTGGGGGCTATCTCGGGGGTTCTCGACAAGGCGACAGCCTTTGCCGAAGCCAAGAAGGTCGATCCCGCGGTGATGTGCGGGCTCAGGCTCACCGCCGACATGCTGCCGCTTTCGCGGCAGGTCAGCACGAGCTGCGATTTCGCCAAGTTGTGCGTGGCGCGGCTTTCCGGCGTCGAGGCGCCGAAATTCAACGATGACGAGAAGGACTTCGCCGAATTGCGTTCGCGCATCGCAAGGACGCTGGAATTCATCCGCTCCGTCCCCCAGGCCGATGTGGAGGCCGGCGGCGGGCGCACGATCAGCCTGAAGATCGCCGGCACACAGCGCGACCTGAAGCCGGACGATTATCTCAACTTCTATGCCCTGCCGAACTTCTATTTCCACGCCTCCACGGCCTACGCCATCTTGCGTGCCAATGGCGTTGAGCTCAGCAAGAAGGACTATCTCGGCCCGCTGTTCGACTGAGGGTGCCTGAGGGCCCAGGCGGGCTGCCTCGACAAAGCGGCTGAAACGATCCTACAAGCGCTCATGCGCTTTCGCTTCGTCCACGCCGCCGATCTGCATCTCGACAGCCCCATGCATGGGTTGACGGCTCGCCAGCCCGAGCTGGCGGCACTGTTCGCTCGGGCGACGCGCGAGGCGTTCGAAGCCTTGATCGACGACGTGCTGGCCCGCAAGGCGGCCTTTCTGGTGATCTCGGGGGACGTCTATGACGGCGACTGGCGCGATTACCACACCGGCCTGTTCTTTGCCGGCCAGCTCGCGCGCCTGTCGCGGGCCGGCATTCCCACCTACCTGATCCAGGGCAATCACGACGCGGAAAGCCAGATCTCGCGCAAGGTGACATTGCCGCCCCTGGTGCATTCTTTCGGCACCCGCAAGGCCGAAACCATGGAGCTGCCCGAGCTAAGAGTCGCGCTGCATGGGCGCAGCTTCGCGGAGCGCTCCTTGAGCGATAATATCGTGCGCGATTTTCCACCTGCGCGGCCTGGCTGGTTCAATCTCGGCCTTCTGCATACCTCGCTCGACGGCCGAGCTGGCCACGCCTCCTATGCGCCCTGCAGCCTGGCCGATCTCAAGGCTCGCAACTACGACTACTGGGCCCTCGGTCATATCCATGCGGCCGAAATCGTCGCCACCGATCCCCCTATCGTCTTCCCTGGCAATCTCCAGGGCCGTCATGTGCGGGAAAGCGGGCCGAAAGGCGCCATGCTGGTGGAGGTCGAGGATGGCGCCGTCGCTTCGCTCATCCCCCTGGTGCTCGACAAGGCGCGCTGGGGCCATCGCCGCATCGCGATCGACGAGGCGACGACGCTCGCCGAGGTGCTGGCACGGGTCGAGCCCGCCCTGCGGGAGGAAATTACCGCAGCGGGCGAACGCCCGCTGGCGCTGCGCCTGACGCTGACGGGTGAAACGCCTGTTCATGACGGACTTGCCGCCGACAGCCAGCATTTGCGAGCCGAGATCCAGGCCGCCGCCGATCGGGTTAGCGAGCGCCTCTATATCGAGCGCATCGAACTCTCGACTACGATGCCGCAGATCGCGATGGACGAGACTGTCGGCTTTGCCGATCCGCAAGGCCTGTTGGCCGGGCTCGAAGCCGAGTCGGATTTCGCTGAGGCTTTTGCAGGTGTCGTCGAGGAGATCCTGGCCAAATTGCCGGACGAGGTGCGCCAGGCCGTGCGCGGCGAGGAGATCGGGACGGCTCTGGTGGAAGAGGCACGCGCCGTCGCCTTGGCGCGCCTGCGCCGGGGCGGCAAGGCCGGTGCCGGAGAGGCGGCATGAAGCTCACCCGCCTCGATCTCGATCGCTATGGTCCCTTTACCGGGACGCGTCTCGATTTTCGTCCCGATGCCGATCTGCACATCGTCTATGGCCCGAACGAGGCGGGCAAGAGTTCGGCCCTGTCGGCGATCACCGACCTGCTCTATGGTTTCGAGCCGCGCAGCCCCGCCAATTTCAGGCATCGCTACGAGGATTTGAAGGTCGGCGCCGAGCTGCAACGGGCTGATGGCGAACCCTTGCGGTTTTGGCGACGCAAGCGGCTGAAGAATTCCCTCACCGATGCCGAGGACACGCCGCTCGACGACGGGTTGCTCGAACAGTTGTTGAGCGGCATTTCGCGGGAGGTCTTCCTGGCTGCCTTCGGGCTCGACCAAGCCGGCCTGCGCGAGGGCGCCCGCCAGATGCTGGCGGCCGAGGGCGAGGTGGGCGAAAGCCTGTTTGCAGCGGCCTCCGGCCTGAAGACCCTGGTTTCGGTTCGCGCCGGGCTGGAGGGTGAGGCGGATGGGCTGTTCGGAGCCCGCAAGTCGAACAAGCGTGCCTTCTATGAGGCGCAGGAGCGGTACGATCAGGCCCGCCGGGCGCTGAGCGAGCAGTCTCTGCGGGCCGACGACGTGCGCAGTCTCGAAGGTGAGATCGAAGCCGGTGAGGCGCGAGCCCGCACCCTGGCCGAGCAATTGCGCCAGGCCGGAATCCGGCGTGCCCGTATCGACCGCGTCCGCCGTGTCGCCCCCTTGCTCGCGCGCATGGGCAAGGCCGAGGCGGCCCTGGCTGCTCTCGATACCCGGCCGGATCTGCCCGACGGCTTCGCCGCCGAGATCGAGGCGGCGCTGGTCCGGGCCGAGAACGGACGCGAGGCCATGGCCCGCCTGGCGCGCGAGATTGGTGATACCGAGCGGGCCCTGGCCGCGATCGCCGTCGATGATGATTTGCTGGCGGCGGGAGAGGCGATTACGGCCCTCAATGAGGAGCGCGCCGCCCTGGCCAAGGCGATGCAGGATCTGCCGCGGCGGGAGGCGGAAGCGCGGCAAATCGCTGATGACCTCGACGACCTGGCCCGGCGGCTCGGCCAGAAGGACCGGGCTGCCCTCTCGGCGTTGAGCCCGGACGATCTCGCCCTCGAACGCATCCGAGTGCTGGCCGAGCGCCGGCGCGAGATCGAGCGCGAAGGCGGCGAAAGCCGGCGCGCCGTCGAGCGGGCGCGCGAAGCGATCGACGGGCTGAAACGCAAGACGGCCTCCGTCCGGGCGGGCTCCGATCCCGGCCCCCTGCGCCAACGCCTGAAGGCCATGCAGCCGGCCCTGGCGGAAGCCGGCGCCCTCGAAGAGCAGGAAGGCGAATTGGCCCGTCGCCGGGCGCTGCAGCAGGACAGGCTGGCGCGGCTGTCGCCGGCGGTGGCTGATGAGCCCAGACTCTGGGCCTGGCGCGAGCCGTCCGAGGCAGAGATTACCCAGGCCGAGCAGGCGTTGGCGGCGCTGGAGAGCACAGCCCGCGAGCAGGAAACCGAAGTCAGGCGGCTGCGGGAAGCCCTCGCAGAAGCCGACGCTCTTCTGGCCGAAACCGGGGGCGAGGACGGGCTGATCGACGATGCCTTGCTGGCCCGCGAACGGTCGGAACGCGATGCCTTGTTCGACGCTGTAATCGCCGAGCCCTCGCAGGCTGTGGCGAAGGCCTATCGCAAGATCGTCGGCGCCGTGGATCAACTCGCTGACCGCAGGCTGGCACAGGCCGAGCATCTGGCTCGCCGTGAAGTGGCGCGCCGGACGCGAGCCAGGGATGCCGCGGCCCTTGCGCGGGCTGAGGTGGGGATCGCGGCGCGTTTGCAGGAAAGCGAGAAGGTGGGGCAGGCCTGGCAGGCGCTGTTCGCGTCGCTCGGCTGCAAGACGGAGGCGCCGGCGGTGATGCGTCGCTTTCTGGCCGAGCTCGCAAGGCTGCGCGAGGAACGCCAGGCACTGCAGGAGCTCGAACTCAGGATCGAGCGGAGCCGGCGGCGTCTGGCCGGTGAGCGGCCAGGGCTCGAGGCTCTCGCCGCCGAGATCGGCATTGCGGGCGCACCGGCGCAGAGCCTGCCCAGCCTGATTCGGCTGATCGAGGACGGTCTTGCCGCACTCGAACTCGGGGCTCGCGAGGCCCGCTCACTCGCCGACCAGCTCGCAGCAAACCAGGCCGAGCTGACCCGGGCGGAAAAATCACAGGAAGCGGCCGAGGCGGCGCGCGCCGCCACCCAGTCGGATTGGACCGCCGCACTCGCCGTTCTCGGCCTGGCGCCCGAGGCGAGCCCCCAGGAGGCCGCCAAGGCGAGCGAACTCTGGATCGCCGTCCAGGGCAAGCTTGCCCAGTTCGGCAGCCTCGATCACCGGATCGCCAGTATTCTCGACGATCGGACCACCTTTGCGCAACACGCCGCGGGCCTGGTCGACAAGCTTCCCTCCGAGGCGAGCGGCGATCCGGCGGAGACGGCTCTTGGCCTGATGACGGCTCTGACGGCGGCCCGTGACGCGGCGATCCGTCGTCGCACTGCACGGGAGAGCCTGGATCGCTATCGCGATGCGCTGACCAAGGCCGAGGCGGCCCAGCGTAGCCATGACGATGCCTTGGCCGGCCTTGCCGCTACGGCCGGCTGCGAGACGGCGGCGCTTGCCGCGCTAGCCGCCGACCTCGCCTTGCGTGCCGGCCTCCGCCGTGAGCTTGCCGCTGCGCGGGCCGAACTGGGCGGACAGGGCGACGGCCTGGAGGAGGCAGTGTTGCGGCATGAAGCGGCCGAGATCGGTATCGACGAGGCCGCGGGCGAGAGCGAGGCCGTGCAGGCCGAACTCAACGGCCTGATCGAAGCGGACAAGCAGGCGGCCCTCGCCCTCGGGGAATTGCGGCGGCGGCGCGAGGCGATCGAGCGGGAAGCCGGCGCGGCCGGCGCGGCCCAGGCACGGGAGGACGCGCGCACCGACCTTGCCCGCATCACCCGCGACTATCTGGTGCTGAAGACGGCCTCCCTGTTGCTGGAGGCGGGGCTGGAGCGCCAGCTACGCTCCGAACAGGGACCGCTGATCGCGCGGGCCGGCGGCCTGTTCGCTACCATCACCGCCGGCGGGTTCTCCGGTATCGCCACGCTCTATGACGAGGCCGACAGGCTGCGCCTGGCCGCCCGTCGGCCCGATGGCGGGACCACCGATATCGGTGGCTTGAGCGAGGGCACGCGGGATCAGCTCTATCTGTCACTTCGCCTTGCCCATCTCGAAGCCATGGCGGGGCGGCGTGAGGTGCCCCCCTTCATCGGCGACGATTTGGTGATGACCTTCGATGAGGAGCGCGTCGCCGCCGCGCTGCAGGTGTTGGCGGCCAAGGGCTCGGGGCTGCAGAAGATCCTGTTTACGCATCATCGCCATGTGGTAGAGATCGCCCGCGAACGCCTGGGACAGGCCGTCGACATCATCATGCTGGACCCGCAAAACCCGTCCGAAAGCTGACGGAAGCGTTCATAGTCCATTCAGCTTGTACCCCCTAAAATGCATCCCATAGGTTCAAGGGCACAAAGCAGCTACCGCTGGTGGCGCTTCTGGAGCGCCCCACGTGAGGAACTGATTATGTTGAAGAAAATTCTCGCATCGGCCCTGGTTGTTGCCACTGTTGCCGGTGCCTCGATGGCGACGACCGGCACCGCCGAAGCTCGCTACGGCCGTGGTGGCGCCTTTGCCGGCGGTGCGGCGGCCGGTCTCGTTGGCGGCCTGCTCCTAGGCGGTGCGCTGACCAATCGTGATCGCTACTATGACGAGGGCTACTATGAAGAGCCCGCTCCGGTCTATGTGCAGCCCCGCTGCTGGTTCGAGCGCCAGCGCGTGCCGAACCAGTACGACTACGGCTATCACGTCGAGCGTGTGCGCGTCTGCCGCTAACAGAATTTCACGGTAGCGTCCTCGCACCGGCCTGCATCAGCGGTCGGCAGCGAGGCCCCGGAACCCCGCCGAGAGGCGGGGTTTTCATTTTGAGAGTATCGTTCGAAAAGTGGGTGCCGGTTTTCGGAAAAACGATGTGATAGCAAGAACTTACAGCATCGGACACGATTCCGAAATCGGGCCCGATGCTGTAAAAAACCGGTTTTCTCCGGCGACGTTCTACTCTAGAGCAAGGCCCATTCAGATCGAAACGCTCTTTGCTCCGGCTCCCCATTGACGTGCCTTTGCAAGTCCCGGCGATTCCGCCGGGCCGCAAAACACTCTAAGGGAGTCCGGCGCAAGCAAGCGCTCTGGCCGCGCGGAGAAAAAGATGGCACCGGTGGATTTCGAAGCCTTCGTAGATGAACTCGCCAATGTTTCGGGCACCACGATCCTGCCTTTCTTCCGTTCGGCCCTGGCGGCGGAAGACAAGTCCGGCGGCGGCAGTTTCGATCCCGTCACCGAGGCGGACCGTGGCGCCGAGGCGGTGATTCGCCAGAAGATCCGGGCGATGTTTCCCAGCCATGGCGTGATGGGTGAGGAATATGGCTCCGAGCGCCTCGATGCCGAGTTCGTCTGGGTGCTCGATCCGATCGACGGCACCAAATCCTTCATCTCCGGCATGGTCGGCTGGGGCACGCTGATCGGCCTGCTGCGCAACGGCCAGCCCTGCTACGGCATGATGCATCAGCCCTTCACGCGCGAGCGCTTTTCGGGCGATGGCGGCTCGGCTCGATATCGCGGCCCGGGCGGCGAGCGCA
This sequence comes from Labrys sp. KB_33_2, assembly GCF_052114505.1. Lineage (NCBI taxonomy): Bacteria > Pseudomonadati > Pseudomonadota > Alphaproteobacteria > Hyphomicrobiales > Xanthobacteraceae > Labrys > Labrys sp. KB_33_2. The sequence goes on along the minus strand of NZ_JBFREW010000008.1, from coordinate 17,447 downwards.
CCATGCGCACCCGCTCCTGCGCGGGCCTCGCCGACGCCGTGCTCTACACCACCAGTCCCCGCCTGATGGCCGAGCCCGATCGGGCGTTGTTCTCGGTGGTGGAAGAGAAGGTGAAGCTCTCGCGCTATGGCGGCGATTGCTACGCCTATGCCATGCTGGCGATGGGCCTGGTCGATCTGGTGATCGAGGCCAATCTGCAGCCCTATGACATCACGGCCCTGATCCCGATCGTGGAAGGCGCCGGCGGCGTCATCACCACCTGGGACGGCGGTCCTGCCCAGGCGGGCGGACGGATCGTCGCGGCGGGCGATGCTCGCGTGCATGCGGCGGCGCTCTCCCTGTTGCAGGCCGGCTGACGGCCCCGCAGAGCGGACATCACAGCTCCATGAAGTTCATGGGGCGATGTCCGCATTTGCGGCCAGGAGAAGAGCGGACAGGTGTCCGCGCTCCCAGGACTCACACCTGAGTGCCCGGAATGAAGGCGTCGAAGGCGGCCCAGAAGGCTTCGCGGATGGCGTCGCGCTCCTGGGTGATCTCGTGGCGCGAGCCGGGCAGGGTCAACGTCCGGGTGGCGTAGAGCTTGGAGGCGAAATGCTGGGCTGCCGGCGAGGAGACGACATGGTCGTCGCCCGCCAGCATGATCAGGGTAGGGATCCGCCAATCCGCCCCAAAACGCGGATCGGCGAGCCGGTCCATCACCCGGAAAGCGGCGCGCACCCAGCCTATCGTCGGCCCGCCGATGGCAAGCTCAGGGGCGTCGCGGGCGATCTGGGCGGCGCGTTCATAGCGAGCCTTGTCCGAAGTCACCGGATTGCCGTCAAAAGGCTTGAGCCCGACCGGGCGGGTCGACCAGCCCGGCACGATCAGCCGTCCCAGGCCGATCCCGCCGAGGAAACGTGCAAGCCAGCGGGCACCTGGGGGCTTGCGGCCAATCTCGATCATGGGCGCGGTGACGACGAGGCGGTCGAACCAGATCGAGCCGGGCGGCATATTGGCGAACAGGATGGCGCCCCCCATCGAGTGGGCCAGCGCGTAGAACGGGCCGGGGCATTCGGGCAGTGCGATCTTGCGCATGAAGGCGTCGAGATCTGGCCCGAAATCGGCGAAATCATCGATATGGCCTAGGCGCCCGTCGCCCAGCAGGCGGTCGGATCCGCCTTGCCCCCGCCAGTCCAGGGTTGCCACGGCAAAGCCCCGGGCCCGCAATTCGCGGATCACCTCGAAATATTTCTCGATGAACTCCGACCGTCCCTGAAACAGGCAGACGGTTCCCTTGGGATGCGGCGACAGCGAAGGCCAGCGCACCGTGCGCAGGCTGATCCCGTCCCGGGTGGTGAGCGCTTCGAGTATGGCGCCATCGGGACAGGGATTCTCGGGGCTGCCGTGAAGGCGCATCACGCTGGTGGGCTGGAGCATGACCTGCTCCTTAACGCATTTTCCAGAAAAGTCGGCAGACTTTTCGATCAAGAAAATGCATCGAAACGAAAATTGGAGAGAATTGCGGCTCGCAGAGACCGTAATTTGCGCCAGCATCTTTTGTGGTGGCAGCGTCAAATAACGAGCCCGCCCGCGCCGGGAGCGCAGGCGGGCTGCCGGACTGCTCCGGAGCACGCCGAGCTATCGAGTTTCAGCTCGAGCCTACCAGCGTGGACCACTCCAGGGACGCGGCGGGACCCAGCTGTCATTGTCCCATTGGCGGGGAGGCCGGGCCCAGCCCAATTGCCGCAGTCCCGTAATTTCGGTGGTATGGCCATCGATGACGATGAGGACGCGCCCGCCCTCCGAGCCCTCCGCTTCGGCGATGTAGCTGTCGCCCCGCACGCGTTTGATGACGACGTTGCGGTATCCCCGGCCGGCCAGGCTGGAAATGATGGCGCGCGGCGGCAGCAGGCGTGGATTCCCTGCCTCGTCCGGCCCCCGACCGACCTCGTTCGGTGCCTGCGGAAGACCTCGATTGGCTCCCAGCGTCGGTGCCTGCTGCGGCGTCTGGGCGTAATTATTCAACGAGTTTTGCGCGAAGGCGGCATTCACATCGGTCTGAAAGCCCAGGGTCAGGAGGGCCAGACCGGCAATCACCCCGATAAGGGTTCGGCAGGGCATGAAGCTTCTCCAGACCAGATCTGCGGGCACCATAGCCGGAACTGTGTGAACAACGATGCAAGCGCTCGTTCACGTGGCGTTCATCTTGCATGGAGAACGGCGTACCTAAACTTCATCCGAGTTTGCGTGTGCCTTGTTACAGCCGGAACAAGCCCAGCTATGACAAATCAGGACTTTCCTTGTTGAACAGCGCCGCATCAAGGCGTGGAGCTGGAGCGTTCCGGTCGCGCGCCGTGCCGATCCTGCTCAGTCGAGAGAGGCGCCGAGATCGCGCAGATAGGCGGCCGCGACATGGGGTTGCACGGTGGCGGTGCGCACGATGTCATCGAAGCGGCGTGTCAGCAGGCGGATATGTTCGCTGGCATTGAGGACAAGGTAGGTCGGTCCTAGATAGACCGCGGCGCGGGAATTGCCGAAGATGGTGAAGGGCGCCGAATAGGTGTGCCTAAGATCGTACAGATTGAGCCGCAGCGTCGGATAGAGTTCGTCCACCAGGTTGGCCATGGTGTGGAACTGGGTCTTCCGGGCAGCGCTATCGAAGCCCTCCCATTGGGCCTGGCCCTTGGCGAAGAGTTCCAGCGCCTGGACGGAGACACAGGCCTCCATCTCGCCGCCATCGCGGATGGCGGCGATGGTCAACCGCCGCCGCTCGGCCAGGGCCGGGTTCGAATCTGGGCCGAGCGCCACCGCATATTCGAACTGCATGACCTCGTCCGTCTTCAGGAAGTCGGGAAAGCTCATCGGCACGGTGCGCAATTTGCGGCCCGCCGCCTCGGCATGCCAACGCAGGAAGCGCTCGTTGAAGGGGGCATGGGCCTGGGTCTCGATGGTCAACACCGCTTCAACCAGCTCGGCGCCGATCTGCTCGCGCTGGCTGAGGCCGAGCAGCCAGTCGATCGAGATGCGGCAGCCCTTGGCGATAGCCGCCAAAGTCTCGGCCCGCGGCAGGCGGTCATTCTCCGCCGACAGCAATTGCGACAGGGTGGAGCGATCGATGCCGACATGGCGGGCGAAGCCCGCCTGGTTCAGGCCGGTCTGGCCAATGACCCGTTCGAGCCGGTCGCGAAAGCTCTGAGCCGCGGTAGGGTGTGCCATTTCTGCCCTGAATGTTTATAATTATCAACGAATGATGAAACAATCTACATAGGAGATTATTAAACTACAAATGTCAATGTTATGCGACAACACAATCCTTGTGTGATTTAGGCTTTCGCCGCATCATCACTGTAATTATGGAGTGATTTGAATGCGTAAGGCTGAGATTCAGGCGCGGCGGAGACGGAAGGCGGTCGAGTGGCCGACCGTCGCTCTTGCAGCTTTAATCTATAGCTTTTGGGGGATGTTGACCTATTTTCATGCCGCGATTCCGCTCTGGCTCTGGATTCCGCTCGGAGCCTGGACGGTCGCCTGGCATGCTTCGCTCCAGCATGAAATCATCCACGGGCATCCGACCTCGAACCGGACGCTCAATCGCTGGATCGGCTGCTGGCCGCTGCTCTTATGGCTGCCCTATGAATCCTATCGCATCAGTCACCTGCTGCATCACCGCGACGAACGGCTGACCGACCCGCTCGACGATCCGGAATCGCACTACTGGACACAGGAGCAATGGGATCGGCTTGGCCGCTTCCATGCCTGGACGATCCGCGCCAACGCCACCTTCCTTGGCCGGATGATCATCGGGCCGGCGCGGGCAATGTCGACCTTCCTGTTCCGCGAAGCCCGTGCCGTGTGGCGCAATGAGCCGATGCATCGCCGCATCTGGACCAGCCACGCCCTGCAGCTCCTGGTGGTGCTGGCCTGGCTCGTGCTGGTGTGCGGTCTCAATCCGCTCGTGTATTTTGTGGCGATCGTCTACCCCGGCACGGCGCTGATGCTGGTGCGTTCCTTCGCCGAGCACCGCGCGGAGAATGACGTGGAGGAGCGCACGGCCATCGTCGAGAACGCGCCGGTGCTAGGCCTGCTCTTCCTCTACAACAACCTGCATGTCGTGCATCACGACAATCCGATGATGCCCTGGTACGAAATCCCGGCCTGGTACCGCGCTAACCGCGAGCGGGTGATTCGTGAGAATGGCGGTCTGGTCTATAACGGCTATTGGGACGTGGCCCGGCGTTATTTCGTCACCGAGCACGACACGCTGATCCATCCCTATGGCCGGGCGCCCGCACAGGGATGAGCCTGGCGGGCCCATCGCATCGGCCGCCTGTTTGTTTTCTGTTCATCGATTCGGAAAAAAGGGCAGGCCGAAGCCTGCCCTCACGATATTCCCGTCGGAAGCCACCCTCTACCGGGTCATCCGGATCTTGGCGCCCGACAGCGTGGCCGCGCCCTCATAGGCGCCGTCGCCCGTCGGGAACAGACGCACGGCGGTGCGGCCGCCCGGCTCAAGCAGATCGATCTCCTGGCCACGCTGCTGCCAGGCATTGACCTTGGCGAGCGATCCGGCCTGGCAGCCGGACGGAGAGGCACGGTAGACGTCGAGCAGGGCCTGGCGCGTCAGCGAGATGTTGCAACTGCCGCGCGCCGCATCGGAAATCTTCCAACTCCCGGAGATGCCGCCGGTAGACGGCGCCCGCGGCGTGGTCGGCAGGGCCGCGACCTGGTTGCTCGGCGGCGCGAGCGAGGTGGAGGGGGCAGCGGCCGTGCCGCCCGGCGTCGCCTCGCCGCCGGCGGGCGGCAGGGGCTGGGAGGTCACGTCCTCCGTCGGTGCGGCCATCAGCGGCTCCGGCGCCGGTACGGGGCGACCGGCATCAGGTGGGGGGCGGCGCGAACTGCCGAAATCGAAGGCGTCGCCAAGGCGGGATGACGACGCGCAGGACGCCAGCAGCAGGGCACAAGGTAGAATTGCCAGCGCGGAAAATCTCATCGGTCCATCCGGTCCCAGTCAGAGTTATCAGGTACTGCCCATAACAGATCGAGGCGCACGGCGACAGCAAGAAGCGCAACGCCGCAGGCGATAAATCGGGCAAACAATCTCGCGTGCCGTAGGGGAAATTGGACCGCGAGGCCACACTGCCCTGTTGAGCTGGTTCTGTGTCGAATCTTTGATAGGCTCGATGATCTTAAGGCTTGCTTAAATCAATTTCGCCAAGGTGTGGCCTGAACGTCACACGTCCCGGAGAGAACCCATGGCTGCCCCGAGCGCCGTTGCAGTGCTGGTCGCCCTGTCGACGATGACGTCGTCGGCCGCTCCGATCGGCCGCGTCGACAGCAATCTCGAACTGCCCAAGCTCACGCTCCACGCACCCGCCACCGTTCCAGCCGCGGCCTCTCCCCGGCTTGACCGCAATGAACTCGGCAAGCTTCCTCCGGTGGAAGACGTGGACGTCACCGGCCCGGTGCGGTAGCCGCGTCGCGAATTTGATGAAATCCCTTCTCCCCATGCGGGAGAAGGTCCCGGCAGGGGGATGAGGGGAATAATTCGCTACCCCTTTTTTAACGTCGTGAAGCAGGACCAACGTGGCTTCGCCCGTTCAATGCGAGCTGAATCGACCGACGCGGAAGCCAGGCTTTGGCGGTTATTGTGTGGTCGCCGGTTATCCCACCTGAAGTTTCGCCGGCAGGCGCCAATCGGAAATACATCGTCGATTTCGTCTGTTTCGAATGCAGGCTGATCGTCGAGGCCGATGGTTCGCAACATGCCGAAAGCACGCATGATCAGGAGTGAGATCGCTGGCTGGAAGCACAAGGCTTCACCATCGTGCGTTTCTGGAATGCCGAAATCCTGAAAACGCCGCAGATTGTGCAGGATACAATCCTGGCGCGGGTGACACCCCCGCCCTCACACCTGCCTTGCCACCATCATCTTCTTGATCTCGGCGATCGCCTTGGCTGGATTCAGACCCTTGGGGCAGGTCTGCGCGCAGTTCATGATGGTGTGGCAGCGATAGAGCTTGAAGGGGTCCTCCAGCTCATCCAGCCGATCGCCGGTGCGCTCGTCGCGGCTGTCGATCAGCCAGCGATAGGCCTGCAGCAGGGCGGCGGGGCCGAGATAGCGGTCGCCGTTCCACCAGTAGCTCGGGCAGGAGGTGGAGCAGCAAGCGCACAGGATGCATTCATAGAGGCCATCGAGCTTCTCGCGGTCACCATGCGACTGCCGCCATTCCTTTTCCGGCATCGGCGTGTCGGTCTTCAGCCAGGGCTCGACCGAGGCGTGCTGGGCATAGAAGCGGGTAAGGTCGGGCACCAGGTCCTTCACCACCGGCATATGCGGCAGCGGATAGATCTTGATCACGCCCTTGATGTCGTCCATCGCCTTGGTGCAGGCCAGCGTGTTGGCCCCGTCGATGTTCATGGCGCAGGAGCCGCAGATGCCTTCGCGGCAGGAGCGGCGGAAGGTCAGCGTCGGATCGATGGTGTTCTTGATCCAGATGATGGCGTCCAGCACCATCGGGCCGCAATCGTCGAGATCGACGAAATAGGTATCGGTGCGCGGGTTCGACTCACCGTCCGGATCGTAGCGGTAGATCTTGAACTCGCGCAGATTCTTCTGGCTCTCCGGCTTCGGCCAGACCTTGCCGCTGACGATGCGGGAGTTCTTGGGAAGTGTGAGCTGAACCATTTTCGAGTCTCTCGTGGATCGCGGAAGGCGCCCGGATAGGTCTGTTGATGTCGGGTCGGCGGCTGCTCGCGTCAGCGAGCCACCTTTCTCAATAAACGCGTGCCTTCGGCTCGATATACTGGACGTCGTTCGACATGGTGTAGGTGTGAACGGGCCGGTAATCGATCGTGACGGACTTCTTCTCGGTGTCGGCCCAGGCCAGCGTGTGCTTCATCCAGTTCTGGTCGTCGCGGTTGGGGAAATCCTCATGGGCGTGGGCGCCGCGGCTTTCCTTGCGATTCTCTGCGCCGTCCATGGTGACCACGGCCTGGCTGATCAGATTGTCGAATTCCAGGGTTTCGATCAGGTCCGAGTTCCAGATCAGCGAGCGGTCGGTGACGCGCACGTCATCGGCACTGCCCCAGACCTGATGGATCTTCTGCTTGCCTTCGGCGAGCGAGGCGCTCGTGCGGTAGACGGCGCAGTCGCTCTGCATCACATGCTGCATGGAAAGGCGGAGTTCGGCGGTGGGCGTCGATCCCTTGGCGTAGCGCAGGCGATCGAGGCGTGAGAGCGCCTTCTCGGCCGAATCGGCCGGCAGGTCGGCATGCTTCTCGCCGGGCTTGATCGTTTCGGCGCAACGCAGGCCCGCCGCGCGGCCGAAGACCACGAGGTCGATCAGCGAGTTGGAGCCGAGGCGGTTGGCGCCGTGCACGGAGACGCAGGCTGCTTCACCCAGGGCCATCAGGCCGGGGACGATCGCATCCGGGTCGTTGCCTTTCTTGGTGAACACTTCGCCGTGATAATTGGTGGGGATGCCGCCCATGTTGTAATGCACCGTCGGCAGCACCGGGATCGGCTCCTTGGTGAGATCGACGCCGGCGAAAATGCGGGCCGATTCGGAGATGCCCGGCAGGCGCTCGGCCAGGATCTTGGGATCGAGGTGGTCGAGATGCAGGAAAATGTGATCCTTGCGCTTGCCGACGCCCCGGCCTTCGCGGATTTCCATGGTCATGGCGCGCGAGACCATGTCACGCGGGGCAAGGTCCTTCACAGAGGGGGCATAGCGCTCCATGAAGCGCTCGCCTTCCGAATTGGTGAGGTAGCCGCCCTCGCCGCGGGCGCCTTCGGTGATCAGGCAGCCGGCGCCATAAATGCCAGTGGGATGGAACTGCACGAATTCCATGTCCTGCAGCGGCAGGCCGGCCCTGAGCACCATGGCGTTGCCGTCGCCGGTGCAGGTATGGGCCGAGGTCGCGGTGAAATAGGCGCGACCATAGCCACCTGTCGCCAGGATGGTGCGATGGGCGCGGAAGCGATGGATGGTACCGTCGTCCATCTTCAGGGCCACGATGCCGCGGCACTGGCCATCCTCATCCATGATCAGGTCGATGGCGAAATATTCGACGAAGAACTCGGCCTGGTGCTTGAGCGCCGCGCCGTAGAGCGTGTGCAGCATGGCGTGGCCGGTGCGATCGGCGGCGGCGCAGGTGCGCTGGGCGATGCCCTTGCCGAAATCGGTGGTCATGCCGCCGAAGGGGCGCTGGTAGATGCGGCCGTCCTCGGTGCGCGAGAAGGGCACGCCCCAATGCTCAAGCTCGTAGACGGCGGCGGGCGCGTTGCGCACCAGATATTCGATGGCGTCCTGATCGCCGAGCCAGTCCGAACCCTTGACGGTGTCGTACATGTGGAAGCGCCAGTCGTCGCGACCCATATTGCCGAGCGAGGCGGCGATGCCGCCCTGTGCGGCCACGGTGTGGGACCGCGTCGGGAAGACCTTGGTGATGCAGGCGGTGCGCAGCCCCGCTTCGGAACAGCCGACCACGGCGCGCAAGCCCGCGCCACCGGCGCCCACAACCACGACGTCATAGGTGTGATCGGTGATGGGATAGGCAGTGCCCAGGGCGGAGGGGGTGGTAACGGTGCCTTCGGCCATGGCTTACATCCCGAAATTCAGTTTCAGCAGCGCGTAGAGACAAGCAGCCCCTACCAGGAGCGAGAAGAAGGTGTTGGCGAGTACTGCCAGGATCTTCAGGCTTTCCGTCTCGACATAGTCCTCGATGATCACCTGCATGCCGGCCCGCATATGGACGATACCGGCGATGATGAACAGGAACAGCAGGATGGCGACGAGCGGCGAGGACAAGGTGGCTATCGCCGTGGCCTGGCTGGCGCCGGCAAGGCAGATCACCGTCAGCACGAAAGCGATGGTGAGCGGCACCATGGCGGCGCCGGTCAGGCGCTGCAGCCAGAAATGATGGGTACCGGACCTGGCCGAACCGAGGCCGCGCACGCGGCCGAGAGGGGTCTTGAGGCTCTTGCTCATGTCGGGTCCTCAGTTGGCGCTGCTGAAGGCCAGCAGGCCGACGATCCAGATCAGCACCGTGAGCGCCACCGATCCAATCAAATTGGCCCAGGCATAGACGTTGCGTTCGCCCGGCCCGAGGCCATGCCCGAAGTCCCAAATGAAATGCCGGATCCCGCCGAGCATGTGATGCATCAGAGCCCAGGTATAACCGAACAGGATGAGGAGGCCGAGCGGACTGCCGATGAACCACTGCATCCAGGCGAAGGCCGACGGGCTGGTCGCCGCAGCCAAAAGCCACCAGGCGAGCAGCAAGGTACCGACATAGAGGGCCCCGCCGGTCACGCGGTGCAGGATCGACATCGTCATGGTGATCGGCCAGCGATAGATCTGCAGATGCGGCGACAAGGGACGCGAATCAGCCAGGCCAGGCTTGCCGGCGGACGCGTTAGGATCGGCCATCGGAAGGACCTCCAGTTTCGACCCGTTATAATCTTGCTGCGATGCGATATCCTGTCGGCGGGCTCAGTGCAATGGATTAGAACGCGAATCCCGAGATCCTGGCGGATTTTGGGCGCAGAGCAGCCATGCAGATCGAAATATTTTCACGATGTCTGGGCATGCGATGCTTGAAACCGCCGCAAGCGGGGCCACATGGTCTCGCGTTGAGGAGGGTAACATGGTCACACAGTCCCGTATGTATGACGATGCCGGCCGTCGTTTCGAGCGGCGCAAGGAACAGCTCAGGGCCAATTTCCTGCCCAAGCTGAAGCTGGCGCTCGCCCATATACCCTTCGCTTCCGATCTCCTGGCCGCCTATTACGCGGTGCTCGACCGCGACACGCCCTTCAAGGTGCGGGCGACGCTGGCGGCTGCGCTCGCCTATTTCGTGCTGCCTTTCGACATCGTCCCCGATTTCATCGTCGGCCTCGGCTTCACCGACGATGCCGCCATCCTCTATGCCGCCATCCGCATGGTCTCCGGCGCCATACTGCCGCGCCATCACGAAGCGGCCCGGCGCTGGCTGGACGAGGTGAAGAAGGGGCGCTAGCCCTCCCACCGCGCGTCGATCGAGGCCGCCTTGATCATGGCCAGGACGCCATCGCCCTGGCCCAGGCCAAGCTCATCGACGGCGTTGCGGGTGATGAAGGCGGAAAGCTTGTCGCCGCCGGTGAGTATGAGGTCGACGCGGGCGACTGGGCCGTCATCGGCATCGATCGCCTGGACTTGCGCCCCCAGCATGGTGCGGATCGACACGCTGCCCGGGCGTTTCATGGCGATGGAGACGTCGGAGCCTCGCACCACCACGCGCACCTTGGTCCCGGGCGGGCCGGCGCGGCCGGGAATGCTGATCGGGCCAGCCGGGTGATCAAGGGTCGAGAGGCCGTAATGCTCGTCATAGCCGCGCACGCGTGCTTCCAGCAGCGAGACCGTCTCGAAGCGCTGATTGGAGAGCGGGCCGGATGCCGGTACCAGCACGTCCTGCGGCGTGCCGATGCGGCTGACCTGGCCGGCCTCCAGGACCACGACACGGGCGGCGAGGCGCGCTACCTCCTCCACCGCATGCGAGACATAGAGAATCGGCACCTTCATCTCGTCGCGCACGCGCTCGATCAAGGGCAGGATTTCGAGCTTGCGCGGCGCGTCGAGCGCGGCGAGTGGTTCGTCCATCAGCAGCAGGCGAGGAGAGGCCAGCAAGGCGCGGCCGATGGCCACGCGCTGTTTCTCGCCGCCCGAAAGCGCGTTCGGCCGGCGGCCCAACAGCTTTTCGATGCCAAGCACGCCGACAACCGCGTCGAATTCGAGCTTCGGGCCGGCGACGTCGAGCGATCGACGGTTGAAGAAGCGGCCATAAAGGAGGTTCTGCCTGGCGGTGAGATGCGGGAAAAGCTGGGCATCCTGGAAGACCAGGCCGATCCGGCGCCGATGCGGAGCGAGGAAGGTACGGGAGGAGGCCTCGAACAGCGTCTGCCCATCGAGGCGGATATGCCCACTGTCGGGCCGGATCAGCCCGGCCATGGCATTGAGGAGCGTGGTCTTGCCCGAGCCCGAACGGCCGAACAAGGCGGTGATGCCGCCAACCGAGGTAAAGGCCGATTCGAGCGTGAAGCCGGCGCGCCGGACGATGATGTCAGCCTCGATCATGCGGCGCTCGCAAGATCGGGCAGGGTAGCGATGAAACGGGCGCGGATCTCGGGCGTCGGCATCAGACAGCTCTCGCGCTTGCCGAACAGGCGGTAGCGGTTGCGGGCGATACGGTCATAGAGGAAATCCCGCACGGGGCGGGGTACGGCCTTCAGCACGACCGCCCAGCGCCAGCCCGGCAGGCCCCGGCCGATGGCGATGGCCGCATCCGCCTTGAAATAGGCGATGCCGTCGCTGATCACGGCGACAGCCTCGGGATCATCCGCCCGGATGCCGAAACGATCGGCGAGCACGGCGCCCGCTTCACTCTGAATGGCGACGAATCGGAAACGGCTGAGGGCATCCCGGGGAACGACGAAGGCCACCATGCCCGAACACAGGACGCAGACCCCGTCGAACAGAATCAGTCCGTCGGGCAGGTCGCCTGCAGGCTGCGGGCGCCATTGGTTCACGAAAACTCTCCCATGATCTTGCGAAGGCATTCCCGGGTGCGCGGACGTCCTGCGACACTCAAGAGAGTGTCGGACGATCCGCATCCTGGACACGGCCCATCCGCAGGAAAGGAAGATGCGGCCGAGACGTCCGCGCACCCGGGGATATTGCGCATCCCGTACCTGCGATCATAGAAAGGCCAACCCCCGGGCGCAATCGCCCTTCCGCCAGCGAGCTTCTTGTGATCCCTTCTTCTTCAGACATCGTCATCGTCGGCGGCGCCGCCATGGGCTCAGCCACCGCCTATTTCCTCAAGGTCGAACTGGGTTTCGCCGGCTCCGTCACGGTGATCGAGCGCGATCCGACCTATGCCCATTCCTCGACCACCCTGTCGGCCGCCTCGATCCGGCAGCAATTCTCCACGCCCGAGAACATCCGCATGAGCCTGTTCGGCCTGGAGATCATGCGCAATCTCAAGGAGCGCTTCGGCCCGAGCGCCGACATCGGTTTCCATGAGGGCGGCTACCTCCTGCTGGCTAGCGAGGGCGGTAAGGCGATCCTCGAGCAGAACTGGCAGGTCCAGCAGGCCGAGGGCACGGCGATCGAGCTGCTCGATCCGCAGGCTCTCAGCCATGAATTTCCCTGGCTCAATGTCGAGGGCATCGCTGCCGGTGCCTATGGCCGCCGGGGGGAGGGCTGGTTCGACGCCCATTCCCTGCTCGATCTCTTCCGCAAGGCGGCGCGGGATGCCGGTGCCATCTATGTGAAGGACGAGGTGATCGGCATCGATCACCGGGACGGCAAGGCCGAGGCGGTCAGACTGAAATCGGGCGGGCGCATCGCCTGTGGCACGCTCGTCAACGCGGCGGGGCCGCAGGGTGGCGACGTTGCCGCCCTGGCCGGGCTCCGCCTGCCAGTCGAGCCGCGCAAGCGCTCCGTCTTCGTGGTGCGCTGCAGGACCGAGTTGCCACGCATGCCGCTGCTGGTCGAGCCAGGTGGCATCTATATCCGGCCGGAGGGCGACGTCTATATCTGCGGCGGTGCCGAGGACGAACGCGGCGAGAAGCGGGCCGACGGCGATTTCGAGGTCGATTACAGCCTGTTCGAGGAAGCCGTCTGGCCAGCCCTGGCCACCCAGGTCCCGGCGCTGGAGGAGCTCAAGCTCATACGGGCCTGGGCGGGGCATTACGAATACAACACGCTCGACCAGAATGCTGTGATTGGCCCGCATCCGGCCATGCCGAACTTCTTCTTTCTCAACGGCTTTTCCGGCCACGGCCTGCAGCAGGCTCCGGCCGCCGGGCGCGCCGTCGCCGAACTGATCACGACGGGCCGCTTCCAGACGCTGGACCTGTCGGTGTTCGGCTATCGGCGCGTGATCGAGAACAAGCCGGTCTTCGAGCTCAACGTGATCTGAAGGTGGGCCGATGTGGAGCGCTGGTGTAGCAGCCCTTAACTATCTGACCTATAAGGTGAAATCGTAGATTTTTGTCATGCCCAGGCTTGACCCTGGGCATCCAGAGGGGCCTCGTAACTAGAAAGAGAGGCTGGATTGCCGGGTCAAGCCCGGCAATGACAGGACTTGAGCCAATCCGAACGCGGATGGGCTCTGGCCGCGCTTTCAGTGCGACTTGGCGGCGCTTGCGGCGCCCTTCAGCGTGATCAGCACCATCACGGCCATGACGATGGCATTCCAGCCGGCCAGCGAGAGGCCGGCGATACGCAAGCTTGGATTGGTGCAGGACACCACGGTGGAAGTGTCGATCGCATCGAGGAGCCCACCGACATTGGCCGGGTTGGAACCGATATTGCCGGCGGCGCAATTGGCGGGGCCGAGCCAATAGTTCCACTCCGCCCCCGCCTGGTAGATGCCGAGGCCGCAGCCATAGGCGAACAGGGCCGCCAGCAGCAGCAAGGCCACCACCATCACTTTCGCCGACAGCCTGTCGCCGATGAAAGCGAGAATGAAGGCGATGGGCACGCCGACATAATAGGGCCAGCGCTGCTCTAGGCAGAGCGGGCAGGGCGCATAGCCGAAGCCGTGCTGCAGCACCAGGGCGCTGACGATGACGACGAGGCCGATCAATCCGGCCGCGAGCGCGGAGCGGGAACTGAGATTTACTGGCATGTTGCGGTACTACCCGATGGCATCAGATATTCGACGACGAAGAACCCGCCCACCAGCACCACCACGAAGGCGATCGCCACCAGCGCCAGGTGCTTTTCGATGAAGGCGCGGATGCGCTCGCCGAAGAAGTTGAGGAAGCCGGCCAGGATGAAAAAGCGGGCGCCGCGCGTGAGCAGCGACAGCAGGACGAACCAGAAAAGGCTGTAGCCGGCAAAGCCCGAGGTGATGGTCACGATCTTGTAGGGGATCGGCGTCAGGCCTTTGATCAGGATGATCCAGCTGCCATATTGGGCATAGAGGCAGCGGAACTGCTCGACGCCGTGCTGGTAGCCATAGGCGCTGATCAGCCAGGACCCGACCGTGTCGTAGAGCAGCCAGCCGATCAGATAGCCGAGCACCCCGCCCAGGACGGAGGTGACAGTGCAGACGGCGGCGTAGAACCAGGCCTTCTTCGGTTGGGCGACCGCCATCGGCACCAGCATGACGTCGGGCGGAAACGGGAAGAAGGAACTTTCGGCAAAGGAAACGATGCCGAGGGCCCAGACGGCCCGTGGACTTTCCGAAATGCGGATCATCCAGTCATAGAAGCGGCGCAGCATGGTTTTCCCTGAGCAGGCAGTCCGGATCCGTCCATCGGGCGGTGCCGGGCAGTCCGGGGCGTTGCAGGATATGAGAGCATGACGGTGGTGGGATTCCGGCACGCTCGCGGCGGGATCGTGCCCCCTGGGAAGAGGTCGGAGAACAAGTGATCCCGTCATCACTTGCCGCCACCTCCGGCGACGCTGTCACCACGACTTGCACCGCTAGTCGTGGCTGAAAATGACGGATTCAAGGCAATTCACTTACTCTTCGAAGTTTCCTTAGCGGGCATACGGCGGGAAATCCACCGGCGCCACAGCGTTTTGCGATTTGACGGCATCAGTTCAAATCGCAAAGACGCGTCGAAACAAAGAGTTAGAGAAAAGAAGCGTTTACGCCTAAACGCGCTTTGCTCCAGAAGGCGGCGATCAACTTCCCGTTGGAAACCTCATCCTGCCCCAGAAAAGGCGGGATACGGCGCCAGTGTCTCTCGACAACAATGACGAATCGTTAACGATTGAAACTTCGTTAACCATATTGGCCGCATTTATCCTGAATGAACGAGACCAGCGCAAACTCGACCAAGAGCCCGGCCATGATCGCCGGGGCGCTGTTTGCGTTGCTGTGCTTTGCAGGTCTGCCCGCCCGGGCTGAGCAGGCGGCGCCTCCGTCGGCCCCGTCCGCCGCCGACGAGGCTGCCGCCAAACGCCAGGACCTCGCGCGCATCCAGGGCGAGATCAAGCTGTCCGACGAGACGCTGGCGCGCCTGCGCAAGGAGATCCAGGCGATCGGGAGCGACAGCGAGAAGCTGCGCCAGCAATTGGTCGAAACCGGTGATCAGACGCATGAGACCGAAGCCAAGGTGCTGGGTGCCGAGGCGCGACTGGCTTCGCTCGACAGCAATGAGGACAATATTCGCGTCTCCCTCGATTCCAAGCGCGGCCTGCTGATCGAGGTGCTGGCCTCGCTCCAGCGCATGGGGCGCAATCCGCCGCCGGCCCTGCTGGTCAGCCCGGACGACGCGCTGGAGGCGGTGCGCACGGCGATGCTGCTGGGGGCGGTGCTGCCGGAAATGCGCCAGGAAATGTTGGCCCTGGTGGCCGATCTCAAGGAATTGGCCCGGGTGCGGGGCGAGATCACCATCGAACGCGACACGCTCAAGCAGGCGCTTATCACCCTCGCCGAGCAGCGCACCCGCACCCAGCTTCTGGTCGAGGAGCGCCAGAAGGTGCTGGCGCAGGAGCAGAACACCCTCACCAGCGAACAGGCCCATGCTACCGCCTTGGCGCAGGAAGCCGCCAATCTCAAGGATTTGATCGCCCGCATGGAGCGCGAGGTGGCGCCGGCCAGGCGCGCCGCCGACACCGCCGACGCGGCGGCTGGCCAGACCCGGCCTTCGCTCGCCGCCCTGCAGGATCCGAGCCGCCTGACCCCCGCAATGCCCTTCGACCAGGCCAAGGGTCTGTTACGCTTGCCGGTGACCGGCGCGATGCTGCGCGGCTTCGGCGCCGATGACGGCAATGGCGGCGCCGCCAAGGGCATGACCCTGACGGCGACGTCCGGCGCCAGCGTCACCGCGCCCTGCGACGGCTGGGTCGTTTTCGCCGGCAAGTTCCGCTCCTACGGCCAACTCTTGATCATCAATGCCGGTGGCGGGTATCATGTCGTGATGGCCGGCATGGACAAGATCAATGTGGGGCTGGGCCAGTTTGTCTTGACGGGCGAGCCGGTTGCCGCCATGGGTTCAGGTCCGTCTTTGGGATCGAACGTCGATCCGGGGTCTCAGGCGGGCTTGGGAATACAGGCGACGGCTGCGGCGTTTGGCGGTGCTTCAAGTGCCGGTCAACCCGCCCTATATATAGAGTTCAGGAAAGACGGTGTTTCCATAGACCCCACCCCGTGGTGGGCCAATCAAGGCGAGAAGGCACGCGGATGATTCGCAAGCTTCCCATTCTATTCTGCGGCGTGGCCATGGGCGCGATCGCGACGATCGCGGTGACGCAACCCCACCTGCTGCTGATGGGCGGTGCCAATGCCGCCGTCACCGACACCTACAAGCAGCTCAACCTGTTCGGCGACGTGTTCGAGCGGGTGCGTTCTGACTATGTCGAGCAGCCCGAGGACGGCAAGCTGGTGGAAGCTGCCATCAACGGCATGCTGACCTCGCTCGATCCGCATTCGAGCTACATGGATGCCAAGAGCTTCCAGGACATGCAGGTGCAGACCAAGGGCGAGTTCGGTGGTCTCGGCATCGAGGTGACCCAGGAGGACGGGGCCATCAAGGTGGTGTCGCCGATCGATGATTCGCCGGCGTCCAAGGCTGGCGTCCTCTCCGGCGACCTGATCACCGCCATCGACGGCGAAGCGACGCAGGGCATGACGCTGCAGCAGGCCGTCGACAAGATGCGCGGCGCCGTCAACACGCCGATCATCCTGAAGATCCTGCGAAACAAGGGCGAGCCTGTTGACATCAAGGTGGTGCGCGACATCATCAAGGTGCAGTCGGTCAAAGCCAAGAAGCTGGGCGATGACATCGGCTATATCCGCATCACCCAGTTCAACGAGCAGACCTTCGATGGCCTGAAGAAGAACATCGACAAGCTGAGCAAGGAAATCGGCCCGGACAAGCTCAAGGGTTTTGTCATCGACCTGCGTAACAATCCGGGCGGCCTGCTCGACCAGGCGATCCAGGTGTCGGATGCCTTCCTCGAACGTGGCGAGATCGTTTCCACGCGTGGCCGCCAGGCCGACGACGTGCAGCGTTATTCCGCCCGCAACGGCGACCTGACCGGCGGCAAGCCGGTGATCGTGCTGGTCAATGGCGGCTCGGCTTCGGCATCGGAGATCGTCGCCGGCGCCCTGCAGGACCACAAGCGCGCCACCATCCTGGGCACGCGCTCCTTCGGCAAGGGCTCGGTGCAGACCATCATTCCGCTGCAGGGCAATGGTGCGCTGCGCCTCACCACGGCGCGCTACTACACCCCGTCCGGCCGCTCGATCCAGGCCAAGGGCATCGAACCGGAGATCGTGGTTCAGGAGAACGTGCCCGACGACCTCAAGGGCAAGGACCAGACCAAGGGCGAATCCGGTCTCAAGGGCCATCTGGCCAATCCGGATGCCGACAACAAGTCGGAGGAAGGCGGCTCCTCGGCCTATGTGCCCGCCAACGAGAAGGACGATACCCAGCTCAACAAGGCGATCGACCTGCTGCATGG
>NZ_JBFREW010000007.1:0-302700 GCF_052114505.1 Labrys sp. KB_33_2 | reverse complement strand
CCGCCTCGCCGCTCTCCAACCGGCGCAGGACTTCTTGCTTGAAGGCAGTCGAATACTGCCGGGGGCTTCTGCCAAATGGCGTCGACATAATGGGCTCCTGGAGCCCTGTTACCCAAATTCCATTGTCTCAGATATGGGGTGCACTCCAGAACTGTCACCGTAATTCGAGGTCGATGATCCTTGGGCAGACGTGCTTGCGCCGCTGGAACGGCCGATGCGGTCGAGCAATAGTGGAGATGGTGGTGTCAACCCGCGTGGTGGCGGGCGGAACTATGGCGCCCTGGCGCTGAAGGACGAGTCAGATGTTGTGATGGAGGCACGCTTCCTTTGCCCGATCCGTTTTCAAGGGCAATGGGAGGATGAAGAAAGTGGGCTGTATTACAATCGATTCCGATATTACGATCCGCTGGCGGGGCAGTATGTAAGCCGCGATCCTATCGGTATTCACGGAGGCTACAAACCCCAAGGCTACGTGCCGGTACCTGCAAACGGCATTGACCCCCTTGGTTTGGCGCTATGTCAGGTTAAAGCGAAAGTAAGTGCTGGAGAAAATAGTGTTATTGGTGAGAGCGGTAAGGGTATTCATGCTGAGATTGATGGATTAAGGCAATTAAACGCACAAAATGCATTACGGGGACAAGATGTAATCATCAGCGATATAACTGGTATGATGGGAGGGGAGAGAGGGTCTGCGGGTATGTGTGCCGGTTGTCGTGCAAATATATTTGATGAGCTGATTGCTGGTGGAGCAAAAAGTGTAACGTTCCCGCAGACAATTGGCGGGGTAACGAAAGGTGTATTCACGATACCGGCCTCATCTTTTTCATCTGCTCAATCCGAGGTGCAATCTGTACTTAATGCTATTGGAGGTACGAGAGGGCAAGCAAGATCGGATGCTGCCTGGGAGGCATTGAAGAAAATAGGGGATTTCACACCATGCGGAAAATAGATACAAAGTACAAATACGGAAGAATTGTGTATGATAACAGAATTGGAGAGTTTTCAGTTTACTTAAATAATATTCAAATATTTAAACATCGTCTTGAGGATGATTTTTATTGCAATAATTATCCGTATAAGGATGATGGTGAAGAGCCGTTTCGTATTAAAGAGATATCGATATCGGAAGATGGAAGGACATTATTTTGTGTATTGGAGGATGGAATTAATGTAATTGAGCAATCGTTTTTTGGAGGTAGTCATTTTTCAGTATTGCTTAATAGGGCCATTTTCAAAATATATAATGAAAATATCGAATTTTCGGAAGATAAAATAAAATTTTCTTATGTAAATATCGGATTTTATTCTGGGCGAGAAGGATACAATTTGAAGATAATTCAAGGAAAGGGGTCTGACCAAAGCGACCATTTTTTTATATATAGCATGGGGCATGAGCTATTTTATAACAAAATTGAGCCCTTTGGCCGCGTAAAAGTTGATGCCATGCGGGTTATAAATGATTCAATATTGATTAATACCGAAATTGGAGATAAAGTAGTAAGTATTAATTTGCCATCATCAGTAATGAGTGCTGTTTCTGGAATTATTGATTCAATTGACATTCGAGATTTGCCTCAAAACTCGGGACATAAAGATCTTCCAAATATTTCCGTTCCCCGCATATTGCGAAAATAGACAGAAAAATCCCTATTAAAAAATTAGACGACTAAATCGTAGTGACAGTGTCCTTCATTGGGCCCAATTAATTCAAATTGTATCATGCCCGCTAATTCGACTTGGGAACGTCAATCTTTCTCGATTGTTTGGTCGATTAGAAAAGGTAGCTATGGTGGGCGCGAGGTTTGGATTCTTAATGGCCATATTTTTAATCGTCACTCTCAGGCTGAGAAACATCGCCCATTCTGCTCTAAACTCTCGAATTTCCTACAAACCTACGACAGAGATAGTCTCATCTCTTGGAAAGATTATCGCAGCGGACTTTAGGAAATGGTATGAAAATCGTTTATTGGCTTGTGGCGGCATCATTCGCAACTTTGTCTGCGGTCACTGGCTTGAATCCGAGCAATCCGGCTGAGGCTGCTACTGCCTGCGAACACCGCCCCGCACCGGCGGGCGCGAGCGGCAAGCGGGTGGCGGTCATCGTCGGCAATGGCGGCTATGGCAACGGCATTCCTGCCTTGCCCAATCCGGCTCGGGATGCGCAGGCCGTGGCCAAGGCGATGGGGGCGCTCGGCTTCGAGGTCTTCCTCGCCGGCGATGCCGACAGCGCGAGCCTGCAGAACTGCCTTGCCACCGCCTATGCCGGTGCGGCCGGGGCCGATGTGGCGATGTTCTATTATTCCGGTCACGGCATCCAGATCAGGGACGAGAACTATCTGGTGGCCACCGATGCCACCTCGAAGGATCTCCCGCATGGCTTCGTGCCGGTGCAGCCGATCGTCGATACCCTGCAGAAGGGCGCCAAGGCGACTTTGGTCTTCCTCGATGCTTGCCGCAACAATCCGATGGCCGAGGGCGGCCAGGCCGGGCTTTCGGTCTCGACCGGGCGCGGTATCGCCCGGGTCGAGGGGGCAGGGGCTGCGGCGGCACCCGGCGCCGTGCAGGCGCGCGGGCTGATGGTGGCCTATGCCACCTCGCCCAATGCGGTGGCGCTGGACGGCAAGGGCGAGCTCAGCCCCTTCACCGGCGCCTTCGTCAAGGCGGTCGGCACCTCCGGCTATTCGATCCAGCGCATCATGAGCGATGTCACCAAGGCGGTGGGCGAGGAGACCGACTGGGCCCAGACACCCTGGATGAAATCCTCGCTGACCGACGAACTCAAGCTCGGCGGCGGCCAGACGCTGGCCGAGGCCCAGTCCGTCTCCGACAACCATGCCGCCCGGGCCCAGACCCTGCTCAACACCAATGGCAGGCGGGAGGAGGCAATCGTCGAGGCCTTGAAAGGTCTGCCTGTGGCTCCGGACGAGACGGCGCTCCAGCGCTTTTCCAAAGCCTATGTTGCGCTTTATGCCGCCGTGCAGAGCCGCGAGGCCTTGCTGCCGGTAAAGCCCGGCTTCTCCCAGGTGGCGGTATCGACGCAGGGGCGGGTCGCCGTTTACCAGATGAGCGCCGACTACCAGTCCGGCGACCTCACTCTATGGTCGGTCACCGAGAAGAAGGCGCTGGCGAGCCTGCCGACCAAGGGCAGGGTCTCGAAATTCCTGTTCAGCCCGCACGGCAACCTGCTGGTCACCGAGATGGACAATGTGGTCACCGTGTGGAACGGGCTCGATGGCACCGGGCTCTTCGACCTGAAGGCCGGCGGCTATGTCACCTCGATGGAATTCAGTCCGGACGAGAGCCGGCTACTGTTGGGCGGCGACGGCTCCAGCGCGCTGACCATCATCGATGTCGCCAGCCGCAAGCCGGTGCTCGCCGTGAAGTCGGGCCAACTCGCCCAAGCCAACGGCAAGAAACGGGGCGGGCGCCTGGTCCAGGCCAATTTCGGCAGCAATGACACGGTGTGCTTCGCCCTCGATCTCGACAACGACAAGCGCCTGCTCGGCGTCTATGATCTCGCACAGAGGAAGACCGTGCGGCTGCGTGAGGCGAGCAATGCGGTCACCGTCTCCGTCTGCGATCCTGCCGGCAAATATATGGTGCGCACCTATGCCGTGGGGTCGAGCGAGCAGGGCATGGAGATCTGGGACCTGGCCACCGATGCCGTCAACCTGGTCAAGGCGCCGATCGCCAACATCATGGGTATCGACCCCGACGGCAAATATGTGGGCGTGATCGCCTTGGACGCTGAGGTCCAGGGCATTTACGACCTTGCCACCGGCAAGAAGGGGCAGCCCGCCACGGTGCCGCCGGGCTATGTCATCTATGGCAGCCGGGTGCGCAATGCCGAGGGCGGCCTGGTCAGCCAGGACATCAATCCCAATGCGTGGCGCGACTGGCCGGATGAGAGTTTGCATGGGTCGGGTCTGGTGGAGAAGGCGCTGGCGGGATTGACCCCGGCTCAGCGCGAGGAGGTCGCACGCGGCAGGATCACCTTCGCCGAGGTCGCCGCCAATCCGTGATCCCGTTCAGTGATCAGCCTGGGCATGATCGGTGGTTCCTGTGAAGGCCGTTCGCTTGGGGAGAGGGCTCATAGTCACCCCCTCCCCAAATCAGCCCACTTCCCCTATTCCCCTGCCTCGCGCATGATGGCGTGCGCCTTTCCGGCGCCCATCATGCCAGCAGGGAAACAACCATGCCGAACCACCCTTCCGATGCCATCAGCGCCTTCGGGCCGGACTTTCCGTTTGCCTATGACGAATGGCTGGCCCATCCGGCCGGGCTCGGTGCGGTGCCGGCCGACAAGCATGGCAAGCGTGTTGCCATCATCGGGGCGGGCGCGGCCGGGCTGGTAGCCGGCTATGAGCTGATGCGCCTGGGCCTCAGGCCGGTTCTCTATGAATCGGCACGGCTCGGCGGGCGGCTGCGCTCGCAGCGCTTCGAAGGCACGGATGGCATCATCGCCGAACTCGGCGGCATGCGCTTTCCGATCTCCTCTCGCGGCTTCTATCATTATGTCGACCTGCTCGGGCTGGAGACGCGGGACTTTCCCAATCCGCTCACGCCGGCAGCCGGCTCCACCGTGATCGATCTGGAGGGCGAGACCCTCTATGCCCGCACGCTGGACGATTTGCCGCCGCTCTATCGGGAGGTCGCCGACGCCTATCACCAGGCGCTGGAGGAAGGGGCCCAGTTCTCGGCCCTGCAGGCGGCGATGCGCGCGCGCGACGCCAAACGCATCAAGGAGATCTGGGATCCGATCGTGCGCGATTGGGACGAGCGCACCTTCTATGATTTCGTGGTGTCGTCGCAGGCCTTCCGCAAGCTCTCCTTCCGCCATCGCGAGGTGTTCGGGCAGGTCGGCTTCGGCACCGGCGGCTGGGATTCGGATTTCCCCAATTCGATGCTGGAGATCCTGCGCGTCAATCTCGGTGCCTTCGACGACGAGCAGCGCTATGTCGTCGGCGGGGTCGAGCAGGTGGCGCAGGGCCTTTGGCAGAAGGCGCCGGACAAGCTCGCGCATTGGCCCGCCGGCACCACGCTGGCCGGGCTCAATGCCGGCGCTACCAGGGGGCGCGCGCAGGCGATCGCGCATAACGGCGAGGGCGGCTTTACGGTGACGGACCAGTGGGGCAATCGCGAGGATTACGAGGCGGTGGTGGTCACCTGCCAGAGCCATCTGCTGACCACCTCCATCGCCGCCGAGGAGAGCCTGTTCGACCAGAAGCTGTGGATGGCGCTCGACCGCACCCGCTACATGCAGGCGGCCAAGACCTTCATCATGGTGGATCGTCCGTTCTGGAAGGACAAGGATCCGGCCACCGGCCGCGACGTGTTGTCGATGACGCTGACCGACCGCATCACCCGCGGCACCTATCTGTTCGACAATGGCGACGACAGGCCGGGCGTGATCTGCCTGTCCTATTCCTGGATGACGGATGCCTTGAAGGTGCTGCCGCTCTCGGCCGAGCGCCGGGTGGAACTGGCCCTTTCAGCGCTCGGCAAGATCTATCCCGGGCTCGACATCGCCAGCCACATCATCGGTTCGCCGATCTGCGTGAGTTGGGAGGCGGACGAGAACTTCCTCGGCGCCTTCAAGGGCGCGTTGCCAGGGCATTACCGCTACAACCACCGCATGTACGGCCATTTCATGCAAGGGGACCTGCCGGAGAGCCAGCGCGGCATCTTCATGGCGGGGGACGGCGTGAGCTGGACGCCGGCCTGGGTCGAGGGCGCGGTGCAGACGGCGCTCAACGCGGTCTGGGGCGTGATGACCCATCTCGGCGGCCACTCGCCGGCCGAAAATCCCGGTCCCGGCGATCTCTATCCCACGCTCAAACCGGTCGATCTTGGGGATTGAGGGGAGGGGCGCCGACAGCCGAGTTGTCATCCCTGGCGAGCCACGCAGTGACGAGGGAAGGGCATCCAGTAGCAGACGCATCGCTGTTAGCCCCTCGATCCCCTTTCCACGGCCTTTGGCCGTGCCGGGGATGACAGATCCAAGCTGCCGGCTCCAACGGGCGGCCTCCTTTACGTCAGTCCGTCCGGAAAAATCCAGCGATGCGCTGGCGCAGCCATTGATGGGCGGGATCGCCCCGGCGGCGCGGGTGCCAGATCTGGGTGAACGGCACGGCCGGCAGGGCGAACGGTGGTTCGAACAGGCGAAGGCCGTCAGCCTCGATCGCCGGCGGCAGGATGCTGCGTGCCACGGTGAGGACGATGTCCGTGCCGGCGATCAGGCGCGGAGCCATGCCCCAATGCGGCAGGGTGAGGCAGATCCGGCGCTTGTGGCCGAGAATGGCAAGGGCGCGGTCGATCTCATTCTCGACATCGGCGCGCAGCGCCACCAGGGCATGCGGGCGGGTAAGATAGGAAGCGAGATCGAGCCTGTCGTTGGCTGACAGAGCCGTTGCATCCGCGAGGCAGATGTAGTGGTCTTCGAAGAGCAGGTCATGGGCCAGTCGCTCGCCGAGATCGGGAAACACGCCGAAGGCAAGGTCGATTTCGCCGTCCAGAATCTGGGCCGCCATCGCCTCCCGGCTCGCTTGGGTGACGAGGAGGTCGCAGTGGGGCGCTTCGGTGCGCAGCAGCGGTACGAGTCTGGGTAGCAGCACGGCGGCGCCATAGTCCGACATCGCCAGCCGGAAGGTGCGCCTCTCGCTCGAAGGATCGAAGCCGGCGGGGGCCAGCAGATCGCGCATGCGGTCGAGCGCCTCGCCGAGATGGGGCTGGATCTGGAGCGCCCGCGCCGTCGGTTTGAGGCTGCCGCCCTGGCGCGTCAGCAGGGGATCGTTCAGCAGCAAGCGCAGCCGCGCCAAGGCATGGCTGACGGCCGGCTGGCTCTTGTTCAGGCGCAGGGCCGCGCGAGAGACGTGGCGTTCGGCCAGCAAAGCCTCGAGCACGGTGAGAAGGTTGAGATCGACGCCGGCAAGATTATTCATTGTGTGCATAGTACGGATATGAAATCGGAATTTCCATCCGATTTCGGCATGGCATAGCTTTTCCGCGATTGAAGGAGACTGCCATGACCAATCCCATCTCGCTCGTTCTGCTGCTGCCGGCTTTGGTGGCGGGCGCGGTCGTGCCGTTCCAGGCTGGCGCCAATGCCACGCTTGGCCGCCTGCTCGGCCATCCGCTCTGGGCAACGCTGGTTTCGCTGGCGGTGAGCATCGCGGTGATCTTACCGGTGATGGCGGCCTTTCGTGTCTCGGCCCCCACCATCGAGGCGGCGTCGAAAGGGCCGTGGTGGATCTGGACGGGCGGTCTTGCCGGCGTGATCTACATCACCGCCGCGCTCCTGCTGGCGCCCCGGCTCGGCGCCACTAATTTCATGGTGGCGGTGATCGCCGGGCAGATGATCGCCTCGCTGGCGATCGATCATTTCGGCCTGATGGGCTTTGCGGCAAAGCCGGTCAATCCGGCGCGCCTCGCCGGTGTTCTGCTCATCGTCGGCGGCATGGTGGTGACGCAATGGGCCAATGCCGCCGCAGCAATCACCGCACCGGCCCGCTGAGAAGCTGGCCTGAGATGCCTAGGCCTCCTTCGACACCAGGATCTTGTCGATGCGCCTGCCATCGAGGTCCACGACCTCGAAGCGCCAGCCGTCGCGCACGAAGCTCTCGCCCGTTTGCGGCAGGCGGTTGAGCTCGGCCAGGATGAAGCCGGCCGCGGTTTCATAGTCGCCGCGCTCGATCGGCATCGACAGGGTCTCGGCCAGTTCGTCGGCCTGCATCCAGCCCGATACCAGATAGGAGCCGTCCGAGCGCATGGTGATGGCCGGTTCGTCCCCATCGTCGTCCTGGAAAGCGCCGGCGATGGCCTCCAGCACGTCATTGGCGGTGATGACGCCCTCGAAATGACCGTACTCGTCGAAGACCAGCGCCATGTGGGCCTTGGAGGAGCGCAGCGACGGCAGCATGCTGAGCGCCTCATTGGTGTCCATCACGATGGGTGCTGCCTCGATATGATCGCGTACATTGAGGGCCCGGCCGTCGAGCTGGGATTGGAACAGGTCCTTGACGGTGACGACGCCGATGATGTTGTCGTCCTCGCCGTCCTGCACGGGCAGGCGGGAGCGGGCGGTGGCACGCAATTGCGCCATGATCGTCTTGGCGGAGTCGGAGAGGTCGATCACCTCGACTTCGCGCCGCGGCGTCATCAGCGAGCGGGCGCTGCGATCCCCCAGGCGCATCACGCCGGAGATCATGTCACGCTCGGCCGTTTCGAGCACGCCGGCGCTCTCGGCCTCCCTGAGAATGGTGCGCACTTCCTCTTCCGTGACCTTTTCCTCCGACTTGCTGTTCTGGCCGAGCAGCGTCAGCACGGTCCGGCCGGAAATGTCGAGCAGCCAGACCAGCGGCGCTCCGCATTTCGACAAGAGCCGCATGGCCGGCGCCACGCGCGCCGCCACCCGCTCGGGGTCGCGCAAGGCGATCTGCTTGGGCACGAGTTCGCCGATGATCAGCGACAGATAGGTGATCGCCACCACCACGAGGCCGACGCCGAGCGTATCGGCAGCGTTGACGGACAAGCCTTGGGCCTGCAGCCAGCCGGCAAGACGCGCGCCGAGCGTGGCTCCTGAAAAGGCGCCGGAGAGCACGCCGACCAGCGTGATGCCGATCTGCACGGAGGACAGGAAGCGGCCGGGATTTTCAAGCAATTCCAACGCTGCCGCAGCGCCTCGCTTGCGGTCGGCGAGCGCACGCAGCCTGGCAGGGCGGGAGGAGACAATCGCGAGTTCCGACATGGCGAGGACGCCGTTGAGAAGCGTCAGGAAGACGATGATGGCGATGTCGAGGAACAAGGTGCCTTTGAGGGGTTGCGGGCCCGCGACGAATGTCGGACCGCTTGAAGGGGCGGAGCATAGCGGTATCGGCCAGCGTGGGATAGGGGGAGAGGGCAGACTGGCTGGGAACGACGGCTGTCGCCGGCTCTGTCCGCCAAGCGAGTCTGCCGGCTCGGTCAAGTAGAAGATTTATATTCCCTTCGGGAAGCTAAAGTCCGGCTGTGCAAACAAAACGAATATGGCATAACGAGTCGCGTGTTGTTGCCACTTTCGGCACGGCCAATTGAGGGATCGAACCGATGTCAAAAATTTCCTTCGCGATCATTGCTCTCGTGGTGTCCGCGCTCACCCTGAGCGCCTGCGCCAACACGGTCACCGGTGTCGGCCGGGACGTGAAGTCGACTGGCCGCGCCGTCAAGCACGCGGTGCAATGAGCTAAAGTGCTTTGCGCGTCAGCGTAACCAGCAAGGCGGGCAGCGCTCCTTCGATGCTGCCCGCATCATTTGTCTCGAAGATGACAACATCGCCGAAGGCGAATTCGATCGTCGTCCTATCGTGCCGGATAGAGCCGGCACCGAGCGCCACCACCAATCGCAGGTCGCCTTGCGGCAGCGCCAAGCGGCCAGCGGCAAGGTCGTGCCTGGTCACCTGATGGCCAAACCGTCCTCGCCGGGTCATCACGTTGAAGTCGCGGATGGGCCCTTCGGCCAGGCTGGCAGAAACCGGTACGTCGCCGGGAAAGGATAGGGGCGTGGAGGCCGCCGTGAGCGTCACCATCCCTCGCCCCTCGACGGTCATGACCAGGCCTTCACCCTCGATCACGGTCAAAGTGCGGTCGATCCCGGGAAACAGGGAGAAGGGGCCGTCGCTGGCCACCTCCGCCACCGACAGGCGCCAGTCGAAATCGTCGAACCCGGCGCCTTCCGGCGAAACCGCGATCTCCGTCGTGGTGCCTCCGCCATTCTTCCATGGCTTGGGGGTGAGGTCGGCGAAACGGATCAGCTTCATGGCGGGGTTCCGGTGTGCCGGTCTTCTCAGCTCCATCGATACATCGCTGAAGCGAGGTCGGCATGAACGCAATATGAGTCAGATGCCGGTCCGAAGACCGGCACTCCAACTATTTCAGCGCCCGGGCGAAGACCAGGCAGGCATTGAGGATGCTGCCGAGCGTCTCGCGCAAGGGCTGGGCATAGGCGGCATCGAAGGCAACAGGCCAACCGGCTTCGCTGACCGGGCCGAGTGGCTCGTCGATATAGGAGCGGCAGGCGAGTTCCATCTGCACGGCATGCACGCCCTTGTCCGGCTGGCCGAGGCTGCGCGTGATGAAGCCGCCCTTGAAGCGCCCGTTCATCACGGTCTCGCGCCCGCTGGAGCGGCAGAGCGCTTCGATGGTCTCGGCCAGGGCAGGATGGCAGGTCGTGCCACCATTGGTGCCGATGTTGAACTCAGGCAGCGTACCCTCGAACAGCCGCGGAATGACCGAGCGGATTGAGTGGCAGTCATAGACGACGAGATTGCGATGGCGTCCCTTCAGCCTGGCGACCTCGTCGGCCAGGGCCTGATGGTAGGGATCGAACCAGGTGGCGCGCCGCTCGGCCACCTCGGCCGCGCCGGGCGCTTCGCCGTCCTTGTAGAGCGGCTCACCGTCGAAGCTGGTGGTCGGGCAGAGCTCCGTGGTGGCCTGTCCGGGATAGAGCGAGACGCCGGAGGGATCGCGGTTGACGTCGATGACCGTGCGCGACATGGGCGTACGAATGACCGTGGCGTCGAGCCCGACGGCGAAGTCGTAAAGCGTCTCGATCCACCAGTCGGTGTCCTTGCGGGCCAGCCAGGGCGAGACCAGCCGCGCTTCTAGCGCGGCCGGGATCTCAGTGCCGGTATGCGGCAGGGAGACCAGCAATGGTGCCTGTCCCTGCCGGATCTCGAGCCAGTCGGGCCGGCTCATGCCGTGCCCTCCACCACGCTGGCCAGTGTCTTCAGGCCGGCGGCCTTCTGCGCCGCGCCGTTCCAAATCAGGGCCGTGGCGGCGGCGATGTCGGGGGCGAAGTGACGGTCGTCGAAAAGATGCGGCACTTCAGCCCGCAGCGTCGAGCGGGCCCGCTCCAGCGCCTCGCTTGACGTCAGCGGGGCATGGAAGTCACAGCCCTGCACGGCGGCGAGATATTCGATGCCGATGACATTGGCGGTGTTGCGGCTCATCTCCAGGAGACGGCGGGCGCCATGGGCGGCCATGGAGACGTGGTCCTCCTGGTTGGCCGAGGTCGGAATCGAGTCGACGCTGGCCGGGAAGGCCCTTTGCTTGTTCTCCGAGACCAGCGCGGCAGCGGTGACCTGCGGGATCATGAAGCCGGAGTTGAGGCCTGGCTTGGGCGTGAGGAAGGCCGGCATGCCGGAGAGAGCCGGGTCGACCAGCATGGCGATGCGCCGCTCGCTGATGGAGCCGATCTCGCACAGCGCCATGGCGATCATGTCGGCGGCGAAGGCGACGGGCTCGGCGTGGAAGTTGCCGCCCGAGATCACCTCGCCCGTATCGGTGAAGACCAGCGGATTGTCGGTGACGCCGTTGGCCTCGATCGCCAGCGTCGTGGCGGCCTGGCGCAGCAGATCGAGACAGGCGCCCATCACCTGGGGCTGGCAGCGCAGGCAATAGGGATCCTGCACGCGCTCGTCGCCGGTGAGATGGGAGGCGCGGATGGAGCTGCCTGCCATCAAAGCGCGCAGCGTATCGGCGACCTCGGCCTGGCCGCGATGGCCGCGGACCTTGTGGATGCGCGGATCGAAGGGGCCGTCCGAGCCACGGGCCGCGTCGGTCGAGAGCGCACCGGTCACCAGCGCGCCCTGGAAGACGCGCTCGGCCTGGAACAGGCCGGCCAGCGCCAGGCCGGTGGAAACCTGCGTGCCGTTGAGGAGGGCAAGGCCTTCCTTCGGGCCGAGGACGAGCGGCGACAGCCCGACGCGCTTGAGCGCTTCGGTGGCCTCGACCTTCTCGCCCTTCACGAAGAAGGCGCCGACGCCGGTGAGCGCCGCAGTCATATGGGAAAGCGGTGCAAGATCGCCCGAGGCGCCGACGGAACCCTGGCCAGGTACGACGGGGATCAGATCCCTGGCAAGACAGTCACGCAGCATGGTGATGGTCGACCATTGCACGCCCGAAGAGCCCTGGGCGAGGCTGCCGAGCTTGAGAGCCATGATCAGGCGCACGACCTCGACCGGCAGGGGCTCGCCGACGCCGGCGGCATGGGAGAGCACGATGTTGCGCTGGAGGATGGCAAGATCGGCATTCTCGATGCGCACGCTCGCCAGCTTGCCGAAGCCGGTGTTGATGCCATAGACCGGCTCGCCCTTGGCGATGATGTCGGCGACGGCCTTGGCGCTGGCTTCGACCAGCGGGCGACAGCCTTCGTCCAGGGTGACGGCTGCGCCTTCATAGATGGCCCGCCACTGTGCGAGCGAGACACTGCCGGGACGCAGCAAAACGGGGTTGGTCACTGGCCTCTCCAGATGCGTTGATGTAGCGGATTGAAACCTAGGCGGTAGACGAGTTCAGCCGGGCGCTCGATATCCCAGATGGCGAGATCGCATTGTTTGCCGGCTTCGAGCGTGCCGATGTCATGGGCTTTGCCGAGCGCCTTGGCCGCATTGCGGGTGACGCCGGCGATGCATTCGTCGACGGTCATGCGGAACAAGGTGGCGGCCATGTTCATGGTTGTCAGCAGCGAGGTCAGCGGCGAGGTGCCGGGATTGCAGTCCGTCGCCACGGCCATCGGCACCTTGTGAGCCCGGAACAAAGCGATGGGCGGTTGCTTGGTCTCACGAATGAAGTAGTAGGCGCCGGGCAGGATCACGGCCACCGTGCCGGCCTTATGCATCGCCGCGGCACCTTCCTCATCGGTATATTCGAGATGGTCGGCCGACAGGGCGCCGTAATCGGCCGCGAGTTTGGCACCATGAAGGTTGGATAGCTGGTCGGCATGCAGCTTGACCGGCAGGCCCGCCTTCCTGGCTGCATCGAAGACCTTGCTTATATGTTCGGGCAGGAAGGCGATGCCTTCGCAAAAGCCGTCCACGGCATCGGCGAGCCCTTCGACAGCCACGGCCGGCAGCATCTCCCGGCAGACGAGGTCGATATAGGCGTCCTTGTCGCCCTTGGCCTCGACGGGCAGGGCGTGGGCGCCAAGGAAGGTGGTTGAAACATTGACCTTGCGCACTTCGCCGAGCTTGCGGGCCGCACGCAGCATGGCGAGTTCGGTGCGGGTCTCCAGGCCATAGCCCGATTTCACCTCGACCGTGGTGACGCCCTCGGCGATCAGGTGGTCGAGGCGGGGCAGGGCGCTGGCGAGAAGCTCATCATCGCTGGCGGCGCGTGTCGCATTGACCGAGGAAACGATGCCGCCGCCGGCCCGGGCGATCTCTTCATAGCTGGCACCCTTGAGGCGCAGCTCGAATTCATGGGCGCGGTCGCCGCCGAAGACGAGATGGGTATGGCAATCGATCAGGCCGGGCGTGATCCAGCGCCCTTCGAGGTCGACAGTCCAGGCCTTGTCGCGCATGGTGGCGGGCACGTCGCTCTCGGGACCGGCGAAGACGATGCGCTCGCCCTCGGCAAGCACGGCCCCCCGCTCGACGATGCCGAGGTCATCCCCGACCAGGGTTGCCAGGCGCGCATTGCGCCACAAACGGAGCCCATGGCTGTTTGTCGACATCGATTTCTCCACCCTGCTATTATGCGGGAACATGTATAGACATATTAATTGACGCGCAAGTGGAATGATGAAAGTTTAATGCCGATTGGCTTGACCGGGAAAGCAGAACTTGGTGAGGGAAGCGGCGATGGCTAAGCAGGCGGAGTTCTTCGAGATCGTCGAGATTGCGCCGCCCGTCCGGATTGGCCCATATGGCTGGGGGAGCCTATCATGAACAACACCGCCTCCCTCGAGCTGGATGCCAAGGCGCAGACGTTGCATCAGCGCATCCTCGGCGATATCGAGCGTCGCATCGTTTCGGGCGAATGGCCGCCCGGCTATCGCATCCCGTTCGAGACCGAGCTGACCGAGATCTATGGCTGCTCGCGCATGACAGTGAACAAGGTGCTAACACAGCTTGCCGCCGCCGGGCTGATCGAGCGCCGGCGCAAGGCAGGCAGTTTCGTGGCGCAGCCGCGCAGCGAGGCAGCCGTGCTCGCCATTCACGGCATCGAGGCGGAGGTGACCGCGCTTGGACTGCCCTATCGCTTCGAATTGATGCAACGTCGGCAACGACGGCCTACGCCGGGGGAGCGCCTGACATTCGCTCTGGAAAGTGCGCGGCCGTTGCTGGCGTTGACCTGCCGTCATTTTGCCGGCGACAGCCCTTTCTGCCTGGAGGAACGCCTGATCGATCTCGAGGCGGTGCCGCAGGCCGGTGAAACCGACTTTACCAAGGAGCCGCCCGGCGTGTGGCTTCTTGGCCATGTACCCTGGACGGTGGCCGAACATCACATCAAGGCAGCGGCGGCACGCGGGGAGGAAGCGGCCTTGCTGAAGCTGGAGCCTGGCAGCGCCTGCCTGGTGGTGGAGCGGCGCACCTGGCGCGGCGACCAGTTCGTCACGGCGGTTCGCTTCACCTACCCGGGCGATCGCCATCAATTGGTTGCGCGTTTCTCGCCATCCTGAGAATGGTGCTGCTGCTTCCGGCAAACCCGCTTCCGGGGGGCTGGCCGTTACTCGCCATCGGGGTATAGAGTTTGCGCAAAGCCGACTCGTAGGACCAATCCGGGAGGACCGCAGATGACAAGGGCCGAGGCCGCATGAGCGCAGCGCAAGCCGTTGCGCTGAAGGGCGTTTCGATTTCATTCGCGACCAGGGATTCCCGTTTCGATGCCGTTGATGCCGTTGACCTTGTGGTGGGCGATCACGAGTTCGTCGCCATCGTCGGGCCGACAGGCTGCGGCAAGTCCACGCTGCTCAATGCCACGGCCGGGCTGCTGACCCCGGTGGCCGGAACGGTCGAGGTCTTCGGCAAGCCGCTCAAGGGCTTGAACGGGCAGGCCGGCTATCTCTTCCAGCAGGAATCGCTGATGCCCTGGAAGACCGTCCTGCAGAATGTCGCCATTGGCCTGGAAGTTGCCGGCACGCCGTCCGAAAAGGCGAGGAAGGCGGCGCAGAGCTGGCTGGAGCGGGTCGGTCTCGCCCGTTTTGGCGATCGTTATCCGCGCATGCTGTCCGGCGGGCAGCGCAAGCGCGTCGGGCTGGCGCAGGTGCTCATCCGCAATCCCAAGCTGCTGCTCATGGACGAGCCCTTCGGGCCGCTCGATGCGCAGACCCGTCTGGTCATGGGCGATCTGCTCCTGAAGCTCTGGTCCGAAGACCGCAAGGCGGTGATGTTCGTTACCCACGACCTCGACGAGGCAATCGCACTGGCCGATCGCATCGTCATCATGTCGGCCGGCCCGAAGGCGCGCATCATCGGGGATTTCGCCGTGCCACTGCCCCGGCCTCGCGCCATAGCGGAAATTCGCCACGATCCCGCTTTCATCCGCCTGCATCGCGACATCTGGGATGCCCTGCGCGACGAGGTGATGAAGGCCTACAGCTAGTTCGCTGGCTTTTTCCATGTCTTCGATATCTTCACGACACCCTGATATCTTCACGACACCTTTGGGACTCCAATGAACAACAAGATCGTTTTGCTCGTCCTGCAGGTTCTTGTCGCGGTCATCGGCATCACTGTTTGGCACGTCGCCTCGACGACCTCGCTGTTCGGTTCGCCCAAGACGGTGGCGTTCTTCTTCGCCGATCCGCTCAGCGTCTGGAACAGAATCGTGGAATGGTTCACCGACGGCTCCATCTGGTATCATTTGTGGGTCACCCTGGCTGAATCGGCGTTGGCCTTCCTGTTCGGCGGGTTGGGCGGCGTGGTTCTCGGCTTCTGGTTCGCGCGCCAGCCCGTGGTCGCCGCCATTTTCGACCCTTATGTCAAGGCCGCCAATGCGCTGCCCCGGGTGGTGCTGGCGCCGATCTTCGCTTTGTGGTTCGGCCTCGGCATCTGGTCGAAGGTGGCCCTCGGCTTCACCCTCGTGTTCTTCATCGTCTTCTTCAACGTCTATCAGGGCGTCAAGGAAGTGAGCCCGGCCGTGCTCTCCAATGCCCGCATGCTCGGCATGAACGAGCGCCAGCTGCTACGCCACGTCTATCTGCCTTCGGCGATGTCCTGGGTGTTCTCCAGCCTGCATACCTCTGTCGGTTTTGCCGTGGTCGGCGCGGTGGTGGGCGAATATCTCGGCTCCTCGGCGGGCCTGGGCTATCTCATCCAGCAGGCCGAGGGCGTATTCGATGTCACCGGCGTCTTCGCCGGCATGTTCGTCCTGATGGCCTTCGTTCTGATCGTCGACTGGCTGATGACGACGGTGGAGCGCCGCCTTCTGGTCTGGCGCGGCTAAATGATATTGGAAATCGAATTGGGAGGAAAAACATGAAACGCAGAACTTTCCTGATCGGCGCCAGCGGCATGGTGTTTGGTGCCTCGCTCGGCGGCGCGCTGCCGGCCTTCGCCGAGGATGCCAAGCCGGAGAAGCCCGATCTGACCATCGGCGTCGGCGGCAAGCCATTGCTCTATTATCTGCCGCTGACGGTGGCCGAGCAGAAGGGCTTCTTCAAGGAGGAGGGGCTCAGCGTCACCATCAACGATTTCGCCGGTGGTTCCAAATCCCTGCAGGCGCTGGTCGGTGGCTCGGTGGACGTGGTGACGGGTGCTTACGAGCACACCATCCGCATGCAGAACAAGGGGCAGGATATCGTCGCGGTCTGCGACCTCGGCCGCTTCCCTGGCATCGTGATCGCGGTGCGCAAGAGCCTGGCCGGCGAGATCAAGACCATTGCCGATCTCAAGGGCCGCAAGATCGGAGTTACCGCGCCGGGGTCCTCTACGGCTCTCCTGCTGCAATATGCCTTGCACAAGAACGGGCTGACCTCGGCCGATGTCGCGCAGATCGGCATCGGCGGCGGAGCCAGCGCCGTCGCTGCCATCAAGAATGGCGGCATTGACGGGCTGTCGCATCTCGATCCGGTGATCAGCCAGCTGCAGCACGACGATGACATCGCCATCGTGCTCGACACGCGCACGGAGGAGGGCACCAAGGCCCTGTTCGGCGGCACCAATCCGGCGGCAACCGTCTATCTGAAGCAGTCTTTCGCGCAGGAGAACCCCGTGACCACACAGCGCGTGGTCAACGCCATGATGAAGGCTCTGAAATGGCTCGGCCAGGCCAAACCGGAGGACGTTGCCGATATCGTGCCGAAGGAATATCTGCTGGGCAATCGCGACCTCTATATGCAGGCGTTCCAGAACTCGCGGCAGATGTATTCGCCGGACGGCATGGTCACCAAGGACGGCTATGAGTCGATGATGAATGCGCTCAAGGCCCTCGACCCTGAACTCGCCAATGCCAGCGTTCCCTACGAAAAGACCTTCGATCCGAGCTTCGTCAAGGCGGCCAAGATCTGACGTTTGGGACGTGACGGATGGGGCGTGTCAGCCCCCTGGCTGACATCTGGAAACGAAACGCTCGCCGGCAAGCGTTGTGTCAGCCAGGAGGCTGACACTGCGCCGCAACTGCAGGGCTAGCTCAGCGGCAGGCGACGGAACACGCCGGGGCGATCCGGGTCGTGATATTTGTTGTAGGGACCATCATGGAGGAAGAGTTGATGCAAATGCCTCAGTTTGTCCTGTGACAGCGTCACGCCGAGGCCCGGCCCCTCCGGTACCGGCACGACATTGTTCTTGGGACGAAACGGACCTTCCTCGATGACGTCGAGCGGCTGCATGCGGAACAGCGACTGGTTGGGTTCGCGGATATGCGGCATGGCCGCGCACAGATGCAGATAGGCGGCGCTCGCCACCCCTGAATCGCCGGAATAGCACCAGAAATCGAGGCCGAGCTGCTCGCAGGCGCCGACGAAGCGCATGGTTCGGGCAATGCCGCCATGGGTCGCGATATCGGTGACCACGGCATCGGGCACGCCTAGATGTGCCGCCTGGCGCAAGTCGAGGCTGTGGACCGAGAAGGGAATCGATGTGTGCTGGCGCAGGGCCTTGAGGTCATAGAGCGAGCCGCACGGATCCTCCCAGTTGCGGATGTTGAGCGGCTCGAGTTCCCGCGCGATCTGGCGCGCCGAGGTCAGCGAATGAGCCATGTTGCCATCGATGCGCAGCATGGCGCCAGGCCCGAGCGCCTCGCGCAGCAATTCCATCATGCGTACGCTGGGGCCGATATCGGCGGTGTAGAACTTGCCCTCGAAAAAAGTGGTGCCATGCGCTTCCCTGAGGCCAAGGCAATAGTCCACGACCGCTTCCGGCGTGGTCTCTCCGCCATCGGGCCCGGCCTTCTCGCGGAAGGAGAAATAATCCGTGACCGGGATGGCCTTGCGCACCGCACCGCCGAGCAGCGCATAGAGAGGCAGGTTCCAAAGCTTGCCGCGCAGGTCCCATAGCGCCATCTCGATGCCGCCGAAGGCGCGAATGAGATTGTAGTCGATATTGTTGGAAACGCCCTGCCAACTCGGCAGCGAGATCAATTCGGCCCCGGCGATGTCGAGGGGATCGCGCCCGACGAGGCGGGGGCCGAGGCTCAGATTGATGATCGCCGCATGTGCGTAGGATGGTGCTTCGCCGATGCCGGTGAAGCCTTCATCGGTCTCGACCTCGACGATGGCTTTGGAAAAGCCGGCCAGCGAGCCGTAGGACCACAGATAGGGCGCCTCCAGCGGTATGTTGACGGGGGTGGCCCGGACCGCGGTGATCTTCATCCTGCACTCCTATTTTGTATAGGCATAAGTCGGCGTGAGGAATTTGGGAAGGCTGAGGATACAAGGGCGGCCTTCGGCCTGCGCCCGGGACTCCGATCGCCGGCCGCGTCTTCGACAGCCTTGACGGTCCATCCCGAATGGTGCCGGCTTTGCCCTCGCAACCCCGCACGGGCAGGCGCCCCAAAATCCCCTCTGGACTCAGTCTTTCTCCAAGGGAATAAAAAGCTGCCAGAAGAGTTTATAGCAGGCTGGATTCGGCTTTGGCCGCATCCGCAGCGGCAATCTTGATGGAAGATTGTCGCAATACCGGGGGAAATGCCATGAAATATCTGCTTCTGCTGGTACCTTGCGTACTGGCATTGCTGACACCGCTCTATAACAGCATCGATCCCGTGCTGTTCGGAGTGCCCTTCTTCTATTTCTACCTCCTCGTCCTGGTGCCGATTTCGTCGCTGTTCGTCTATCTCGCCTGGAAGGTTGAACGCTGATGCTGGACAATCTCAATTGGACGGCGGCGATGGTGTTCGTCTTCTTCTTCGCCGTCGTGACCGTTGTTGGTTTCGTGGCGGCGCGCTGGAAGGCGGGGGATCTCGACCAGTTGCACGAATGGGGCCTCGGCGGCCGACGCTTCGGTGCCTGGATCACCTGGTTCCTGCTGGGTGGCGATCTCTATACGGCCTACACCGTCATCGCCGTGCCGGGCTTGATGTACGCGCTCGGCGCCTATGGCTTCTTCGCCGTACCCTACACCATTCTGATCTATCCGCTGATCTTCCTGATCATGCCGCGGCTGTGGAACGCCACGCACAAGCATGGCTATCTCACCGGCGCCGATTTCATCGCCGGGCGCTACGGCAATCGCTGGCTGGAACTGGCGGTAGCCTTCACCGGTATCCTCGCGACCATGCCTTATATCGCCCTTCAGCTCGTCGGCATGGAGAAGGTGATCCAGGCCCTCGGCTTCTCGGCAACGGGCATGGCCTCGCACCTTCCCCTGACGATCGCCTTCATCATCCTGGCGCTCTACACCTATAAGAGCGGGTTGCGTGCGCCGGCGATGATCGCCTTCGTCAAGGACATCATGATCTATATCTTCGTGATCGCCGCGGTCATCGTCATCCCCTATCAGCTCGGCGGTTTCGGTTCGATCTTCGAGAAGGCGAAACTCGTCTATGACGCCAAGGCAGCCGCCGCCGTTGCCGCTGGCAAGCCGGCAGCCGTGGGTCTCACCCTGGCGCCTTCGCAGATCTGGCCCTTCATTACGCTGTCGATCGGCTCGGCCATGGCGCTGTTCATGTATCCGCACGCCCTTACGGGCACGCTGTCGGCCACAGGACCGAACGCCATCCGTCGCAATGCGGTGTCGCTGCCGGCCTATTCGCTGGTGCTCGGCCTCATCGCGCTTCTGGGCGTGATGGCAGTCGCCGCCGACATCAAGACCGACGATGCCCAGGCGGCGATCCCGCTGCTGGTCAACAAAATGTTCCCCGATTGGTTCGCCGGCTTCTGCTTTGCGGCTATCGCCATCGGCGCCCTGGTGCCGGCGGCGGTGATGTCGATCGGGGCTGCCAATACCTTCACGCGCAATGTCTGGAAGCCCTTCATCGAGCCGGATATGTCGTCGCAGAAGGAATCCTACCTTGCCAAGCTGATGAGCCTGATCGTCAAGGTCGGCGCCCTGGTGGTGATCGTGTTCCTGCCGACCAAATTCGCCATCGATCTGCAATTGCTCGGCGGCGTTTGGATGATCCAGATCTTCCCTGCCTTGGTGGCAGGCCTTTATACGCGCTGGTTCAATGGCTGGGCCTTGCTGATCGGCTGGGCGGTGGGCATGCTGGCCGGTAGCTATATGGCCTGGGGGCCAACCTCCGTGGTCTCGACCTACACCCTGTTCGGCACCTCCTTCTATATCGGTGTGATCGCCGTGGTGCTGAATTTCGTCGTCTCCGTGGTGCTGACCATGGTGCTGGGCTCCTCGGCGCAGGACGAGACGACGGCGGCGGACTATGAGGACGCCGTCACGACGCCCTGACAGGGGTCGCAATCGAGGCGGGAGAGGCCGGCGGTGACGCCGGCCTTTTCATGTCCGCCGGGTGTATGGTGGTTGAACAATTGGCCCGGGCCGGGCAGTTTGTCTGATGAATGATTGCGGATTCGCTTTTCCTCAGTATTGGAGCCACCTATGACTTATGTCGCGGATGAGGCGCGTTACGACGCCATGCAATATCGCCGGTCCGGCCGCTCGGGCCTGCAGCTTCCGGCTCTTTCGCTGGGCCTGTGGCATAATTTCGGTGGCGACATCCCTTTCGAGAATGCCAGGGCGCTCTGCCGCAGGGCCTTCGACCTCGGCATTACCCATTTCGACCTAGCCAATAATTACGGGCCGCCGCCCGGCTCGGCCGAAGAGACCTTCGGGCGCATCCTCAGGACGGACTTCGCCCATCATCGCGACGAACTGGTGATCTCCACCAAGGCCGGCTATCGCATGTGGCCCGGCCCCTATGGCGAGTGGGGCAGCCGCAAATATCTGCTCTCCAGCCTGGACGCCAGCCTCAAGCGCATGGGTATCGAGACGGTCGACATCTTCTATTCCCACCGCTTCGATCCGAACACGCCTCTGGAAGAGACCATGACCGCGCTGCATGACGCGGTGCGCCAGGGCAAGGCCCATTATGCCGGTATCTCGTCCTATAGTGCCGAGAGGACCAGGGAGGCGGCTGCGATCCTGCGCCGTCTGGGCACGCCGCTGCTTATCCATCAGCCGAGTTATTCGATGCTCAATCGCTGGGTCGAGAAGGACAGCCTGCTCGACCAGCTCGAAGCGGACGGCGCTGGCTGCATCGCCTTCACGCCGCTGGCGCAGGGCTTGCTCACCAACAAATATCTCAGCGCGACCGGCATTCCCGCCGACAGCCGCGCTGCGGCCGGCAAGTCGCTCTCGCCCGATCAACTCACCGAGACGAATCTGACCAGGCTGCGGGCCCTCGATACGATAGCTCGTCGCCGCGGCCAGACCCTGGCCCAGATGGCGATCGCCTGGGTCCTCAGGGATGGCCGCATGACCTCGGCGCTGATCGGGGCCAGCCGCCCGGGGCAGATCGAGGACTGCGTCGGCGCCTTGAAGAATCTCGCTTTCTCCGCCGAGGAGCTGGCGGAGATCGACCACTATGCCGAGGAAGGCAACGTCAATCTCTGGGCGGCATCGAGCAAGAGCTGATCCCCGACCTGGCGACGATCGACCTGCAACGGGCCACTTTGTGGCCCGTTATGTTGCGATGGTTTACCAAGGAAATACGAATTTGCTTCCCTAATGTCCCGAACAGGGTATTCGCGGTCAGAAAATAAAGCAATAATCCTGTTTTCTTCAGTCAATAGTATATCGATGATTAGCGTTCTATTGCCTTCAGAGGTGGCAATTATCTGAAAATATGGACAATATGTAGAAATTGTGGCAGTGATTTCTTGCCGATCAACGTCGTGATAAGGTGGGGATCATGAAGAAAATCGTTTTAGCGGCACTCTTTCTTGCGCCAATGCCGGCACTTTCAGCAGACCTTGCGCCGGCGCCTGTGGAACCTATTGTGCCTGTGACGCCCTTTAGCTGGACCGGCTTTTATGTCGGTGCCCATATCGGCTATGGTTGGGGACGGGAAAAGGACGATTTGAGCAGGTCGACGCCCGTGCCGGCCGATAACTTCAACGTCAATGGTGTGCTCGGCGGCCTGCACGCCGGCTACAACGAACAATTCTCCAACAATATCGTCGTCGGTCTGGAAGGCGACATCGACCTCAGCAGTATCAAGGGCAGCCATACGGTCATCGACGCCCAGAACGGCAACAGCCGGCTGCATATGACCAATCGCTGGCAGGGATCGGTCCGCGCGCGTCTGGGCTATGCCTTCGACCGTATTCTCGTCTATGCCACCGGCGGCGTCGCCTTCGGCGATATCCGTGAACGCTGGAACCTCTTCGATGGTGACGTCGTGGGTTCCTCCACCAAGACCAAGGTGGGCTGGACCGCCGGCGCCGGTGTCGAATATGCCTTTACCGACAACTGGATCGGACGCGTCGAGGTCCGCTACACCGATTTCGGCAAGTCGCGCTTCCGCGTGGCGCCCGATACCCGCTTCAAGGCCGGTTTCCACGAGACCGTCGCCATGGTCGGTGTCAGCTACAAATTCTGAGTCGTCTGAGCAGGGGCGAGACAGCCCCTGCGTCGCCCTTTCGCCACCTTCCGCCTCCGGTACCAGCCCGCTAAGCTGACGCCGATGGGAGACGGACGGCCTGCATGAAATCGATTCTGTTCTATGTCCTGGCGGCGGCCGGCGAGATTGCCGGCTGCTATGCCTTCTGGGGCTGGCTGCGCCTCGGCAAGCCGGCCTGGTGGCTGGTGCCTGGCGTGGCAGCCCTCATTGCCTTCGCCCTGCTGCTCTCGCGCGTCGAAACCGATGCGGCCGGGCGGGCCTATGCCGCCTATGGCGGGATCTATATCGGCGCCTCGCTGCTCTGGCTGTGGGGCGTCGAAGGGATCAGGCCCGATCGCTGGGATCTGATCGGAGCGGTTCTGTGCCTGGCCGGCATGGCCGTCATCCTGTTCGCACCACATCGCATCGCCTGACGCGGCCGCTTCACCCGGCCAGTTGGCGACCTCCCACCCACACGCCGCGCGCGGTCAGATGCTCGTCGAGATGCACGATGTCGGCACGATAGCGCGGAGCCAGCCGTCCCCGGCGGCTGTCGAGGCGGAGGAACTGGGCGGGATAGAGGCTGGCCATGCGCAGGGCCTCCCCGAGATCGACGCCAAGATGGCCGACGCTGTAGCGCAGCGCCGCGTCCATGGTGAGGTCGGAGCCGGCCAGCGTGCCGTCTTCCAGCGTCAGGGCGCCGTTGCGCCGCGTCACCTTGCGTCCGTTGAGATAGAAGACGTCGTTGGCATCGCCAGCAGTGGGCATGGCGTCGGTGACGAGAAAGAGCCGTCCCGGCGCCTTTTTCGCGCGCAAGGCGAGCGAGAGCGAGCCTGGATGCACATGGAGACCGTCGGCGATGATGCCGACCCACAGCCCGCCATGGTCGAGCGCGGCCCCGGTGACGCCGGGGTGACGACCCTGCAAGGGCGACATCGCATTGAAGAGATGGGTGATGCCGGTGGCGCCGGCATCCGCCGCCGCCATCACTGCCTCATAGCTGGTATCGGTATGGCCGAGGCTGACGATCACGCCCCCATCCGCCAAGCGCCGGATCAGGTGAAGCGGCGCATTCTCCGGCGCCACGGTGAGCAGGATGGTCTCGATGCCGCTGCCGAGAATGAGCTCGACATCGGCTTCCGTCAGCGGCCGGATCAGGGCCGGGTCATGGGCGCCCTTGCGCGGCACCGAAAGGAAGGGCCCTTCCAGATGAATGCCGGCCATGCCCGGCACCCCATCGGCGATCGCCTGGCGGGCGGCGGTGATGGCGCTCTTCATTCCATCGGCCGTGTCGGTGATGTAGGTCGGCAGCAGGGCGGTGCTGCCATGGCGCCGATGCGCTGCGACCATGCCCGCAAGCGTCGCCACGTCGGGTGACTGGTTGAACAGGAAGCCGCCGCCGCCATTGACCTGGGCGTCGACGAAACCGGGTGCCAGCAGCCCGGAGGGCAGGGTGGTCACGGCGGCATGGGAAGGAATGTCGAACCGCGGCACCAGGCCGACGATCACATCGGCCTCCACCAGGACGGCGTGGCCCTCGACAAAGGTTTCGCCGTTGAACAGGCGGGGGGCGGTGAGAGCGTTTAGAGACATCGTCAGCGGCCCCTTTTCGCCAGGGTCAGGGCTCCGGCCAGGGCATCTCCCTTGGGCGGGACCAGGATCTC
Source organism: Labrys sp. KB_33_2 (assembly GCF_052114505.1). Lineage (NCBI taxonomy): Bacteria > Pseudomonadati > Pseudomonadota > Alphaproteobacteria > Hyphomicrobiales > Xanthobacteraceae > Labrys > Labrys sp. KB_33_2. Next base: position 278,285 of record NZ_JBFREW010000007.1, on the reverse strand, counting down.
ATCATAGCGCACCGGCAGATAGGGCCGATAGGGTTCGGCGAGCCCTCCCATCAGGGCGATCCTGGGGGCGCCAAGGTCTTTCAGGCGGTCGAGCATGGCGACGATGGCGCCGGTGGCTCCGGCAATCAGACGGTCCGCCACCACATCCCCCCCGGCGGCCTCGAACACCAGGGGAGCGAAGCGGCCATAATCCCTCGGCGTTGCGGTCCTGGCCCAGATCACCGCCTCGTTCGGATCGTCGTGGAAATGCGCCAGCAGGCGGCGGGTCAGATCGCTCGTGGGGCCGAGCAGGTCGACGCTGAGCAGGGCGGCCCTGAGTGCGGCCCGTCCGAGCACGGCGCCGGAGGCGTCGTCGCCAAGGGCGAACCCCCAGCCACCGACCGAGGTCTCCCTGCCTCCCACCAGGGCGAGGCCCTGCGAACCCGTGCCGAGAATGAAGATGCCGCCATCCTGGCCGGCATGGGCACCGAGGCAGGCCGTGACCGCGTCCGAGGTGACGGTGAGGGCGCCATAACCGAAGGGAAAAGCAGCGATACTGTCGGCAAGGGCGGGAATATTGCCGCCGGAAAGACCGAGGCCGGCCCGGATCCGGGTCTTGGCTCCGGGGTCCAATCCGGCAGCGGCAAGTGCGGCATCGCCGGCTGCGGCGATGGCCGGGCCTGCAATATCGGTGCCGAGAGTCAGGTTGGAGGAGCCCGACAGGCCTTCGCCGATCAGCTTGCCGCTCTCGTCATAGAGGCGGGCGCGTGTATTGGTGCCACCGCCGTCGACCGCGAGATAATAGATAGCCGTCATGCCTGTCTCCCAGGGCAAGGCGCCTGAACGCTGCTTGCCCTAACTCCTTGTTCCGATGCGTCTTTGCGATTCTTGGCGATCCCGCGAAATCGCATGGCCCCATGGCCGTGGCATATCATCATCGCCCGCGGAATTCAGCCAGGATTCCGCCGCAGGCGCATACTCTCCACGGTCGTGAGCAACAGCATAGGGCCGCTTTGTGCAGGCGACGCACAAGGTGGACGAGCCATGCAGAACAGACATATGAGGTGATCATGGCAGCTCATCCGGCCATAATCACAAGATATCAGTGTTTTTGCCTACATCTTATGCAAAAGGGGCACTCGTAACCAGGCGGCACTTGGGTTAAGGAGCACCGTCCTGGGATCAACGATCGAGAAGTGACACATGACTTCAACGTTGCACGACAAGCTCTATTCGGCCGAAGCGGCGATGGCTGTCGGTGATGAGGCGGCCAAGCTGCCCGAGGCGACCGGCGAGGCGCGGGCCTTCCGTGACTTGATCCTCGCCAAGCTGACCTATGCCGTCGGCAAGGACCCGATCGTGGCGCGCGACCATGACTGGCTGCGGGCCGTGAGCCTGGCGTTGCGCGACCATATCGTCGACCGCTGGATGGCAACGACGCGCGGCGTCTACCGCATGGGCGGCAAGCGTGTCTATTACCTCTCGCTCGAATTCCTGATCGGCCGCCTGCTCAAGGATGGCCTCAACAATCTCGGCCTCGTCGCCACGGCGCGCGAGGCACTGGCTTCCGTCGGCGTCGATCTCGACATGATCGCCGAGATGGAGCCCGATGCCGCCCTCGGGAATGGCGGCCTCGGCCRCCTCGCCGCCTGCTTCATGGAGAGCATGGCCACCGTCGGCATTGCCGCCTATGGCTACGGCATCCGCTATGAGAACGGCCTGTTCCGCCAGAACATCGTCGATGGCTGGCAGACGGAATCGCCCGAGAACTGGCTGCAGAACGGCAATCCCTGGGAATTCCCGCGCCGTGAAGTCGCCTATGAAGTGGGCTTCGGCGGTGCCGTCGAAGCGACGGACGGCTGGGATGGCTCGGCCGTGCATAGCTGGAAGCCGGCAGAAACCGTGCTCGCCGTCGCCCATGACACGCCGGCCGTCGGCTGGCGCGGCAACCGCGTCAACACGCTGCGCCTGTGGTCGGCCCGCTCGCTCGATCCGATCTCGCTCGACGCCTTCAATGCCGGCGACCATATCGGCGCCCTGAATGACCGCACCAAGGCGGAATCGATCTCGCGCGTGCTCTATCCGGCCGATTCCACGCCGGCCGGCCAGGAATTGCGCCTGCGCCAGGAGTATTTCTTCACCGCCTCGTCGCTGCAGGACATCGTCCGCCGCCACCTGCAGCAGCATCGCGACATCAAGACCCTGCCTTCCAAGGCGGCCGTCCAGCTCAACGACACTCATCCGGCCATCGCCGTGGCCGAGCTGATGCGTATCCTGATCGACATTCACGGGCTGAACTGGGCCGACGCCTTCGCCATCACCCGCGAGACGATCTCCTACACCAACCATACGCTGCTGCCTGAGGCGCTGGAAACCTGGCCTGTGCCGCTGATCGAGCGCCTGCTGCCGCGGCACATGCAGATCATCTACGCCATCAATGCCCGCGTGCTGACCGAGGCGCGCGAGAGCGGCGCCTCCGATGCCATGATCGCCACCGTCTCGATCATCGACGAGAGCCATGGCCGGCGCGTTCGCATGGGCAATCTGGCCTTCGTCGGCTCGCACAAGGTCAATGGCGTGTCGGCCCTGCATTCGGAGCTGATGAAGGAGACGGTGTTCCGCGACCTCAACACGCTGTTCCCCGGGCGCATCACCAACAAGACCAACGGCATCACGCCGCGGCGCTGGCTGATGACCGCCAATCCGGGGCTGACCACGCTGCTGCGCGAGACCATCGGCGATGGCTATCTCGACGATGCCGAAAAGCTGGTGGCGCTGGAACCCTACGCCACGGATGCCTCCTTCCAGGAGGCCTTCGCGGCCGTCAAGCATGCCAACAAGGCGCGCCTGGCCAAGGTGCTTCAGCAGACGGTGGGCCTGCGTGTCGATCCTTCCGCGATGTTCGACGTCCAGATCAAGCGCATCCACGAATATAAGCGGCAGCTTCTCAACATCCTCGAGACCATCGCGCTCTACAATGCCATCCGCGCCCATCCCGAGCGCGACTGGGCGCCGCGCGTGAAGATTTTTGCCGGTAAAGCGGCGGCGAGCTACACGGCGGCCAAATATGTGATCAAGCTGATCAACGACGTCGCCAAGGTGGTGAACTCGGATCCGGCCGTGCGCAACCTGCTCAAGGTCGTGTTCATGCCGAACTACAATGTCAGCCTCGCCGAGGTGATCATTCCGGCCGCGGACCTGTCCGAGCAGATCTCGACCGCGGGCCTGGAAGCCTCGGGCACCGGCAACATGAAGTTCGGCCTCAACGGCGCGCTCACCATCGGCACGCTCGACGGCGCCAATGTCGAGATGAAGGAGCATGTCGGCGACGACAACATCTTCATTTTCGGCCTGAAGGCACATGAGGTCGAGGAGAAGAAGCGCCAGGGCCGCAATCCGGCCGACGCCATCGCGGCCTCGCAGGCCTTGGCCGAGGTGCTCGATGCGGTGGAAAGCGGCGTGTTCTCGCCGACCGACCGCGAACGCCATCGCGGCACGGTGCAGTCGCTGCGCTCCAGCGACTGGTTCTTCGTCACCGACGATTTCGACGCCTATGCCGCCGCGCAGCGCAATGTCGATACGCTGTGGGCCAACAAATCGGCCTGGCGCGAGAAGTCGATCCTCAACGTCGCACGCATGGGCTGGTTCTCCTCGGACCGCACCATCCGCGAATATGCCGACGAGATCTGGGGCGTGCAGACGACGCCGGTGGAGTAGACGCTGCTATTCCGGCAATCTCGATAAGATTTGCGTCCCGCGAGGCATGAAACACAGCTTCGCGGGATTTTGTTTGTCTGGAGACCAGTGTCTCAGGCCTTGATCCCATAGAGCAGTGGCATCAAGCCGACCATGGCCCTGAAGCGGTCCCAGGATTTTTTGGGCGGGGCCGTCCATCCGGTTTCCGCCAGGGCCGAAATGCGGGGAAAGATCAGGCGGTCGAACACGCCGCGGTCGGTCATCGGTTCGGACCAGATGCAGGTCTGCACGCCAAGGAAATGTTGCCTCTGGATATCCGACCAGCCTTCCACCGGATCGAAACGGTAGATCTTTTCGGCGTCGGACCAGCCGGCCCAGCCGGCGCCCGGCTCTGACCAGGCCGGACTGTTGGCCATGTCCAGATAGTAGACCTGTCCGGGGCAGACGACGATGTCATAGCCTTCGGACGCCAGCCTGGCGCTGATCTCTACCGTATGCCAGCCATTCAGGTAGCAATTGGCCTTGTCGATGCCGCCGCCATGCGCCGCCTCTTCCCAGGCGCCCGTGATGCGGCCCCTGGCGGTGAGCGAGGCCTGGACGCGTTGCAGGAAGTGGGCCTGCAATTCGGCCGTGCCGCCGCCGCCCAAAGTTTTGAGATGCGTCATGGCCTGAGGAGAGCCTTCCCAGGCACCCGCCGGGACCTCGTCTGCGCCGACATGGATGGTGCGGGAGGGAAAGAGCTCGAGCAATTCGTCCAGGAGCTTCTCCACGAAGGCATAGGTCTCCTCACGGGCGGGATTCAGGCAGTTGTTCGGAAAGCCCTGGATGGAGAAATATTCGCCCTGTTCATCTGGATCGCGCAGCGAGGGCAGGGATTGCAGCACCGAGTAGCAATGGCCCGGCATGTCGATCTCCGGCACGACGTCGATGCCGAGGCGCGTTGCGAGATCAACGATCTGCCGGATCGCTGTCTTGGTATAATAGCCGCCCGTAGGTGCCGCTCCGGAGCCGAGCAGCGAGGGGATGGCCAGGCCATGGCCGCGCCAGGCGCCGGTGGCGACCAGTTCCGGATAGGCCTCGATCTCCACGCGCCAGGCCTCGTCGTCGGACAGGTGCCAGTGGAAGCGGTTCAGCTTGTTCCAGGCGAGAACGCGCAGGAATTGCGCGATCTCGGCCGAGCCGTAGAACTGGCGGGCGACGTCGAGATGGGTGCCGCGCCAGCGAGCCCAGGGTTCGTCCCGGATCTTGCCCTCCAGAGGGAACAGGAAGGTCTGCGGATGCAGGCGAGCGCCGCGCAGTATCTGTCCAAGCGTGATCAGACCGTAGAGGAAGCCGGCGCGGCTTGCGGCCGTGAGCGTTACGCCCTCTTCGGCGAAAAATATCCGGTAGGCTTCGGCTGCCATGCCGTCCTGATGCTGCAGGGTAACGGCAAGTCCGCCTTCGGCCTCGGGCCGGACGATGCCTTCCACCGGGAACAGGCTGGTCGTCAGCTCGCCAAAGGCGGCGATGGCCTGGCTGGCCTCACCGGAGCCGGCCTGGGGGGCAAGCCCCAATGGCACGCCGCGCCGGCCGGTGACTGAAACCTCGTTCGGCCAGGGAACGATGGAGATGGCGACGGGCGCGATATCCGGCACGGGATAGACGTCCGCGCCCCGCTTGGGCGAGGCATTGTCGCCGCTGGACCGGCTGGGCATGACCGTGACCGGCAGATTGGTTCCGTCGTCGAAAACGACATAGGCGGTGTTGGTTCCATCGGTCCAATGCCGCAGCGGATAGCTGAGGCCCCGGGCGGTGACGGTCCAGGCCGTGTTCGGCTGCAGAACGAATCCTTCGGGTGGCGCGAACTCGGCATAGTTCGACAGGCGGGTTCGAAGCGAGCCGCCTTCGATCGTGGCGGCAGGGTCTATGCGTCCCGGCCCGCTGATGCAGAGCCGAAATCCCGATATGGCCCTGTCGGATGTATTGGTCAGGGTCAGGGCATAAGCGAGCTGCCGATCCTCGCTGGATGGCGTCCAATGAGTTTCGAGGCGAAGAAGATTGCGCACGGATATCGTCATGAAAGTCTCTCGAAGGGCAAAGATCAACTGGAAGCTTTGAGGAGGCCGGCGAAGATGCCGGGCGTGGAATCGGCGATCGGTGTCGCGCCCACCGTGCGGGCATAGAATTCCACCGGCCCGACATCGCCGATGGCGGCATAGGCATAGCCCTGCGCACGCATGTCATTGAGGCAGGCGAGGAGCAGGGCATGGCCAATGCCGCGGCCGCGTTCGGCCTCGTCCACGCCGGTGGGGCCGAAGAACCCCCGGGCGGTGGCGTCGTAGCAGGCGAAACCGAGCAATTGCCCCTGCCTGACCGCAATGAAGCATGAGACCGGCTGGCGGCAGAGAGCTACGGTCGCCTCGCTGGCCCAGCCGGCGGTGAAATGCCGGCGGATCCACTCCGTTATTGCGGCAAGCTCCGGGGGGAGGGCACGCCGGAGCGTGATGCCCGCGTCGTCGAGGCGGGTGTCCAACGCCTTGTTCGGCACGAGGTCGTAGAGTTTGACGAGAAGGTCCATGCAAAGTCCTGTTCAGTCTGAAGCGTTCTGTTCTGGAGATCCGGCTATCCGGACGAAATGGTTCGGGCCTACCTGCTCGATCGTGTTCGAGGCGGGTCGCGAAATGCGGCGAATGTCTTCGGCTCGGCTGAGAAAGGCGCTGCTTTGGCCCGGGATGAACGGGCGGTTCGGATCGGGAACCGCGGAGAGCAGCAGCTTGGTGTAGGGGTGGCGCGGATTGGTGATCACCGCCAGGGCATCGCCCCATTCCACCATCTGCCCGGCGAACATCACGACGATCTCTTCCGCGACATGGGCGGCCGTGGCGATGTCATGGGTGATGTAAAGCACAGCCAGATTGCGCTCGCGCTTGATGCCGGCAAGCAGGTCGAGGATGCCCTGCCGGATCGAGACGTCGAGCATCGAGGTGGGCTCGTCCGCCAGCAGGACCTGTGGGCGAACCGCAATGGCGCGGGCGATGTTGACCCGCTGGCGCTGCCCGCCGGAGAGCTGATGCGGGAATTTGCCGATCGTCACCTCGGGATCGAGGCCGACGCTTTCCAAAAGCTGCTTCACGCCTGCCTGGCCTTCGGCGCGTCCCCGGGCATGGCCATGCAGCAGCAGGGGCCGAATGAGGTGATGACCGATGGAAAAGACCGGGTTGAGCGAGGCGAAGGGATCCTGGAACACCATCTGCACCGCGCGCCGATAGGCTTTCTCTTCCTTGCGACTGCCGGGTTGCGTAACGTTGCGGTCGTGGAAGTGCAGGGCTCCCCCGGTCGGCCGGTCCATGCGGGCGATGATGCGGGCGCAGGTGGTCTTGCCGCAGCCGGACTCGCCGACCAGGGCCAGTGCCTTGCCGGGGACAAGCGACAGGGTGATGCCGCGCAGGGCCTGCACGGCCCCGAAGGAGCGCGCGATGTTCTCCAGCCGGATGATCGGGGCAGTCGCCGGCTGCAAACGGGTCGGGGAAGCCAGCATATTCATCAAAGGCTCCCCTCGAGATGGCGGGCCACCGGCAGGGCCGGGATGGCGCTCCACAATTTGCGGGTATAGTAGTGCCTGGGGGCCATGCTGATCTGGCTGGTATCGCCGACCTCCACGAGTTCGCCCTTCAGCATCACGCCGATGCGGTGGCAGATCTGCGCCATCAGATGCAGGTCATGGGTGATGAAGAGCACCGAAAAGCCCTGGCTTTGCTGCAAATCTACCATTTGTTCCAGGATTTCCCGCTGCACCACGACGTCGAGCGCGGTGGTCGGCTCGTCCATGATGATCAGTTCGGGATGGAGGGCGAGGCAGATCGCGATGACGATGCGCTGACGCATACCGCCGCTGAACTGGTGCGGATAATGGCCCAGGCGATCGACGGGAATGCCGACCAGGCGAAACATGTCCTCCGCCCTGGCGCGCGACTGTTCCCGCGAATAGCCCTTGTGAAGCCGCAGCACGTCGTGGAACTGCGCCTCCACGCGCAAGAGCGGGTTGAGGGAGTTCATGGCGCTCTGGAAGACCATGCCGATCCTGCGCCAGCGGATGCGTCTGAGCTCGTCCTCCGGCAAGGCCAGGATGTCCTGGCCGTTCAGCAGGATGCGGCCGCCCGTGGTCAGGGCCGGGGGCTTGGCCAGGCGGGTGATGGCATACGCGATCGTGCTCTTGCCGCAGCCGGATTCGCCGGCAAGCCCGAAGAGTTCGCCGCGCCGGATCTGGAAGGAGACTTGCCTGACCGCATGGAAGGCTCCCCTGTCGAGCAGATAGTCGACGCTCAGATTCTGGATGTCGAGAAGTACCTCGCTCATGATCGGCTCCTCGACAGGCGTTTGCGCCGGTTGCTGAGCTGCAGCCAGCGGGTCAGGGCGGGGCCCGATCGCAATTGCGGATTGGCGATCTCGTCAAAGGTGAAGTTGAGCAGCGACAGGCCGAATCCGACCAGCATGATGCCGATGCAGGGCGTGGCGATGTCCCACCAGGCGCCGACGATGATGGCAGAGGAGTTCTGCGCATTGTAGAGCATGGTGCCCCAGCTGACGTTCAGCGGGTCGCCGAAGCCGAGATATTCAAGCGTGGTCTGGGCGACGATGGCGTAGATGACGCTGCCGACGAAATTGAGGGCCAGCAACGGCAGAAGGTTGGGCAGGATCTCGACGAAGACGATGCGCCAGCTCGGTTCGCCGATCATGCGCGCGGCAACCACGAATTCACGGTTGCGCAGCGCCAGCATCTGGGAGCGCGTCATGCGAGCGCCCCACGGCCAGGACGTCAGGGCGATGATGCTCATGATGGCGACGGGGCCGACCTTGCCGGCGAAGGAAGCGAGCAGGATCAGGAGCGGTATGTTGGGTATGACCAGCACCGCATTGGTGAGGAGGTCGAGGGCGTTGTCGGTACGTCCACCGGCATAGCCGCCGATCAGGCCGAGCAGCGTACCCAGCGCCGTGATGGCAAGGCCTGTGGCAAACCCCACCGTCAGGGAGGAGCGCGCGCCCCAGACAAACTGGCTGAAGACGTCCCGCCCCATCTTGGTGGTGCCGAGCACCTGTTCGGCGCTGGGCGGCTGATGAGGGCGGCCGACACGGGCCGCCGGATCGTTGGGGGCCAGAACCGGCGCCAGGAGGGCCATCAGGCACAACAGCACCACGATGACGAGGCCGAAGACGGCTTTCTTCTGTTTCAGGACGGCCGTCATGCCCGGGCCTCCTCGATGCGCGGATCGATCGCGCCGTAGATGAGGTCGACCAGGAGATTGGCGCCGAGCGTCGCCAGCGTCATCAGCAGGAGCTGACCCTGGATGACTGGATAGTCGCGCGCCACGCTGGCCGTGTAGAGCGTCAGGCCCAGGCCCGGATAATTGAAGACGATCTCGGTGACGATGGAGCCACCGAAGACCGCGCCCAGGATCAGCGCGAGGTTGGTGAGCACGGGCAGCAGGGCGTTGCGGGCGGCATAATTGAACATCACCGCCATTTCCCTCAGACCCTTGGCCCGTCCCATGGTGACGTAATCCTCGCCCAGAACCGAGATCATGCTGGTGCGCATGGTGGTCAGGAATTCGCCGATGAGCGCAGGGGAAAGGGCGAGCACCGGCATGGCCGCATGGAGGAGGACGCTGCCGATGAAGCTGGGAGAGAAGGACGGATCGAGGGACGGATCATAGGCATAACCCACCGGCAGCCAGCGCAGGGACACGCCGAAGACGAACAGGATCGACAGGCAGATCACCACCGGCGGTACCGATTTCATCACGATGGCCAGCGGCGAGACGATGGTGTCGAAGCGCCCGCCGCGCCGCCAGGCCGCCAGTGCACCGAGCAGGACGCCGACGATGAGCGAGAAGGTGATGGCACCCAAGACCAGGAAGGCGGTCCAGCCGGCGGAGCGGGCAAGGACTTCGGTGACGGTCTGGGGATAATATTTGACCGATACCCCCAGATCGAACGTAGCCAGGCCTTTGATATAGTCGATGAACTGATGCCAATAGGATTGATCCACGGCGCCGAAGCGGGCGCGGATGGCGTCGACGGCCGCGGGCGTGGCGCGCGGGCCGAGCTGGGCGATCATCCCGTCGACCGGGCTGCCGGGCATCAGCCGCGGCAGCAGGAAGTTGACCAGGATGGCGAAGACGAAAGCGGTGCCATAGACCGCCAGCCGGCGGGATGAGAGCCGCATCAGTTGGCGTTCGCGACCGGCTGCAGGCGCAGCAGATGCATGAGCCTGATGCGGTTGTCATCATGGTTCTCGGGATTCATCGCAGGATCATCCTTGGTTACCCAGCCGGTGAAACGCTTCGAGCTGTACTGATACCAGGTCGGGCCGTTGAACAGCGGCACCATGGGGAAGTTGTCGGCGATGTGGAGCTGGATCTTGTCGAAGATTGCCCTGAAATCCGCTTCCTTGGAGGCGCGCTTATAGTCCTCGAATAGTTTGTCGAGCTCGGTATTGGTATAGCGCGAGGCGGCGAAGGACGACCGGCCGACATAGGGGGTGGCAAGGGTCTGGTAATAGGCACGGAACGGTGTCGGACCATCGGGCCGGGACTGGAATACCGTATCGTAATTGCCTTCGACGATCTGCTTGTTCCACTGCTCGTATTCGGGTGTGGCCACCGAGGCGTTGATGCCGGCTTTGCGCAGGCCCTCCACGCCGATCTGCACTGCGTCGATCCAGTCCGTCCAGCCATTCGGCACGGCGACGGTGAAGGCGATCGGCTCGCCCTTCGGGGTCTTGCGGAAGCCATCCGATCCCTTCGCGTAGCCCGCTTCATCGAGGAGCTTGCCGGCCTTGTCGATGTCATAGGCCATCCAGGCGTCCTGGCCCTGCTGGGCCTGTGGATTGGCCCAATTGTCGAAATGCAGCGGCAAGCCGGTGGCGTGGGGATTGACCTTCGGATAGCCGAAGCCGGCGATATCGACCATCGATTTGCGGTCCATCAGCAGGCTGACGGCCTGGCGGAACTTGATGTCGTCGAAGGCCGCCTTGTTACCTGGATTGGTGGTCTTGAGGTTCATCTCGAAGGAAACGGTGTTGGCCGAGGGCTGCCAGTAGCCATTGTGCTTGGGATCGAGCGAGACATAGGTCTTGTCGATTTCCGGTAGGAACGAGCCGAACCAGTCGATGTTTCCCTCCGGCAAGGTCGCGAGCATCTGGTCGTTGCCGCTGATCTGCGGCAGCTTCAGGCAATCCACCTTCAGATGTCCGGCATCCCAGTAATTGGGATTGCGGCATTGCTCGTAGACCTGCGGGGTGAAGCGGCGGATTTCGGTCATCGGGCCGGAGCCGACGGGGTTCTCGTTCTTGTAGGCGAAGGGATCGCCCACATCCTTCCAGACATGCTCGGGCACGACTGTGAAATCGGCGAGAGACTCGGGAAACTGGGAATCGATGTCCTTGAGATTGACCTTGACCTGGTTGGGCGCCGGCAGCTCCACCGACTGTACCGCGGCGCCGACTCCGACGATGTCGATGGAAGGGTTCTTCATCATCAGGTCGAAGGTGAATTTGACGTCCTTGCCGGTCAACGGCTGCCCGTCCGACCATTTGACGCCGTCGCGGATGGTGTAGGTGACGGACTTCAGGTCATCGGAGAATTTGTAGCCGGTGGCCAGGCGATAGATCGGCTTGCCATTGTCATAGGCGTTGAAGATGACCAGGGGCTCGTAGATGAAGTCGAGCGTGCTCTGCCGGCGCCCGGCTGCGTCGAACGGGTTGAAATTGCGCACCCAGCTGGTCTGCTCCTCGATATGCATGGTGAGCAATGCCTCCGCCGAGGCACTGCCGATGATGCTGCTCGCACATAAAGCAATCAGGATGCGTCTCATGTTCCACCTCTGTTATGGGATCGATCCCACATTTATTTATGGTCATTGACAGAACTCATCCCGGTCGGTGCTCGGCACAGACCGGGATGAGCTTTCCTACACTCTTGCTGCCTCCACGGCGTGGTCCGTCTGATGTCTTGCCGAAGGATGGACGACGCTTTCCCTGACGATCAGTTCGGCGGGAATGACGACGTCATCCGGAACGAAGTTCCTGTCGGCAATCATGCCGAGCAGGAGTCTTGCAGCCGTCTGACCGGCTATGTCCGTCGGCTGGCGTATGGTCGTCAGCGACGGGGTGAGATGCCTCGCGTGGAAATTGTCGTCGAAGCCGAGGAGGGAGATCTGTTCCGGCGCCTTGACGCCATGGTGCCGCAGTGCCAGCAGGACGCCGGCGCCAATATCGTCGTCGCCGGCAAAGATGGCGCTGACCTTCCGGCCCGACGCCAGCAGCCGTTCCGTCGCTTCGTAGCCGAAGCGTTCCTTGTAATCGCCGGCTTCCAGATAGATGTCGCCCCTGCTCATGCCGACTTCCGCCAGGGCGGTGTCGATGCCGCGCAGACGCTCGCGCGTGTCGAAATAGGTGGGCGTGCCGGCGAAATAGGCGATGTCGCGGTGACCCATGGTCAGCAGGTAGCGCATGCCATCGAGAGCGCCATTGTAGTTGTCGATGCCCACTCTCGCCCAGGCGAGCGAGGTCGGCTCTCCGCCGATCGCCACGATTGGAATATCGGCCTTGGCCACCACGTCCTTGACCTCGTCGCTCACGGCATTTTCGAGATAGAGGATCAGGCCGTCGCAGGAACGGTCGATCAATTCCAGGATCGCCCGCGATTCCTCATGCGCCTGGGCGTAACCGCTGGCGAGCAGGATCGACTTGTCGGCAGCCCGGCATACGCTCTGCATGCCACCGACCATCTGGGCGTAGAAGGGGCTGGCGACGTTGACGACGACCGCGCCGATGATCTCCGAGCGATTGGAGCGCAGCCCCCGCGCCATGGTGTTGGGCCGGTAGCCCAGTTCCGCGATGGCCGCTTCCACCGCCTGCCGGGCATTGTCCGAGACATAGCCATTGCCGGCGATGATCCGCGATGCCGTCGATCGCGAAACACCGGCGCGCCTGGATACGTCTCTGATCGTGGCCACGAAGGCTCCGCAGCTTCATTGTGGGATCGATCCCATATCTAGAACGCATGTTCGCGACGATGTCAAATCTCCCTATGGATTATCGGCTGGTCCTTCCTGAGGCAGCCGCGCCGGCGGTTGTACGAAGTCCGCCGACGGATTGCTTTGAGGCGGAACAACCAAATTTTTCACCTTGCGGGGTTCCCGGCATAACCCATTTGGGCAGGCTGCGTTTAATCGTTGACCGGTGTAGCAAAAGCCCTAGCTTGTGTTCGAGAGGATCACAGGAAGACGCCTGATCCCCGGCAAGACAGGCGTTTCGATCCAGTCCGAAAAGGGGTCGCGGCGCTTGGCAAAAACAACGAAGACGAACGCTCCCACCGCCAGAGCCGTAAAGCCGGCGCCCTTGGCCAAGCGGCCGGCCAGCCGCGGCAAGACAGCGGATTGGCGTTTGTCGGACGTGGAAGTCGCGGCGCTCGCGGCGGGACGCCATGCCGATCCATTCGCCGTGCTCGGTCCGCATGAGACGCCGGCTGGTCTGGTCATTCGTGCCTTCATCCCCAATGCCGAGACGCTGTCGGTGCTTGCACCCAATCTGGTCGGGCCTGTCGCCCTGGAGCGGCGGCATGGCGATGGCGTCTTCGAAGGCCTGGTGCCCGACAGCGTCGGGATCTATCGCTTGCGTGCCGTCAATGCTGGCGGGCAGTGGGAGGTCGAAGATCCCTATCGCTTCGGGCCGCTGCTGGGACAGGTCGACGACTATCTGCTGACGGAAGGCACGCATCTGCGGCTGTGGGACAAGCTCGGTGCCCGCCCCCTGCGCCATGGCGATATGGAGGGTGCGCATTTCGCCGTCTGGGCGCCGCATGCCAGGCGGGTATCGATCGTCGGCGATTTCAACGATTGGGACGGTCGCCGCCATCCCATGCGCAAGCGCGTTGACACTGGCGTGTGGGAAATCTTCCTGCCGGGCGTCGGCGTCGGCGCCTACTACAAATACGAGATTATCGGGCCGAACGGTGCACTGCTGCCGCTGAAGAGCGATCCCTTCGCCTTTGCCAGCGAATTGCGCCCGGGCACGGCCTCGCGGGTCGTCTCATCGGAGCCTTTCGTCTGGACGGATCAGCAATGGCTCGAAGAGCGTGCGCATCGCGATGCCAGGCGGGCGCCGATGTCGATCTATGAGGTGCATCTCGGTTCCTGGAAGCGGGGCGAGCAACAGCGCTTCCTCAGCTACGACCAGCTTGCCGACGAACTGATCGCCTATGCCGTGCACATGGGCTACACCCATATCGAATTGCTGCCGGTGACGGAGCATCCCCTCGATGCCTCTTGGGGTTATCAGCCGACGGGCATGTTCGCGCCATCAAGCCGCTTCGGTTCGCCTGAGGGGTTCGCCCGTTTCGTCGACCGTGCCCATGCCGCCGGGATCGGCGTGATCCTCGACTGGGTGCCCGCGCATTTCCCGACCGACTCGCATGGCCTTGCCTGGTTCGATGGCAGCGCGCTCTATGAACATCCCGATCCACGGCGCGGCTTTCATCCCGATTGGAACACGGCGATCTACGATTTCGGCCGGCGCGAAGTCGCCAATTTCCTGATCGCCAACGCCCTGTTCTGGCTGGAGCGCTACCATATCGACGCGCTGCGCGTGGATGCCGTCGCCTCCATGCTCTATCTCGATTATTCGCGCCGGGACGGGGAATGGCTTCCCAACATCCATGGCGGGCGCGAGAATCTCGATGCCATCGCCTTCCTGCAGCGCATGAACACGGAGGTCTATGCGGCCCATCCCGGCGTCATGACCATCGCCGAGGAATCCACCGCCTGGCCCGGCGTGTCGAAACCGGTGCATGATGGCGGGCTCGGCTTCGGTTTCAAGTGGAACATGGGCTTCATGCACGACACGCTCAGCTACATGCAGCGCGAGCCGGTCTACCGCCAATATCACCATGACGATCTGACCTTCGGTCTCATCTACGCCTTTGCCGAGAATTTCGTGCTGCCGCTCTCGCATGACGAAGTGGTCCACGGCAAGAATTCCATCGTCAACAAGATGTCCGGTATGGACGGCGACAAATTCGCGACCCTTCGGGCTTACTACGCGCTGATGTGGGCCTATCCCGGCAAGAAGCTGTTGTTCATGGGGCAGGATTTCGGCCAGCGCCGCGAATGGAACGAGAATGTCGGGCTGGACTGGGACCTGATGCAATATGGCCCGCACAAGGGGCTGAGCGACCTCGTCCGCGACCTCAACCATCTCTATTGCGGCCGCGCAGCACTGCATCAGCGCGATTGCGAAGGTGACGGCTTCGAATGGATGGTCGTCGACGATAATGCGAATTCGGTGTTCGCCTGGGCGCGCTATGCCACCGATGCGATGCCGATCGTGGTGGTGGCCAATCTGACGCCCGTCGCGCGCGACGACTATCTGCTGCCCCTGCCGCTGGTGGGGCAGTGGTGGGAAATTCTCAATACCGACTCCGAGCGTTATTTCGGGCTCAATCGCGGCAATGCTGGTGGAGCCTATGCATATGCTAGCGATTGGAAGGGAAAATCGGCGGCTGCGCGGATCAATTTACCGCCCCTGACGGCCATCATGCTGGAATGGGCGGGGAACTAGACCGGGAAGTTGGCGTTGCATGTCTTTGGAGAGTCGACGCCGCGACAGGGCCGAGACTGAAGAAGAAGGCAGCAGCGTCCAAAGCGTTTTGCGATTTGGCGGAATCGCCAAGAATCGCAAAGACGCACTGGCCAATCCGTTGGATTGGCCAGGAAACAGGGAGTTGGAGCAAAAAAAGCGTTTAGTCAGGAACGCGCTTTGCGCCAGGGATTATCAAGTGGGAGGAACTGTATGACGGAACCGAGGCATTCGAAGGGTGGGCCGCTGGCACGTTCGGCCATGGCTTATGTGCTGGCCGGAGGCCGCGGCAGCCGCCTGATGGAACTGACCGACCGGCGCGCCAAGCCCGCGGTCTATTTCGGAGGTAAGAGTCGCATCATCGATTTCGCCCTTTCGAACGCGATCAATTCGGGTATCCGTCGGATCGGCGTGGCCACGCAATACAAGGCTCACTCGCTGATCCGCCACCTCAGTCGAGGCTGGAACTTCCTGCGGCCGGAGCGCAACGAAAGCTTCGACATCCTGCCAGCCAGCCAGCGCATTTCGGAGGACATGTGGTATCGAGGCACCTCCGATGCGGTCTACCAGAACCTGGACATCATCGACGGTACAGGGGTCGAATATATGGTCATCCTCGCGGGTGACCACATCTACAAGATGGACTATGAGCTGATGCTCAAGCAGCATGTCGAGCAGAGCGCCGACGTCACCATCGGCTGCCTCGAAGTGCCGCGCATGGAGGCCACCGGCTTCGGCGTCATGCATGTCGACGAAAAGGATCGCATCGTCGCCTTTGTCGAAAAACCCAAGGATCCGCCCGGCATTCCCGGCAATCCGGAGATGGCTCTGGCCTCGATGGGTATCTATGTGTTCTCGATGAAGTTCCTGACGGAGGAGCTGAACCGGGATGCCAATGATCCCAATTCGAGCCGCGACTTCGGCAAGGACATCATTCCCCACATCGTCAAGAACGGCAAGGCGGTGGCGCACCGTTTCCCGGCGAGCTGTGTGCGTTCCGAGCACGAAAAGGAGTCCTATTGGCGCGATGTCGGCACGGTGGATGCCTATTGGGAAGCCAATATCGACCTCACCGACGTCGTCCCGGCGCTCGACCTTTACGACCAGGAATGGCCGATCTGGACCTTCGCCGAAATTACGCCGCCGGCTAAGTTCGTGCATGACGCCGAAGGACGGCGTGGCACGGCGATCTCCTCGCTGGTCTCGGGCGGCTGTGTCGTCTCCGGGGCACTATGCAAGCACTCGCTGCTTTACACCGGCGTGCGCATCAACTCCTTTTCCAGTGTCGAAAGCGCCGTGATCCTGCCCTATGTCGAGATCGGCCGCTCGGCCCACCTCAAGAATGTGGTGATCGATCGCGGCGTGGTGATTCCGGAAGGCTTGGTGGTGGGTGAGGATCCCATACTCGACGCCAAGCGTTTCCGGCGGACCGACAAGGGTATCTGCCTGATCACCCAGCCCATGATCGACAAGCTGAACCTGTGAAGACAGGCCCAGTTTTTCGATGACCGAAATTTCTCGATGATCAAAGTCTCTCGATGATCAAAGTTCTTGCCGTTGCGTCCGAAATCCATCCGCTGGTCAAGACGGGGGGGCTCGCCGACGTCGTCGGCGCGCTGCCTGCCGCCTTGAAGGGCCATGACGTGGTGGTGACGACCGTGATCCCGGGCTATCCGGCCGTGATGGCCGCGGCCGACAAATGGGAAACGGTGGCCAAGCTGCCGGGCTTCTTCGGCGGTCGCACGACCATCAAGCGGGCGTCGATCGGCGAGCTCGATCTTCTGGCCGTGGACGCGCCGCATCTGTTCGACCGGCCGGGCAATCCCTATGTCGACGCGGATGGGCGCGATTGGCTCGACAATCCCCAGCGCTACTGCGCTTTGTCGAGCGCCGCCGCCGAGATCTGCCAGGGGCTGGTCAAGACTTACAGGCCCGACATCGTGCATGTGCATGACTGGCAGGCGGCGATGACGCTGGCCTATCTCAACTACACCGAGGCCGTCAGGCCGAAATCGGTGATTACGGTGCATAATCTTGCCTTCCAGGGCCAATATCCTCGCTCGATCCTCGGCAGCCTGGGCCTGCCGCAGCGGGCCTTCGCCCTGGACGGTGTCGAGTATTACGGCATGATCGGCTTCCTGAAGGCCGGGCTGCATTTTGCCGACCGCATTACCACCGTCTCGCCGCGCTATGCTGCCGAGATCAAGACGGCGGAAGCCGGCATGGGGCTGGAAGGCCTGCTGGCCGGCCGCGCCGACGTGCTCTCCGGTATCGTCAACGGCATCGATGAACGGGTCTGGAATCCCCAGACCGATCCGAATCTCGCTGTCAATTACGACGCCAAATCCCTCGCCAAGCGCGCGGGCAATCGCAAGGCGCTCGAAGAGCGTTTCGGCCTCGATCACGACGACTCCCCGCTGTTCTGCCTGGTCAGCCGCCTGACCTGGCAGAAGGGTATCGACATTCTCGCAGAGGCGCTGCCGCATCTGGTCGCCTCGGGGGCGCGGTTCGCTTTGCTCGGTTCGGGTGACAGGGAGTTGGAGGGCATCTTCCGCCAGGCCAGCCTCCAGCATCCGGGACGTGTCGGCGCGGTGTTGGGCTTCGACGAGGCGCTCTCGCATCTGATGTTCGGTGGCTCGGACATGACCTTGGTGCCGTCCCGCTTCGAGCCCTGTGGCCTCACCCAGCTCTATGGCCTGCGCTATGGCTGCGTTCCCGTGGTTGCGCGTGTCGGGGGGCTCTCCGACACCATCGTCGATGCCAACGATGCCGCATTGACGCTCAAGGCCGCCACGGGCGTACAGTTCCAGCCGATCACGCCGGACATGCTGCGCGACGCCATTTCCAGGGCTATCGCTCTCTACAACGACAAGCCCGTATGGCAGGCGATGCAGCGCCGTGGCATGGGGCTGGACCAGTCCTGGGATCTCAGGGCCGCCGGCTATGCCAAGCTTTATCGCGAGCTCTTGGGGTGAGGGGGCTTGTCGGCAGCTTTTCAAGGGTAGCGCTGCCCCTCACCCTTACCCCAGTCCACTCCAAGTGGAGTGGACGACACCCGTGAAAACGGGGCGAGGGGGACTTCGACGTCGCGACTTGTCCAGCAGGCGAGACGTCTCGTATCGAGACGCCGCGTTTGGCGCCCCTCGCCCCGTTCTTACGGGGAGAGGTAAGGTGAGGGGCATCGCGCCTTTGCCTTTGATCGACCGAACTTCGTATAAACCAGAACCGGAACCTCACTATGATCCGCACTGTCCCGACCCAACCCTTCGATGGCCAGAAGCCCGGTACGTCCGGCTTGCGCAAGAAGGTGCCGGTGTTCCAGCAGCCGCATTACGTCGAGAATTTCGTGCAATCGATTTTCGACACTTTGGAAGGATTTGCCGGCAAAACATTGATCGTGGGAGGCGACGGGCGCTATTACAACCGCGAAGTCGTGCAGACCATCCTCAAGATGGCGGCAGCGGCGGGCTTCGGCCGCATCAAGGTGGGACAGGGCGGCCTGATGTCGACTCCAGCCGTCTCGGCCGTCATCCGTAAATATGGGGCCTTCGGCGGCATCGTGCTTTCTGCCTCCCACAATCCCGGCGGGCCGGACGGGGATTTCGGCATCAAGTACAATATCGGCAATGGCGGTCCGGCGCCCGAGAAGATCACCGACGCCGTCTTTGCCCGCACCAAATCGATCAGCGAGTTCAAGATCGCGGATGTGCCGGATCTCGACATCGACCAGCTTGGCGAGACTGCGATCGGTGACACCGTCGTCGAGGTCGTCGATCCCGTCGACGACTATGCCGAGCTGATGGGCAAGCTGTTCGACTTCGATGCCATCCGGGAGCTGTTCAAGTCCGGCTTTACCATGCGCTTCGACGCGATGTCGGCCATCACCGGCCCCTATGCTCGCCGCATCATCGAGGATCTCCTTGGCGCAGCGCCAGGTAGCGTAGTGAACTCGACGCCGCTACCCGATTTCGGCGGCCATCATCCCGACCCCAACCCGGTCAACGCCAAGGATCTCTACGATCTCATGATGGGGCCTAATGCTCCCGATTTCGGGGCGGCTTCCGATGGCGACGGCGACCGCAACCTGATCATTGGCCGCGGCATCTTCGTCACGCCCTCGGACAGCCTCGCCATCCTGGCAGCCCATGCTCATCTGGCGCCGGGCTATGCCAAGGGCATCTCCGGCATCGCCCGCTCGATGCCCACGAGCCTTGCGGCGGACCAGGTCGCCAAGGCGATGGGGGTGGGCATCTACGAGACGCCGACCGGCTGGAAGTTCTTCGGCAACCTGCTCGATGCCGACCGCGTCACCATCTGCGGCGAGGAAAGCGCCGGCACCGGCTCGAACCATGTTCGCGAGAAGGATGGCCTGTGGGCGGTGCTGCTCTGGCTCACCTTGCTGGCCAAGCGCCGCCAGCCCACGCTCGACATCGTCCGCGAGCATTGGGCCAAATATGGCCGGAACTATTATTCGCGCCACGACTATGAAGCCGTGCCCACAGAGGCCGCCAATGCGGTGATGGAAGCAGTCCGCTCGCAGATCCCCAGCCTGCCCGGCAAGAGCTTCGGTGAGCTCAAGGTCATTTCGGCCGACGATTTCGCCTATCACGATCCCGTCGACGGCTCGGATTCGAAGAACCAGGGCCTGCGCGTCCTGTTCGAGAACGGCTCGCGCATCGTCTACCGCCTGTCCGGGACGGGTACGGAAGGCGCGACGCTGCGTGTCTATCTCGAGCGCTACGAAGCCGATCCCGCCCATCACGGCATCGAGACGCAGGCAGCCCTCGCCGATGTCATCGCCGTCGCGCGCCAGCTCAGCGGCATCGCCGAGAAGACGGGCATGGCGGAGCCGAGCGTGGTGACCTGAGGAGGGTGATTTACCTTCTCCCACAAGGGGAGAAGGTAGTCCTACCCTCGCGGTGCGCAGAGCTTCGGCTGGTCCAGCACCACCGGCTCGAGAAGACCGGCGGCGATGCGCTTGGCGGTGCGGTCATCGGTCAGCTGGCCCGCCAGGGCATAGGTGCGGCGCATCAGCTCCATAGCGACCGCCTTGCGATCGCTGGCGGCCGCGAAGGCCGCCCCGTCAATGGGATCGCCGATGGCGATCGGCAGGATCGTGCCGATGCGATCGCGCACCTCCTTGAAGATCAGCGACAGGCGCAGGGTTTGGTTGAGGTGGCTGGCGATCTGGAAGAGGCGGCTGTTCTGGCCGCCGAAGAAGATCGGCACCACAGTGGCCTTGGAGCGCTGGATAAGCTGTACCGTGAAGGGCTGCCAGGGCGCATCCATGGCGGGACGCCGGCCGAGTTTGTCGGGCGAGGTCGAGACGCCGCCGGCCGGGAAGACGATCACGCAGCCGCCGCGGTCGAGCAGCCGGCGCGCTTCGGCCCTCGTGCGCAGATTGGTCTGCATCGCCTCCTCGGTCTCCGCGAAATCGACCGGGAGCAGAAAAGCCTGCGTTTCCGGCGCATGCAGCAGCACGGCGTTGGTGAGGATGACGAAGTCCTGGCGAACGAGGCCGATCAACCAGGCGATGGTGACGCCGTCGAGAACGCCATAAGGATGGTTGGCCACGATGACGCAGGGGCCCGTCTTCGGAATCTTGTCGAGTTGGGCTCTGTCGAATTGGACGTCGAGCCGGAGTTGGCGAACCGCGGCGGCGAAGAAGGTCTCGCCGGCCACGGGGTTGCGCTGGTTCTCCAGATAGAGCCGCTTCAGCCGAGGTTGCCCCGTCACCTTTTCGATGGCGCGGATCAGGGCGCGTTTCGGCTTGGAAAAGGTCGGGTCCGCATAGGTGAACTGGACGGCTTCGGCCCCGGCGGGGTGGGCATTGTCGCGAACCATGGGTTTCCTCAGGGCGCTCCATCGCGCCGGGATGTTCCTATAGCAAAACGCACGGCAAGGACATTGGCAGGCTTCGATCCACGCGCAACTGGCGCTACGGCAAGAATTTAGCGGAGGCCTGTCATCTAGCCTTTGCGTTTTGATCGTCCAAGATGTCAGGAAAGTACGACAGGCATTCGACAATCGAGGCAAGGACCGTATGGCACGTTCAAGCATGGCGAACCCCGGCACGGAAGCTCCGCTTGGAGCGAGCTGGATCGGGGAAGAGGTCAATTTCGCCGTTCACGCCGCCGAAGCCGAGCGGATCGAGCTTTGCCTGTTCGATGCCGACGGTACCGAGAGCCAGAGGATCGTGCTCTCCGGCCGCAGCGATGCCGTGCATCATGGCCGTATCGGCGGCCTCGCGGAGGGGCAGCTCTATGGGCTGCGGGCTCACGGTCCCTGGCGCCCGGAGGAAGGACTGCGCTTCAACCCGGCGCGCCTCCTGATCGATCCCCATGCGACGAGACTCGTCCTGCCCGAGGGCATGACCTCCGCCTTGCCGGTGAAGGGAGCACAGGGCGTGGACGATCTCGTCCTTGACGAGACCGACACTGCCGCGATCATGCCGAAAGCCGTGCTGGAGCGGATAGTGCCGGACAAGGCCCGTCCTTCCGGCGTGAAGCCCGAAACCCGCATCATCTATGAAGTCCATGTGAAGGGCTTCAGCCAGGCCCATCCCGGCATCCCGGCCGATCTGCGCGGCACGGTCGCGGCCCTGGCCCATCCGGCGGCGATCGCGCATTTCACCGAAATCGGCATCACCACGCTCGAATTGATGCCGCTCGCCGCCGCCATAGACGAGCGGCATCTCGAGCCGCTCGGACTGAGGAATTACTGGGGTTACAATCCCGCCTGCTTCCTGGCGCCCGATCCGCGCCTTGCTCCCGGCGGCATGGCCGAGATCGCGCAGACGGTGGACCGGCTGCACGAGGCCGGTTTCGAAGTGCTGCTCGATGTCGTCTACAACCACACGTCCGAAAGCGACGAGCGTGGCGGCACCCATTCGTTGCGCGGGCTTGACAATCGGTCTTATTACCGGCTTGCCGACAATCCGCGCTTCTACGCCAACGATACCGGCTGCGGAAACACGCTGGCGCTTGATCGCGAGCCGGGCCTCGGCCTCACTCTCGCCGCCCTCAGGCATTGGGCCGAGGCTGGCGGCTTTGACGGCTTTCGCTTCGATCTCGCCCCGGTGCTGGGGCGCCGGCCTGATGGCTTCGATCGAGAGGCGCCCTTGTTCGCCGCCATTGCGGCCGATCCCGTCCTCAGCAACCGGCTGATGATCGCCGAGCCCTGGGATATTGGTCTCGGGGGCTATCAGCTTGGCCATTTTCCGCAAGGGTGGGCGGAATGGAATGATCGCTACCGCGACGATGTCCGGCGGTTCTGGCGAGGCGATGGCGGCATCGGCACACTGGCGACGCGCCTGGCCGGCTCCTCGGATCTGTTCGATCCCGGCAGTCGCCGCCCCACCGACAGTATCAATTTCGTCGCGGCCCATGACGGCTTCACACTGGCCGATACGGTGAGCTTCGCCGGCAAGCACAACGAAGCCAATGGCGAAGGCAATCGCGACGGGCATGCGGGCGAGATAAGTTGGAACAATGGCGCCGAAGGGCTGAGCACGGCGCCGGAGATCGTATCGCTCAGGCGCAGCCATGTCCGGGCCATGCTGGCGAGCCTCCTGCTATCGCGTGGCACGCCGATGATCGCCATGGGCGACGAGCTCGGCCGCAGCCAGCGCGGCAACAACAATGCCTATGCGCAGGACAATGCGATTACCTGGATCGATTGGGCCAATGCCGATCGTTCGCTGATCCAGTTCGTCGCAAGCCTGACGCGCCTGCGCAAGTCGCTGCCCCTGGTGAAAGTGAACACGTTCCTGACCGGCAAGCCCTATCCCGACAACGGGGCTGAGGGGGAGTCCGACGTGACCTGGCTCGGGCCGAGCGGCCAGCCTTTGCAGGATAATGAATGGGGCAATCCGGCTTTGCGCAGCCTCGGCATGGCCCTGACGGGGCCAGATGGCACGAAAGCGCTGATCTGGTTCCATGCCGGCGCCGAACCGCTTCATGCCCGCCTGCCCGACCTTGCACCCGGGCAAGTTTGGCGGCTGGCGCATGTCAGCGACGAATATCAGGCCTTCGCACCGCCGGTGCTCTACGGTGCCTTCGACATCATGGAACTCGCGCCGCGCTCGGTCGGCGTGTTCATCGCCGAGCCCGGCCGCGCGCCGCGGCGGGACGGGGATGCACCGCCAGAAGTGATCGAACTCCTGGCCAAGGCGGCGGGCATCGCGCCGGAATGGTGGGAGGTTTCCGGCCGCCACACTTTGGTCTCCCAGGACACCAAGCGCGCTCTGCTCACCGCCATGGGCCTGCCGCACCATTCGCTCGCCCAGGCGCGCGAGAGCCTGGACCATCTGCGCTCGCTCGGCGCTCCCATCGGGAACGGGCAAGCCAGGGCCCATCTGCCGCCGGCGCTCGCCGAGGGCGGCAAGCGCTTCGGCCTTTCCGCCCAGCTCTATACGCTGCGACGGCAGGGAGACCAGGGTGTCGGCGATTTCCGTACCCTGGAGAGCTTTGCGAAGGACGCGGCCGGCAAAGGCGCCAGCCTGATCGCGCTCAATCCCTTCCATGCCATGTTCCCGTCCGACCGGCAGCGGGCCAGTCCCTATCAACCCTCCGACCGCCGCTTCCTCGATCCGGCCCTGATTGCCCTTGATGCCGTGCCCGAGCTCGAAGGCCGGCTCACGGTCCCACCGCCCACTGGGCGTCTGGTCGACTGGCCCGAGGTCTGGCGCCACAAGCGCGCTGCGCTGGTGGAGGCCTTCGCCATCCTGTCCGAACGGCCTTCACGTCTGGCTACCGTTCGAGCCTTCCAGGCCGCGGGAGGCGAGGCTTTGGCCCGTTTCTCCCTGTTCCAGGCGCTGGAAGAGCAGGTCGGCTCGACGGCTATCCCGACGGTGTCGACGGCGGCCTTGTCCCCGGAACTGAGGCAGTCCGCCGACTTCGCCGGCTACCTACAATTCCTGGCGGAGGAGCAGCTTGCCGCTGCCAGCCGCAACGGTCTTGCCATCGGCTTTTGCCGAGACCTGGCCGTCGGCGCTGCGCCCGATGGCGCCGAGGTCTGGACGGCGCCCGAGGCCTTCCTCAAGGGGGTTTCGGCCGGGGCACCACCCGATCCCTTCTCGGCCAGCGGCCAGGTCTGGCATATTCCGCCGCTTGATCCGGTGGCTCTGCGCCAGAGCGGCTTTGCCCATTATCGCGAGCTGCTCGCCGCCAATATGCGCCATGCCGGAGCGCTCCGCATCGACCACGTCATGGCGCTGACGCGCCTCTTCGTCGTGCCCGACGGCGCACCGGCCAGTGAGGGCGCCTATCTGACCTATCCGCTCGAAGGCATGCTGGAGGTGCTGGCCGAGGAGAGCCAGCGCCATCGCTGCATGGTGGTGGGCGAAGATCTCGGCACCGTGCCGGAAGGCCTGCGCGAGCGGCTCGCTGAAGCCGAGCTCTATTCCTACCGAGTGCTGTTCTTCGAGCGCGACGGCGCGGTCTTCCGTCGCCCCGACGTCTATCCGGCCGCGTCGCTGGCCTGCGTCGCCACGCATGACCTGCCGACTTTGCGCGGCTGGTGGAGCGGCGCGGACATCGCGCTGGAGCGCTCGCTCGGCCGGCCCGTTGCCGATGATGCCGAGGCGGCACGCGCCGAGGACAGGCAGGCGCTGCTGCAGGCCGTCGGCACCGAGGAGAGCACACTGACGCCTGCGCTCGTCGGCGCCATCCATGGCTTCCTGGCCTCTGCCTCCTCGGGGCTTGTCGCCGCGCAGGTCGAGGATCTCGCCGGGGAGGCAGAGCCGGTCAACGTGCCGGGGACCAATCGCGAATATCCCAATTGGCGCCGCCGCCTCGACCTCGATGTCCACGCCATGCTGGATACCGACGACGCCAAGACGGTATTCGAGGCGATGCGGCAGGCGGGGCGGGCAGCGTAGTCATGACGCAGGCCGGCAAGCGGCATGAGAGAAGCCTGGCGCTGGGAGCCATGATCAGTCCCTGGACAGTTCCTGGCGGTCTTCCCCTCCTGTTCATCGCGCTTGAGCTTGTGGTCGGTGGGCACGACGGTATCCCGGGCTCGCAGATAGCCGATGTTTTTGCCGCCTTTCTCCTGTTCGGCCTGCCTTTCACCTATGCTGTAACCTTGGTTCTGGTTGTTCCGATGGCAGTATGGCTGCGGCGTTGGCAGGCACTGTCTGCCGCAAGGCTATGTTTGTGGTGCACGTTGTTGGGACCGACGACGATGTATGCCTATGCGTGGTTGTTGCGCGGTCAGCCTGCGAAAGTCATCGAGCTCGACGGTATCTTGTTGTCGGCAAGTTATGGACTGGCGTCCGGTATCGTTTTCTGTCTAGCCTCTGGTATCCGGCTTTTCGCCCGCTGAACCGACAAGCAACGGGGGGGCCCTGCCTATGTTAGGGTTTCTGCCGGATCGAGACAGAGCCTGAAGCATTTTGTGATTTCACGGAATCATCTGGAATCGCAAAGATGCGTCGAGACAATCAGTTGGAGTAAAAGTGCAGTTCGGAGAACTCGTACTTTGCTCTTGTGAACGCCATGCATCCCAGATTGCTCAAGACCTTTCTCGCCGTCACCCGTCATCGCAATGTCACGCGGGCGGCCGAGGCGGTGCATCTGGCCCAGTCGAGCGTGAGCGACCAGATCCAGGCGCTCGAAGCCGAACTCGGCACGCCCTTGTTCACGCGTTCGCGCTCAGGCTTGCAGTTGACGGCGGCCGGGGCGGCGCTGCAGCCCTTTGCCGAAGAGATCCTGATGCTGACGGACGAGGCGCACAGCGCCGTGGCTTTGACCAGTGGCCGGGAGCGGGGAGCGGTGTCGATCGGCGCTCTGGAGACGATTGCGGCGACCCGCCTGCCGGCCTGGCTCTCGCGCTTCGGGCAGGTCCATCCTGAAATCGCGCTTCGCTTGTCGGTGGCGGGCACGAATGACCTCCTGCGCAAGCTGGAAGATGGCGAGGTGGACGTCGCCTTCTGTTTCGACAAGGGCGAGGCCGACGAACGTTTTGCCAAGCGCAGCATTTCCAGGGAGCCGCTGATCCTGATCGCACCGGCCGGCGAGCCGCCGCTGCCGGTTGGCGAGGGGCTGTCTGCTCTGGCCGCAAGGCGGTTCGTGGCGACGGAGGCGGGCTGCGTCTACCGTCACTTGTTCGACGTGGCTTTCGCCGCCGAGGGACTTGCGGCGCCAAAGCTCGCTGCCGAAGTCGGCAGCATCGGTGCGATCGCCCGATTGGTGGCAGCGGGAACGGGGCTCGGTCTGGTGCCGCGTCTGGCGGTTGCCGAGGCATTGGAGCGGGGCGAGGTGACCGAACTCCCCTGGTCGGGGCCTGCCCAGTCCGCGGATCTGGTGATGATCTGGCGCCGGCGGCGGGTGCAGCCGCCGGCCCTGAAGCAGTTGCTGGCCTCGGCGAGTACTGGGCTCGACACGCTCAGACCAGGCGATGCCCGCCTTCGACATGCAGCACCGAGCCCGTCGTGAAGCCGTTGCCCATCACGAAGGCGAGGGCATCGGCGATGTCCTCGGGCCGGCCGACCCGGCCGACCGGCAATTTCCTGGCCATGGCACCGAGGGTCTCGTCCTTCCTGTCGCCGGCGACGAAGGCCCAGATCGGGGTGTCTACCCAGCCTGGCGAGACGGCGTTGACTCTTAGCGGCGCGAGCTCGACCGCCAGGGCCTTGACCAGCCCTTCCAAGGCGGCATTGACGGCGGCGACCGCCGCGCCCCTTGGCAGGGGACGGTAGGCCGCGATGCCGGAGACGAAGGTCAGGGAGCCGGTCGGGGCAAGCTTGCCCGCACCGTGCTTGGCCAGGAGGAGGGGGCCGTAGACCTTGCTTTCCACGGCCTTCTGGACGGCCTTCAGATCGAGCGACGGCAGAAGCTCATAGGCGCCCTCGATGTCCGCGGCGGTGCTGACGATGTGATCGAGCGGGCCGATCCGCTCGAACAACGACGCGACCTGCCGTTCCTGCGTGATGTCGACGGCGATGGTGTCGAGGGCGGTGGATTCCCCTAGGCTCGTACGGGCCTGGGCCAGCCTGCCTTCGCTGCGCCCGGCGATGCTGACACGCGCGCCGGCATTGAGACAGCGCCGCGCCAGCGCCAGACCCATGCCGGAACTGCCGCCGGCGATAAGAATTCTCGATTGTCCAAGGTCCATGATGATGCGTTTCCTTTCGATTCCGATGGAACTGACATCGGGATCGCAGATCGGCGATGGCCGGGAAAACGGAAGAAACCGATAGCGCCATCGGTGTTTCCGATGGTGGCGCCGTGCTTGCCAGGTCGGAGAGGCGGACGTCTTGTCCCCCCTTGACACCGTCAAGCATGCCGAAGATCCGATGCACCAGTACCTGCCGGCCTATCCGTCGGGTTGCGCGAGGCTCGCCGACTGAGCCATGATCGCTGGCTACATCGCGAATCTGGACAGTCCCGTGAGTCTCTATGCCCTCAAGCCCCGTTTTCAGGCCCTTTTGCGCCCGCGCGTCACGCGGTTGGCCGAGCGGGGCACCACCGCAAACCAGGTGACGCTGGCGGCGGCGGCGGGCTCACTTGCCGTCGGCTTCGGCGTAACCTGGCTTTCGGACCTGCGCATTCTCTTCCTGCTCTTGCCGGTCTGGCTCGCCATCCGCATGGCTCTCAACGCGGTCGACGGCATGCTGGCGCGCGAATTCGGCCAGAAAAGCCAGCTCGGCGCCTATCTCAACGAGATCGCCGACGTCGTCTCCGATGCGGCGCTGATCCTGCCCTTTGCCACCCTGCCGGTCTTCGGCCCGTTCTGGACCGGGGCGGTGATCGTGCTCGCGGTGATCAGCGAATTCGCCGGTGTGATGGGGCCGATGGTGGGGGCCTCGCGGCGTTATGACGGCCCGCTCGGCAAGAGCGACCGGGCCTTCCTGTTCGGCGCACTCGGCCTATGGATCGGCCTCGGCCTGCCGCTACCCGGCTGGTTTGGCTGGATCATGCCGCTTGCCGTGCTTTTTCTCACACTGACCATCGCCAATCGTGTGCATAAGGGCCTGCGCGAAGCGCGCGCCTTGCAGGAGTCATGATGCGTCCCTCCAACACCAGTTTTTTCCGCAGCCATGACGGCGTCGAGCTGTTCTACCGCTATTGGCCGGCGGTCAACGGATCAGCCAAGGGCGCGGTGGTGCTGTTCCATCGCGGGCATGAGCATTCGGGACGCATGGCGCATCTGCCCGATGAGCTGGCGATGCCCGATTATGAGTTCTTCGCCTGGGATGCCCGTGGCCACGGCGATTCGCCCGGCGAACGCGGCGATGCCCCGAGTTTCGGTGCCCTGGTACGCGACGTGCAGAGCTTCATCGACCATATCGGCACTGCGCATGGCTTCGCGCCCGCCGATATCGCAGTGATCGCTCAGAGCGTCGGGGCCGTCGTCGTCTCGGCCTGGGTGCATGACTATGCCCCCAAGATCCGCGCTCTGGTGGTCGCCTCGCCGGCCTTCAAGGTGAAGCTCTACGTGCCCTTTGCCCGGCCGGGCCTGAAGCTCTGGCAGGCCTTCAAGGGGAATTTCTTCGTCCAATCCTATGTGAAGGCCAAGTTCCTCACCCATGATCACGAGCGTCAGGCGACCTTCGACGCCGATCCCAAGATCACGCGGGCGATCTCGGTGCGCATCCTGCTCGGGCTCTACGATGCCGCGCAGCGGGTGGTGGAAGACGCCCGCGCCATCACGGTGCCGACGCAACTCCTCGTCTCCGGCGCCGACTGGGTGGTGCATCACGGGCCCCAGCACCGCTTCTACGAAAATCTGGGATCGGCCATCAAGGAACGGCATGTGCTGCCCGGCTTCTATCATGACACGCTGGGGGAGAAGGACAGGGCGGTGGCAACAGGCCATGTCCGGCGCTTCCTCAGCGAGCGCTTCGCGGCGCCGCTGGAGCGGACGGTCCTGACCGAGGCCGATCGGCAAGGCTTCACGCGCGACGAGGCCGACAGGCTCGCTTCGCCCTTGCCGCTCGTCTCGCCGAAGGGCCTCTACTGGGCGGGCACCAGGCTCGGGCTGAAGGCGACGGGGCTGATCTCGGACGGCATCAAGCTTGGCCATGAGACCGGCTTCGATTCCGGCTCAACCCTCGATTATGTCTACCGCAACACGCCGTCGGGACGTTCGGCTTTCGGGCGGCTGGCCGACAGGAACTATCTCGATGCCATCGGCTGGCGCGGCATCCGCCAGCGCAAGCTTCATGTCGAGGAATTGCTGCGCATTGCCATCGCCCGGCTGCGGGCGGAAGGCAAACCGGTCTCCATCGTCGATATTGCCGCTGGCCATGGCCGCTATGTGCTCGAGGCCCTGGAAGCGGAAGGCGTGTCGCGGCCGGATTCGATCCTGCTGCGCGACTACAGCGACATCAACGTCGAGGCGGGTGGCCGGCTGATCGCCGAGAAGAGCCTCGCCGACATCGCCCGCTTCGTCAAGGGCGATGCCTTCGATGCCGCAAGCCTTGCCGGCATCGAGCCCAAGCCCACTCTGGGCCTGGTCTCTGGCCTTTATGAGCTGTTTGCCGACAACAACCTGATCAAATGGTCGCTGGGTGGGCTTGCCGCCGCCATCCCGGCAGGAGGCTATCTGATCTATACCGGCCAGCCCTGGCACCCGCAGCTCGAATTCATCGCCCGCGCTTTGACCAGCCACCGCCAAGGTCAGGCCTGGGTGATGCGCCGGCGCACGCAGGCGGAGATGGACCAACTCGTCGAGGCGGCCGGCTTCGAGAAGCTCGAGCAGCGCATCGACGAATGGGGCATCTTCTCGGTCTCGCTTGCCCGACGCAAGGCCGCATCATGACCCTTGTTTTGGACCGCGGACTTCTCAGCGACATGCTTGCATGTCGCGATTTCCGCTTCTTCCTTGCCCGGTGGTGCGGCGGTTCCAAGAGCGGACATCACGCCATGCGAGCATGGCGCTGTGATGTCCGCGCTCCGGTATCGTCATGAGCATGGCGGTACCGGCAAGGCCCGCCGATGGGCGTCCCTGGGGCAGGGCGCTTGTCTGGCTCGCAGGCCTCGGCATCTTCTTCTATTCGAGCTATGGCCTCGCCAATTATCTGGCCGACCAGCGTGCCTTCGTGCCGTCCATCGTGTTCGGCTGGGAACGGGATATGCCGTTCCTGCCCTGGACGATCATTCCCTATTGGTCGGTCAACCTGTTCTATGCCGCTTCGCTGTTCGTCTGTACCAGCCGGACGGAGTTGGACACGCTGGGCCGCCGGCTGCTCACGGCGCAGGTCATCGCCGTCGCCTGCTTCCTCGTCTTTCCGCTGCGCTTCAGCTTCGCCAAGCCGGAGATCGGCGGCGGGCTGCCAGGCTTCATGTTCGATGCCCTGCTGAGCTTCGACAAGCCCTATAATCAGGCGCCTTCTTTGCACATCGCGCTCCTGGTGATCCTGTGGGTGCATTACCTCAGTCATCTGCCGACATGGGCTCGATGGTTACTCCATCCCTGGTTCGCCCTGATCGGCCTTTCCGTCCTCACCACCTATCAGCATCATTTCTTCGACATTCCAAGCGGTGCCTTGCTCGGCCTGTTCTGCCTGTGGTTGTGGCCGGATTCACCCCGGTCCCTGGAGGAGGAAAGTGAAGCGGGCAAACGTCGAAAACTTGCCACCTGTTATGGTCTTGGCGCGCTGGTTCTTGCCGTTGTCGGCATCGGGATTGGCGGCTGGGCGCTCTGGCTCTGCTATCCGGCGGTATCGCTCGGCCTGGTCGCGTCCAATTATCTCTGGCGCGGCGCTGCTGGTTTCCAGAAGCGCGCCGACGGTTCGATGCCGCTGGCAGTCCGGCTCCTGTTCGCGCCTTATCAGCTCGGTGCCTTCCTCAATTCGCGCTGGTGGACGCGCCATGAGCCATCGGCCGGCGAGGTCCGTCCGGGGGTCTATCTCGGCCGTATCCCCTCGCGCTTCGATCGGGCGCCGGGGAAGTATGGCAGCGTTGTCGATCTTGCCGCCGAACTGCCTGCCTGGCCGGGGTCCCTGACACAGGCCGTGCCGACGCTCGACCTGATTGCGCCGCAGGCGGCGAAGCTGATGGCGGCGTCCCAAGCGATTGAAGCCGCGCGTGGACAAGGTACGGTTCTGGTGTGCTGTGCGCTCGGCTATTCGCGCAGCGCCGCCGCGCTGGCGACCTGGCTGCTTGCCAATGGCGAGGCGAAGACGGTGGACGAGGCGATTGCGATCATAGGTGCTATCCGCCCTCGAATCGTGCTGGGGTTGGAGGCACGTGCCGCCATTGCGGCGGCTGGAAGGATTGATAGCGTCGATGGCTGAGGCACAGGAAAATCCAGCGGTGATTGCTGCCATCGCCGCAGCCTATCTGCGGCAGGGTAGGGCGCTCGACCGGATTTCGCGCGGGCTCACCTTGCTCGGTGTCGGCGGTCTTCTCGCCGCTACCTATGCCTCGGCGCCCCTGTTGGTCAGCGCTCCTGTGCTGCTTGCGCTGGTCTTCGGGCTCGTGCAGAGCTATTTCGCCTTTCGCGCGGGCTTCGATGCCGAGATATTCGGCCATCTTGCCGGCAATGCCTTCAGCACCACCAATTTCGACGGGGCAATGAAGCGTCTCGGGCTGTTCGCGCAGGACCGCGCCTCACGCCCGATGTCCGAGCGGGCACGCGGCGCCATGGCCCTAGTCCGTCGGCAGGCCATTTTCCTGGCCTTGCAGGTTTTGTGCTTGTTGGCCTTGCCATTGCTCGGGATCGTGTTGTGAGTGACATCGTGGTGCGGGATGGCCGGTCCCTGCTCGGCCGGCTGGTGGGGACCGCCACCATCGGTTTTGCCCGGCTCGTCACCGGTGTGCGTGGCAATTGGCAAGGCTGCCTGCCGGTGCGCAAGCCGCGCATCTATTTTGCCAACCATGCCAGCCATGGCGATTTCATCCTGGTCTGGACGGTCTTCCCGGGTGTCCTGCGCTCGGCGGCGCGGCCAGTGGCGGCGCGCGATTATTGGAATGCCGGACCGCTGCGGCGTTTCCTCGCCCATAATGTCTTCGACGCCGTGCTGATCGATCGTGAAAGCGCCAGCCGCAGTGTCGATCCGATCGGCCAAATGGCCTCGGCGCTGGAAGCGGGATCCTCGCTGATCCTGTTTCCGGAGGGAACGCGCAACATGGGGGAGGAGCCGCTGCTTCCCTTCAAGTCCGGCCTGTTCTGGCTCGCCAAGCGCCAGCCGGAGGTGGAGATGGTGCCGGTCTGGATCGAAAACCTCAACCGCGTGATGCCCAAGGGCGAGTTCCTGCCGGTTCCCTTCCTGTGCACCGTGACCTTCGGAGCACCGTTGCGCCTGCGGCCTGGCGAGGAGAAGCAGGCCTTCCTCGATCGCAGCCGGAATGCCCTGCTGGGCCTCAAGTCGCATGAGGGGGACGAGGGCTGATGTTCGAGAACCATACCCTGACCCTGTTTGGCGGCATCGTCGCCTTCCTGGTCCTCGCCTCCCTGATCGGCTGGCAGCTCGATCGCCGGGCCGGGCCGCAGGGCAATGCCGCCATCGACAATCTCAATGCGCGCATCCGCGCCTGGTGGGTGATGGTAGCGCTGATGGGAGGCGCTTTCCTCCTCGGCAAGGCCGGAGTAGTCGCCCTCTTCGCCTTTGCTTCCTTTGCCGCCTTGCGCGAATTCCTGACACTGACGCCGACGCGCCGGGCGGATCATCGCACCCTGTTCGCCATGTTCTTCGTGGTGCTGCCGGTGCAATATTACTTGATCTGGATCGAGTGGTACGGGCTCTACTCGATCTTCATTCCCGTCTATGTCTTCCTGCTCCTGCCGATCCTGATCGCGCTCAGGGGCGACACGGCCAAATTCATGACCCGCATCGCCGAGATGCAGTGGGGCATGATGATCGCCATCTTCTGCCTCTCACATGTGCCGGCGCTGCTGACACTGGGCATTCCGGGCTTCGAGGGCCGCAAGCTCCTGCTCATCGCCTTCCTGGTCATCGTCGTGCAGATGAGCGACGTGCTGCAATATGTTTGGGGCAAGCTCTTCGGGCGGCACAAGGTGGCGCCGAAACTGTCGCCCTCCAAGACCTGGGAAGGCCTGATCGGCGGGGTGGCGAGTGCCACGCTGCTCGGCGCCGGCCTGTGGTGGATCACCCCGTTCTCTTTCTGGCAGGCCGGGCTGGTGGCGCTGGTGATCACCTTGATGGGTTTCTTCGGCGGACTGGTGATGTCGGCGATCAAGCGCGATCGCGGCGTCAAGGATTGGGGGCATCTGATCGAGGGGCATGGTGGCATGCTCGATCGGCTCGATTCCGTTGTATTCGCTGCGCCGATCTTCTTCCATGTGGTCCGTTATTGGTGGACTGTGTAGAAACGAGTCGCCGCTGCCTTGGCGGTGCTGGTCCAGCTTCACGTCTCATCCCTACCAAGGAAGTCCCATGTCCAAGCCTGCCCTGTTCGGAACCTTCAACGGCGCCGATGTGCTCGAGGTCACCCTGCGCTCCGATGCCGGTGCCGAGGCCCGGATCATCACCTATGGTGGCGTGGTGCGCGATCTCCTGGTGCCCTCGAAGAATGGGCCGCAGCGTGTGGTGCTCGGCTTCGAGAAGTTCGAGGACTATCCCAAATATTCCCCGCATTTCGGCGCCGTTCCCGGCCGCGTCGCCAATCGCATCGGCTTTGGCCGTTTCACCCTGGATGGCGTGACCTACGACCTCTCCAAGAGCCATGGCGGGCCGCACACGCTGCATGGCGGCGCCACCGGCTTCGGCAAGCGCGTCTGGTCCCTGGTGCAATCAGACCAGCGCTCGGCCATGCTGGTGCTGGTCTCCGAGGATGGCGATATGGGCTTCCCCGGCCGCGTGGTGACGACCTGTACCTATCGCCTGCTGGAGCCGGCGACGTTGCAGGTGATCTTCACCGCCACCACCGACAAGGCGACGCCGGTCAATCTCGCCCAGCATTCCTATTTCAATCTCGATGGTTCGGCCGATGTGCTCGACCATCGCATGCAGATCGACGCCGATTTCTACACGCCCACCGACGCCGACCTCATCCCCACCGGCGAGATCCTTTCGGTGGCGGGTACGCCCTGGGACTTTCGCGAGGAGCGCACATTGCGCCTGGAAACCCCGGAGGGGCCCTTCAAATATGATGGCAATCTGGTGCTGAGGAGTTCGGGTGTGCTGGCGCGGGCGGCGCGGACCTGGTCTCCCAAGAGCGGCGTCAGCCTGGAGACCTGGACGACACAGCCGGGCGTGCAGCTCTATGATGCCGCCAAGCTCGATATCGCGGTTCCCGGCCTGGGTGGCGCCAAATACGGCGCTTTCGCAGGCTTCTGCCTGGAAACCCAGAACCTGCCAGATGCCGTGAACAAGGCGCATTTCCCGTCCTCGATCATCCGGCCGGGCGAGGTCTACGACCAGGAGACGCAATATCGCTTCGGACAGGTGTGAGCGGGATAATCCGGTTCTCGTTCGGGTGCGCGGGCATAGTGGCTTCGCATCCGGGACGGAGCTGCGCCATGGTTGATCTGTCTGGTACTTTCTGCACCGCAGGAGCAAGTCGGATCTTACCCGATGGCGAATTCGATCACCTATGAGGCGCGGCCTGATCTGCCATTTCTGCAGATGAACAATTCACTGACGTCGGTGTTCATCGGCATATTGGCGTTGGCTGCCTCGTCATTGGTTGCGACCTGTCGGCATTGCCAGCTTGCATCCTGGATCGCCGCAAGGGACCAGGGCGTCTATGGCCTCGGAACCGTGGGCTTCGATGTCTCGGAGATGCCCTGGGAAATCGAAAGTTTCGTCGAAGACCGCTCCTTCCTCCTGCGCGCGATTGCTACTGCGAAAGCGAAAGAGGGCTGGCACGGGCTCGGCTATGAGCCGAAGGAAGAATGGCTCATGCCATGCCTGGATAAATTCCAGGTGCTGCTGGCGGCGTTCGCGTCGGCGGATATTCGCGCCGAGGCGCAGAATGACAGGAATCGGTGGTCGGCTCCCGAGTTCGACCGTTGCCAGGTGCACGGCCTGATCAAGCATGTCCATGGCTGCCCGATCTGCAATGGATCGTGATGGAGGGCATCAGCCCAACAGCAAGCAGGCACCCTGGCCTAAATCTCGCTCAGATAGACGATCTCGGTTTCAATCTCCCCGTCGTTGGTCTCCACGATGCGATAGCCGCATCGCGTCGTATCGACCCGAAGCCGTTCGGCCTGCTTGACGATCTGGTAGGAGACGGCAGGGGTGCAGAATTGCCTGATGTTCGCTTCGCGCCGTTCATCCGCCATGTGATAGTGGCCGCAAAACAGCGATATGTCGCATTGGCTGCTCGTGAGAAGCGCCTTGAGAGCGTCGCGCTCCCTCAAGGTGGCCCCGGCATGCTCCACCAGCGTATCGATCGGCAGGACCGGATGATGCAGGAACAGCAGGAGCCGGCGGGTGTCCTGTAGTTCCCGCTTGAGCCAGGCGAGCTGGTCCTCGTCCACCCGGTTGGTTGATGAATCGAGAAACAGCCATTTCAGCGCCGGGTCGCCTTCGAAAAAGCAGACCTTACCCTGAATGGCATGGGTCTGATCGCAAAGGAAGGGTGAAACCGCGTCATAGTCGTCGTGGTTGCCCAGCACTATTTTCGAATTGAAATCGTAGGATCCCAGAATCTCGAAGAAATCGGGGACGGTGCCGCGTGCTCCGATATCGCCGCCGAAGACCACGTCCGATATGTCTCTTGCCGCAATGTCGTCGAGGACTTGGCGCAGGTGATCCCAGTGTTCGGCAGGCTCGTTGGCATAGCGCATCTTGTCGCTGTCCATCGCACCGCCCATGACGAGCCTTTGCCCGAGATGGGCGTCGGTGAAATAGGCGAATTTTCTCGGCATCAGGGCGGCCCGCCAGTTGCGTGGACTTGTCGCCCCGTTCTAGTAGGCCGTGTCGGCCAATGTTTCGACTTGCGTCGAAGCATGCTCAATCGACGCCGTCCACCCGGATCAGGTTTCTGCTCAGGGCCTTGCCACGAAAATTCAGGGCCTCGGCATATTCAGGGGAGGCATACCAGGCCTCGACGGCCTCCCGGTCGGGAAATTCTACCAGGACGATCAGGCGCGGCGACCAGTTTCCCTCCATGTTTTGCACCGATCCGCCGCGTACCAGATAGCGGCCGCCATATTTTTCGATCGTCGCGGGGGCCAGCCGCACATAGGCGTTCCAGGCTTCCACGTCCTGCGGAACCACGTCGGAAATGACATAGGCACTCATGATTTTCGTCCTTTTTCCAGTTCAGCCAGGTCCAGGATCTTCTGCTGGATTACAAGGAGACAGGATTGAAGGTCCTCGATCTGGGCTGCCACCCGCCGGCCTTGCTTCTCAAGCATGTCGCGGCGCGCGGCCTCGGTACCGGCGCCCTGCTTCCACAAGAGCGCATAGGCCGCGATGTCCCGGATCGGCATGCCCGCAGCCTTCATGCGGCCGAGGAATTCGATCCAGCTGAGGATAGCGGCGTCATAGTCCCGCTGGCCCGAACGGTTCCGAAAGGCTGGCGGAAGCAGGCCGGCTTTCTCGTAGTAGCGAAGCGTGTGCACCGACAATCCCGAGCGGCGCGCCAGTTCTCCGATTTTCATCTGCCTTCATTGCACTCCTGAACTGTCGTCGAGGCTACTTGCTGGAGTGCACTCTAGATCAAGTGCTGATTTGCGGGATATCTGACGCGTGGCGAGTGCCGTCCAGGGAGCGACTTGCATGGGGCCTTCTCTGCCGAGAATGCTGACAGGCAGTTGTCAGCAGCGGCGGACTAAGGTCCCGGCTTCGACCAGCGGGAAGGGCAGATGGCCATGACAGGTTTCGAGACATTGTCGGTTTCGATGGTGCCCATGCGCCTTCTGACGTTTCAGGCTCCGGTGGAGGATGTCGATCGTATCATGGCGGCGGTCATTGCCATCACTCCGCTGACGATGGGGGCCTATGACAGCAATGCCTATCAATCCGCGCCCGGGACCGAGCGCTATCGCCCATTGGAAGGGGCGGCGGCCGGCGCCGAAAGTAAGCTTCGCCAGCGCCCCGGCGTGGTGGAAGTCTGTTTCGAGCTTCCAGATGTGCAGGAGATTACGGAGAGGGTGATCGAGGCGATCTTCCAGGCCCATTCCTACCAGGAGCCGGTGATCAGGCTGCAGACCATCCTGTCCAGCCGTTCCAAAGGGCTTGATGACAGCAAGAATCCCAATCGCTGGTGGAACAGCACGGGTGATTGGAAGAAAGCGGCCTCGACCTGAGGAAGAGCGATAGGGCGCCGCTTCAGGCCAATCCCCCCGCCAGGCGGAGCCTGCCCACCTCGATGCCGTTCCAGTTCTTTTGCACGGGTTCGATGAAGCGTTTCAACGCCTCGGCCTCGTTTTCGGACAAGGGCAGCAGCTTGGCGATCACGCCCGCCATCATCAACTCGGCGGCTCTGGTGCCGCCATCATCGCATTTGAGGGCGATGCCGTAACCGAGTTCGGGAAAGGCAGCGCAGAATACGCCCTCGGCGCCGGTCTTCACGAAGACTCGCTCGCCGAAGATCGTCATGATCTCGGTACAGAAGCGCTTGGTGCCGGCAACCAGGAATGGTTCGGCCGCCGCGGCGCGGCGGATGCGGGCCGCGGCCTT
This sequence comes from Labrys sp. KB_33_2, assembly GCF_052114505.1. Taxonomy (NCBI): domain Bacteria; kingdom Pseudomonadati; phylum Pseudomonadota; class Alphaproteobacteria; order Hyphomicrobiales; family Xanthobacteraceae; genus Labrys; species Labrys sp. KB_33_2. The sequence goes on along the minus strand of NZ_JBFREW010000007.1, from coordinate 240,450 downwards.
CCCTCGCTCGGGGCCGAGATAGGCGCCGGTGCCGAAGCGGGCAAAGCCCCGTGCCACGCCGGCCAGCGGCGCGGCCTGGGTGGGAATGGAGCAGCCGTCGATGCCGACGCCATCGCCGGTGAAGGCGCCGCCGCTCATCTCGTTCACCGCCCCCATCACCTCGCGCATCACCGGATGCCCGGCTTCGATGTAGCCATGCGGATCGCGATCTCCGGCGCAGGCAAGGCAGATGAAGCCGGCGTGCTTGCCCGAACAGTTGTTGTGCAGGGCCGAAGGCTCCTCGCCGGCGCGTAGCAGGGCCCAGGCGGCCGGGCGGAAACTCGGCGCATGAACGCCGCATTCGAGCGTGTCGGCATCGCGGCCGGCCTTGGCCAGCATGGCGGCGGCCGTCTCGACATGGCGCTGTTCGCCGCCATGGGAGGAGACGGCGAGGGCGATGTCGGCGTCGGTGAGGCCGAGCTTGTCGGCGGCTCCGGATTCCAGCAAAGGCAGGGCCTGGAACGCCTTCACGGCCGAGCGGGGAAAGATGGGCCTAGTGACGTCGCCGAGTGAAAGCACAAGGCGGCCTTCGGGATCGCTGACGGCAACGGCGCCGCTATGCCGGCTTTCGACCATACCGCCGCGTATGAGTTCGGCCAGGACGGGATTGGACATCGCGACTTGCTTTCTTTATGTGCAGCAAGCCTATTCCTCCTGATCGACCAGGGAGGATCAGGAGGAATAGGCAGGATCTAAAACGCTTGCAGAATATCCCGATACCGTCCACGGATCGACGATATCGGGATATTCTGCTTGGCCTCCATCGCAGGCTTCGCGAGGAGAGGCAACACCCGAATATGTGATCACATTTCTACATTGATCCGCGCGCGCCGAACGCCTATCTAAGCGCCAGCGAGAGACATAACGGAGGAAGGCGCATGTTGGAAAAGCTGGCGCAGACACTCGAATTCAAGCGTGAGGCCGCCTACGTCAACGGTCAATGGATCGCTGCCGATAGCGGCAAGACCTTGCCGGTCACCAATCCCGCCACGGGCGAACTCATCGGCAGCGTGCCCAATTGCGGCAAGGACGAGACGGCGCGCGCCATCGCCGCCGCCGATGCCGCTTTCCCGGCCTGGCGCGCCAAGACCGCCAAGGAGCGGGCCAAGATCCTGCACAAGCTCGCCGACCTGGTCGAGGCTAATGCCGACGCACTCGGCGTGCTGCTCACGGTCGAGCAGGGCAAGTCGCTTGCCGAAGCGCGCGGCGAAGTGGTGTTCTCGGCCGCCTATGTGCGCTGGTTCGCCGAGGAAGCGCAGCGCGTCTATGGCGATGTGATTCCTTCTCCCTGGCCGGGACGCCGCATCCTGGTCACCAAGGAGCCGGTCGGCGTCGTCGGCGCCATCACGCCCTGGAACTTCCCCTCTTCGATGATCGCCCGCAAGCTCGGTCCTGCTTTGGCCGCCGGCTGCACCATCGTGATCAAGCCGGCCCTGCAGACACCCTATTCGGGCCTTGCCTGGGGCGTGCTGGCCGAGATGGCCGGCGTTCCCGCCGGCGTCGTCAACGTCCTCACCGGTTCGGCGAGTGCCATCGGCGGCGAGCTCACCTCCAATCCGCTAGTGCGCAAGATCACCTTCACTGGCTCCACGCCGATCGGCAAGCTGCTGGTCGAGCAGTCGGCCAAGACACTCAAGAAGGTCTCGATGGAGCTCGGCGGCAACGCTCCCTTCATCGTGTTCGACGATGCCGATGTCGATCGGGCGATCGAGGGCGCGATGATCGCCAAGTACCGCAATTCCGGTCAGACCTGCGTGTGCACCAATCGCTTCCTGGTGCAATCAGGCATCCACGACAAGTTCGTCGAGAAGCTGATCGCCGCTTCCAATGCGCTCAAGGTCGGTAACGGCCTGGAGGCTGGCGTGCAGCAGGGCCCCCTGATCGACGAGAAGGCGGTGGAGAAGGTCGAGGAGCATATCAGCGACGCCGTTGCCAAGGGCGGCAAGGTGGTGGCGGGCGGCAAGCGCCATGCGCTCGGCCACACCTTCTTCGAGCCGACGGTGGTGACCGGGGTGACCCCGGACATGCTGGTGGCGCGCGACGAGACCTTCGGGCCGCTGGCCCCGGTGTTCAAGTTCGAGACCGAGGAAGAGGCCGTCCGGATGGCCAACGATACCGAATTCGGCCTGGCCTCCTATTTCTACACCAAGGATCTCGGCCGCGCCTTCCGGGTCGCCGAAGCGCTGAAATACGGCATGGTCGGCGTCAATGAGGGCCTGATCACCACCGAAGTCGCTCCCTTCGGTGGCGTCAAGGAATCCGGCATGGGCAAGGAAGGCTCCAAATACGGCATCGAGGATTACATCGACGCCAAATATGTCTGCCTCGGTGGCCTCGACTAAGGCTTGCTCGCCTGCTGACAGCTGAATCGGGAAGGGCCGGCACCACGCCGGCCCTTTTTGTTTGGGTCAGTCGAATACGGTTGTCAGTTGCCTGACGTCGGCGCCTTCTTTCACGCGGAGGAGCTGGAAATAGGCCATCGCCGACGCAACGAAGGCAAAGCTGGTCGACAAGGCATCGACGCCGATGGTTGCGACATATTTCAGGTAATTGACTTGATCCGGCGCTGCACCCGGATCTTGGAAGGCAGCGATGATTTCCTCGAAATTGATGGCCAGTCTCGGTGCAATTTGAAGAAGTAGGAGAAGCAGGCCGAGGATCAGCAATTTCCATCGGTAGCCTCTCGTCAGTTCTGCACTTCTTTTCAGCGCTTGGAGGGGCCCGGTTCGCTCGACCACGCAGACGGGGACTGCCACGAAGTAACGGCAGAGCACCATCAGCCCGGGGATGATCAGGACGACGAGCCCGAGATAGAAGGCCCCGAGGAAGATGATCGTGGTCGCAAAAAGGGCAAGAAAACTGCGGCGGGCGTGCGTAAAAGCCGCTCCAAACGAGAAGGGTTGATGGCTCAGGATCTGCCGGACGCCCAGACAAGTTATCGCTCCGGCCGTTGCACTGAGTGCAAGGCTGAGCAGCAGGGTCGACCAATACTCGACCGATGTGAGGAGGCGATCCTGCGGTATGGGGAAGAAAGTCAGGATCAACGGGGGAGGCAGCACCGCAACCAGGGCCAGCAGCGTGAGCCGCAGGAATTGGCTGCGGTAGACGGCCCAGCTTACGCGCAATACTAGGCCAAGACCAAAATGATGCGCGGCCGATCTGGCTACGGCGATATTCTCACTTCCCGACATGGCTGGACGAACTTCCCTATGGCGTTTTGCGATTTGACGGCTTCACTCCAAATCGCAAAGACGCGCCGAGGGCGTTTCTGCCAAAACGCGCTTTGCTCTAGAATGCACCGACACAACCTCCACGATGTCATCGCGGGGCACAAGGTTCGGCACCTCTCGGATAGGCCGATTGCGTGACATTTTTGCCTCTATTGAGCAGAAAGCGCCATGAAATCGGGAAATTTTTGCCTGGAGGGCGCTGTCGCCTCAATTTCGCCTGTTCACTGACTATTCACCCCTTGCGCTGCATTGAAAGCAGCTCGGCAAACGGGATTGGGTTTCGATGCGGGTCGCCTCGCTCTTCGCTTTGGTTGCTTCGGCTTTGGTTCTGACGGGCTGCGTCGGGATCGATGACGATTCTGGCGACGCAACCTCGTCCTTGAAGCCGGTGCTCACCAACACGGCTTCCAACGATCAGGCGGCCAACGCCGCCCCGCTCGGCATCTGGCGCGGCGGCATGACCATGCTGATGATGACCACGCGCAATTCGACCGGCAGCAAGGAGCCTTGGTTCGGCGCCAAGCGCGCTTCCGATCCGACCGCAGCCCGCCTCGTGATGTATCCGCCGTCGAAGTCGCTGCTGGCCGCCGTCAATCCGGTTTCCACACCTGGCTGGTCTGTGGCCGGGGTGAGCGCCCTGCCGGGCGACCAGCCCGCCACGGCCCTTGCGGCACAGGCCGAAGGGCGCGACGTCATCGTCTATGTCCACGGTTATAACGAGACCTTCGACAGCGCGGCGACGAGCTATGCCAAGCTGGTCGATGGCATCAAGTTCTCGGGCGTACCGGTGCTGTTCTCCTGGCCCTCTCGTGCGGCGCTGCTGGACTACGTGACCGACAAGGACAGCGCGATGTGGTCGCGCGACGCCTTGGAGGACACGCTCACCGCGCTCGCCAACGATCCCAAGGTCGGTCGCATCAACTTGATCGCCCATTCCATGGGCAGCATGGTGATGATGGAAGCCCTGCGCTCGATGTCCGATCGCATGGGGGCTTCTCTCCCCAATCATTTCGGCGCCATCGTGCTGGCCAATCCGGATGTCGACCTCGACCTCTTCCGTCGCCAGATGAAGCGGCTGTCGTTGCTGTCGTCGAAGATGACGGTGATCGTCTCCAAGAACGATCGCGCCCTGGAAATCTCGACCAAGCTCGCGGGCGGCGTGCCGCGCGTCGGCTCCGGCGACAGCGAGGAGTTGCAGAAGACCGGCGTGAAGGTGGTCGATGCCTCCGATTTCGGCTCCGGCTTCATCAACCACGACATCTTCATGAGCCGCGAGGAAGTACGGGCCGTGGTCGCCCGCGCGATCGAGAACGCGGAGCAGTAGTCTTCGGCGCTGGTTGAAGAACCGCGCCAAAGCGGGATCATGCCAGGAAATCGGCGCGGTGCGGGGTGAAACAGTCCACTAGGCGGCCCTTCTCGAGTGCTTTGACGCCATGTTCGAGGCCGGATGGCACGATGAAGCTGTCGCCGGTGGCGAGCGTTTCGGTTCTTCCTCCAATGGTGACCTCGAACCGTCCCTCGGCGACATAGCTGGACTGTATGTGGGGATGCGAATGCAACCAGCCCACGCCATCCTTCTCGAAGGCGAATTCGACCATCATCAGTTCGTCGGTATAGGCCAGGATGCGTCGCCGGTTGCCATCGGGCGTGAACCGCCATTCGGCGTCACCGGAGCGGGCGAATAGCTCCTTGCTGCGGATCATCGGACTTCACCTCGCTGTCCAGCTACGACCGGGAAGATAAGCACAGGTTTGGCGCGCTGTCCCGCAGACCGTCGGACGGGGCTGTCTATTGCCCGGCCGTCTTCTCGATGGCGCGCGGCGCATTGCGCAGGGCCTCCAGCATGCGGGCCCGCGAAATTTCCAGCAATTGGCTCATGGCCCTCGAGGCCTCGTCCGCCTTGCGGGCGAGAATGGCCGAGACGACGACCTGATAGGGCTGCAGATCCAGCGCCTGCCCATTGGTGCTGCGCTGGGTCAGGCCGAAGGAGACTTTCAGCGCCGTCTTGACCGCCCGCCCAATGGTGACGAACAGGCCGTTATGGGTGGCCGTCATGATGGCGAGGTGGAATTCCGTCTCGGCGCCCGCCGCCAAGGCTGGCTGCCCGAGCATGGATACCAGATCCGAGAAGCGCATCCGTATGCGTTCCAGATCATCCGCCGAACCGTCCCGCGCCGCCAGGAAGCAGGCACGTGGCTCGAAGCAGTTCCGCATTTCATAGAGATCCTCGATGATGCGCTCGTCGAACTGGGCATTGAGGCGCCAGGACAGCACGTCCTGGTCGAGCAGGTTCCAGTCGGCGAAAGGCAGCACGCGCGTGCCGGTCTTGGGGGAAACCTCGACCAGTCCTTTGGCCGCCAGGTTCTTGACGGCCTCGCGCACCGTCGAGCGGCTGACGCCATAGGCCTGGCAGAGTTCGTTCTCGATGGGCAGGGTGTCGCCGGGACGAAATTCTCCCGAGGTGATGCGGGTGCCGATGATGCGCGCGACCTGCGCACTCATCGTGCTGATGGCGGTATCCCGCTCGAACATACTCATCTCCAAACCAGCCCGCGGCCGTACACGGGCGGGAAGGCGCCCTTCGCTTGGGCAGCTTCGATCGTGCCCGGGAAGGCCTTCCACCTCTTATCACCGCTATCGGGGGCGAACAAAGCGCCCAACAACCCTCCTGCCAATTATGAATCCTCCTACAAATTGCCGATATCCGGCTCGGCGACGGATTGACACCGCGCCGCGATTACTCATATCTTATCATCAGATGATAATAAGAAAAGATGGTAGGAGGAAGAGGCCTTGAGTGCCATCGACATCGACAAGGTGTCCAAGACCTTTGGCGCCGTGAACGTCATCGCGGACCTCTCTTTGAAGATCCGCTCGGGCGAATTCATTGCCTTCCTGGGGCCGTCAGGCTGCGGAAAATCCACCTTGCTGCGCATGATCGCGGGGCTGGAGCGCGTCGATGGTGGCTCGATCTCGATCGGAGGCCAGAGGGTCGACCAGCTTCCCCCGGGCGCTCGCGGTGTCGCCATGGTGTTCCAGCATTATGCGCTCTATCCGCATATGACGATCTACGAGAACATGGCTTTCGGCCTGCGCAACATTGCCGTGCCCAGCCAGGAGATCGATCGCCGGGTGAAGGAAGCGGCGCGCATCCTGGAGATCAAGCCGCTGCTCGCCCGCAAGCCAGGCCAACTTTCCGGCGGCCAGCGACAGCGCGTCGCCATCGGCCGCGCTCTGGTGAAGAGCCCCAAGGCCTATCTGTTCGACGAGCCGCTTTCCAATCTCGATGCGGCACTACGCGTGCGCACCCGCGTCGAGCTGGCGCGCCTGCACCAGCAGGTGCAGGCCACCACCATCTTCGTCACCCATGACCAGGTCGAGGCGATGACGCTGGCCGAACGCATCGTGGTGATGAATGCCCGCAAGATCGAGCAGGTGGGCACGCCGATGGAGGTCTATTCCCGCCCGACCACGGAATTCGTCGCGCGTTTCGTCGGCTCCCCCGCCATGAACTTCCTGCCCGTTACCATCGCCGAGCAGGGTGGTCTTGCCGCCGCCAGGCTCGCGGATGGCACCGGCTTCGCCACCCGTGTGCCCATCGCGGTCCTGCCTCAGGGCGCCAGTCTGCGCCTGGGCGTCAGGGCGGAGGCCGTCCGGGTCGATCCGGCGGGCTCTCTTGCAGGCCGGATCGAAGTGGTCGAGCGCCTCGGCGATCGCACGCATCTCTATGTGCGCCTGCCCGATGGCACCTCGTTGGTCGCTGAGGACAAGGGCGCGTCGACCGCTGTCGCAGGGAGCGAGGCCCGTTTCTCGATGGATTCGCAGGCCGCACATCTGTTCGACGATGGCGGCCGTGCCTTCCATGCCGCGTGAGGAGGGGGCGATGTCCACGCAGAGCCTTCCCTCCGGCGCGACCGTGATACCCGTCCCCCGCTATGCCGGCGCTTCGATCGGGCCGAGCTGGCGCAATCTTCTGTTCGTCCTGCCTTTTCTTGCCGTCTATGTCGTCCTCTTGGTCTATCCGCTGTTTCGCGGCATTTGGATCAGCCTGCAGGAATACGACATGTTCGACCAGACGGCCTCCTTTGCCGGCCTGGCGAATTTCCGGCGCCTGTTCGCCGACAAGATCTTCCTGGGCACGGTGAGCAATACGTTCGTCTTCGTGCTGATGACCGTGCCGGTTTTCGTCGCCATCGGTCTTGCTCTCGCCCTTGCTCTCAACCGGGAGAGCAAGGGCAGTGCCGCCTTGCGGGCGATCTTCTTTGGCACCTCCGTGCTGTCGGTGACCATCGTCACCATCATCTGGAAGATGATGTATCTGCCGGACCGGGGCTTGATCGCCGGTATCCTCTCGATCTTCGACCTGCCGCCCATCCAGTTCCTCACCAGTCAGGAACTCGCCTTGCCGGCCATCGCGCTGTGTACGCTGTGGTGGGTTATCGGCCTGCCGATGATGCTCTTCCTCGCCGCCTTGCAGCAGATACCGGGCGAACTCTATGAGGCGGCCGCGCTCGACAATGCCGGGCGTTGGCGCTCCTTCTGGTCGATTACGCTGCCTTCGATCCGGCGCAGTGTCGTCGTCGTCGCGATCTACGAGATCGTCGCGCAGTTCCAGCTGTTCGGCCAGGCCCAGCTCCTCACCAGGGGGGGACCCAACAACGCATCGCGCCCCATCGTGCAGTTCATCTACGAGGAAGGCTTCCAGCGCTGGAACGTCGGCTATGCAGCCGCGGCCTCCGAGGTGCTGTTCCTGTTGATGGCCATCGCTGCGATCCTGCAATATGTCGCCGCCCAGCGGCGCGCGGAGGGCTAGGCCATGGCGAGCGCGCAGCAATTCGTCGGCCGCACCGCTGGAGACAGGCTGATCCTGGCTTGTGTCCTGCTCCTGGCTTTCGCCTGGTTGGTTCCTGTCGCCTGGGTGATCGTGCTCTCGTTCAAGCCCAATGCGGAGCTGATGCTCTCGACCGCCACGGTCCTGCATCCGCCCTACACGTTGAAGAACTACACCGACATCCTCGCCTCCTCCGGCGTCTTCCGCTGGCTGCTCAACAGCATGATCGTGGCCGGCGGCATGACCATCGGCACTTTGGTGCTGTCGTCCCTGGCCGGCTACGGCTTCGCCCGCACCGAATTTCCGGGCCGTAACATCCTGTTCGTGCTGGTGCTGCTGGGTCTCGCCATTCCCGAGCAGGCGGTGATCATCGCGCGCCATCAGATGTTCACCGACTGGAAGATGCACAATGGCTATCCGGCACTGATCCTGCCGGGGCTCTCCCATGCCTTCGGCGTCTTCCTGATGACACAATATTTCAAGGCCATCCCACGCGACATCGACGAGGCGGCAATGCTCGACAACGCCTCGCGCTTCAAGATCTTCTGGAGGGTGGTGCTGCCCCTGACCATCCCGGCTCAGGCCACCCTCGGCATCTTCACCTTCCTGTCGGCCTGGAACGACTATCTGTGGCCGCTGATCTCGGCGACCAAGCCGGACATGTTCACCCTTACCGTCGGCATGGCCTCGACCCAGACCAATTTCGCCCAATCCGAGGGGCTCGGCTTCCTGATGGCGCAAGCCGTCTTCGCCGGGCTGCCCGTCTTCATCGTCTACCTGTTCTTCCAAAAATACATCGTCCGCGCCGTGGCCGGCGCCGCGATCCGCTGAACCCGACGAGATCTCCTGGTTCCGCGTCCCGGCCGCGCGCTCGACCTTGAACAAAATCGGCCGAAACGGAGGAAATGCATGATCGGTTTGAAACGATTGCTCTATGCCGGGGCCCTCTTGCTGCTGTCGTCGCAGGCCGGCCTCGCCCAGGACAAGACCGAGATCTCGGTGTCACGCTTCTTCGGTGCCTGCGAAGCCGACTATGGCGCGGTGACGGATGTTGCCAAGGCCAATGGTGAGTGCGGCATCATCACGGCGTTGATCAACAAGTTCAATGCCGAGAGCAAGGCTACCCGCGTCAAGGTCGATATCGTCGAATGGCCCGGTTACGACCAGCTTACTGCCCGCATCCGTTCCGGCGAGCCGCCGACCATCTCGGTCATGCATGAGGCCGTCATCAGCGACTATTCCTCGCGCGGTCTGCTGGAGCCCCTGGACGAGGGCTTGAAAACGGCAGGCGTCGATACCGGCGACTTCACCGACGCTGCCAAGGCCGGCGTCACCAAGGATGGCAAGACCTATGCCTTGCCATTCGATACCCATACCTGGCTCTGGCACATCAATCTGAACCTGTTCAAGCAGGCTGGGCTCGTCGATGCTGCCGGCAAGCCGATCCTGCCCAAGAATGGTGAGGAATTGCTGGCTCAGGCCAAGCAGTTCAAGGAGAAGACGGGCAAGCCTTATTTCGTCTGGACCATCGCCAATGAGCGAGCCTTCTTCACCCGGACCTTCGATACGCTGCTCTATCAGCAGAATTCCGATTTCTTCGCCGACCCGACCAAGGTCAATTTCTCGACGCCTGAGGCCAAGAACGCCGCGACGCTGCTGAAGACGCTTTACCAGAACGGTGACACCACCAAGGGGCAGGACTATGCCGCCTCGGTCGCCAGCTTTGCGGCCGGCGATGCGGGCGTGTTCATCTGCGGTACCTGGCTGGTCGATACCTACGACCAGGAATCCAAGAAGAGTGGCGCTCCCTTGTCCGGTGGCTATGCGGTGGTGCCTTTCCCGCAGCTCTATCCCGGCAGCCCGCGCGTCTGGGCCGACGGGCATAGCTGGGTGGTCCTCAAGGCCGATCTCACCGATGCTCAGCGCAAATCGGCCTACGAGTTCCTGAAATTCCTGTGGGACAATGATTTCCAGTGGGCACGCACCGGCCATCTGCCCATCCGCAAATCCGTGGCCGGCAGCGCCGAGTTCAAAGCCCTGCCGCATCGGGCCGATCTTGCGCCGCTGACCAGCAATGGCGCCGCCCGCCCGGCGGCGGTGAAGCGCCAATTCGCGATCCAGGAGATCGAGAATGACGAGGTCACCGCCGGCGTGACCGGCGACAAGGAGATCGACGCCGCGCTCGCCGACGCGCAGTCCCGCATCAACGAATTGCTGGCGAACGCGAAGTAACGCCGCGTTTCGCCACATCCAGGACCCACGGCTCTCCTCCCGCCGTGGGTCCCTTTCCCGCCAAACATTTCCCAGGTTCAAAGGTCAGTTTACGCCATGCCGTCCGCCCGCCTGATCGTCGATCACGATTTCATCATCTCCGATCTCGACCGCCGCATCTTCGGTACCTTCGTCGAGCATATGGGACGGTGCGTCTACACCGGTATCTTCGAACCTGGCCATCCCACCGCGGATGACCAGGGTTTCCGCCAGGATGTCGCCGAGCTGACCCGCGAACTCGGCACCACCATCGTGCGCTATCCGGGTGGCAATTTCCTGTCCGGCTACAATTGGGAGGACGGCGTCGGCCCGGTCGAGCAGCGGCCGCGCCGGCTCGATCTCGCCTGGTTCTCGACCGAGACCAACGCCTTCGGCACCAACGAATTCATCGACTGGTCCCGAAAGGTCGGGGTGGAGCCGATGTTCGGCGTCAATCTCGGCACCCGCGACCATGACGAGGCGCGGCGCTTCATCGAATATTGCAACCATCCGGGCGGTACCGAGCTGTCGGAACTGCGCAAGAGCCACGGCTATGACAAGCCGCACGACATCAAGTTCTGGTGCCTCGGCAACGAGATGGACGGCCCCTGGCAGATCGGCGCCAAGACAGCGGGCGAATATGGCCGCATCGCCCATGAGACCGCCAAGGTGATGCGCTGGGTCGATCCCTCGATCGAGCTGGCGGCCTGCGGTTCATCCAACCGCGACATGGCCACCTATGCCCGTTGGGAATACGAGGTTCTCGACCATTGCTTCGACTATGTCGACTTCATCTCCCTGCACACCTATTTCCAGAACCCGCATGACAGCACAGAGGAATTCCTCGGCAATATCGAGCTGCTGGAAGCCTTCATCCGCGAGGTGGTGGCGATTGCCGATGCCGTGGCCGCCACGCGCCGCTCGCCCAAGAGGATCATGCTTTCCCTCGACGAGTGGAACGTCTGGTACAAGGCGCGCACGCATGAGCATCTGCGCAAGCCCGGCTGGCCCGAGCACCCGGCGCTGATCGAGGAGGTCTACAACACCGAGGATGCGCTCCTGGTGGGCGGTGCGTTGATCACCCTGCTCAACAATGCCGACCGCGTGAAATGCGCCTGTATCGCCCAGCTCGTGAACATCATCGGCCCGATCATGACGGAGCCGGGCGGAGCGGCCTGGCGCCAGACCATCTTCCATCCCTTCGCGCTGACGGCGCGCCATGCCCATGGTCGCGTGCTGCGCTCGCTGATCTCCTCACCCTTCTATGCCGGCAAGACAGCGCCGGAAATTCCCTACCTCCATGCCTGCGTCACCGAGGACGAGGCGACCGGCCAGGTCACCATTTTCGCCCTGAACCGTCATCTCGGCGAGCCGATGGATCTCGAAGTCCTGCTGCGAGGCTTCGGCGGCAACCGCCAGGTGGTGGAGGCGCTGCAGATCCACCATCCCAACATGAAGGCTGTCAATACCAAGGACGCCCAGGACACCGTCGCACCGGCTCCAATCGAGAAGGTGAGCCTGGAGGGAGATCGCCTGCAGGCCAGGCTGATGCCGGGTTCCTGGAACGTGATCGTCACCGCTCCGCGCTGAGCGGGGAGGGGAGCGATATCGTCATCGGGCTGAACAAGGCGCGATTTCAGAATTGAGCGCGCCAATCCTTCCCCGTTTGCGGGGAGGATGGCCCGAAGGGCCGGGTGGGGGAGAGTGGCGCCACAGAGCTTCTTATTGCTCGATTTGAACCACTCTCCCCCTTCCGTCGATGCTTCGCATCGCCACCTTCCCCGAAATCGGGGAAGGATTGGCGCGTCTCGCTCGTCCTGGCCGTGCTCCTCGGAATGAGAGGCAAAGATAGGAGCAGTCTCATCAACCCGGCATTTGTGCTGAAACGCCGGCTTTCATTTCTGACATGACGTTATAGGGTCTGGAAAAGCCAAATGGGGGCAAAGGCTGATGGACCCTATTCACCTGTTCGAACTGGTGATCGCGATGTTCCTGGCGATCATCGTCCTGCACTTTGCTGCGCACAAGCTGGGGCTGCCGCCATCCGTCGCGCTGCTTGCCGGAGGAGCATCGCTCGCCTTTCTGCCGGGCCTGCCCGCCATCGCGCTCGATCCCAACCTGGTGCTCGTCATCTTCCTGCCGCCACTCCTGATGGACGGGGCCTGGTTTATCGCGCTCGGGCGGTTGCGACGCCACATGATCGGCATTGCCTCGCTTGCGGTCGGGGCGGTGGTCTTCACCTGCGTCGTCGTGGCCGTGGTGACCCATCTCGTATTCCCGTCCTTGCCCTGGGCGGCATGCGCTGCACTGGGAGCGATCGTCTCGCCGCCCGACGCCGTCTCCGCTCGTGCCATTCTGCAGCGGGTGAAACTGCCTCGGCGCCTGCAGATCCTGCTCGAGGGCGAAAGCCTGTTCAACGATGCGAGCGGCCTGGTGCTTTTCCGCTTCGCCATCGCGGCCGGCGTTACGGGTGCCTTCAACGCGGTGGACGCGGTCGGCGAGTTCTTCCTGTTGGCATTGGGAGGCGTTCTTATCGGCATTGCCGCCGGCGCGGCATGGGTGCTGCTCGCCCGCCGCCTCGGTGACGAATATCTGATCATCGCTGCCACGTGCCTGTTGTCCTGGTCGTCTTATCTGCTGGGTGAGATGTTCCATGTCTCCGGCGTCATCGCCACGGTCACCACGGGCCTGATTGCCGGCTGGTATCAGCACACCGTGTTTTCGGCCTCGGTACGCATGCGCGGCACCTCGTTCTGGTCCGTGATGATTTTCCTGATGGAGGCGGCGGTCTTCATCCTGATCGGTTTCACCCTGCGCGGTGTGGTGGAACGGGGCGGCGGTTTCGGCGTGGTGTTCGAAACGATGGCCGTGCCCATTCTCGTGATCCTGCTGGCGCTCACCCTGGCGCGATTTGCCTGGGTGTTCGGTTCGGATCTGGTGATCCGGCTTTGCGAGGTGTTGGGCGTCGATCGCTACAAGCCGCTTGGCATCCCCGGCGCCATCGTGCTGAGCTGGGCGGGTGTGAGGGGCGTCGTCACCTTGGCCCTGGCGTTGAGCGTGCCGGAAGGGTTCCCCGGTCGTGATTTCATCCTGGTGACGTCGTTCGCCGTCATCCTGGGAACGGTGCTCGTGCAGGGCACGACCCTCGGGCGCGTGATCGGCTGGGTGAAGCCGGTCGAGCCGGAGACGGAACGGGCGCGCCTTACCATGGCCCAAGCCGAATCCGCCATGGCGCAGAAGCAATTGGTCACCATCCAGCAGCTTGCCTATGACAGCGAGGGTACGCTCATTCATCCCCGGTTGCTGGAACGCTACCAGCGCCGGGCGACGATGATCGTCGATTATGCCGAGCGCACGGAAGACTTTACGCCGGGACTGCATGCCCATTTCGATGTCGTGCTGGCCGCGATCGCCACCGGGCGCAACGAACTCATACGTCTCCACCGCGCTGGCAAGATCGACAACGAGACGCTGCACGAACTGGAACGTGACCTCGACCTCGAAGAGTTGAGTGCGATTTCCGCAAAATCGTGACGAGCCAAATCCTGCTGCGGCCTCGGCAGGTTGGGCCCGCGGGCGGGCTTGGGCGGTTGTGAGCCGTCGACCTGCACGGGGCACTCGGTCCTTTCGGGCCGAACCTACCGGCCATCGCGCGGTTTGTTATGGTGACGATGGCGCAGCTGGCTCAGCAATTCGTCGAGCAAGCTGCTGGCGGCTTCGGTGATGACCGTGCCAGGTGGGAAGATCGCCTGGGCACCCGCCGCATAGAGGGCCTCGAAATCATGTTCGGGTACCACGCCGCCCACCACGATCATGATATCCGGCCGGCCCTCGGCCACCAGAGCCTTGCGCAAAGCCGGAACCAGCGTGAGATGCCCGGCGGTAAGGGAGGAGACGCCGACGATATGGACGTCTTTGTCGGCAGCCTGCCTGGCGACTTCCTCAGGCGTGGCGAAGAGGGCCCCGATATCGACCTCGAAACCGAGATCGCCGAAAGCCGAGGCGATCACCTTCTGGCCGCGGTCGTGCCCGTCCTGCCCCATCTTGGCGACCAGGATCCTGGGCGGGCGGCCTTCTTCCTCGCGGAAGACCGCAGTCTTCTGCTGCACCTTCTCGATGCCGCCACCACTCATCGCCGCCTTGTAGACGCCGGAGGTGGCGCGGATCTCAGCCTTATGGCGGCTGAACACTTTTTCGAGTGCCGAGGAGATCTCGCCGACGGTCGCCCTGGCCCGGGCCGCATCGACCGCAAGCGCGAGGAGGTTGGCATCGCCTTCCGCGCCCTTGCTCAGGGCGTCCAGGGCCTGCTCCAAGGCCGCCGGATCGCGCTCGGCCTTCAACTGCTCGAGCTTGGCGATCTGAGCTGTTCGCACGGCTGAGTTGTCGACCTTGAGCAGTTCGATCGCCGGTTCCGACTGCGGCTTGTAGACGTTGACGCCGATCACGGCCTGCTCGCCGGCGTCGATGCGGGCCTGGGTCCGGCTGGCGGCTTCCTCGATGCGCAACTTGGGCAGGCCGGCTTCGATCGCCTTGGCCATGCCGCCCATGGCCTCTACCTCCTCGATATGCTGCCAGGCCTTGGCGGCGAGGTCGGCGGTGAGGTTCTCGATGGCGTGGGAACCACCCCAGGGATCGATCAGCCGCGTGGTGCCGCTCTCCTGCTGCAGCACGAGTTGGGTATTGCGGGCGATGCGGGCCGAGAAATC
Source organism: Labrys sp. KB_33_2 (assembly GCF_052114505.1). Lineage (NCBI taxonomy): Bacteria > Pseudomonadati > Pseudomonadota > Alphaproteobacteria > Hyphomicrobiales > Xanthobacteraceae > Labrys > Labrys sp. KB_33_2. The sequence continues at coordinate 225,394 of NZ_JBFREW010000007.1, read as the reverse complement.
CGTCGGCAGCGCCAGGGCCTCGTCGAGGGCATTGGTATGCAGGGACTGGGTGCCGCCCTGCGTGGCCGCCATCGCCTCGATCAGGGTGCGGGTGACGTTATTGTAGACATCCTGCGCCGTCAGCGACCAGCCGGAGGTCTGGCAATGCGTGCGCAAGGCGAGGGATTTCTGGGACTTCGGATTGAACTGCTGCACCAGGCGCGTCCACAGCAACCGGGCGGCACGGAGCTTGGCCACCTCCATGTAGAAGTTCATGCCGATGGCGAAGAAGAAGGACAGGCGCGGGGCGAAATGGTCGATGTCGAGTCCGGCCTTCAGCCCGGCCCTGATATATTCGACACCGTCGGCCAGGGTGTAGCCGAGCTCCAGGTCCTGTGTCGCGCCGGCTTCCTGCATGTGGTAGCCGGAGATCGAGATCGCGTTGAACTTCGGCATATTCTGCGCGGTATAGGCGATGATATCGCCGACGATGCGCATGGAGGGGCCGGGCGGGTAGATATAGGTGTTGCGGACCATGAACTCCTTCAGAATATCGTTCTGAATGGTCCCCGCCAGCTTGTCGGGCGAAACACCCTGTTCCTCGGCCGCGACGATATAGAGCGCCAGGATCGGCAGCACGGCGCCGTTCATGGTCATCGACACCGACATTTCGTTGAGCGGAATGCCCTGGAACAGAGTGCGCATGTCGATGATGGAATCGATCGCGACGCCGGCCATGCCGACATCGCCGGTCACGCGCGCATGGTCGGAATCATAGCCGCGATGGGTGGCGAGATCGAAGGCGATCGAGAGGCCCTTCTGGCCCGCCGCGAGGTTGCGGCGATAGAAGGCGTTGGACTCCTCGGCGGTGGAGAAGCCGGCATATTGGCGGATGGTCCAGGGCTGCTGGACATACATGGTCGGATAGGGACCACGTAGGAAGGGTGCCAGGCCCGGCCAGGACTCGACCGCCTGCAGCCCGATCAGGTCGCTCTCTCCGTGCACCGCCCTGATGTCGATGCCCTCGGGCGTCTGCCAGACTTCGCCGGTGAGGAGCGGTCCTGGCACAGGGCGCCGGAAGGCGAGCGTAGAGAAATCGGGGATGCGGCTCATAAGGTGCCTCCTGCCGTGCTCTCCGCCGTGACCTCGAAGGGCATGGCATTACGCTGGCGGTTCAAGGCCGGGGCAGGCGGTGTGGCTGGATCGGGAGACGGTCGCAACACGGGAATGGCGGGTTCTTCGGCCAAGGTATATTTGCTGGCACCGATGATGGTGCTGATCGGGGGACGTAGCCTCTCGATCTCCTCCTGCAGCCAGCCCGACTGGATCACATTGATGATGCCGCCCTGGCGTTCGACGGCCTGGAACTGGGACCAGCCCGCTTCGCACAGCGCCTGTGTCAGCGCTTCCAGCCCGCCGGAACCGGCGGCCGGATCGGCGATGCGGTGCAGATTGGCTTCGCTGATGAGGACGTGCTGGCAATTGCGGGCGATGCGCCGCGTGTGCGCATCGGCCAGGCCGTTTGCGGCCGTGTAGGGCAGGGTGGAGATGCTGTCCGCACCGCCGAGCCCAGCGGCCGCCGTGGCCAGCCCGTTGCGCAGCATGTTGGTGGCCGGATCACGCCGGCTCAGCATGCGCCAGGCGGTTTCCGCGTGGATATGGATGGGGTTTGGAGCGAGGTCGCAGGCTTCCTCGATCTGCTGCCAGAGCAAACGCAAGGCCCGAAGCTTGGCGATGGTGGTGAAGGCTTCCTGGTCGGCAGCAATGGTAAAGCCGATGCAGTGACGTGCTTCTTCGAGGCGTAGCCCGGTCGCTTCCAGCACGCGCAGATAGGACAGGGCCGAACTCAGCAAGCTGGCGAGCTCGAGCCCCGGGGTTGCGCCCGCCTCATGGAAGGGTCGGCCATCGGCTGTCAGCACCGTGCCGCCCTGCCGATGATTGGCGAGAACCGAAGCGGTGGAAGGCCATGCCGTCGGCAAGGTGCCTGTGGTCGCGAGCAGGCCGATCGGATCGTAGCCGTAATGGACGGTGCCACCTTCGATTTCGCTGAGCCAGCGCGCAATCTCGAGCGTTTGCGGGCCGGCTTCGATGCGAATCTCGATTGCATTGCGCAGGACGCCCGCCAGCAGGCCGTCCAAGGCGTTCATGGCATTGACCGCGACGCCGAAGCCGCGCGCGAACGGACTATGGGCTGTCGCCAGCACGATCCCGCCGGCGCCACCTTCCAGATCCTCGAGAAGCTGGGTGTTGGCTGCAGCGACGTCCGGATGGTCGGCTCGCTGAACCACGGTCCAGGGTGCAGCCGGCGGCCGCCCGGGAATGGGCAGGGCGCCGGCCATGCGGGCATAGAGGGGCTGCAGGCGTGCGCCGTCTGGCAGCAGGCTCGTCAGTCTGTCCTCGAAGGAGGCTCCCTTGAGCACACCGGCGACGGCTTCGCGCCAACGGGCCTCGTCCGCACCCGCCTCTGCCATGGTTCAGACGAACTGCCCGAGTTCGGGAATCTCGGCGACGATCTTGCCGACCACTTCGGGGCCGGCTTCCTTCTCGGCATAGGCGAAGAGTTCCTTGCCGATTGTCTGGATCTGGTTGAGGTCGAGGCCGAGGGCCATCAGCTGGCCGCCGAGGCCGGCGATGCCGCCACCAACATGGCCGACCATGCCGGCCAGCATGCCCATGAAACCGCCGCTCTGGGCATTCATGGCCTCGTTGGTGACTTCACGCGCGCCACGGATCGAATCGACCAGCTTCGATACCGCGTCGGCAGGTCCTTCCCGCTCCAGGAAGGCAAGCACGGCGCCGATAGCCTGCGTCGCAACTTCGGGGCTCACGCCAATTTTAGCACCCAGTTGGGCGACCAGCTCTTCCATCTTTCTTCTCCCTGACGTGACGCGGATGCCACCAAGGATTCACGATAGGCAAACCGCTCTTCTCTGTTTCGCATTTTGCCATGGAGATCAAGGCCGTGGCTTTAAATACTTGTAACACTTCCTCAAGCCGTTGCCCGTAGCGATATGTGGCGTGGGCGGGTATGGTTCGCCTCGCGATTTGACCGTTCAGGACAGGAAGAGATGACCGATCAGAGCCGGATTTTCGTTGCCAAGAGCGCAGAGCCCCAATATCTCGCGCTGGCCTTCGGCAACCGCCATGGGTTGATCACCGGGGCGACAGGAACCGGCAAGACGGTGACCCTGCAGGTTCTGGCCGAAGGGTTTTCGGCACGCGGCGTGCCCGTCTTCGCCGCCGACATCAAGGGGGACCTGTCCGGCGTGTCCCAGCGCGGCGAAGCCAAGGACTTCATCGTCAAACGCGCCGCCGATGTCGGCATCACCTATGAGCCCGACCAGTTTCCCGTACAGTTCTGGGACGTCTTCGGTGAGCAGGGCATGCCGATCCGCGCGACCGTCTCCGATGTCGGGCCGCTCCTGCTCGCCCGGATGCTGCAACTCAACGACGTCCAGGAGGGGGTGCTCAACGCCGCCTTCAAGCTTGCCGACGACCAGGGCTTGCTGCTGCTCGATCTCAAGGATCTTCAGGCGCTGCTGGCTGATATGGCCGACAGGGCGGCCGAACTGATCAAGACCTATGGCAATGTCTCCAAGACGACGGTGGGAGCGATCCAGCGTCAGCTTCTGGCATTGGAGCAACAGGGAGGCGATAAATTCTTCGGCGAGCCTGCTCTGTCGCTCGCCGATATCGGCCTGCTCGATGCCAGGGGACGTGGCACCATCAACATCCTGGCGGCCGACAAGTTGATGATGGCGCCCCAGCTCTACGCCACCTTCCTGCTTTGGCTCTTGTCCGAACTCTTCGAGCAATTGCCCGAGGTCGGTGATCTCGACAAGCCCAAGCTGGTGTTCTTCTTCGACGAAGCGCACCTCCTGTTCACCGATGCGCCGCCGGCGCTGCTGCAGAAGATCGAGCAGGTCGTGCGCCTGATCCGCTCCAAGGGCATCGGCATCTATTTCGTCACCCAAAATCCGCTCGATGTGCCCGACACCGTGCTCGGCCAGCTCGGCAATCGCGTGCAGCATGCCCTGCGCGCCTTCACGCCGCGTGATCAGAAGGCGGTCAAGGCCGCCGCGGAGACCTTCCGCCCCAATCCCGACCTCGATACCGCCAAGGTCATCTCGGAGCTCGGCAAGGGCGAGGCCCTCGTGTCCTTCCTCGAAGGCAATGGCGTGCCATCGATCGTGCAGCGGGCCCTCATCCTGCCTCCGGCGGCACGGGTGGGCGCCATCTCGCCAGCCGAACGCCAGGCGATCCAGCAGGCCTCTTCGCTGCGCGGCAAATATGAAACCGTGGTCGATCGCGAATCCGCCTTCGAAATGCTGCAGCGTCGCGTGACCGAGGAGGCTGCACCTGCCGAGCCGGCGGAGGAGGGGGGCGGTTTTCTCGGCAGCGTCTTGGGAAGCGTGTTCGGTTCGGGTAGTGGTGGCGGGCGCTCGTCCGGTCGTATGACGACGTCGCAGGCTGTGGTCCGCTCCGTCACGCGCACCATCGCCACCACGGCCGGTCGTGAGATTACCCAGGCGATTCTTAGGGGCGTTCTTGGCGGGCGTTCGCGGCGCTAGGGCCTGTCGTCGCAACGTCATAGCTGAAGAGTCAGTATATAAGTACTACCGGTACACCGTTATTCGGGTCGCCTACGTCAAATTTCCCGTATTGCATTCCTAGCCCTCCTGGTGAGGTATTGGATCAGCATATACGTTTGGGTACCCTTGGCGTATGAGCTTTTGAAGCGCGATTGCTGGAGGCTCTTGGGCGATGGATGGCGCATCTATACTGAATGATCGTTCGAATAGAAAAGTAATACAATCTGCCGATGTTTTGGTGGTCAATCCAAACCAGGAGGTTGCCGAGTTTTGGCGCGAGAACCTCCTGGATTTCGGTATGACCAAAGTCAGACTTGCTTCGGGCATCGTGGATGCTTTGGAGATGGCGCGCCGGGATCCGCCACTGGGTGTGGTGATCGCACTGCCGGTGCTTGCCGATGCCTTTGCGTTGTTGGGCGCACTCAGCCAGGATGAAGGGGGCGAGTTGCGCGAAGTGCCGATTCTGCTGATCGCAAACCAGCCCAACCGTTCCGCGCTTCTGACCGCCACTCAAGCTGGTTTCGATGCCGTGCTGACCGAGCCGGTGTCGCCGCGGCAGATCTATCGGCGGGTGGGATCGATGATTCAGCGTACGCGGCTCACCGCTCGGATGCGGAGCCTTGCGAGCTGACCATGCTGTTGCCCTCCCCTTACGAGGGGAGGGCAAAGTTATAGGCCGAAAACGACGTTGAGTGGCAAGTCGGCCCTACCCAGAGTGGGCAAGGCGCGCTAGCTTGGCGCTTTCTCACCCGCATCGTTAAGGCCCATGTCTGACATCAATAAAGCGCTCGATGCTGCCGACAAGGCACTCGATGCCAGCCTCGACCGGCTGTTCGAATTTCTCCGCATCCCCTCGATCTCCGCCGACAGCGCCTATGCCGGCGATTGCCAGAAAGCTGCCGAATGGGCGGCCGCGGCCCTGAGGGACGTCGGCTTCGATGCCTCGCCTCGCAAGACGATCGGCCATCCCATGGTGGTGGGGCATCGCCGCACCGGCAAGGCCGGCGTGCCGCATGTGCTGTTCTATGGCCATTATGACGTGCAGCCGCCGGATCCGCTCGATCTGTGGCACACCAAGCCGTTCGAGCCGGTACGCAAGCCCGGCCCGCATGGCGACATCATCGTCGCCAGGGGGGCTTCCGACGACAAGGGCCAGGTGATGACCTTCATCGAGGCCTGTCGCGCCTTGATCGAGACCCAGGGGGAACTGCCCGTCGACGTGACGGTCTTCCTGGAGGGCGAAGAAGAATCGTCCTCGCGCAGCCTCGTGCCGTTCCTCAAGGAGAATAGGGACGAGTTGAAGGCCGATTTCTGCCTGGTTTGCGATACCGACCTGTGGGACCGCGATACCCCTGCCATCACCACCATGCTGCGCGGCATGGTCTATGAGGAAGTCACCATCAAGGCGGCCAGCCGCGACCTGCATTCTGGCATGTATGGCGGTGCTGCCCAGAACCCGATCCGGGTGCTGTCGAAGATTCTGGCCGCCCTGCATGACGATAATGGTAGCGTCACCGTGCCGGGTTTCTATGACGGCGTGAAGGAATTGCCGGACGCGGTGAAGGCCGAGTGGGGTGCCCTCGATTTCGATGGCGAGGCCTATCTGGCCGAAGTCGGCCTGAAGGTGCCGGCGGGAGAAAAGGACCGTACGGTGCTCGAGCAGATCACCGTGCGTCCGACCTGTGACGTCAACGGCATCAGTGGCGGCTATGAGGGCGAAGGCGCCAAGACGGTGATCGCCGCGCAGGCTTTCGCCAAGGTCTCGTTCCGCCTCGTGGCGGGCCAGGAACCCGAAAAGGTGCAGGCTGCCTTCCGCAAATTCGTGACCGATCGCCTGCCGGCGGACTGCAAGGCCGAATTCCAGTCGCATGGCATGGGACCGGCGATCGCCGTACCGACGGACAGCGAACCGCTGGCCAAGGCGCGCGCGGCACTGGCGGAAGAATGGGGCCGCACGGCGCCAATGATCGGGTCGGGCGGGTCGATCCCGGTGGTCGGCGACATGCAGCGCATCCTCGGCATCGATTCGCTCCTGATCGGCTTTGCCCTGGAGGACGACCAGATCCACTCGCCGAACGAGAAATACGACGTGCGCAGCTTCCACAAGGGCATTCGCTCCTGGGTGCGCATTCTCGACGCACTCGCCAAATAAGGGTCATCTTGATCAGGGCCGGTACGAGGCCGGCCCTGTCACCCTTTCGCGACATGTGATGCGGGTCGATCATGAAAGCCGTCGTCTTCGAACAATTCGGGCAGCCGCCGAGAGTACAGACCGTGCCCGATCCGACCCCGGCGCCGGAAGGCGTCGTCGTCAAGGTCGAGGCTAGCGGCCTGTGCCGCAGCGACTGGCATGGCTGGATGGGGCACGACCCCGATATCGTGCTGCCCCATGTGCCCGGCCATGAACTGGCGGGCACCATCGTGGCGGTGGGCAGCCGGGTCGGGCGCTGGCGCGCGGGGCAGCGCGTTACCGTGCCTTTCGTTGCGGGCTGTGGCCGTTGCCGCGAATGCGCCGGCGGCAACCAGCAGGTTTGCGAACAGCAGTTCCAGCCCGGCTTCACGGGCTGGGGGTCTTTCGCGGAATTCGTTGCGCTCGATTTCGCCGACGCCAATCTGGTCGAGCTGCCCGAAACCCTCGATTCGGCGACGGCGGCGAGCCTGGGCTGCCGCTTTGCCACCTCCTTCAGGGCGGTGGTCGACCAGGGCCGGGTCCGGCCAGGCGACTGGGTCGCCGTGCATGGCTGTGGCGGCGTCGGGTTGTCGGCGATCATGATCGCAAGCGCCGTCGGCGCCAATGTCGTGGCCATCGACCTGACCGAGGAAAAGCTGGATTTCGCCCGCCAACTAGGTGCGGTGGCGACGATCAATGCGGCGCAGACCAAGGATGTCGTAGCCGCGGTCCGCGATCTTACGGGAGGCGGCGCGCAAGTCTCTCTGGACGCGCTCGGTCATCCCGTCACCAGCGTCAATTCGATTGGTAATCTGCGTCGGCGCGGTCGTCACATTCAGGTCGGCCTGATGCTGGGCGACCATGCCAGGCCGGCCATTCCGATGGATCGGGTGATCGCCTATGAACTCGAGATCCTCGGCAGCCATGGCATGCAGGCTTTTCGCTACCAGGCGATGTTCGACATGATCGCCGCTGGCAAGTTGGCGCCTCAGAAGCTGGTCGGCAGCCGCATCGGCCTCGACGAGGCACCCGAAGCCCTGATGCGCATGGACCGCTTCGACGGCATCGGCATCAGCGTCGTAACGCGCTTTTGAAATTCATGCCCGCCGTACCGAAGGCGAAGTAGACCGTGGCGCCGTAGAAAGCGGCCCCGACGATGCCGACAAGCGCGAGGCTGACGATGTCGCCGACATGCGAAAGCCCGGCCAGGAGCGGCACCAGGCCTGTGGCCGCCGCATACATCGCCAAGCCGGCGGTAACGGTCGCCAGGGCGACGCAGGCCAGCATGGCATAGAGGCGGCGGTCGAGATGCATGAAGTGGCGGCGGCTAGCCAGGGCAGCCAGGATGCCGAGATTAACCCAGGCGCCGAGCGAGGTCGCCAGGGCAAGGCCCGCCTGCTGCAGCGGTCCCATCAGGATGATCTTCAGAAGGATGTTGACGCCGATGCCGGTGAGGGAGGCCCAGAGCGGCGTCGCCGTATCGCCGCGGGCGTAGAAGCTGGCCACGGCCGACCGGATCAGCACCACGGCCGGCAGGCCCGCGCCATAGGCGAGAAGGGCACTGGAGGCCGCCTCGGCATCGGCGGCCGTGAAAGCGCCGCGCATGAACAGCGCGCGCATGATCAGATCGGGAACGGCAAGAAAACCGGCGAGAAAAGGCGCGGCCAGCAGCCAGGTCAGGAAGATGGTGCGCCGTTGCGCGGCGTGCGCTTCCTCGACCTGTCCGGCCGCCAGAAGCCGGCTCATCTGCGGCAGGATCACCGTGCCGGCCGCGATGCCGATGATGCCGAGCGGCAATTGATTGATGCGATCGGCATAATAAAGCGCCGCCACCGCACCGGCCGACAGCAGCGAAGCGATGATGGTGTCGGCGAAGATGGCGATTTGCGTACCCATCGAGCCGATGGTGGCCGGCCCCAGCGCCTTGAAGAAGGCTTTCACCGGCGCGTCGAGCCGTATCGGCTCCGGCGTAGCAAGGACACGAGCCCGGTGCGCTGCCCACAGCATGAAGCCGAGCTGCAGAACACCGGAGACGGTGAGGCCCCAGGCCGCGGCGTGGGCGGTGGTCGGAAACCAGTGATGCGCGAGGAGGGTGGCGATCATCGCTACATTGAGCAGGATTGGCGCTGCCGCGGCGGCTGTGAAGCGCCCGACGGCATTGAGCACGCCACCATAGAGCGTGGCGAGGGTGATCAGGATGAGATAGGGAAAGGTGATGCGGGTGAGCGTGACGGCGAGATCGAAGCGTTCGCCCTCGAAGCCCGGCGCATTCAAGCCGACGAATTGAGGTGTGAAGATCAGCACCAATCCCAGCAGAATCACCTGCGAGATCAACAATATCGAGACGATCCGCCCCTGGAACAGCCGCGCGGCGTCATCGCCGTCCTGCTGGTGGACCCTGGTGTAGGCCGGCACGAAGGAGGCGTTGAAGGCCCCTTCGCCGAAGATGGCGCGGAAATTATTCGGCAGGCGAAAGGCGACGATGAAGGCCTCCGCCGCGGGGCCGCTTCCCATCAGGGCGGCCATCATGGCGTCCCGGACAAAACCGGTCACGCGCGACACCATGGTCCAGGCGCCGATGGAAAGAATGTTCTTCAGCAAGGAGAGGGCCTATCGTGACAACCGCTCCGCCCTATACGCGGCTTTGAACGGCGGGAACAGGCACTATCGCCTTGAAAAGGTTGCTAGAGGGTGATGGCGGGATGGATTTTCGGTGGAGAAGCCACCGTGCGTGCCGAGTATGTCCGAGATGGACGCTGGTTCGCTCTCCCGCTTGTTTCGGCCTGACTTTGTGATTCTCGCCAATTGCGTCAAAGTCCCCTGAAAAGAAAGAGGCCGCAGCTTGCGCTGCGGCCCAAGTCTAGGGAGGAAACGCCCAAGGAGGGCTATCAAACGGGGAACAAGTTCCGCGCCGTTTGATGAGGATTAGTTTAGTGTGCGCCGCACAATAAACAATTGCTGAGTTTGCATGGCTGCTAAGCGAGCCATGCGTGGCGATGGCAGGTGTCCCGATACCAAATTTTTGGAAAGCCAAACGATATCAGATGATTACTGGATACCCCCTAGATTTGGCATTCAGACTTTGTGCAAAAAATAGGGCAGGGCTGATCGCCGGATGAGGCCGGTTGGCAGCGAAATCTCCAAAAATACGAAAGGGCGGAGAAAACTCCGCCCTCGGATTCTCGACAGATCTGCCGGAAGACGCCTTGCGACCCGATGGATTGCCGGGAAGCGCAGCACGATCTCTGCTAGGGGCGGAGCGTCAATCGATCCGATTGGCGCTCCGGAACTGCTTACTTCACCGCTGCTTCATAGAGCTCGGCGACATATTCCCAGTTCACCAGGCTGTCGACGAAGGCTTTGAGATAATCGGGGCGGCGGTTGCGGTAGTCGATGTAATAGGAATGTTCCCAGACGTCGACGCCGAGGATCGGGGTGGCGCCATGTACCAGCGGGCTCTCGCCGTTTGGTGTCTTGGCGATGACGACCTTGCCGTCCTTGACGGCGAGCCAGGCCCAGCCAGAGCCGAACTGGGTGACGCCGGCCTGGATGAACTCTTCCTTGGCCTTGTCCACCGAGCCGAGGCCGTCGACGATGGCCTTTTCGAGATTGCCCGGGATCGCACCGCCGCCATTCGGCTTCAGCCACTTCCAGAAGTGCAGATGGTTGTAGTGCTGGCCGGCATTGTTGAACAGGCCGGCATTCTTGCCGAAGGACCCCTTGACGATGTCCTCGAGGCTCTTGCCTTCCCACTCCGTGCCCTTGAGCAGGTTGTTGCCATTGTTCACATAGGCAAGGTGATGCTTGTCGTGATGGAACTCCAGCGTTTCGCGCGACATATAGGGCGCGAGGGCATCATAGGAGTAGGTCAGTTCGGGAAGCGTGAAGGACATGGTGTTCCTCATGAAGTGGCATGATGGCGACGGGCATGGCTACAAAACGCAGCCCGCCCCTCTTGTGTTCCCAACGGTTGCCACGAGATCGAAGACCTCGCAGTCATCCGGGCGGGAGCCGAATGAATGGGTGGCGGTCACAAGCCCGCCGCCGCCGGAGCGGACGGAAAGGCCGATGCACCGTCGGCGGGCAAACTTAAGCGGGATGGTCCTGGAAGGGAACAGATTTGGTAGAATGATTGGCATGATTTTATGCAAGCCTGCTCAAGCCCGCCCGGCCGGACAAAACTGTGCCTACCGGGCGGGGGGCAAGTCATGCCGCGCCCATCGTCTGCAGGGCGAAGGCCTGGACCAGAGCCACTTCCTTCAGCCGTTCGAAACGCCCGGAAGCCCCACCATGGCCTGAATCCATGTTCACCTTGAAGATTACCGGATTGCCGTGCGGGTTCTTCTCTCGCAGCCTTGCCACCCATTTGGCCGGTTCCCAATAGGTCACGCGCGGATCGGTCAGGCCGGCGAGCGCCAGAATCGGCGGATAGGGGCGTGCGGTCACGTTGTCGACCGGGCTGTAGGAGAGAATTGTGCGGAAAGCTGCCTCGTCTTCGATTGGATTGCCCCATTCGGGCCATTCCGGCGGGGTGAGGGGCAGGCTGTCGTCGAGCATGGTGGTAAGCACATCGACGAAGGGCACTTCCGCCACGATGGCGCCGAACAGATCGGGGGCGAGATTGGCGATCGCCCCCATCAGCATGCCGCCGGCCGAACCGCCATGGGCTATGATTCTCTTGCGGGCCGTAAAACCGCGCTCGGCCAGATAACTGCCGGCCGCGACGAAATCCTGGAAGGTGTTCGGCTTCTTTGCGAGCTTGCCCTCGCGATACCAGCGCCAGCCTTTCTCCGTGCCGCCGCGGATATGAGCGATGGCATAGACGAAGCCGCGGTCGACCAGCGATAGGGCATTGGTGGAAAACTGGGCCGGCATGGACAGGCCATAGGCGCCATAACCGTAGAGTAGGAGCGGTGCCGAGCCATCCAGCGCTGTTTCCTTGCGATAGAGCAGGCTGATCGGCACGCTTTCGCCATCCGCCGTTGGGGCGAAGACCCGGCGCGTGACATAAAGCTGGGGATCGTGCCCGGACGGAACCTCCTGTCGTTTGCGCAGGATGCGTTCGCGCGAGCGCATGTCGTAGTCATAGGTCTCGGCCGGCGTGGTCATCGAGGAATAGACGAAGCGGATCTGGTCGGTCGTAAATTCCATGCCGCCGTCGAGTGACAGGGAATAGGCTTCCTCGGCAAAATCGATGGCGTGTTCCTCGCCACTCGACAAGGAGCGGATCACGATGCGAGGCAGGCCGTCCTCACGTTCGAGCCGAACCAGCCAATCCGCCAGCAGCACGATATCGAGAATATAGCGGCCCGGCTTATGCGGGATGAGGTCGCGCCAGGACGTCTGGGCCGAAGTCGCCTGCGCCGAAGTCACCTGATCCGGCTTCGCCAGAGGCGCGGTCATGATGCGAAAGTCCTCGGCGTCGTCGAGATTGGTCAGGATCAGCAGCTGGTCCGTCCCGCCGGGCAGGGGGCGATGCTCGATCTCATATTGGACGCCTTCCTGGCGCGCGGCGATCAGATGCACCGTGCCGTCGGCATCGTCGAGGCGGATGATCCGAACTTCCGAGGTTTCATGGTCGTGGATGTCGATGGTCGCCAGGCGGCGCGACTGGGTCTGCGACAGGCCGACGAACATGCCGGCATCGGCCTCTTCGTAGACCAGGCGGTCGGTGCCGGTCGGGGTTCCCAGACGATGCAGCCACACGCTGGAGGCACGATGGTTTTCGTCGAGCCGCACATAGTAGAAGCCAGATCCATCGGCGAGCCAGACAGCCTCACCCTCCGTATCGGGAGTATTGTCCGCCAGCATTACGTCTTTCGAAGTATCGAGCAGGCGTATCGTATGAAACTCCGAACCGTTCTCATCGCAACTCCAGGCGATCAGTCGGTGGTCGGGCGAGGGGGCAAAGCCGCCAAAGGCGAAGAAGCTCTTGCCCTTTGCCAGAGCGTCGCCGTCCAGCAGTATCGTTTCCTCGCCGCCATCGCGCGAACGCCGGCAGAACAGACGATGCTGTCCGCCCTGCCGAAAACGCGAATAGTAGTCGAACGGCCCGTCCGGCGAGGGTACCGAGGAATCGTCGGCCTTGATTCTCCCCTTGAGCTCTTCGAACAGCACGCTCCGCAAATGCTCGCCGCCCGCAAGCTGGGCGTCGGCATAGCGGTTTTCCTCCTCGAGATGCGCCTTGATGTCGGCGGGCAGCGTCGAGCCGTCACGCAGCACTTCTTGCCAGTTGTCGGCCCGCAGCCAAGCATAGTCGTCCTGTAATGTAATACCGTGAACGATGCGCTTGCTTGGCCGTTTTTCGGCGATAGGCGGCAGAATAGGGGAAGAAATCGTCATCTCATGCCTTCTGGTCGGGCGTGAAATTCATGGAATGGCCATTGATGCAGTAGCGCAGGCCGGTGGGAGGCGGACCATCCGGGAAGACATGGCCGAGATGGGCATCACAAGCCGCGCAACGGATCTCGACGCGGCGCATGCCGTAGGATCTGTCCTCCAACTCGACTACCGCATTCGCATGCACGGGTTCGAAGTAACTCGGCCAGCCGCAGCCCGAGTCGAACTTGGTATCGGATCGGAACAATTCCTCGCCGCAGCAGACGCAGGAATAGGTGCCCTTTTCTTTGGAGTTCCAGAACGGCCCGGTAAAAGCACGCTCCGTGCCGCGCTCGCGGGTAATGTGGTATTGTTCTGGAGAAAGAAGCGTCCGCCATTCCGTGTCTGTTTTGTTAACTTTCTTGTTTGGCACAAGTGTCTCCCAATATTTTGCCGCAAAGGGATGCTATCGAAACGATAGACATACTTTGCGGCTGATTCGACGAGCCGAGCGTTTGAAGACTATTCAGTTCGTCGTAAATAGGGAGTGGGACGACAGTTCGCAATTCAGTGTCATGTTGAATTCGGAGGCAAGCTTGCAAATTTGCGTTTGCTGTTTGCCGGGATGGCAATTGTCGCAAGGGAAGTCGGTCTAACTCCGGAGCTTTCTCATCGGCGTCTGATTGGCGGCAGTCGCGGCGATGCTGCGTAATGCGCTGGTCATGTGCGCCTTTTTACAATTGCTGTCTGTGGTGATGCCAGAGGCGACCTATCCGGTTGTCAGTGCAGATCAGATAGTCCGATCGGGTGTTCCAGTACCCATTTGTGATAGGGGCGCGTCTTACGTAGGCGGTTGCATGTTTTCATGGCAGTAATCAGAAGCGGCGTAGTGCAAAATTCATGCTTGTCTTGCAAAAGATCTTGATTGATAAGATTTGAGAGTTTACATCAGTGCGCAATTCGAAATTCGCGATTCCAAAGTTGCGAAGCGGATGTATGGCCTGCACTGCTGTTAATGAATGGCGCGGCAGTGTAGCCGGTGGTGAACATTTAGTTAAATCAGACCAAAAAAAGAAAGTCGATTTACCATGAGCGACGGATCCAACAACACCAACTTCATCGAGCTAGCGGCGGATATCGTCTCGGCCTATGTGAGCAACAATTCGGTTGCTGCATCGGACCTGCCTGGCTTGATCAATGAGGTCCATGGTGCTCTTCAGCGTATCACCAGCGGCGTGCAGGAAGTGCCGGCCGAGGCTCCCAAGCCGGCTGTTCCGATCAAGAAGTCGGTGACGGCTGACTACATCATCTGCCTCGAGGACGGTAAGAAGTTCAAGTCCCTGAAGCGTCATCTGCGCACGCAGTACAATATCTCGCCGGAAGAATACCGCGAGAAGTGGGCTCTGCCGGCCGACTATCCGATGGTCGCCCCCAACTATGCTCAGGCCCGCTCCAACCTGGCCAAGCAGATGGGCCTGGGGCAGCAGCGTCGCCGCAAGGGACGGTAATTTCGCTACGGCGATGCCGGAACGACAACAAGAGCCGGATGCCACGCATCCGGCTCTTGTTGTTTGAAGTATCTACAGCATCGTCCCGAAAGCCGGCGTCCACTTTTTGGCACGATGCTCTAGCAAGATGTTCGATGCGGAAGCGGTCAGGTCGTGACCAGTACCTGCCGGGCATCGCTGCGAATGCGTTCGACGAATGATTTCAGCCCGTTGGAACGCTGCGGCGTGAGATGTTCCTGAAGCTGCAGGTCGCGAAAGATTTCGAGCGCGTCGATGGCCAGGATCTCCGAGGCCGTGTGGCCGGCATAGACAGCGACCAGGATTGCCAACAGGCCGCGCACGATAAAGGCGTCGCTGTCGCACTGAAAGGTTGCGCGCCCATCCTTCCAATGGGTGACGAGCCAGACCTGGCTGACACAGCCCTGCACCTTGTTGGCCGCGGTCCGCGCCTCGTCCGGCAGGGGTTCGAGCGTCTTGCCGAGATCGATCAGGTAGCGATAGCGATCTTCCCAATCGTCCAGGAGCTCGAAGTTTTCGATGATGGTGTCGATGTTCTGGCTGCTCATCTCCTTCATATAGGGGAGATGCCGGAGAAGAAAAAGCCTTCTCAGGGAATGGCCGGGCGCGGTGGCGGCAGGGCGGTAAAGCGCTGAGCAGCCGGGGCCGGGGCGGTGGCGACGTCGTCGCTCGGGCCGGCCAGCAAGCCACCGAGCTGCCTGGCACCGGCCAGGCCGGCGGCGCATTGCTGGGGACTGGTGGCGCAATAGGACAATGCCGCGCTGACAGCCTTGTCGGCCAAGGTACTGGCCGACAGATTTGCCGAGGCTTGCCTGTCGTGCGGGGCCGGCGACGCCGGCAGCAGCAGGGCAACCACGGCAAGCCAGAACATCATGCGCAGAATGAAGAACACGTCATGGGCTCCCGATCGATGGCTAATTCTAGCATGAGCACCATCGACACGGGCGTGACGGACCGCACGGGCGGCGGCAAAGTGAAGGGATGGTTAACGCGCGGGCCGCCCTTGGTGAGGAATTGTTCACCATGTTTGGCACTTGGCCCGTCTGGAGGCCTTTCTAAGCACAGGAACGGCCTGGGAGGGCCGATCTCTTAGGGTTCGTTTAAAGGACGCGCTGCCATGGTCGACGGGTCATGTAGGGAGCGCGGCCACAGTGCCGTGCCGGGGCGTTGCGTCAGTTTGATTGGTTCATATCCGCCAAGGCATCCGTCGACCGTTTGGTCCACGGATCGGCGAAACACGATCCCTTGACAGCAGCCCGGCATGGTGCCTTCGTTGCCATGTTGTTGGGAGCGGCGCTGTTCGGCCTGACACTGGTGCCACCTTTCCTGGCTTTCTCGGGGGGCCCCAGCCTCGGCGTCGGTGGCGTCATGGTGCTGGTCGCTGCCTTGCTGGCCATCGTCTGGCGTCTGTCGGTCACCGGCCGTCTCGACGTCGCGGCGCTGTTGACCGTGCTTGCCGTGTGTGGCTTTGCCGGCGTGGTGGCCCGCCACAGCGGAGGCCATAGCGCGACCGCTTACGCCCTTCTTGCCATTGTGCCTGCCATTTCGCTGCTGACGGGTGCGCGCAATATCGTCATTCGTGCCATGGTGCTTGCCGGCCTGACGGCCATGGCAATAGCGCTGGCGGGAACCACGAACGCAGCGCCGCCGGCTCTTGCGGCCCGCTTCTTCGACGGATCGGGTGTCGTGCTCGCCCTTGCGGCCGTCGGTGGCATCGTGCTGATGGAATTGCGGCTGCGGCGTTACGACCGCCAGCTCGTGAAGTCCGGCGAGGCCCGCTATACCTTGCTGGCCGAGAATATCAGTGACCTCGTGACCCGGCATGGCAAGCGCGGCCAGGTCGTCTATGCCTCGCCGGCATCCCAGGCCCTGTTTGGCGCCGAACCGTCCGAACTGCTCGGCCAGGGCCTGTTCGACTATGTGCATATTGCCGACCGTCCCGCCTATCTGTCGGCGCTCTCCAGCGCCGAGATGGACGGTCTGGGCTCGACGGTCGAATTCCGCCTGCGCCGCAAGGGGGAGGGCGCGCCGGTCTTCCTGTGGGTGGAGATGCGCTGCCGACCGCTGGGCGAGGACGACGATCGCCAGACCGTTGCCGTCATGCAGGACATCACCGATCGCAAGGCCTATGAGCATCAGCTCATCGACGCCAAGATCGAGGCCGAGAAGGCCAACGCCGCCAAGAGCCGTTTCCTGGCCACGATGAGCCACGAGCTGCGCACGCCCCTCAACGCCATCATCGGCTTTTCGGAGCTGATGCTGAACGAGGAGATGATGAAGCTGTCGGCGGAGCGGCGGCATGAATATGCCGGTCTGATCCACGACAGCGGCCATCATCTGCTGTCGATGGTCAACGGCATTCTCGATATGTCGAAGATCGAGAGCGGCAGCTTCGAACTGGTGCCGGAATCCTTCCAGATCCGCGATCTCATCGAGAATTGCCGCAATATCCTGCTGCTGAAGGCGCAGGAACTCGGCATCTCCCTGGAGACGGCGATCGCGCCCGACATGCCGCCGATCATTGCCGACAAGCGCGCCTGCCGCCAGATCTACCTCAACCTGATGTCCAACGCGCTCAAGTTCACCAAGCGTGGAGGCCACGTCACCATCGGCGCGCGGCAGGAGAAATATGGCGTGGCTCTCTTCGTCGCCGATGACGGAGTGGGCGTGGCGCGCGAGGACGTGCCGCGGCTGGGCGAAGCTTTCTTCCAGTCGACCGCCGGCAAGCCATCCAAGGATTATGAACGTACTTATGAAGGCACGGGCCTCGGCCTCTCCGTCGTCAAGGGGCTCGCCCAGTTGCATGGCGGGGGCATGGAGGTCGACAGTCTGATCGGCCATGGCACCACCGTGACCGTGTCGCTGCCCTCCGATTGTGAAAGTGAGGCCTCCCGCCGCGCCTTCGCCAGTGGCGCCACCATTGAAACGCTGCCGGTACGTCCGGCGGCCCAAGATCATTTTGTTGAAGAAGAATTGGGGAAGAAGCGTGCGTGAAGCGTTAGCCCGTTCCGATCGCGATTTTCTGCTGTCGGATAAGGTCGAAGAGACCCCCTCGCGCTATGTCGGTGTCATGCGGGTGGTCCTGCAGCGTCCGGCCGAGGTTGCGGGTTTGGTCGTCATGGGCGGCCTCGGCCTGGCGATCCTGGTCAATGCGCTGGCTCTGCAGAACGGCACGCATACGTCTCCCTTCATCGCTCAGCGTGGCTCTGCCGCGTCGGCGCCCTCCGTGCCGGTGCCGCCCCAGGCACCCGATGCAGGCGAGCGCAGTTCCGCCGATGCCGCGGCCCAGGATGCTGTCGCCGTGCTGCGCGACGTCCAGCTCGCGCTGGCGGAACGAGGACTCTATGACGGCTTGGCCGATGGCGTTCTCGGCCCCAAGACCACTGCGGCGATCCGCTCCTTCCAGCAGCATAACGGCATGCCGGTCGACGGCCAGTCCAGTCCTGCCCTGCTCACCAGAATCATCGCCAGTTCCAGCCCCTTGTTGACCACGGAGTCCGGAGCCACCGAAGCACCGCCGGCTCCGCCAGTGGATCAGATCGCCGCGCTCATCAATGGCGAGCCTGCGGCAACCGCTGGTCCCCAGCCCGACAAGCGCGTGCTGGGTGTGGAAAAGGCCCTGGCCAAGCAGGGTTACGGTCCTTTGAAGGTCGACGGTTTCATGGCCACTGATACGCGCAATGCCATTTCTCGTTTCGAGAAGGATCGCGGACTCCCCGTGACCGGCCAGATCTCGGCACGGCTGCTGCAGGAATTGGCCCGTTCCGGTACCAAGGTAGAATGAGCGCGCGTCTCAAATCCAGCCTGTTCGTCGCCGCCTATCTTCGCCGCGCCATGGTGGAAGGCGCCTTCGCCGCGCTGCGTCAGCGCGGTTCGGAGGAGGCCGGAGCGATCTTCGTCAAGATCGACCATCTCGACGGCACCGCAGTGCTTTACGGGCCGGCACCGCAATCGCTCATCACCGAGGACGACGGCGTGCGCCGCTTCGTCCGTCTCACCCAAGCAGGTGCGACGCCGCTGGATGTTGAGACCCGATTGCAGCGCGAGTTCCGCTTCGATCCGGATCTCTGGGTGATCGAAGCGGAAGATCGCCAGGGCCGGCATTTTCTCGACCTTGCCGAGGAAAGCTGAGGCAGGCCCGCCCGGATTACCATTCTGCAATGTATCAAAACGTGATTCCGCAACCGACGGCTTTGGGTGCATAGTCCGGCCGAACTGCCGACGATGCCTTGCCGGACATCATGCCCAAAAGGCCTACGCCTATTTTGTTGGGCGCGTTTTGCCCGAAAAGGGCCATTTGGCCTTAATATCGCGCGCCGATGTGCAAAATCGCACATCGGAGTCACGCCGCAGTGACGGCGGGCGGTGTTTAGTGCGTACGTACACAGACTGTTAACTTTCCTTATCTGCTAATGCCGCAAAGCGAACGGAGTCTCGATTTCTGGTGCAATCTGCTGATAGGTCCCGCCATGAGCATCGTCCTGCCATTTCCCAAACAATCCCAAGCCCCGCGCCCGCCGAGCGAGCACGAGGCACACGAGCATAATGCCCAAATCCTGTTCTTCACGGGTGTGCGCATCGAGCGCCACGTGGAAGACGATCGTCAGTCGCCCCAGCCTCGTCGTGGCACCGGTGGCGGAAAGCGCCATCGTAAGGCGTGAGTTCGAGCGACCATCTCGACCGAGCCGAGGGGGCTCTCCTCGGGCTCGCCATCGCCGATGCGCTGGGCACCACACTGGAATTTTCAACCTGTGCCAGCCAAACTCCCCTGACCGACATCGTCGGCGGTGGACCGTTCGCCCTTCCGGCAGGGGCCTGAACCGACGACACCTCCATGGCATTGTGTCTGGCGGCAAGTCTTCAGCAGCATAAACAACTCGATCCGCGGGACTGCATGAACCGTTTCGTCAATTGGTGGCGATACGGCCATCTGAGCGCGATCGGCGAATGCTTCGATAATGGCGGCGTGACCACGTCCGCGCTGGCTAGATATGAGGCCAACGGCAACCCATTCGCTGGCCCGACTGCCCCCGATACCGCCGGCAATGGTTCCTTGATGAGGCTTGTTCCCGTGGTCATCGCGGCCCGCGGGGATCGGCAGCGAGCCTTGCGGGATGCGGCCGACCAGTCTCGCCTGACCCACGGTGCCGAGCCGGCAATCGTGCTGCGGCCGAGGTGCTTGCCGGATGGGCTTCCCGAGCGGCTGAGGCGTTGCGCCGGCACGGATTGGCGGCTGGTGGGACGCGATGAGATTTCCTCCACTGGCTATGTCATGCACACGCTCGAGGCTGCCTTGTGGGCCGTCAGTCAGTCGACCTGCTTCAGAGAGGCCGGCGTGCATGCGGTCAATCTGGGAGGCGATGTCGATACGATCGGTGCCGTGACGGGCCAACTGGCCGGTGCTCTTCGGGGACGCAGCAACGTCCCGCCTGCCTGGCAGCACAAGGTCTTGTGGGGCGACAGCATTATCGTGACTGCCCGTTCCCTCGCGCTCGACTGACAGAATGCTGGAAGGTCAGCGACAGCTTGCCGGCTCCAGTGCCCGTTCCACATCGGCCTGCTGCGTCGGTTCGGGGACGAGCGCGCGCACCACGATCAGACCCGTCGGTTCGGGCGCCTGAAGACGCAAGGCGACCGGTAGGTCGGGGCCTTGCTTGGCCCTGATCTCGGCAAGCTGGGCCAGCGTGAACAAGGTCATGTCGAGGGCGCCGTTTGCGCCCGCCCGGTCGGTCAGCGTGTAGAAATTGAGGCCTGCCGGCGTATAGAACGACACCGAGAGGAAGCCGGCATTCAGCGGCACATGCACATGAACTGGGCCATCGGCCAGGTCATAGCGGCAGAAGGCCGTCACGATAGCCGGATCCGGCAGTGGCAACGGGGTCTTGTCGGGAGGCAGTACGACGAAACGTCCGAGCGGGGCGATCGCGCCTGCGCGTTGGAAGCCGGTCTGTCCGCTGAGGCGAGGCAAAGCGACGATCGTGGTCAGATGCACCACGACGCCGATGAGCAGCCCCGCAAGCGTCCATAACAGCCAGCGGATCACGTTTTGTCTCCAGTGGCGCAGTCGAGCCGCTCGATCGCTGGAACGGCAACGGCTCTCCCCGCGCCGAATTCGGTGGCGAGGCCCGTCGAGACGGGACTGTCGTAAAGACGAAGGACCAGGCTCATCGGACCGGGAGAGCTGGGCAACCAGTTGCCGGGCTGGCTATCGGGCGCCACGGCGACGGTGACCTTGCCTTCTTCGTCGCGCAGGACAGCAGCGCTGGTGAAACCAGCCCGGTTGCTGGGATTGCGCGCGAGATTGTCGGATCGGTCATAGAGAGTAATGGTCCACCAGCGCGCTTGGGGCAGCATGGCCGCAAGGCGATAGCGGCAGGCCCCGTCAAGCGCCCGCCCCTCCGAATCTTCCCGCGCGGTGAAGGCAAGGCCTTCGCCGGGGCCGAGCGGCAGGTCCCCGCTGCGAGCGATGCGGGCCCGGTTGTAGCGATCTGCTCCGAGTGGGTCGGTCAGGGGCCATGCGGTCCAGGGACCGAGACGCATGGCGCCGAGCTGGAAATCGGACCCGGTTGCCCACCAGGTGAGGCCAAGGCCCAAGACGCCACCGAGGGCAAGGGCGTAGACCAGCCCTATGATCGTGCCAAAGCCCTTCATTCGATCGCCGACACCGGCGCTGGGCGACGCATCTGGGCCGCCTGTTTGGCAGGGACGCGGTCGGCCTGCTCGATCAGGACGGCGACATCGCGCAAGATCTGTGTGGCGTTGCGGGTGAGAACCGGTGGCGCGGCGGGGGCCTCCTGGGCTGCGCCGGTGGCATCGGGCGCTGGCTGCTCCGCCTTGCTGGGTTGCTGCCCCGGCGGGAACGGGGCAACGCCGGGTATTTGCCTGATATCCACGCCTTGATGGGCCACGGCCATCACCTGCTGCCAGGTCATTGCGGGGAGCGAGCCACCGGTCATCTCATCCATGGGCTGGAAATTGTCATTGCCGAACCAGACTCCACCAATGAAATTGCCGGTAAAGCCCATGAACCAGGCGTCGCGGTAGGAATTGGTGGTGCCGGTTTTGCCGGCCACCTTGATGCCAGGCAACTGGGCCCGCTTGGCCGTGCCGTTTTCGACCACGCTGTTGAGCATGCCGTTCATGTCGGCGATCACTTTGGGATCGATCACCACCGGGTCCTCGCGGGCGGGATCGAACTTATGGAGAAGGTCGCC
Organism: Labrys sp. KB_33_2; assembly: GCF_052114505.1. Classification (NCBI taxonomy): domain Bacteria; kingdom Pseudomonadati; phylum Pseudomonadota; class Alphaproteobacteria; order Hyphomicrobiales; family Xanthobacteraceae; genus Labrys; species Labrys sp. KB_33_2. The sequence continues at coordinate 203,595 of NZ_JBFREW010000007.1, read as the reverse complement.
CTTGGCATTGCGGATCTCCAGCGCGGCATGGGGAGGCGCCTTGTGCCCGCCGGAGGAGAAAACGCCGTAGGCGCCGGTCATCTCCAGAAGGTTGACGGCCTCGACCCCGATGGGCAAGGCCCAGGACTCCTTGAGCTCCGTCTCGATGCCCATGGTTCGCGCCGTCTCGATGATCATGCGCCGGCCATCGGCGGCGCTCTTGCTGAGGGCCAGGGAAATCTTGACCGGGATGACGTTGATCGAGCGGGTAATGGCCTGCGTCAGCGTGATCGGGCCGGAGAATTTGTGGCCGAAATTCTGGGGACACCAGTTCCGTATGCAGACAGGCGAATCCACCACGATGGATTTGGGCGTGAAGCCGTTCATCAGGGCGGTGGCATAGACGAAAGGCTTGAAGGAGGAACCGGGCTGGCGCAACGCGTCCGTGGCGCGGTTGAACTGGCTCTGGCTGTAATCGCGCCCGCCCACCATCGCGCGCACGGCGCCGTCGGGCTCCATGATCACGATGGCGCCCTGGTGCACGTTATAGTCCTTGCCATATTGGCGCAGGTTCGATTCCAGGGCGTTTTCCGCGGCGGCCTGAATGGCGGGATCCAGCGCGGTGCGCACGACGAAGACGGATTCGCTGCTCAAAGCGCCGTCATCGGCGAGATCGGCGATTTCGCCATAGGCCCAATCGAGATAATAGTCGGGGGCCTTCTCGCGCGCCCGGTCGACCGGCGTCGCCGGATTGCGGCGGGCGCCGGAAACCTGGCCCTCGGTCATGAAGCCGGCATCCACGAGATTGGAGAGCACCTGATTGGCGCGCCCGCGGGCAGCCGCCAGATTGTTGGTCGGCGCGTATTTGGTCGGCGCCTTGAACAAGCCCGCCAGCATGGCGGCTTCCGCAAGGGAGACGTCGCGCACCGACTTGCCGAAATAATATTGCGCGGCCGCCTCGATGCCGAAGGCGCCGCCGCCCATATAGGCGCGGTCGAGATAGAGCTTGAGAATCTCGTCCTTGCTCAGATGCCCCTCGAGCCAGAGCGCCAGATAGGCCTCGCGGATCTTGCGCTCCAGCGTGCGCTGGTTGGACAGGAAGAGATTCTTGGCGAGCTGCTGGGTGATCGAGGAACCGCCCTGCACCACGCCGCTTGCCTGGCTGTTGACGGTGAGTGCGCGCATGGTGCCGATGACATCGATGCCGAAATGATCGTAGAAGCGCCGATCCTCGGTGGCGAGCACGGCCTTGATGACATAATCAGGCATATCGGCCAGTGCCACGCTGTCATTGCTGCGGATGCCACGCTGGCCGACGATGGTGCCGTAGCGATCCTCGAAAGTGACGGCGATGTCGGCGCGGCGCAGCCAGTCGTCGCCGATCTGGCGGATTGCCGGCTGCATCAGCATCAGGCCGAAAATCAGGCCGGCAGTGCCGAGGGTCAGCCCCTCGCAGCCGACTTCCACCAGCAGCCGGCGCCAGCCCGAGACCTGAAATCTGTTCGAGATGTCGGAGCCGCGCTCGATCCCGGCCCGCACTTTCTGCCACGACGCGTAGACGGCGTTGTCGAGCCACGAGTCCAGACGAAGGGCGGCGCGGCTCAGGCGCTTTCGAAAGGACGGCTCTGGCTTGCGTTCAGGCACGATGGAACCAACCGGTACGCGAAAGACGTCGGGACAACCAGTCTAACCCCCGGTCGCCGATCCTGAAAGGCCTGCAATTTCACCGCCGCGATTTTCCGCTGGCATGGCAAACAACATGGCCTGCAGAATTAATTTCTCATCGCTGTCGGAACCATCCGCGCTGCATCGTCCTTGGGGCAAGTCCGCAAAACCTGGCCCATCAAAACCTGGCCCATGAGGAGGGAAGACCATGACTGAGATCGCCCCGCACGGCATGAACGTCCTGTCACCGCATCTCATCTGTGACGGCGCCGCCGATGCCATCGAGTTCTACAAGAAAGCCTTCGGTGCCGAAGAGATGATCCGCCTGCCCGGACCGGACGGTAAGCTGATGCATGCCTCGATCAAGGTCTGCGGCTGCTCCGTCATGCTGGTCGATGAGAACAAGAATTATGGCATGCTCTCGCCCAAGACCCTCAACGGCTCGCCGGTGACCCTCCATCTCTTCGTCGCCGATGTCGATGCCTTCGTCGCCCGCGCGGTCGAAGCGGGGGCCGAGGTGGCGATGCCGGTGCAGGACATGTTCTGGGGCGACCGCTACGGCGTGATCAAGGATCCCTTCGGGCATCATTGGTCGATCGCTACCCATCAGCGCGATCTCACCGCCGCGGAAATCGAGGAGGGCATGCGCAAGATGGCCTGCTGAAGCGCCTTGCGCCTCCAGCAGCTATCCTCGAAGGGTGACTCGGGCCGGCTGTTCGGCTATGGCAACGGCGATGGAACAGCCTTCGAAGCCTTTCTGGAAAACCAAGCCGCTGGAGGCGCTCTCGCCGGAGGAGTGGGAGAGCCTTTGCGATGGCTGCGGCCGCTGCTGCCTGGTCAAGCTGGAGGAAGAGGAAACCGGCGACACCTATTTCACCGATGTCGCCTGCTTCATGCTCGAATGCCATAGCTGCCAATGTTCGGATTACGAGCATCGCAAGCGCCATGTTCCCGATTGTGTCACGCTGACGCCCGAACTGGTGCGCACCATCGATTGGCTGCCGCCGACCTGTGCCTATCGGCTGGTTGCTGATGGCGAGGATCTCTATTGGTGGCATCCGCTGGTTTCGGGCGACCCCGACACCGTGCACCAGGCCAAGGTCTCGGTTCGCGGCAAGGTCAAGGCCGACGACAAGCAGGTGGGCGAGGGCGAGTGGGAAGAGCATGTGGTGCGCTGGCCAGCGCGCGTACCCAAGGCCGCCCGTAGGCGCTGAAGCCGGTCCTGCAAGCCGTTTCGACGCCATAGAGCCAGACTCGTCAGGATGGAGCTCCTGCAGCCCTATCTTCCCGCGAAGGTGGCGGACCCCGTTCGAGCGAGCCGACATGCGTGGGATCTCACGGACGAGGGACTCTGCCGGCCCGGCGTAGGCAAACATGACGGCGCGGAGATCCTGGGAATTGCCCCACTCGCGCAGCATTCCAGCAACACAGCACGATTATCTTGGCGTCATTCAACAGGAGTCGCGGGATGGAAACGCTTGTCGACATCGGCTCTGCTGCCGTTCTTATGATCTTGGCGGGCATGATCTTGCATGTTGCCCTATCCATGCCGGTTTGAGATCGCACGAATACTAAGTTTACTCTTTGGTAAACATGTTTTGCCGGGAAGCGGAGTTTGTGCGTTTTCGCACGGAACGAATGCGCGCGCGGTGTTCGAAATAGCGCGTGATGAACATCAGATTCGGGGGAAGATTGATGACACGCGCACAACTGGTTCTGGATCGTCCTGAGCGGCTGTCGGGCTTCGGCCGGGTGACTCCTACGGCGGCTGGACGGCATCTGAGTTTTGCGATTTCGACCCTGTCCTTCGTCGTGATCGCCGCTTCCGCGTTGTTCCTCGCCTCGTTTTTCTAGGCGCAGCCCATGTCACTTCGTCTTCCAAGCCTAGGTCCTGGAATTGCGGACCCAGGGAAGGAAGCGTTTGCCTGGTGATCGCCCGTTCGCTATCGGGCTGCTGTTTCGGTGATCCCCAGAGCCGGTCTCGTGGTCATATCATATGTATTAAATGTGACATGCTGATAGGGCATATCGCTCCCCGCATGTATTGAGCCTATGCGTCGGGAATGGCTGCAGCTGACCGCCGAGAGAGGCATCTCAATGCAGCGCCGGGGCGTGCCGGTCGCGTCCTCCGAGCTTATTGCCCGATCAGCCGAAGGTCCGTGTCTTGAAATTCGTCGAAACTTTTACCCTCTATCCGTTTCTCGACACGGTGGTGAGTCTGTTCAGCGCCTTCGTTTTCGGCACTCTCATCGGGGCGGAGCGCCAATATCGCCAGCGCACGGCAGGTTTGCGGACCAATGTGCTCGTAGCGTTGGGAGCGGCCGCTTTCGTCGATCTGGCCATGCGCATCGCTGGCCCGCAAGAGGCCGTCAAAGTCATCTCCTATGTCGTGTCCGGCATTGGTTTCCTGGGCGCGGGCGTGATCATGAAGGAGGGCATGAATGTCCGCGGCCTGAACACGGCGGCGACGCTGTGGTGCTCGGCTGCGGTCGGAGCCTGCACGGGGGCGGACATGGTGGCGGAGGGCGCGCTGCTGACGCTCTTCGTCATTGCCGGCAATACGTTGTTGCGCCCGCTGGTCAATGCCATCAATCGCATCCCGATCAATGCGCAGCGTTCCGAAGCAATCTATGAAGTGCGGGTGACCACCAGCCGGGCTTCGGTTCCCGCCATCCGCGAACTCTTGGTGGAGCATCTGGAGGCCGCGCAATATCCCGTCGGCGATGTCGAGCTGTTCGATCGGGGTGACGACATGGCCGAGGTGGTCGCTACCCTCGTCAGCACGGCGGTCGATCCCAAGGAGCTCGACGGTGTCGTTGCCCATCTCGAGCGCGAACATGGGGTTTCCCATGCGACCTGGGAAAGCAGCACGCAGGAATGAAGGTCAGCGAGGAGGCGCAGGAACGGTGGCGGAATCTGAGATCGCTACCCGGCAAACACGCGCAATGGCCATCACGGCTATTGGAAGCGCACGGGTGAGCCAGCTCTGTCGGCCATGGTCTCGATGAAGGAGCGATAGGCCGAGACGGCGGTAACGGTGGTGATCGTGCCGCAATCGCGCCCCTTGCCGCCCATCACGGCCGAGATCACGCCGACCAGCACGTAGTTTGTGCCCTGGCGCTGGAACACCGGCCCACCCGAATCGCCCCGGCAGATGCCGTTGTTGTTGACGGTGCGGCGGGTCGCCTTGTGATCGATCAGGAAGAGCTGGTGGGATTTGCTGTCGATCTGGTCCAGCATGTCGAAGCGCCGTTCGCGCAGCTTGCCGGCGCTGCTGACCACGCGATCGCGGCTCATACCGAAGCCGGCGACCTGCACGTCGACGAAGCTGCCATCATCGGCGATGCGCGAGGCCAGCGGCACGGGTACCGCCAATCGGGAAATTCATGGTCGACCCGGATCAGGGCGATGTCGTTGATGGCCGCCGAGGTGCCGAGCGCCGTGACGTCGAATTGAGGATGGATCGCCACCTGTGTCGCCTCGGCGAAGCGGAAGCGGAACTGGGTGTCGAGGGCACGGATGCGATAGTCGCCATGCCCGCTCAGAAAACAATGAGCGGCCGTCAGCACCAGCTTGCGGGAGATCACCGTGCCGCTGCATTTGGTGCCGCTCGGCCCCGTGATTTGCACGACATGGCTGCGGACGCCCGTGGGATCGGTGACGTCGCGACCGCCTTTGATCGCCAGGGCTGGCATGGTGAAGGCCACAAGGGACATGACAGCGACGGCGAGGCGGGTTTTCATCATGGCTAAGCTGTAGAGCATTTCCAACCAAAACCAAATTGTTGCGCGCCCAAGCGGCTTCCTGCCAATCGAGCCTCAAGCTCGATCGCAAAGAAGCTGCAGGATCTCAAACGCGTGGTCACGGCAGGGAGGCCCCCATCCGCGCCGCACTGCTTCGTATCCAGGGCAGGGCGGTGCCGAGCAGGGCTACACCCGTCATGCCACCGCAGCCCCGGCCGCTATTGGCGCCCACGGCGGAAGCGAGTACGCCGACAAGCATGCCCTCGCGCAGCACCGGACCGCCCGAATCGCCCTGGCAGGCGCCACCGAGCCCGCTGCCCTCACGCAGGCGCAACTGCACCCTGGAGATGGGCGGGGCTCCCTCCAGCGCGATCTCGCGCAGGACGCCGCCGCTCTTGCCGGCATTCTGGGCGGTCAGGCCGAAACCGGCGACGCGATACACCGCACCCGCAATGCCCGCTTCGGCGGCAAGCGGAAGCGGGGCGTAGCCGGCCAGGGGCGCGTCAAGCTTCACCAGAGCGAGATCGATGGTGAAATGCCGCTTGTCATAGGCCTTGGCATCGAACTGAGGGTGAACAGCCACATTGCCGAGCGGCGAGAGCACCGGCTTGCCGGCCTGATAGGTCAGCAAGCGGTAATTGGCGCCCTTGCGCACGCAATGGCCTGCCGTCAGCAGGAGATCGGGTGCGATGACGCTGGCCGAGCAGAAACTGCCGCGATCGGAGACGATCATCACGACGTGACGGGCCATGTCGGCCGCTGCTGGCGTACCGCCGACGATGGCGTAGGCCGGTGGCGCTGATGCGAGAGCCATGGCCAAGACCAAAAGGCTCGCGGCGAGCGAGCGCAGGGCCAGGATCGACTTCGGTATCAGTATGCGTGACCGACCCGACCCGCGCGTGAACCAGCCTGAGCCCGGTGGATTGACAGGGCGCTCCTGCTGGCGGAAGGCGGAATTGAGCATTACGTTCATGCCGTGTTCAGAGGCCCTGCAGAATGATGATGATGGCTCGAATCGAGGGGAATCACGGCAGAATCTAGAGCAAGGCGCGCCAAGCGGAAATGCTGCTTTGTTCTAACTCCTTGTTTCGGCGCGTTTTTGTATTTCTCCGCATGAGGCGACCATATCGCAGAGCGCTATAGCAGAAGGATGAGGATGGGGCGGATATCTTCCTTGGTGATGGTCTTGGCTCTGGGACTTGGGTGGTTTGGCGCGATGCAGCCGGCAATGGCCGCTTGCGTCAGCCTCAGCGAGGCACGCCCGCTCGTGAAGTCTGGTACGATCGTGCCTCTTCTTTCGGCATTGGGGGCGGCTCGACGTGCTGTAAAGGGGGAAATGATAGACGGCAATTTATGTGGAGACCCTGGCAATTACCGCTATGTCGTCACATTTCTGGGGACCGATGGGCGGGTTATAAGAGCGACGATCAACGCCAAGACCGGCGAAGTCGTGGGTGTGAAGTAAAGGAATACCGATGCGGCTTCTCGTGGTCGAGGACGATCAGGATCTCAACCGCCAACTCGTCAAGGCGCTTGAGGAGGCAGGCTACGCCGTTGACCGGGCCTTCGATGGCGAGGAAGGCCATTTCCTCGGTGATACCGAACCTTATGATGCCGTGGTGCTCGATGTCGGCCTGCCCAAGCTCGATGGCATCACAGTGCTTGATCGCTGGCGCCGCGCCGGCAAGGTGATGCCTGTCCTGATCCTGACCGCTCGGGATCGCTGGTCCGACAAGGTGATGGGCTTCGATTCAGGTGCGGATGATTACGTCGCCAAGCCCTTCCACATGGAGGAGGTCCTGGCCCGTCTTCGGGCGCTCATCCGCCGTACCACCGGCCACGCCACCAACGAACTGGTCTGCGGTCCCGTCCGCCTCGATGCCCGCGCCGGCCGTGTCGTGGTCGACGGCAATCCGATCAAGCTCACCTCGCACGAATATCGCCTGCTGGCCTATCTGATGCACTATACCGGGCGCGTCGTCTCGCGCACCGAATTGGTCGAACATCTCTACGACCAGGATTTCGACCGCGATTCCAATACGATCGAAGTGTTCGTCGGTCGCCTGCGCAAGAAATTGGGTGTGGATGTGATCCAGACCGTGCGGGGCATGGGCTATATACTCACACCACCGGACGCCATGCGCGTATGACCACGCGTTCGCTGGCCTTCCGCCTCTTCGTCGCCGCCGCGGCCTGGGTGGTGGTGGTGCTGGTGGTGGCGGGCGTGGTGCTCTCGTCCGTCTACCAGCATGCGACCGAGCGTTCCTTCGACGAACGCCTGCATGTCTATCTCAAGACGCTGGTGGCTGACATCGCCGGCGCCGATGTGGGTGACCGCACGGCGCCCGGCGCCATGGGCGAGCCGCGTTTCGAATTGCCGCTGTCGGGCTGGTACTGGCAGATCAACCGCCTCGACAAGCCGGCTTCCAACGGCTCCAAATCGCTGTTCGAGGCAACTCTGCCCAGCCTGGACGATCCGAATACGCCCGACGAGCCCAGCGGTGTCCGCGAGGGCTACATCAAGGGCCCGGACGATCGCCGGCTGCGCGCCGTCGAGCGCCTCATCGATCTCGGCGAGGATGGCCGCTACCGGGTGACCCTGGCGGGCCCTGCCGACGAGATCGACAGTGCCATTTCCGACTTTCAATATTCGCTGCTGCTGACCTTCACAGCACTTGGGGTCGGACTGCTCGCCGCCATTTTGCTACAGGTGCGCTTCGGCCTCAGGCCGCTTTCGCGCATCAGCGGTGCGCTGGCCCGCATGCGTACCGGCGAGGCGGCCAAGCTGCCACCCGACCTGCCCGACGAGATCGTGCCGCTCGCGCGTGAGCTGGATGCCCTGGTCGATGCCAACCGCGAGGTGGTCGAACGGGCGCGTACCCATGTCGGCAATCTCGCCCATGCCTTGAAGACGCCGTTGTCGGTGATCGCCAATGAGGCGGGCGCGGCGCCGGCGGGCGCGCTGGCCGAACAGGTCGGCCGGCAGGTCGGCGTGATGCGCAAGCAGATCGATCATCATCTCCAGCGCGCGCGTATCGCCGCAGCCGTCAGCGTGGTCGGAACGGTGACCGAGATCGTGCCGGTGATCGAGGGGCTGGTCCGGGCCATGGAGAAAATCCATGCCGTCAAGCGCCTGAAGATCAAGGTGCAGGTCGATCCAGCGTTGCGTTTCCGCGGCGAAAAGCAGGACATCGAGGAGATGACAGGCAATCTCATCGACAATGCCTGCAAATGGGCGATCAGCGAGGTCATGATCCAGGCCGAGGCCTTTCACCTGGATGGCGTCCTGTTCGCCCGCATCGTCATCGACGACGACGGGCCGGGCCTGTCTCCCGAGAAACGCGCCGAGGTCGGCCAGCGCGGCAAGCGGCTTGACGAAACCAAGCCGGGTACCGGCCTCGGTCTTGCCATCGTGCAGGATCTTGTCTCGCTCTATGGCGGTCGCTTCAATCTCGACGAAGCACCGATCGGCGGTTTACGGGCCATTCTCGATATTCCCGCCCTTCAGGGATCGGCGCCGCCACCCGGCGCCCGGCCTTCCTCGCGGAGTGGCGAGGGGGCGACAGTCTAGCCCCCCCGCGGCCCCCACGGGCACCGAAGCGGTTCACTTTCTCGTAACGTTCGGAACAGCAGGGTCTTGCGACACCGTGAGATGGTTGGCGCGGGGCGTTTTTGCGTGTAAGGCTGCCGACAGTATCCGCTCAAGGCGTTTTGCGATTTGATGGGATCAGCTCGAATCGCAAGGCGCGTCGAAAAAAGGGAGTTGGAGCAGATGAGTGTTCAGTCATGAACGCCCTTTGCTCTGGGTTAGGGGTCCTATGACAAAATCGATCGTCAAGCTGTTTGGCCTGGCTCTGGTGGCGCTGCCGCTGGCAGGATGTGGGCTTACCGGTTCGACCACCCAGCCAAATGTCGCCGCTGCGCCACCCACGCCCGCCACCAGCAATTCGCCGATCCTCGACAGTCTCGATCCTGCCGACCGAGCCCGGGCCGAACAGGCTCGTCGCACGGCCCTGGATGGCAAGGCGAAGGTCAGCGTCGACTGGAAGAGCGACAGCAACGCCTCCACGCATGGCAGCGCGGTCGCCGGGCCTCTGCAGAACCAGGGCGCAGCCCAGTGCCGGCAATATTCCCAGACCATCTACAAGGAAGGCGTGCCGAGTGTCGCACGTTCGACGGCGTGCCGGCAGCCGGATGGCGGCTGGGTCAACAGCTAAGGCGTTTTGCGATTGGACGGAAGCGCTGAGAGCCGCGAACATGCTCTTCAAGCCAATCCGTTGGATTGGCTTGAAGACAAGGAGTTGGAGCAGACAGGTGTTCAGCCATGGACGCGCTTTGCTCCGGCGATAGTCGGGTGAAGGGGCGTGTAGCCGCGCACGCCACCAAATTGCATTGCGTGATACTGCGTGTTTGCGCGTGTGACGCGCCCAAATTAGGCCTTATGGCCAGCGCAAGAGATTTCGCATGCTCCTATGGATAGCCCTGGCCGCCATGACCGGCCTCGCAGCTCTGGCGTTGCTGTGGCCGCTGGCGCGGCGCGGTAGCGCCCTGACGCCGCAGGCATCCGACATAGCCATCTACAAGGACCAATTGGCCGAGATCGATCGCGATCTCGAGCGCGGGCTGATCGCCAAGAGCGAAGCACAGGCCGCCCGCATCGAGGTCTCGCGCCGGCTGATCGAGGCCGACGAGGGAGAGAAGCTCGAGAAAGGTCGGCAGCCCGCCGCACAGGCGGCTATCGGGCGGCGCAGGCTTGCCGCGAGCATCGTCCTTGTCGCCGTGCCGCTGCTCAGCCTCGGGCTCTATGCCTATCTCGGCTCGCCGTCGAACCCCGATCAGCCCCTTGCGGCCCGCCTGGACAGCAATATCGAGAACGCTTCGCTCGATGAACTTGTGGCGCGGGTGGAAGCCAAGTTGGCGGAGAATCCGGAGGATGGTCGCGGCTGGGAATTGATGGCACAGATCTATCTGCGCCAGGGACGCTTCGAGGATGCCAAGCAGGCCTATGCCAACGCGTTGCGGCTGCTGGGCTCGACGGCCGAGCGCGAGACCAATTTCGGTGTCGCCGTCGTCGCCGCTGCCGACCGCATGGTGACGGCCGATGCCAAGGCGGCTTTCCAGCGAGCGGTCAAGCTCAATCCCACGGAATTCCGCGCGGCCTATTTCCTCGGCCTCGCCAAGGAGCAGGATGGCGACAAGAAGGGTGCAATCGAAGCCTGGCAGGCCCTGATTGCCGGCAATCCCGATGCTGCCGACTTCCTGCGGCAGGAAATCACCAGGGTCGGCGGGCAGCCCAAATCTGCTCCCGATGGCACCGCTCCCGATGCAGTTGGTCCGGGTCCCTCGAAGGACGATGTCGTCGCCGCCCAGACGATGACGCCCGAGGAGCGCGGCAAAATGATCCAGGGCATGGTCTCCGGGCTGGCTGAGCGGTTAAAATCCCAAGGGGGCAGCCCGGAGGAATGGATGAAGCTGATCAAGGCTTATAGCGTGCTTGGGCAGGCGGACAATGCCCGCAATGCACTTGCCGATGCCCGCAAGGCCCTGGCCAGTACGCCCGATGCCGTCAGGCAGATGGACGAGCTTTCGAAGGCATTGGGTCTATGACGCGTAAGGGCAGACGTCTGGCGATGATCGGAGCGGCCGGGGTGGTCCTCGCGGCTGCGGTGGGCCTGGTGTTGTTCAGCCTGGGCGGCACCATGTCCTACTTCGCCGGTCCGAGCGACATCGTCGGCAAGCAGACCACGCCGGGTCAGCGCTGGCGGTTGGGCGGCCTGGTGGAGCAGGGCTCCCTGCAGCGCGGTAGCGCGTCTGAGATCGCCTTCATGGTGACCGATACCAACAAGTCGATCAAAGTCATCTATTCGGGTATCGTGCCCGACCTGTTCCGCGAGGGCCAGGGCGTGGTGGCGGAGGGCGTGGTCGACAGTGCCGGCGTCTTCCAGGCCGATACGCTGCTGGCCAAGCATGACGAGAAATACATGCCCAAGGAAGTGGCGGATGCGCTGAAGGCGCAAGGCCATTGGGAAGAGGGCGGCGCCTACGGGAAGAAGCCATGATCGTCGAAGCCGGCCATTACGCACTCGTTCTCGCGCTCACGCTTGCCGCGATTCAATCGGTACTGCCGCTATGGGGCGCCCGCACCGGCGATCTCGGCCTGATGCGCATCGGTACCAGTTCGGCCCTGTTCCAGCTTCTCTTCATCGCCATGGCGTTTGGCGTGCTGACCTATGCCTATGTCAGCTCGGATTTCTCGCTCACCAACGTGTTCGAGAACTCCCATTCGGCCAAGCCGCTCATCTACAAGATCTCCGGCGTGTGGGGAAACCATGAGGGCTCGATGCTGCTCTGGGTCCTCATCCTGGCCTTTTTCGGCGGACTGGTGGCGGCTTTCGGCCGTAACCTGCCGCCGACCATGAAGGCGACCGTGCTGGCGGTGCAGGCCTGGATCAGTGCCGCCTTCCTGCTGTTCATCCTGCTCACCTCCAATCCCTTCACCCGCCTCACGCCGGCGCCGATGCAGGGACAGGATCTCAATCCGATCCTGCAGGATGTCGGTCTCGCCATCCATCCGCCCCTGCTTTACCTGGGCTATGTCGGCTTCTCCATCGCCTTTGCCTTCGCGGCTGCCGCGCTGATCGAAGGGCGCATCGATGCCGCCTGGGCGCGCTGGGTGCGGCCCTGGATCCTGCTGGCCTGGATCTTCCTGACGCTGGGCATCGCCATGGGGTCCTACTGGGCCTATTACGAGCTCGGCTGGGGCGGCTGGTGGTTCTGGGATCCGGTCGAGAATGCCTCGCTGATGCCCTGGCTGGCCGGCACCGCGCTTCTTCACTCCGCGCTGGTGATGGAAAAGCGCAACGCCCTGAAGGTGTGGACGATCCTGCTCGCCATCCTCACCTTCTCTCTCTCATTGCTCGGTACCTTCCTGGTGCGCTCGGGCGTGCTCACCTCCGTGCACGCCTTTGCCACCGATCCCAAGCGCGGCGTGTTCATGTTGGCGATCCTGGTGCTGTTCATCGGCGGCGGCCTCAGCCTGTTCGCCTGGCGTGCGTCTGCCCTGAAGCAGGGCGGCATCTTCGCGCCGATCTCCCGCGAGGGCGCGCTGATCCTCAACAATCTCCTGCTGACGGTAAGCTGCTTTGCCGTGTTCATCGGCACGCTCTATCCCCTGGCGCTGGAAGCCCTGACCGGCGGCAAGGTGTCGGTCGGCCCGCCCTTTTTCGACCTGACCTTCGGGCCGCTGATGCTGGCGGTGCTGATGGTGATGCCGTTCGGACCGCTTCTTGCCTGGAAGCGCGGTGATCTGGCGGGCGCCATGCAGCGCCTGGGCGCCGCGATCGGGCTCGCCATCCTGGCTGCGTTGGTGACGCTGTGGCTCAAGCAGGGCGGGCCGGTGCTGGCACCGCTCGGCGCAGGCCTCGCCTTCTTCATCATGGCGGGGGCGGTGGTCGAGATCGCCGGGCGTATCAAGCTGTTCCGTGAAACACTGGGATCGAGCCTGCGCCGGGGGGCCGGCCTGCCACGCTCGGCCTTCGGTACGGCCTTTGCCCATTTCGGCGTCGGCGTCACGCTGATGGGCATCGTCGCCGCCTCGGCCTGGCAGTCGGAGACCATCGTGGCGATGAAGCCGGGCGATACCGCCAGTTTCGGCCGCTTCCAGGCCACCTATGTCGGCTCGGTGCCCAAGCGCGGCTCGAACTACACAGCCACAGAGGCGAGATTCGTGATTCGTCGCGATGGCGTCGAGGTCGGCCAGATCGCCTCCTCCAAGCGCTTCTACCCGGCACGCCAGATGCCCGTGACGGAAACGGGCATCAGTACCCATGGTTTCGACCAGATCTATATCGGACTCGGCGATACCATGCCGGACGGAGCCATTGCGGCGCGGCTCTATGACAAACCGCTGATCACCCTGATCTGGCTGGGCTGCCTGATCATGGCGTTTGGCGGCCTGCTGTCGCTATCCGACCGCCGCCTGCGCGTCGGCGCTCCCAAGCCGGCGCGTCGTGTCGCCCAGACCATGCAGCCGGCCGAGTAGACGATGTTGAAGCGCGTCCTCCTTGCCTGCTTTCTCGGCCTCATGGTGCTGCCGGCCCTGGCCGTGCAACCGGATGAGGTTCTGCCTGATCCGGCCCTCGAGGCGCGCGCGCGTGCGCTGTCGGCGCAGTTGCGCTGCATGGTTTGCCAGAATGAATCGATCGACGATTCGAATGCCTCGCTCGCCAAGGATCTGCGCATCCTTGTGCGCGAGCGCTTGAAGGCCGGCGACAGCGACACGGCGGTCAAGGACTTCCTGGTTGCCCGCTATGGCGATTTCATCCTGCTGAAGCCGCCGCTGGAATGGCGCACCTTGGCGCTGTGGTCGGGACCGCCCATATTATTGCTGCTGGGCGGCATCGCCATCTTCCTGTCGACACGGCGGCGGCAGGCTGCCGCTCCTGCGCCGCTCAGTCCGGACGAGCAGGCCAGGATCGACGATATCCTGAAGCGGGAAGGGTAGGCCGGGAACCATCGCGGGTCCGTCGGCCTGAGCGATTCTCTATCGGCCGGTCTCGAACAGGAACCACGTCCGGCGCTCGGTCTCGCTGATCCAGTTTTCGATCAGGCTGGCGGTCGCGACATCGCGGTGTTCGTCGCATAGATCGTGGGTCTCGCGCAGGAAGCCGATCAGGCGTTTGTTGTCGTCGAGCAACTCGGCAAGCATGTCGCCGGGCGTGACGAAATCGGCATCATTGTCCGACAGGCGCTGCAGCCGTCCGATATGGCCGGCCGAACGCAGCGTGGTATCGCCGATCTTGCGGACCCTTTCCGCGATCTCGTCGGTCATGGCGAAGATCTGCTCGGCCTGTTCGTCCAGCAGCAGGTGGTAGTCGCGAAAATGTGGACCCGAGACATGCCAATGGAAGTTCTTGGTCTTCAGATAGAGGGTGAACACGTTGGCGAGCAGCGTCGTGAGCGCGCCTGACAAGTCCTTGGTTGCATTGGAGCCTAGATCGGTTGGGACCCCCAGATCCGCCGTCTTCAATGCTTTCGCCTTGTCCTTGGCCATTACGCAATTTCCCTTGCTATGAAGTGGCTACGCCTCCGGCCGATCCGTAATGGATCCTGCGACGGGAAGCGGCGGCCGTCATAGAACATCGCTTGGCCGACAAGGTTCATCGCGGACCGGACTTGGTCGGCTATCGTGCCGCCCGGCATCTTTTCTGCTCCGCTTGGTTATTCGTGCGCGATCTCATCTTGAATCAAACAAAACCGGCGCTGTAATCGTCCGGTTCATGCCGGCTGGGGGAGGCGGAACAGGCGAGGCGCGGCGGACCAGGGACACCACCTCCTGATCGAGTTCCGCAAAACCCGAGGAACGGTAGAGCGAGGCGGCGAGGACGTTGCCGGCATCATCGATCCGGAAGCGTACATAGGCGATGCCTCGTTCTCCGCGCGAACGGGCGTCGGCGGGATAGCGCTTGCGCCGTTCCAGATGCGCGATCAACTGTGAGCGCCACTGCGCCGGCGCCGGGCCGGACACCTGGCTGGAGCTGGTTTGCCGGGCGGCATTGCGGCTGGACTGGCTGGCCTGGACCTGTGCCTCGACGGCCGCTTTCGAGGCCTCCTGAGCCTGTTGGCGACGAGGCTTGGCCGGCTTTTGCTTGAGAGGCTTCTTTGGCTCTTCCCGGCGCGCGGTCTCCTGCTTCGCCTGCTTTTGCACGGGCCGCTCCTGGGGAAGCGCAACCTCGGCCTGCTCGACAGGCGTCTGGGTCGTTTCCATCGTCGGCTCGGGCTTGGCCGCCTCCGTCACCGGTTCGGGAGCCGGGACTTCCTTGACGGGCTCGGGCGGCACGGCTTCCTCGGGTGTCGTGACCGCCTCGCTTGCTGCCTGGGGTTCCGCCGGGCGCAGATCGGGAGAAATCTCGTTCGCCTGGGTCTCCCTTGCCTCAGGCATCGGCGCGAACTCGATCATGATCGCTGGCGGGGGCGCATCGGCTGCCGGCGCTGCTGGCGATGGCTGCAGGTACCAGACCGCCGCCCCCAGATGGATTCCCAGCGTGAGGAGGCCGGCGCCAACCCACAACGCCAGATCGGCGGCGCGGTTGCCATGATCCGTAATGGCCCAATCGGTCACGGCCGCGCGTCCTCCGGCACACTCTCCAGCCCGACCAGCGCAATCTTGAGATAGCCGGCCTCGCGCAGCTGGTTCATCAGAGTCATCAGCTGCTCGTAGCTCACCGATTTGTCGGCCCGCAGGAAGATGCGGGCCCGCCTGTCATTGGCGGTGAAATTGTCGAGAGAGGCCGCGAGGGTCTCGCGCTGGGCCGGCTCATTGCCGAGTGCGAGCGACAGGTCGGATTTCAGCGTCAGATAGAGCGGTTTGTCGGGGCGCTCCACCGGCATGGCCGTGGATACCGGAAGGTCGACGGCGATATCCACGGTCGATAGGGGTGCCGCCACCATGAAGATGATCAATAGCACCAGCATGACGTCGATAAAGGGTGTGACGTTGATCTCGTGGTTCTCGGTAAGCTCAATTCCGCTGTCTTCGCGCAATCCTCCCGCCATGGCGATCACTCTGCCGCCATGGCGGCTCTTGCGGCCGTGGTGTCGGGGATTGGTATGCGGCGCAGGTCCAGTTCGAGGCTGACCAGGCGCTCCACCGCGGCCGTGGCATCGGCCAGACGTTGCCGATAGCCGGCGACGGCGCGAGCGAAGAGATTGTAGATGACGACGGCGGGTATGGCGGCAACCAGGCCGATCGCGGTCGCCAGCAGGGCCTCGGCAATGCCGGGCGCCACCACCGCGAGATTGGTGGTCTGGGTGCGGGAGATGCCGATGAAGGCATTCATGATGCCCCAGACCGTGCCGAACAGGCCGACAAAGGGTGCGGTGGAGCCGATGGTGGCCAGGATGCCGGTGCCCCGGGTCAGCCGGCGCCCCGCCTGCGCCTCGATGCGCGAGAGGCGGGAGGCGACGCGCTCCTTCACCCCGTCGCTGCCGGCATGGTCGAGGGCCGGCAGCGACCGACGCAATTCATCCTCCGCCGAGCGCACCATGGCCGCTCCCGGCCCGCCACGACCGGTGAGGGCGTGCATGGCTTGCGACAAGTCCGTCGATCCGGCGATTGCCGCAAGGGCTCGCTTGGCGCGAGCGGCGGCGCAGGCGATCTCGACTGTCTTGGCCAGCCACACCGTCCAGGTCACCAGCGAGGCGAATGCAAGCCCGAGCATCACTGTCTTCACCACCCAATCGGCGGCCAGAAACATGCCCCAGGGCGAGAGGTCGTGGCCTGGCCCCGATGCGGGCATCGCTTCGAACAGGTGACCTACGGCTCCGATCGGATCTTCGAGGAAGGCGGGCGCCGGTGACGGCGCCGCGTCCGGTGCGGATGCCGGAAGGGGCGGCACGGGCGGTGTCACTTGTCCGGGCTCGACCGGAGACCCGGGAGCTGACGCCGGCGCCTGAGCCAGCGCAACGCCTGGCGGGAGCAGCAGCACCGACGCCACCACGATGTTATGACGGATGGCAAGGGATGGGCGGCAGCGGTTCTGGAGGTAGGGATACATCTTCGTCCTGTTGCTCTCCCATCCCGGCCAGGATGTCGGGGCCCGCTCCGAGGCTGGGAGGTGTGGTCATCTCATTGGAAAAAGGCCCGAACTCGGTCGATCGAACCGAGTTCGGGCCGATGCCGTCAGAATTTAGCGGTCAGCGAGGCATAGAAGGTGCGCCCGGGCCCCGGTTGCTGCACCAGGCTCAAGGGGTCGACGTAATATTGGTCGGTCAGGTTCTCGACGCGGACGCTGCCCGTGAGGTTCTTGCTGAACTTGTATTCGGCGAACACGTCCACCAGCGTGTGCCGTTTCCAGTCGACCAGGGCGATGAACTGGGAAGCGCCCTGCACCGTCACGTCGCCATGGCCGATGGCGCGGGCGCCGACATGGGAAATCCGGCCGCCGATGGTGAGCGTGTCGTCCATCAGCTTCTGGGACAACGTCAGTGCCAGCGAATAGCGGGGCGGAATATGGTTGGTCGCATAGTCGGCATAGAGCGACTTGTTCTCGCAGGTTCCGGCGGTGCGGCAGAACTCGACATTGGTGTAGTAGTTGGCCGCAAGGTCCGCCGTGAAGCCGCCGAGCTCATAGCGTCCGGACAGTTCCAGGCCGGAAAAATGGGCGCGGTCGATGTTGAAGATGCGCATGCCCGAAGAGCCGTTGGGGAATGCGTACCATTGGCGGGCGATGTAGTCGTCGACGGTCCAGTCGAAATAACCCAGCTTCAGCATGCCTTTGTCATGCGCCGACAGAAGACCTTCCCGGCGCAGATTGGTGCCGACCTCCCAATTGCTGGAACGCTCGGGCTTCAGCTGGGAATTGACGTTCATGGTGAAGGCCGAGACCGACTCCATGATGCTGGGCAGCCGCATTGCGTTGGAATAGTTGACGTAGAACTGGGCGCCATCGATGGGCTCCAGCGTTACCCCGATCGAGGGGCTGAAGCCGCCCTTGGCCAGCCTGGTATTGTAGGTGTAGTCGGGGCGCACCTGCTCGGGGGCGTTGCGGTCCTCGGACCAGAAATGCTGGTAGCGCAGGCCCCCATTGAGGGTGAGCCAGTCGACAGGCTTCCAGGCGACCTTGGCGAAACCGGCTGCTTCATGGCGGATGCCGTCGCGCAGGTCCAGCCAGGTTTCCGCCTCCTTGGTGCCGCGGCTAGGGCGGGTGTCCTCACCCCGATAGGAGACGCCATAGGTCAGGTCGGCCGAGCCATAGGCGAACAGGAACTTGGAGGTGTTGGTGATCTCGGCGCCCCACATGTCCGTGTCGGACCCGGAGCGGAAGTCCCCCGGCTTGGGCGGCCTGTAGCCGGCGCGCAGGGGATTGCGCATCTCCAGCTTGCTCCACCACAGATTGGTCTTCAGATTGATGAGATCATTGTCCTCGGGCTTCCAGCGGTAGCGCAACGTGACGGTATCGACCGAAGTTCCGGTGGTCTGGGCCTGCTGGACCGCCTGTCCCCGGTTATTGGTAAGCCGCGATGCCAAGAGGTCGCCAGCTTCGCTGCGAAAGCCGTTATAGCCGAGCTCCATGCTCTGGCCGTCGCCGAAACGCATCGTTCCCTTGACGATCCATGATTGCGTTTCCAGCTGGGTGTTCAGCACCTCCTCGCCGGCGCGATAATTGGCGATGCCGCCATTCGCGATATAGTCCTTGTAGTTCTCGCAGAAAGAGGGATTGGAACAGACGCGGCGTGGCCCCAGATGGATGGGATAGGCCGAGGGGCCGTTCGATCCCGCATGGTAATTGCCCTGCTTGCGATAGGCATAGCCTGCGAGCAGGTCGAAATTCTCTTGCTTGACTGCTGCCACGACGCTGCCCGATCCGCTTGTCGGTGACAGGAGGGCGGGGCTGTTCATGCCGGTCGGGGAAGGCGTGGCGACGGGCGGAGCCCAGGAGGCGTAAGGCCACTGGTAGCCGGCGACCGCGCCAGCCTTCGGCGAAGAGGTGTTAGTGCCGAACCCGCCGCGGAATCGCACGCCGTAATTCTTGCCGTCCTCCACGATGTCGGCCGCGTCCAGCGTGCGCATGGCGACGGTGCCGGCAATGCCGTTGGAGGTGACGTCCGATCCCTTGGTGATGTCGATGCCACCGAGAAGATCGGGATCCACGAAGGTGCGGTTGGAGGTGCCCTGATAGCCCTGATAGACGGTCACCGCGTTTTCGGCGCCGTCGACCGTCACCGCGACGCGGCCCATGCCCTGCATGCCGCGGATATTCACATCGATGGCGCCGGCGCCGTTGCGCGCTTCGCCCGATGTCACGCCCGGCGTGCCCCGGAATATGTCGGCCGGACTCGACCCCCGGAAGCGCTCAATGGCCTTTTCCGAGATGTAGGCGGTGGGTGCCGGCGTCTCATAGGGAGCTTCCTGCGGATTGCCGCCCTTGCTGGCCGTCACGGTGATGACGTCGAGCACCAGCGAACCGTCATCGGCAACGGGCCCCACCGTGCTGGTGGCGCGCCCGCTGATGGTCACGGTGTTGACGCTGGTGAAACTGTAGGAGAGACCCGTGCCGGCGAGCAGGCGCGAAAGGGCCTGTTCGCGGGTGTAGCTGCCGGAAAGGGCAGGACTGGTCCGGTCGGCAACCAGGGACGAGGCGAACAGCAGGCGCAGTCCGGCTTGATCGGCGAAACGGGTGAGGGCCGACCCGAGACCCTGTTGGGGGATATCGAGGCGAATACTTCCCTGCTGCGACGGTTGGGCGTAGGCGTGGCCGCCTGTACCAAACGTCGAACCCAGCACCAGACAGATCGATACCGATCCCAAAAGTGCAATTGTGGTGAAGCCGCCAAAGCCGCACCCCTTGTCATATCCTGATCTTCTGCCGCCCATCAATCCCGTCCCGCTGACCAAAAGGGAGGAGGGCGTGCATTGTCTGCAACGCCTGCCAGACCCCATATCTTGAGGACGAAACGAGCGAGGCGATCTTGCACCGCATCGGGAAGAAAATTTCGAAATGATGCGGCAGGGCGGGCGAAGCGGCGTTCCGGGCGCTCGTCGTCGGACAGCCTCAATGCAGGATGGTGACGAAGGGCAGCCGCGTGACCTTGACGGGAAGCGTCGCCTCGATGGTGGAGAGAATGGACTCCGGATCGGCGAGATCGAACACTCCCGTCACCTCCAGAGACTGCAAGCGGGCGCTGGCGATCATGATCCTGCCGCGGCGCTGGCGCTCAATCTCGACCACGACATCCCCCAAGGGCCTCCGATTGAAGATGAGCTTGCCCCTGCGCCAGGCCGTTTCGGATTCGGCGTCGACGGGCTCGGCTGGCGATGGCTGCCGGTCGGCGCCATAACGCACCCGCTGATCGGCTGCCGCCAGTACGCCTGAGCCAGGTCGGGTGCCGGCCATCACGTCCACCCGTCCCTCCACCACGGTGACGACCACCTCGTGCGAGCGGATGTCGACATCGAAGACTGTACCGACAGCCCGGGCCTGGCCGCCATTGGCGGTCACGATGAAAGGCCGTCCGGCATCGGGCATGACCTGAAACAGTGCCTGGCCATTGAGGAGTTGTAGGCGCCGCTGGCCGGCATCGAAGGCGACGTCCAGTGCGCTGTCGCCGTTGAGAAGGGCGGTGGAACCGTCCGGCAGCGTTATGGTTGAGCGCTCGCCGGCGCCGGTGCTGTGTTCGGCGAACAGATGCGGGCGTAGAAGGCTGGAGCCGGCAACGGCCAATCCGCCGATCGCCACCCCGCCGAGCACAGCCCGCCTTGTCAGTTTGGCGCGGGCACTGCGCTGAACCTTCTTCCCGGCAATGCCGATGCCATGCCAGATCGTCTCGGCTTCGCGGGCGGCCAATTCGTGCTCGGAGCTCTGCTTGCGCCAGGCCGCGAAAGCCTCATGGTCGGCTTTGCCGGCCCGGCCGGAATGCAGCTTCACCAGCCAATCTATCGCGGCATCGCTGAGCGCGAGATCCGCCTGCCTTCTTGTGGTGCCTGGGTCCATCTGTCTGTCGCGATTCTAGGGATTTTCCGCGGCGGCGCATTCTACACGCCATCGTACGAGGAAGCTCAGATGGCGGCACGGAAATGGTCGCGGCAATGACGCAAGGCCTGGACCAGATAACGCGCCACCATGCTTTCGGAAACACCGAGACGGCTTGCAATGTCGCGATGGCAGAGCCCTTCGCAACGGCTCAACAGCAACGCCGCCCGCGGTTTGGGAGCCAGCTTCGATAGCCCGATCGCCAGGAAACGCAACTGATCGCAATCGATCGTGATCGTCTCGGGGCTGGGGGCGCTGTCGGCGACCGCCGCCAATATCATCTCGTCGCTGATGCAGTGGGCGGCGTGCCGCCGCTCCTTGCGGGCGAGATCGATGGCAATGTTGCCGGCGACACGCAGCAGGAAGGCCTGGGGATCCTGAATGGGTGCACGCGGATTTTTCATGTCCGCCAGCCGCAGCCAGGTCTCCTGCACGGCCTCCTCGGCCAGATCGTGGGAACCGCTCCGCTTCCGCAACAGGCCCCGCAACGCCTTCCATTGGCGCAGATAGAGCGACATCAGGTCGTCACGGGTGTCGGGCGAGGTGATCGTCGTCATCGGCGCTGCATCGGGAAGGGAAGCGAAAGCCGCGCTTCATCCAAGCGATGCGCGTCAAGTGATGTCGCGATCTGATACTATATCAATAATTTCCCTGCAACATCAATAATTTAGATGAGTTCTAAGCGGCGCTGAACTCGCGCGACGTATGATCCATGTTCATTTGGAGGCGATGCAGACGGGTGCTCCCGTGGCACCATGGGCGCCTTGAGAAAAAAAGCGGCGACTTACTAAAGAGTAATCCCACGGAAAAAGAGTCGTAATGTTGGTCAGGGCATTGTCACCGGCAACGGCGCTGAATGGGGGCGCTGAAGCAAAGGCGACCGGCCTCTCCGAACGGAAGGCCGAGTCATTATGGAGCCTATCACGATGAATTCATCTGATCATGACATGAAGCCCAGGGACGTGCAGGCGAAATCCGGCATTCTCGCCCGGCGCCGCACGCGCCTGATGGCTGCCGTGTTCGGCCTTGGCGTCGCCGGCGCGGTTGCCGGCAACTTCGTGGTCATGCCGCCTGTCACACCCGCTTTCGCGCAGACCCAGAGCCAGGTCGCCCAGCCCGGCTTTGCCGACATCGTGCAGAAGGTGCGTCCCGCCGTCGTTTCCATCAAGGTGAAGACCGAGACCAACGCCAATGTCTCGGACGATGAGAATGACGGTGCGCCGCCCAATCCGTTCGAGTTCTTCTTCAACGGCCCGGGTGGCGGCGGCAATATGCAGCCCGGCCGGCCTCGCAAGCAGTTCGGCATGGCGCTGGGGTCCGGTTTCTTCATTTCGGCTGACGGCTATGTCGTGACCAACAACCATGTCGTCGACCATGCCAAGGAAGTCGATGTCGTTACCGATGCCGGCAAGACCTATACCGCCAAGGTGATCGGCGTCGATCCGAAGACCGATCTGGCCTTGCTCAAGGTCAAGGATGATGCTGTCAAATTTCCCTATGTCGAGCTCGAAATGCAGAACGAGCCGCGCGTGGGGGACTGGGTTCTGGCCGTCGGCAATCCCTATGGCTTGGGTGGCACCGTGACGGCGGGCATCGTCTCGGCCCGCGGCCGCGACCTCAACAACTCGACCTATAACGACTTCCTGCAGATCGACGCTCCCGTCAATCGCGGCAATTCGGGCGGGCCGACCTTCGACCTCTCCGGCCGCGTGATCGGTGTGAACACCGCGATCTACTCGCCGTCCGGCGGTTCGATCGGTATCGGCTTCGCCATTCCCGCCGAGACGGTTTCTCGCGTGGTCTCGCAGCTGAAGTCCGACGGCCAGGTGACGCGTGGTTATATCGGTGTGCAGATCCAGCCGGTGAACCAGGATATCGCCGATTCGATCGGCCTGAAGAAGGCCGCGGGTGCGCTGATCGCCGACGTGACCAAGAATGGCCCTGCCGCCAAGGCCGGCCTGCAGTCGGGTGACGCCATCACGGCCGTCAACGGCAAGGAAATCGCCGATTCCCGTGAGCTGGCCCGTGCGATTGCCGATGTGAAGCCCGGCGAGACCGCCGACCTGACGGTCTGGCGTGATGGCAAGGAGCAGAGCATCAAGGTCGAGACCAGCAAGCTGCCGGGCGACAAGCAGTTGGCGGATGCGCGGTCTCTGCAGGATGACGACACAGGCGGTAAGAGCTCGCTCGCCGGTCTGGGTGTCGAACTCGCTCCTGCCGCGGCCGTGGCGGGTGCCGGCAAGGCCGGCGTGGTGGTGACCGACGTCGATCCGGGCAGCCCTGCCTCCGAATCGCTGCGCCCGGGTGATGTCATTCTCGACATTGCCGGCAAGCAGGTGAGCAATGTACGTGAGGTTCGCGAGATCCTCTCGAGCGCCAAGGCCGACTCCAAGCGCACCGTGCTGCTGCGCGTGAAGAACAATGACGGTCTGCACTTCGTCGCCCTGCCGATCGGCAAGGTCTGATCCGACCGCTAAAGACTGATCCGGTTGCCCGGTATGGGCAACCGGATCAATTTGCGGTTCAGATCCTATGCGGACCCCATCCCGTCTCCTTCGGTCGGAGGAGAGTGGGGAGGGGGCTGCATTTTTGAATATGAATGTGAATGCTGCAGGGCGCAGGTCATTGCGCCCCTATGAGGTGACCTGGAAATGTGGCAAAGCTCGTCTCAGACGCCTTCAACTCAAAACGTGACTGAGTCTGAAACCAAAATGCGTATTCTGATCGTCGAGGACGACCGCGACGCAGCTGCTTACCTGGTCAAGGCCTTCTCGGAAGCGGGACATATTGCCGACCATGCCGCGGATGGTCTGAGCGGCTATGCGATGGCCAAGGATGGCCCCTATGACGTGCTGATCGTCGATCGCATGCTGCCCAAGCTCGACGGTCTTTCCATGATCTCGCGTCTGCGCCTCGAGGATACGCAGACGCCGGCCCTRATCCTGTCGGCGCTCGGTGAGGTCGATGACAGGGTCAAGGGGCTGCGGGCCGGCGGGGACGACTACCTGCCCAAGCCCTATGCCTTCTCGGAACTTCTGGCCCGGGTCGAGGTGCTGTCGCGCCGGCGGGCCGGCAAGGGTGAGGAAACGGTCTATCGGGTCGGCGATCTTGAGCTCGACCGTCTGTCCCATGTGGTCAAGCGGGCAGGCGAAGAGATCGACCTCCAGCCGCGCGAATTCCGGCTCCTGGAATACCTCATGAAGAATGCCGGCCAGGTGGTGACGCGCACCATGCTGCTCGAGCACGTCTGGGACTATCACTTCGATCCCGGTACCAACGTCATCGACGTCCATGTCTCGCGCCTGCGCTCCAAGCTCGACAAGGGTTTCGAGAAGCCTCTGCTGCACACTATCCGCGGGGCGGGCTACATGATCCGCGACAGTGCCAAGTAAGCTGTCCCGGCAGAGTTTTCAGGCGTGAGCACCAGGAACACCGCATTGGAGGCGGACTCGGAAAGACTGGCTGTGACCGGACTGCGAAAACTGATCCGAACCACGGCCTTCAAGCTGATGGCCGCCTATCTCCTGGTGTTCACGCTGTTTGCAGCCTCGCTGCTGGGTTATTTCTTCTGGAATGCGCAGCGCCTGCTCGGCTCGCAGATCAGCAATTCGATCAACAGCGAAATCAACGGTCTCAGCGACGAATATGGCCAGGGCGGCGTGATGCTGCTGGCCTCCACCATCGAGGCTCGCACCCGCAGGCCGGGGTCGCTGCTCTATCTGCTCACCACGCCGCAGGGAGAAGCGCTTGCGGGTAATGTCACCGAGCTGCCGGACGGCGTGCTCGACAAGCCGGGCCTCAGCAATATTCCCTATCGTCGCGACGATGGCGGCAAGGCCGGGCCTCGCACGGCCTTGGTGCGGGTTTTCGCCCTGCAGGACGGCTACAAGCTGCTGGTCGGCGTCGATCTCGACGAGCAGAGCCGCGTGCGCGCGATCATGTTCAACGCGGCGCTGTGGTCGGTCGGGCTGATCATGCTGCTTGGCGTGGCGGGCGGCTGGTTCGTGGCGCGGCGCGTGCTGCATCGTCTCGACGATATCAATGCCACCAGCCGCTCCATCATCGATGGCGATCTTGCCCGGCGCCTCAAGGTTGCGGGAACGGATGACGAATTCGACAGGCTGGCTTCGACGACCAACGCCATGCTGGACCGCATCCAGGAGTTGATGGCCGGCCTCAAGGAAGTTTCCGACAACATCGCCCATGATCTCAAGACGCCGTTGACGCGTCTGCGCAACCACGCCGAAGAGGCCTTGCGCACGGCCAGGGACGAGGACGCCTACCGTACCGCGCTCGATCGTACCATCGAGGAATCGGACAAGCTGATCGGTACCTTCAACGCGCTCTTGATGATCGCGCGGGCCGAAGGAGGCCGCATCGACGGGGCGCTCAGCGAGTTCGACGTCGCCGAGGCCGTACATGCGGTGGCGGAACTTTATGAACCCGTTGCCGAGGAGAGCGGTGCCAGAATCGTGGTAGCGGCGCAGTCACCCCTACCGCTGCGCGGCAATCGCGAACTGGTCAGCCAGGCGCTGGCCAATCTCATCGACAACGCCCTCAAATACAGCCCCAAGGAGGAGGGCGGACCAGCCGGTGACGTGACGATTGCGGCCGAGAAGCGGGAGGGCCGCATCATTCTCAGTGTGGCAGATCATGGCGCCGGCATTCCACAGGCCGACCGGCAGAGGGTGCTCGAACGCTTTGTCCGGCTGGAGTCGAGCCGGACGCGTCCCGGTTCCGGCCTTGGCCTGGCGCTCGTCTCCGCCATGGTGAAGCTGCATGGCGGAAGTATCCGGCTGGAGGACAATCAGCCAGGCCTACGCGTGGTGCTGGAATTGCCCGACAAGCCCGCCGAAGAATCGGCTCAGTCCAGGCTAGCCCTGCGCCGCCCCGGCCTTCGCCTGCGGCCCTGACTCATCTGCAAGCAGGGTAGGGACGCGCAGCCAGCCCAGGGTGGGCAACGCGTGCTCGACCAGGAAGCCGCCGATATTCTTGCTGCGCGATAGTACCAGGCGCTGGCGGGCCGGGCTGGTATTCTGCTGCACGATCTCGACGAAATCGTCGCCGGTTGCGGCAACGATGGCGACATGGCCATAGCCGCCGGCGCCGGCAAACACGATCAGATCACTCTTGCGCGGCGGCTCCGTCTCGCCTTGGCGAAACTGCAGCATGCCGCGCCCGAGGTTGAGCGCCCCGTGCGGGGTCTCCTCGTCGAAGAAGCTGATCGCGTGGCCCATGCCATCGGGCATGACATGGCCGCGTGCCTGGTAGAGATAGCGCTTGATGAATTCGACACACTGCCATTTCTGGCCAAAATAGGTGCCGTCGCCGGCATAATGGCGGCCATGGAAGACGGTGAAGATCGGGCCGTTGTCATAGACGGCAACACCGTCCAGGCTCTCGATCGCCGTGCCGTTCGCCCAAGGGCTGCCTTTCCATTCGAAGCCGCGCAGAAAGACATAGGCGCCCGTGCCGCACAGAACCACGACAAGAGCACTCAATACCAGCCATTTGCGCATGCGATTTTTCCGGGTCAATGCTATCGCGAAGGAACAACGAGAAAGACCGAAAGATTGTGGCGAGGCGGCGGCATGATTCCCATTGAAGACAAACGTCGTGTCAAATCCCGTTTCGCCGATCTGGCGGAGGCCCTGGATCCGGTCGGTCAGCCCGCCGTGGCCGCGGCGCTGGAAGGCGGACCGGGCCATGCCGTGCTGGCCGGGCTTGCCACGGCCTCGCCCTTCCTGTGGGGGCTGGCTCTGGCTGATCCGGTGCGGCTGGAGCGTATCCTGGCCGGAGCACCCGAGACCGTGCTCGAAGCGGCGATTGCGCGGGCCAGGGCCCAATGCAGCGCCGCGGCCGATATCGCCGAAGCCATGCGGGCGTTGCGCCTGCTCAAGCAGGAGGCTGCCCTGTTGATCGGCATCGCCGATCTCGGTTGTGCCTGGTGTCTTGCCGAGGTCACGACGGCCTTGACCCGTGTTGCCGACGAAAGCGCGACGCTGGCCTTGCGTTTTCTGCTGCGCGAGGCGGCTGCCGCAGGCCGCTTCCTGCCCGTCGACCCTGAAAATCCGGACAGGGATTGCGGTCTGGTGGCATTGGCTATGGGCAAGCAGGGGGCGTTCGAACTCAATTATTCATCCGATGTCGACCTGATCGTCCTCTACGATCCCGAAACGGCGCCCCTGCACGAAGGGCTGGAGCCGGCGCCCTTCTTCGTGCGTCTGACCCAGGGGCTGGTCAAGCTGTTGTCCGAACGCACGGCGGACGGCTATGTCTTCCGGGTGGACTTGCGCCTTCGCCCCGATCCGGGCGCCACCGCGATCGCCATCTCGCTTCCCGCTGCCTATGGCTATTACGAAAGCGTCGGGCAGAACTGGGAAAGGGCGGCCATGATCAAGGCGCGCCCCTGCGCCGGTGACATCGCGCTGGGCGAGCGCTTCCTCGCCGGGCTGGTGCCCTTCATCTGGCGGCGTCATCTCGACTATGCCGCCATTGCCGACGTCCATGCCATGAAACGGCAGATCCATGCCCATAAGGGTCATGAGGCGATCGCCGTGGCCGGGCATAATCTCAAGCTCGGTCGCGGTGGCATCCGCGAGATCGAGTTCTTCGTGCAGACCCAGCAGTTGATCGCCGGCGGCCGCAATCCCGATCTACGGGGACGCGGCACCATTGCCATGCTTGCGGCCTTGCAGGAGGCCAGCTGGATCACGCCGCAGGCGCGTGACCAGTTGACCGAGGCCTATGATTTTCTGCGCGGGCTCGAACATCGCCTTCAGATGATGGCGGACGAGCAGACCCACAGCCTGCCCACGGAGAAGCCGGCTCTGCTGGAGTTTGCCCGCTTCGCCGGCTACGCCGATATGGGCGCCTTTTCCAAGGCGCTGATCGCCCGCCTGGAAACCGTGCAGCAGCATTATGCCCGCTTGTTCGAGGCATCGGCGCCGCTCGCCAGCGACGTCGGCAGCCTGGTTTTCACCGGCAAGGAGAACGACCCGGAGACCCTGAAGACATTGGAGCGCCTGGGCTATGCCTCGCCCTCGCAGGTGGCGGAGATGATCCGCGGCTGGCATCACGGGCGCTACCCCGCCATGCGCTCGGCCAAGGCCCGCGAGGATCTTACCGAGCTCACGCCCGCCTTGCTGCAGGCACTGGCCAAGGAGGGCAGGCCCGACAAGGCCCTGTTCGTGTTCGACGGGCTGCTCGCCCGCATGCCCTCGGGCTACCAGCTCTTCTCGATCCTGCGCAACAACGCCAAGCTGTTTTCCGTGCTCGCCCGTATCGTTGGCGTAGCGCCGCGCCTGGCCGAGGTGCTGGTGCGGCGCCCTCATGCGCTCGACGGCCTGCTCGATCATGGCACGGAGGGAAGCGATGCTCAGGGGTTCAACGCACAGGCCTGGATCGACGGTCGCCTCGCCGGCGCGCTCGCGACGGGCGAGAGCTACGAGGACAAGCTCGACCTCGTGCGCATTTTCGTGCGCGAACGCATTTTCGTGCTTGGCGCCCGCCTGCTTTCCGGGGAACTCGATCCCCTGCTGGTCGGCGAGCAGATCACCGTTTTGGCACAGGCCGTGGTCAGGGCCTTGCTCGATCTCGTCATCACCGAGTTGAAGCAGGCCCATGGCAGCCCCCCCGGCGCCCGTGTCGGCATCATCGCCATGGGCAAGTTCGGCGGGTGGGAACTGACCTCCTCCTCCGACCTCGACCTGATCGTGCTCTATGACCATGATCCCGATGCCGTCGAAACCGACGGGCCACGTTCGATCGCGCCTTCGGTCTGGTTCGCCCGGCTGACGCAGCGGCTGATCGCCGCCCTCTCGGCTCCGACGGGGGAGGGGACGGCCTTCTCCGTCGACATGCGGCTGCGCCCTTCCGGTCAGAAGGGGCCGGTCGCCATCCATATCGATGGGTTCAGGGACTATCAGCTCAAGGAAGCCTGGACCTGGGAGCATATGGCGATGACGCGCGCGCGCGTCGTCGCCGGAGATGCCGAGTTCGGGCGGCTGGTCGCGGAAACGATCGCAGGGATCCTCACCGTGAAGCGCGAGCCCCGCAGGATCCTCAAGGATGTCGCGGAAATGCGGGCCCTGCTCGCAAGCGAGAAGGGTGGGCGTGGGCCCTGGGACCTCAAGAATACCCGGGGCGGCCTGGTCGACATCGAATTCATCGCCCAGACGCTGCAGCTCCTGCATGCGGCCGAGCATCCGGCGATACTCGACGTCAATACCGGCCGGGCTCTCGACAAGGCAATGGAGGCCGGCGTGCTGGCCAAGACGGCGCATCGGCGCCTCACCGAGTCCTGGCGGCTCTACACCGCTCTTTCCCAGGTGATCCGCTTTTGCGTCGGCGGCAATCTCGATCCAGACAAGACCTCGGAGACCGGCAAGATCCTGCTCAGCCATGTGGCCGAATGCAGCGATTTCGACGAGCTCAACGCCGTCATCGGGGTGACGCAGACCCAGGTGCGGGATATCTTCAAGCAGATCGTCGGCGGAAAGTAAGGCCTCACGCAGGGACGGGCTCGCTCGTTCGCCGACACCCTTCGAGCGGGCTCGATTTTGCCGTCGGGACGTGGAAGAATGGGATTGATCCTCGCTTCCAGACGGGAGCCTTCATTGGGAGATTTCTGCCAATGAGCGACACTGACTTTCGCCCTCGTACCAAGACCGAACTCAAGACCCAGCGGCCGCGGCTGCACAAGGTCATTCTGGTCAATGACGACTATACGCCCCGGGAATTCGTGGTGATGGTGCTCAAGGCCGAATTCCGTATGAACGAGTCACAGGCCTATCGCGTTATGCTTACCGCCCATCAAAGAGGCGTCTGTGTGGTGGCTGTCTTTGCGCACGACATCGCCGAGACAAAGGCCACGCGGGCGACGGAGATGGCGCGCAGCCAGGGCTATCCCCTGTTGTTCACCACGGAGCCGGAAGAATGAACACGCCCCGCACGATACAATCCTACGATGCCGAGATCGCGATCATTCGCGAGAACATCCGTCAATTGATGGAGCAGGCGGCGGCATCCTCCGGGGCCGCGAACGAGGACCTCCTGGCCGACCGCATCGCCGCTCAGGAGGCGCGGCTGGCGGCGCTGCAACAGCAGATGGATGGTGCTGAAAACACCGGTAAAGGGGGCACGAGCCGAACCTGACCACGCAAAAGGTGGCCGAGGCGATTGCGCCGGCGTCAGTGCAGCAAGGCTGCCGATGCCGGCCGTCTCGGCACGGGGCGCATCAGGACGGGGATGGCCGGTTCGATCATCGGACGCGTGGCTTCGACCGGCAGCACCACCATGACGACGGTGCCGACGCCCACGGCGGAGCGGATACGGATCGAGCCGCCATGCAATTCCGCCAGGGATTTGGCGATGGAAAGGCCGAGGCCCGACCCTTTATGCGTCTTGGTGAACTGGGTCTGAACCTGCTCGAAGGGGCGGCCGAGCTTGCCGATCGCTTCCGCCGGAATACCGATGCCGGAATCCTCGACATAGAGGGCAACCCGGTTGCCGTGCTGGCGGATGCGCACGCCGATCCTGCCGCCTTCCGGCGTGAACTTGATGGCATTGGAGAGAAGATTGTTCATGATCAGGCGCAGGGCTCGGCGATCGGCCTGAACGTTCACGCCATTGCTCCAGGAGGGGTGGAGGCTGAGCTTCTTTGCTTCCGTCTCGGGCCGGATCGACCGCAGGAGGTCGCCGAGCAGCCTGTCGACCGCCACGAGTTCGCGTTGCAGCGTAACTTCGCCAGCTTCGATCTTCGACATTTCGAGAATGTCGTCGACGAAATTCAGGAGATAGCGCCCGCTGTCGTTGATGTCCTTGCAATAGCCGACATAGCGCGGCTGGCCGAGCGAGCCGAAGGTGCCGTTCTCCATCAATTCGGAAAAGCCGATGATGGCGTTGAGCGGCGTGCGTAGCTCATGGCTCATATTGGCGAGGAATTCCGACTTGGCCCGGTTGGCGGACTCGGCCTTGATCGTCTCCTCGGCATATTTTTCAGCCAATTCGGCCAATTCCTGGGTCTGGCGTTCGAGCACCTGCCGGGAACGCTTGAGGTCGGCGATCATGCCGATCAGGCTGCGCTCACTGTCCATCAGCCGGGTCTGCTGCTCCTTCAGCGAGGTGATGTCGGTGCCGACGGAGACATAGCCGCCATCCTTGGTGCGCCGCTCGTTGATGGTGAGCCAGCGGCCGTCCTGGAGCTGCGCCTCGAAGGTGCGGGCGCCACGCTCGATCGGTGCGTTGGCGGACATGTTGGTGCGCACCACCGGCTGGGAGCCGGCCTCGACGATGGCACTGTAATGGGTGCCGGGGCGGACGAGACCATCCGGCAGATTGTGCAAGGCCTGGAACTTGGAATTGCAGATCACTAGGCGGTTGCCGGCGTCCCACAATACGAAGGCCTCCGAGATGGTCTCGATGGCGTCGCGCAGGCGCAAATCGGCCCGCTTGGTGTGCTCGGCGAAGCGCCGCTCCTCGGTTTCGTCGACGACGATGCCGATCAGCCGCTTGTTGCCTTGCGGGCCATAGACCAGTTCGCCGCGCACGCGCACGAAGATCCATTCGCCATTGGCGCAACGCATGCGGAAACGCCGGTCGATTGCGAGTGGCGGATCCTTGGCCAGCAGTTCGGCGGAAAGGGTGCGCAAGCCACCGTCGTCGATATGGATCAGCCGATCGATGTCGCTATGGACCAGAAGATCATCCTGCGGCTCGTAGCCGAGCAGATGGAACATCGAATCCGACCAGAACACCCGTCCGGCCTCGAGATCCCAGTCCCACAGGCCGGAGCGCCCACGGCTGAGCGCGGTTTCCAGCCGGTTGCGCACATTGTTGTAGATATCGTCGGCCCGGCGCGCCCGCGAAGCCTGCCAGTAATAGGCAAAGCCCAGGATCAGCAGCACGCCGCCGGTGGTGGTGGTGAAGACGAGCAGACGGCCGCTGAGGGCATACCAGCCCTCCAGGATATCGTCGACGGGCTTGGCGGCGACGATGCGCAGGCTCTCACTGGTGCCGATCGAAGCGAGCATGGCGGTGCCACCGACCGTGACGGTCAACTGGCCGCTGACGCGGTCGCCGATCGCGCCGATCAGGCCGGCGACGTCGCCGTTGTCGTTGAGCAGGCGGCCATGCGGCGTGATCACGGCAAGCAGGACGTGGTCGGGAGCCGTGATCGCGGCACGGGTCGGCACGCGGCCGCTCTGGGCGACGATCGCGCTCAGTTGCGCGGCGGCGGCCGAGACGATCAGATCGAGGTTGCGGCCGGCATCCTGCATGGCTTGCTGGCGGCTGTCGCGGGCCTGGATGAAGGCAGCGAGTGCAATGACGGCAAGGAAGGCGATGATCAGCAAGGGCACGGCCTTGCGCAGGATCGGCTCAAGCCCGATCAGTCGCCTATAGGTTGGGCAGACCAGTGTCTTGGCAAGGCCCCGGATGCCCGGCGCGCGCAAAGACGCATGTGTCGCGTTTGCACGCGCCATTGCTAAGCCCTTCCAGCCTTATCTGAGAATTTGCGATAGAGCAGGTGTTCATCACCGCCCCCGAATCGATAAGGCTATAAGAATCAACCTTCACGTGATTTGTCTAGAGTCGGCGTGAACACTTTTTTAATTATTTGTGTCCATTTGCGGCTGAAAAGCGAAGAATTCGCGCCCGATTCAAGACGAAATCTTGATGCTTTGGCTACATGTATGGGGCTGAAAACTCTATACCACAAGATGTGGTGGGGCGGGGCTGCTTTCCATCGGGTGCAGCCTATGAATGCTTCCCTAGAGGCACCAGTACTCTCGATTGCAATGGCCAGCCTCGCGAGAAATGACCGCATAGTTGCAACAACCGGTTCATGCAAGCGATCTTTGCGCGATGTCAGCAACGTCGCGCGATAACCCCGGCCGCCTTGCGATATCGCGCAACGTCGCCGCCGCCAAGGTGCGCCTGCCTGGCTCGAGCGAGCGCCAGGTCTTGAACGCGACCAGGAGCCGGGCCGCCAATTGCGGATTCTTCGGGTCGATCGCCAGGATGATGTCGGCGACGAAGCGGTAGCCTTCGCCATCGGGGCGATTGAACTGGGTCTGGTTGGCGGAACAGAAGGTGCCGATCAAGGCCCTGACGCGGTTGGGATTATGCAGGGAGAAAGCGGGATCGCGCATGAGTTCCTTGACGCGGTCCAGCGTGGCCTCAAGCGGCAGCATCGCCTGCACGCCCATCCATTTGTCGATGACCAGTGGATCGCTGTCGTAGCGTTCCCGGAAGCTGCGCAAGGCTCGTTCGCCGGCCGGCGTGCCCGACAGGGCTAGCGTGGCGAGCGCCGCCATCTCGTCGGTCATGTTGTCGGCCTTGTCGAACTGCGTCGCGGCGACATCGAGTGCTCGTGCGGTTCCTCCGGCACAGGCCAGATCGAGTGCGCCGTTGCGTAGGGAACGCCGTCCGGCATCGGCGGCCTGGGGCGAATAGGGGCCCGCCACCGTCATGGTCGCGATCGTGCGCAGCAGGTCGACCTGCAACTCCCGAGCCAAGGTCTGCCGCAGAATCGAGCGGGCCTGATAAATCGCCTGCGGATCGACGTCATTGCCGATTTCACGGGCGATATCCGTTTCGCTGGGCAAGGCCAGGGAGAGCGCGGTGAAGGCCGGATCGGCGGCCCCCTCGACAAGGAGGCCACGGACAGCCGCGACGAAGCGCGGATCGACCGGGGTCGCCGGATCCTTGACCAGCCGCAACAGCAGCTTGAGTGCGTAGCTCTGGGACGCCTGCCAGCGGTTGAAGGGGTCGCTGTCAGCCTTGAGCAGGGTCAGCAGAGCTTCCTCGTCGAGCGCGACCGTGAGCTTGACCGGGGCCGAGAAGCCGCGCAGCAGCGAGGGGACGGGCGCTTGGCGCACATTGCCAAACACAAAATTGCGCTCGGATTCGGCCAGGGCCACCAGGCCATCGAAAGGCTGGCCGTCGAGCGTGACGGCAAGATCGCCCTCCTCGCCGACCAGACCGAGGCGGATCGGGAACAGCATCGGTTGCTTGTTGGGCTGACCCGGCGTCGCCGGCAGGATCTGCTTCAGGTTGAGGTGATAGGTGCCGGCCTGCTCGTCCCAGCGTCCTTCGGCGCGGATCTCCGGTGTACCCGATTGCCTGTACCAGAGCATGAACTGGCCGAGATCGCGCCGACTTGCCTCGGCGAAACAGGTCAGGAAATCCTCGATGGTGACAGCCTCTCCGTCATGGCGCTGGAAATAGAGATCCATGCCGGCGGCGAAGGCCTCCCCGCCGATCAGGGTCTTGAGCATGCGCACGACCTCGGCACCCTTCTCATAGACCGTGGCCGTGTAGAAATTATTGATCTCGTTATAGATTTCAGGCCGGACAGGATGGGCGAGCGGCCCGCCGTCCTCGGAGAATTGTTGGCTGCGAAGGAGCTTGACGTCATTGATGCGCTTGACGGGCCGCGAGCGCTGGTCGGAGGAGAATTCCTGGTCGCGGAAGACCGTCAAGCCTTCCTTCAGGCAGAGCTGGAACCAGTCGCGGCAGGTGATGCGATTGCCCGTCCAGTTGTGGAAATATTCATGCGCGATGATGGCCTCGACAGCCGCGAAGTCGCCGTCCGTGGCCGTCTGGGGCAGGGCCAGCACATATTTGTCGTTGAAGATGTTGAGGCCCTTGTTCTCCATGGCGCCCATGTTGAAGTCGGACACGGCGACGACCATGAAGATGTCGAGGTCGTATTCACGGCCAAAGGCCTCTTCGTCCCAGCGCATCGAGCGCTTGAGGGCATCCATGGCATAGGCGCAACGATCCTCCTTGCCATGCTCGACATAGATCTCCAGCCTGACCTGCCGTCCGGAACGGGTGGTGAAGCTGTCGGCCACCATGGCAAGGTCGCCCGCCACCATGGCGAAGAGATAGGAGGGCTTGGGGAAGGGGTCGTGCCAGACGGCAAAGTGACGGCCGTCGGCCAAGGAGCCTTGCTCGGTCCGATTGCCGTTGGCGAGCAGTACCGGCGCTTCCTGGAACGAGGCCTCGATCCTTGTGGTGTAGACCGACAATACGTCCGGCCTGTCGAGGAAATAGGTGATGCGCCGGAAGCCCTCGGCCTCGCATTGGGTGCAATAGGCCGAATTGGATCGGTAGAGCCCCATCAATTGGGTATTGGCGGACGGATCCAGGCGCGTCTCGATGGCCAGCGTGAAGGGTTCGGCGGGCGGATGGTGGAGGCTGAAGCCATTGGGCGAAACCGAATAGGCTTCCGATGGCAGCGACACGCCGTCGAGCCAGGCCTCCACGAAGACGAGGCTGTCGCCGTCGAGCTTCAAGGCATCCTGCCCCGAGCTGCGCGCATTGCGCTGCAGAGTGAGGGTGGAAACGATACGCGTCTGCGTCCGCTCGAGCCGGATATCGAGATGCACCGTATCGATCAGGAAGGCGGGGACCCGATAGTCGGCGAGGCGAACGGGTTCCAGGGCAGCTTCGGTCATAGGGGCTTCATTCCGGCAGGGACAATCTGAATCGTCAGGTTCTTTCTCATCATGGCGGATGAGGGGCGTGCACCGCAACCCGGGCGCGCCGGTTCGAGAGGATGGTATCGATCGTCTTCGCCAGAGTGCCGTAATGTTGGTGCCGTTCGTGACGCGTGCTTTCCACGCCAACACGAAGGTTACGATGCTCAATTCCGATAGATCGCGGTTCTTCCGCGCCTGGCTGAGGCGGCCCTTGCGCATTGCGTCGGTGACGCCCTCCAGTGCCGTTCTGGCGGCGCTGATCACCCGGGAAATCACCGCCGTGTCGGCACCGGTGCTCGAACTTGGCCCCGGTACCGGCATCTTCACCCAGGCGCTCATGGCGCGGGGCATCGCAGAGGACGACATCACCCTGATCGAGCGCGAAGAATCCTTCGTCACTGGCCTACAAGGCTGCTTCCCGCATGCGCGATTGCTCCCGATCGATGTCAGGGAGATCGCACGCGAGGAGGCTTTGCGAAATTGCAGCTTCGGCGCCATCGTCAGCGGGTTGCCTTTGCCGAATCTCAGCCGCAACGATCTCTATGCCCTGATTGGGGACTGTTTCGAACGCCTGATCCAGGGGGGCGCTTTCTATCAGTTCACCTATGGACTGAAATGCCCCATCCCTGCGAGGATCTTGCGAGCCCTGGGGCTGCGCTCCGACAGGATCGGCTGGACATTGCGCAATTTTCCTCCGGCTGTCGTCTATCGTATCAGTCGCCGGGGATGCCGGGTCGCCGCCGATGACGCCGCGATTCCATGACGATAGGGCTGATCATGAAGGCTGAGGGGCGATATGCGTGTCTTGCTCGTCGAGGATGAACCACGCATGGCGGCGGCGTTACGCTCAGCGCTCACCGTCAAGCACGACATGGTCATGGATCATGTCGCCACGCTGGCCGATGCTGAACTTGTCGCGGGGGATATCGATTATGACGCCATCCTGCTCGATCGTCAGCTTCCGGATGGGGATGGCCTCGATCTGGTGGCGAGGCTGCGAAGCCGGGGCGTCATGCTTCCCATCATCGTGATCACCGCCAAGGGGGCGGTGACGGAGAGGGTGACCGGCCTCGAAATGGGGGCGGACGATTATCTGGCCAAACCCTTTGCCTTGGACGAGTTGTTGGCGCGCCTGCGCGCGGTTATGCGCCGGCCCAGCGATTTGCGCCCGAGTCGGATCAGCATCGGCAGGCTGTCTTTCGACATGACGTTTCAGGAGATATCGGTCGATGGCAGGCCCTTCGACCTGCCAAGGCGCGAGATTCTCGTGCTGGAATGCCTGATGCGGAGGGTCGGGCGCATGGTGCCGCGCTCGGTTCTCATGGAAGCGGTGTTCAGCCTGGACGATGAAATTCAGTCCAACGCCCTGGATTCCCATATCTCGCGGCTCAGGCGCAAACTGGCTGGGGCCCAGGCCGGCGTCGTCGTCAATGTGGTGCGCGGGCTCGGCTACATGTTGCGCGAGGAAACGTGAGCTCCGGCGGGCCATACTCTCTGCGCCAGCGCCTGTTCTGGCGGCTGCTGGGGGTGCAGTCGGTGGTTCTGCTGATGGTGGTGGCGGTGCTTTTCGGCTCCGGGCAGCTTGCCAGCCTGCGATCGACCGATGCGACCATCGAAATGCTGCGTGATGCCGTCATCCGGCAACCGTCCGGTGCACTGTCCCTCGAGGCGACCCCTGCGCTGGAAGCCTTGCGCAAGCAGGAGCCGGATCTGTGGTTCCTCATTCGCGACACCAGGGGACAAAGGCTCAGTGAAGGACGCATCCCCGAGGAATACGCCCGTATCGGCACGGCGCTCGATCAGATCGGGCAGGCGCGGCTTGGTTGGAACATCGGCGATCCCGATCGGCCGACCGCGCGCATGCGCTGGGCCGAGACATCTGCAGGCCGGTTGCAATTCATCACCGGCACCGAAGTCTTCGCCTCGCCATTGCTGGTGATGATGGGGGCATCGCTCGTCCTGGCCAAGCTGGTCGCGCCCATCGTTCTGGTCATGGCCGTCGGCGCCCTGATCGCAACGCCGCTCGTGGTGCGAAAGTCCCTGGCAGGTGTCGATCGGGCAGCGAAACAGGCCGATGCCATCGACGCCATCGAAAGGGGCGGCCGGCTTTCGACGGACGATATTCCCGGTGAGGTCACCCCGCTGGTGAAGGCCGTGAACCGGGCACTCGATCGCCTGGACGAAGGCTTCGAACGCCAGGAGCGCTTCCTGGCCGATGCCGCGCATGAACTGCGCACGCCGGTCGCCATTCTGAGCACGAGGATCGGCGCGCTGCCGGACGGGGCCGCACGCTCGCAATTGCTGGAGGATTCCGAACGGCTGACCATCCTGACAGAGCAGATGCTAGACCTCCAGCGTCTCAGGCAGGGCAAGGTCGAATTCGAGACGATCGATATCGGTGAGCTGGCGAGCGAAGTGGGTCTCGACATGGCGCCTATCGCCTTTGCCGCTGGCTATACGATGCAGTTCGATAACCGAGGGAGCGGTCGCACCCAGGGAGATCGATCCAGTTTGAGGCGTGCCCTGATGAACATCGTCCAGAATGCGGTCGACCATGGCGGCAGACGTGGTGAGATCGGCGTAATCGTCGAGGCGAACTGGGTGGAGATCCGCGACGAAGGGCCGGGGATCTCGGCCGAATTGCAGGAACGTATCTTCGAACCCTTCTTCAAGCACCATCAGAACGGGCGGGGAGCCGGCCTTGGCCTCCACCTCGTACGCGACATCATGCGGATGCATGGTGGTGAGGTCACGATAAGCAACGGCGCAAAAGGGGTCATCTGCAGGCTTATGTTTCCGAAAGCCTGAAATCGCGGTGAACCTATGCCGCTGGCCGAAAGACCTTCAAGCGCCTAACTTTAGCCCATCAGTGCGAGAATGGCCTTCGCCATGTCCGGGGCGCGGTTGCGCAGCGGGCCTTGGAGCCGGCCATAGACGGTGAAGATGGCGGGCTGGGCGACGATGCCCAGTGCCATCGCGGTCAGGAGGTCGGCGTCTCGCTCGGGAATGTCCCTGCGTTGCATGGCTCCGGCAAAGATCGAGCGCACGGCCTCGACGACGTTCTTGTCGGTTTCATCAGGCACTTCGGCCAGATGGGTGTGCTGGGAGAGCAACAGGAAGGTGAACAGGGCCCGATCCTCGTCGAAAAGTTCGCAGAAGACCTCGACGATCCGCATGATCTTGGCATCGAACCGGGGATGGGCCTGGTCGGCAGCGAGGATATCGGCCGCAAGCCTGGCATAGCCATCCAGGAACAGGGAGCGTGACAGGGCGTCCTTGGAGGCGAAATGGCGGTAGAGAGCTGCCTCCGCCACGCCGACGGCGCCGGCGATATCGCGGATGGAGGTCCCTGCCACCCCTTTATCGGCGAACAGGCGCAGGGCCTCCGTCACGATCTTGGCGCGGGTCTTCGATCCGTCACGCATGGTTCTCGCCCGTTCCATCCTGGATGGCCTTGGCCGGAACCGGTGCTTCCGCTTCGGCTGCCTGGTCCGCCGGAGGCTTGGAATCGCCGGCGGGGCGACCCGGCGCGGCGAGCGGAGCGGGCGGCGGGCGGTGGGAGCCAGGCTCGGCGCCATTGCCCTGCGCGGGCGAAGGCGCGGCGGGCAGAATCTCGGCGGGTCTGGACGAATCGGGCAAGTCCGGCAGCTGGGCAGGCGGGGTGACCTTGGCCTCGCCGGCGGCGGCATTGGCCTGGCGCTCCTTCAGCATCTTGTTAAGGCCGACATAGTCGGTCTTGCCGGTGCCCATCACCGGCATGGCATCGATGATCATGATCTCCGAGGGGATCATCAATTCGGCGGCGTGCTTGTAGCGCAGATGCGCGATTACATCGGCGCGGTTGGCATGCTTGTGCGGCGTGATCAGCACCAGCCGCTCGCCCTTGCGTGGATCGGGGGTCGCCAGCACGGCCACCGGGCTCTCCGGCCACAGGTCGGCGAGCATGGCCTCGACCGCGGCGAGCGAAACCATCTCACCGCCGATCTTGGCGAAGCGCTTGGCGCGGCCCTTGATGGCGATGAAGCCCTGCGGGTCGATGGTGACGATGTCGCCGGTGTCGTACCAGCCTTCCTCGGGCGCGGTGATCTCGCCTGGCTGATCGGCCTTGAGATAGCCCAACATCACATTGGGGCCGCGCACATGCAGGCGCCCGCCTTCCTCGATGCCCGGGATTTCCTCCAGCCGCGTCTCCATGTCGGGTAGTGCCCGGCCGACGGTGCCGTTCTTGTTGAACATCGGCGTGTTCAGCGCCAGCACCGGCGAGGTCTCGGTGACGCCATAGCCCTCCAGGATGCGCAGGCCGAACTTCTCGTTATAGGCCCGCCGCGTCTCTACCTTCACCGGCTCGGCGCCGGCCACGACATAGCGCAGCGAGCGGAAGTCGTAGGGGTTGGCCATCTTGGCATAGCCGGCGAGGAAGGTATCGGTGCCGAACAGGGCGGTGGCGTTGGTGCCGTAGATCAACTCGGGAATGATGCGATAGTGCAGCGGTGTTGGGTAGAGATAGAGCCTGACGCCGTTGACGAGCGGCAGGATCATGCCGCCGGTCAGGCCGAAGGAATGGAACACCGGCAGTACGTTGAAGACGATGTCGCCGGGGCCGAAATCGATGCGGGCGCCGACCTGCGCGATGTTGGAGAGAATGTTGCGGTGCGACAGCACCACGCCCTTTGGTGCCCCCTCCGAACCCGAGGTGAACAGGACGGCGGCAGGGGCGTCCGGCGTGGGTTTGGCATGGGCCCGTCCGGCGCCGAGGAGGCCCCTCAGCTTGTCGGCGGTGCCGACTTCGGCGCGCACATCCTCCAGCCAGACGAAGCGGACATGCGCCTCCATCGCGGCCACGACGTCACCGAGCCGGCCCTTCTCCACGAAGGCGCGGGACGATAGCACTGTCTTCACCTGCGCGGTCTTGCAGGCCGAGATCAGGTTGGCCTGGCCGGCCGAGAAGTTCAGCATGGCCGGAAGGCGACCGATCGACTGCAGGGCGAAGAAGGTGACGGCGACGGCATTGGCGTTGGGCAGGAGCACGCCGACATGTTCGCCAGGCGCTGTGAAGGCTTCGAACTTGCGTCCGAGCACGTTGATGCCGATGAGCAGGCGCTTATAGGTGAGGCTGCCGCTGACCGGATCCTCCAGCACCACCCGCTTGCGGCCATATTTGTCGGCAGCCGCCACCAAAGCGCGGAAGAGATCGGTGTCGACGGAACTCGTCTTGTAGATGAGGTCCGACATCACGTCGTAGAGGGCGGCACCGGCGGCCTGGCGGCGCTTCTTGCCGCGCAGGTCATCGTCGATCGTAAGGCGCGTCGGCTCGGTGAAAGTCACCGTCACCTTCGGGAACCAGCGGCGCGAGACCTTGTTGGCATCGAGCCTGGTGAAGGGCGTGCGCTCCAAGCCGTCGATACGCATCGGCACGATGTCGGCATGCGACTTGTCGGCGATCAGGCCGGCGCCGTCATAGACCTTCATTAGCGCGCCGGTAACGGTGAGGCGTCCCTCGGGGAAGATCACCAGGGTTTCGCCGGCTTTCACGGCATTGATCAGCCCGCGCGTCGCCATCGGCTTGGTCGGATCGAGCGGATAGGCCCGGCAGATCTTCAGGAAGGGCTTGACCCACCAGGCCTTGGCGATGGTGTGATCGATGGCGAACACCGGGTCCTTGTCAAGCAGGGCCAGGACCAGGCCGGCATCGAGAAAGCTGACATGATTGATCGCGATGATGCGATGCGGTGTCGGCGTCTCCAGGTTCTCGATGCCCTTGACCTCGAGGCGGTAGATCAGCCGGTAGAGCAGCAGGATGAGGTCACGGAAGCGGCTCATCGGCAGGACATAGAGCAGGACGATGCCGGCGATGATGTTGAGGATGGCGATACCCAGAAACGCGACCGGCGTGGTCAGGCCGAATTGGGCCTGCAGCAGGGAGAGGCCGCCGGCGCCCACCACCATGAATATGGCGGTGATCACGTTGCCGCCGGCGATGACGCGAGCCCGTTCATCCTTGGGAGCCCAGTGTTGTACGGCGGCGTAGGCGGGAACGATGAACAGACCTGCTGCGACGGCAGTCAGGATCAGCACGAGCGTGGTCTGAATGCCGTTGGCGCTGGCAAGATAGCTCATGACGCCCAATGGCACTTCGGAGCGCGTGGTCGCGAAGGCGATCACCGCTACGACAAGGCAGAACACGCCCATCAGAATGCAACCGATCGGCGAGAGCAGCAGGATGATGCGGCCGGCGGCGAGGCGGGCCGCCAGGATCGAACCGAGAGCGATGCCAATCGAGAAAGCGGTGAAGAACAGCGAGTTCACCGTATTGTCGCCGCCGATGACATCATGGGCGAGCGATGTCGTCAGGGACAGGATGACAATGCCGATCAGCCAGAACCAGGCTACGGCGAGCGATCCGATCAGGAGCTTACGGTCGGCTGCGACCAGGCGGACCAACTGGTAGCTGGAACGCACGACATTCCAATCGACCTTGAGGTCCGGCGCTGCTTGTCCCGTCGGTGGAATTGCGCGAGCGAACCACCAGCACGCCACGGCGATCACGATCATGACGCCGGCTACCAACGTGCTGGGCAGATCGGGTGCCACGATATTGGCACCGAGTGTGCCGATCAGGATCGAAAGAAAGGTACCGGCTTCGATCAGGCCATTGCCGGCCGGCAGTTCTTCAGGCGCGAGATGGTCGGGCAGGATGCCGTATTTGACTGGCGTGAACAGGGTTCCCAGGACCCCCATCGCCAACATGCTGAAGAGCAGCACGGGAACCGAATGCATCGCGAAGCCGACAGCAGCGATGGCAATGATGACAATCTCGACCAGCTTGATGCGTTGCGCCACGACGGCCTTGTCGTAGCGATCGGCCATCTGGCCCGCCAGACCGGACAGGATCAGCCCCGGTGCGACCAGCAGGGCGCTTGCCAGGGAAACCAGACTGTTGCTGCCTTCCATCGGCGCCGTCTGGGCGATGCCGTAGACAGCCAGGACGATCAGGGCCTGTTTGATGAAATTGTCGTTGAAGGCGCTGAAGAACTGGCTCCAGAACAGGGGCCAGAAGCGGCGGGCGGACATCAGCGATGCGAGCATCGGCGTGGTTCCTGGATGGGCGCGTACCGGGCGCGGGAGAATCGCATTTAAGTTAGCGTTCGTTCACTAACTTAAAATGTATGGTAAACGGCGTCAAGGCGGGGGAGGTTGGCGCAGGTCCGGCATGTGCGCCGCTGCACAATGGCTGGAGCCATCGGTATCGCGTGGCCATCCTAGAGCAAAACGCGTTCAAGTGTGAACGCTTATTTCCTCTAACTCTTTGTTTCGACGCGTCTTTGCGATTCTTGGTGATCCCGTCTCTTCGCAAAACGCTTTAGCCTTCGCGCCTGACGACTTCCAGGAAGAGTTCGCCGTAGCGCTCCAGCTTCGCCTGCCCCACGCCCGGTAGGGCCAGAAATTCGGGCAGGGTGCCGGGGCGCTCGCTCGCCATGGCGCGCAATGTGGTGTCGGCAAAGATCATGTAGGGCGGCACGCTTTGCTCGCGGGCGAGCCGACTGCGCTCGGCGCGAAGGGCGGCGAACAGGGCGCCGTCGCGTTCCGACATCTCGACCTCACCCCGCCGAGCGCGTTTTGCCTCGGTGCTCTTGCGTGGCCGGTCGCGGCGGAAGACGATTTGCCGCTCACCCTTGAACACGGCCCGCGCCTCTTCGGCCAGGATCAGGGCGCCATGAGCCTCGTGGTTGACATTGACGAGGCCGGCGGCGGTGAGCTGGCGCAGCACCGATTGCCAGGTACGCGCCTCGATGTCCTTGCCGGCCCCGAAGACGGGCTGGTTGTCGTGGCCGAAGCGCTGGACTTTCTCCGTGACCTTGCCGGTGAGCACGTCGATGATATGGGCGGCGCCGAACATCTGACCGGTGCGGTAGATCGCGGCCATCGCCTTGACCGCGGCATCGGTGCCGTCCCAGCTCTCGACCGGCGAAAGGCAGGTATCGCAATTGCCGCAACGGCCGGGATGGGTCTCGCCGAAATGAGCGAGGATGGCCTTGCGCCGGCATTCGGCGGTTTCGCAGATGCCGAGCAGGGCGTTGAGCTTGCCGAGTTCGACCCGCTTCACCGTCTCCGGCGCATTGCCCTCCTGGATCATGCGGCGGCGCTGTACCACATCGGCCATGCCGTAGCTCATCCAGGCATCCGAGGGTAGGCCATCGCGCCCTGCGCGGCCCGTCTCCTGGTAATAGGCTTCCACCGAGGCCGGGATATCGAGATGGGCGACATAGCGTACATCAGGCTTGTCGATGCCCATGCCGAAGGCAACCGTAGCGACCAGGCAGAGATCTTCCTCCTCCAGGAAGGCGTCCTGGTTGGCGCTGCGAACAGCCACTTCCAGGCCGGCATGATAGGGCAGGGCGCGGATACCCTGCTCGTTCAGCCATTGCGCCGTTTCCTCGACCTTGGCGCGCGATAGGCAGTAGACGATACCGCTATTGCCCTTGTGCGCAGCCAGGAAGGCCAGCAATTGCCGGCGGGCGTTGTCACGCTCGACGATGGCGTAGCTGATGTTGGGCCGGTCGAAGCTGGTGGCGAAGACCTCGGCCTCGTTGAGACCGAGCCGCTCGATGATGTCGGCGCGAGTGACCGGGTCGGCCGTGGCAGTGAGGGCGATGCGGGGCACGCCGGGGAAGGAAGCGGCGAGGCCGCCGAGTTCGCGATATTCGGGCCGGAAGTCGTGGCCCCATTGGCTGACGCAATGGGCCTCGTCGATGGCGAAGAGCGCGATGTCGGCATCGGCGATCAGCGACTGGAAACCCTGTGTCGCCACACGCTCGGGGGCGACGTAGAGCAGGTCGAGCTTGCCGTCCATCAGGGAGCGGCGGACCTTGTAGGCTTCCTCGCGCGACAGCGAGGAATTGAGCGCCGCCGCGCGCACGCCAGCCTGCTTGAGCGCCTCGACCTGGTCGCGCATCAGTGCGATCAGCGGCGAGACCACGATGCCGACGCCGTGCCGGCACAAAGCCGGGATCTGGTAGCACAGCGACTTGCCGGCTCCGGTCGGGAACAGCACCACGGCATCGCCGCCTTCGGTGACATGGCGCACCACCGCCTCCTGCTGGCCGCGAAAGGCGCTGTAGCCGAATATGGCGTTGAGGACGGAGAGAGGATCTTGAGGAGAAGAGCGGGTCATGCCTGCAGGATGCACCTTTGGAGCCTGATTCCATTCCAGGGACATCATGGACACTTACCCGACAGGGGCCATGATTCGAAAATCTCCCACGTCGATTTCCCACGCTGACAGGCAATTGCGGTGGAACGGTCGCGGTCGCGAATGCCGGCAATGTGCCCCTCGGCCAGAATGCGGGTTACACCCGCAACACCGTTGACGGTCTACCGAGATGTTGACGGTCTACCGAGATAAAGATA
The DNA here is from genome assembly GCF_052114505.1 of Labrys sp. KB_33_2. Taxonomy (NCBI): domain Bacteria; kingdom Pseudomonadati; phylum Pseudomonadota; class Alphaproteobacteria; order Hyphomicrobiales; family Xanthobacteraceae; genus Labrys; species Labrys sp. KB_33_2. The sequence continues at coordinate 158,781 of NZ_JBFREW010000007.1, read as the reverse complement.
GTTATGTTATAACGTTTCATGTAAATGAAGCCCATTCTGGCGCCCGTGGTATCGACATGCTCCCAGGCGCCTGCAACGGATCAAGGAATTCCGACATCATGCAGCCCGCCCCGCAGACACCCGTCACCGTCCTCACTGGCTATCTCGGAGCAGGCAAGACCACGCTTCTCAACCGCATCCTGACCGAGAGCCACGGCAGGAAATATGCTGTCATCGTCAACGAGTTCGGCGAAGTCGGCATCGACAATGATCTCGTCGTCGATACCGACGAGGAGATCTTCGAGATGAACAATGGTTGCATTTGCTGCACGGTGCGCGGCGATCTCATCCGCATCATCGAGGGCCTGATGCGCCGACGTGACCGCTTTGATGCCATCCTGATCGAGACGACCGGGCTGGCCGATCCCGCGCCGGTCGCCCAGACTTTCTTCGTCGACGACGATGTGCGCGCCAAGACCAGGCTCGATTCGATCGTCACAGTGGTCGACGCCAAGCACCTGCTCGGCGAAATCGAGACAGCGCATGAGGCCCAGGAGCAGCTCGCCTTTGCCGATACGATCCTCCTCAACAAGACCGATCTGGTCACGGCCGGGGAACTCGAACGGGTGGTGAAGCGGATCCGTCGCATCAATCCCACCGCTACCCTCCACGAGACACGCCGCTGCGATATCGCGCTCGACAAGGTGCTGGATCGCGGTGCCTTCGACCTCGACCGCATCCTGGAAGCCGAACCCGATTTTCTTGCAGGATTCCATGACCATGAGCATGACGACCATGTCGGCAGCTTCGCCCTCGTCGCCCGGGAATCGCTCGACCCTGGCAAGTTCATGCCCTGGCTGAACACGATCGTGCAGCAATTCGGCACCGACATGCTGCGGCTGAAAGGCATCATCGCCTTCGACGGCGATCCCCAGCGCTTCGTGGTGCAGGGTGTGCATATGCTGATCGAGGGCGATCATCAGCGCCCCTGGAAGCCAGAAGAGGAGCGCAGGAGCCGTCTGGTGTTCATCGGGCGTAATCTGCCGAAAGACGTGATCGAACAGGGGTTCCTGGCCTGTCGGGCCTAAAGCGTTTTGCTCCAGGTGAGGGAAGGCGCGCACTGGGGCGGGAAAACAGGGCTCGCCATCGTCCGCCACCCGCTTTGCATATTCGCTTGACCGCGATCGGGACACCCCGGTAACTGTGGCACTGACGGTTCCCGTCGGGTGCGAGCCCGATGGGAGTAATAGGGAACACGGTCCGGCTTTCTCGAAGCCCATGCCGTGGCTGCCCCCGCAACTGTAGGCGGATTGCCGAGCATCCTCGTGGCGCCAAAAGCGCCATGCCACTGTGGGTGACCCCATGGGAAGGCAGAGGCAAGGCCGATATCCGCGAGCCAGGAAACCTGCCGTCATCTCGATCAATCCCATGTCACGGGCGGGGATGCCCGGAACAGGAGACAATGTGACGTTTCTTCCCGCCATCTCGGGCCGTCGCCCACCTGTTCCCTCCACTTCGCGCCATCAGACCCTCTGCCATAGCCTGGCCTGAGGGCGTTTCCCGTTTTCGGCCCTGCGCCGAACAGCGCCATCTTCCTATCGCGAACCGAGAGAACGTCATGACTTTTCCCAAGGCAAAGGCCTGCTGGTCCAGCTTCGCCGTCATGCTTGCGGCCGGCTTCAGCCTGACGCTGAGCATCGATCCAGCCGCCGCCCAGGCGACCAAATATCCGCTCAAGATCGCCAATTGCGGACGCACCGTCACCTTCGAGCATGCCCCGCAGCGCACTGTCTCCGTCGGCCAGAGCGGTACGGAGGTTCTCTACCTCCTCGGTCTTGCCGACAAGGTGGTGGGGACGGCCGTCTGGTTCGGCCCGGTTCTGCCGGGCTATGAAGAGGCCAACGTCAAGATTCCGCGCCTGGCCGACAATGATCCGAGCTTCGAAAGCGTGATCGCCAAGAAACCCGACCTCGTGACCGCCCAGTTCCAGTGGCATGTCGGCCCCAGTGGCATCGTCGGCAAGCCCGAGCAGTTCGAGGAACTGGGTGTCCAGACCTATGTTTCGCCCGCTGATTGCGTCGGCAAGGACAATTCCAGCGGTGGCGACGGCACCCGCGGCACCCTTTTCACCATGGATCTGGTCTATCAGGAGATCAGGGAACTCGCCGAGATCTTCGACGTGCAGGAGCGCGGTTCGAAGGTCATCGCGGACCTGAAGGCACGCGAGGAAGCCGCCCGCCGCAAGATCGCCACCGGCGATGGCAAGGTCTCGGCTGCCTTCTGGTTTTCGAGCGCCAAGGTCGATGTCGATCCCTATATGGCCGGCAAGAACAGCGTCCCAGGCTACATCATGTCCGTCCTGGCTCTCCGGAACATCGTGGAAAGCGAGGAGGAATGGCCGAGCGTCGGTTGGGAGACCGTCGCCAAGGCAGATCCCACCATCATCGTCGCCGGGAGGATGGACCGTCGCCGCTATCCCGCCGACGACATCGCCGTGAAGCTCAATTTCCTCAAGACCGATCCGGTGGCGAGCCTGATGCCGGCCGTCAAGGAGGGCCATGTCGTGGAAATGGACGTCCAGGCCATGCAGCCGAGCGTGCGCGTCGTCGACGGCATCGAGATGCTCGCCGATGCCATCCAGCGTTTCGGCCTGAAGCGTTGAGATGAACCGCGCTGTCACGCGATTGCTGGCAATCGGCATGCTGGCGCTGGCCGTGCTGGTGTTGGCGCTCTGGCTGGGCGCCGCCATCGGCGAGACGGCCATCCCGATGGAGGTGGTGGCCAAGACGGCGGCCAACCGCCTGTGGGGCGCCGGCTACATTCTCGATCGCATCGATGAAGGCATCGTGTGGAACTACAGGCTGAGCCGCGCCGTCGTCGCGGCCTGCTGCGGCGCGGCCCTGGCGCTGTCGGGCGTCGTGCTGCAGTCGCTGCTGCGCAATGTCCTGGCCGATCCCTATGTGCTCGGCATCTCGGCCGGGGCATCGACGGGGGCGGTCGGGGTCGCCATTCTCGGCCTCGGCGCGGGATTTTTGAGCCTGCCGGCCGGCGCCTTTCTCGGTGCGCTGGTGGCCTTCGGTTTCGTCGCCTTGCTGGCGATGCGATCGGGGCGCGGAACCGGCGCGGTGATCCTCGCCGGCGTGGCTGGGTCTCAGCTTTTCAATGCCCTGACCTCCTTCATCGTCACCAAGGCGGCCAATGCCGAACAGGCGCGGGGCATCATGTTCTGGCTGCTGGGCAATCTTTCGGGCGTGCGCTGGCCGGATGTCTGGCTGGCCCTGCCGATCACGGCCGTGGGGCTGCTGGTCTGCCTCTGGCACGCTCGCGCGCTTGATGCCTTCACCTTCGGCACGGAATCGGCGGCATCCCTCGGCATTTCCGTCCGGCGCGCTTATGTCGTGCTCGTCGGCGTCGCGGCGATGATGACGGCGGTGATGGTCAGCATCGTCGGATCGATCGGCTTCGTCGGTCTGGTGATTCCGCACGCCGCGCGGATGGTGGTGGGCGTGCGCCATGGGCGATTGCTGCCGGCCAGCGCCCTGATCGGCGCCGTCTTCATGATCGTCGCGGACATTCTGTCCCGGATCATCATCCCCGGCCAGGTCCTGCCGATCGGGGTGATCACGGCCCTTGTCGGCGCGCCGGCCTTCGCTCTCATCCTCAGCCAGAGAAAGGCGACGGCATGAGCCTGTCGGCACGCAATCTGTCCTGGTCGGCGGGCGGGGCCTCGATCCTGCAGGGTGTATCGCTGGAGGTTCGTCCGGGCGAGTTGCTCGGCATCATCGGCCCGAACGGCTCGGGCAAGACCAGCCTGATGTCCCTGCTGGCCGGTATCCGCCGCCCGCAGGGCGGCGAGGTGTTGCTGTCGGACCAGCCACTCCACGCCTTGGCTCGCCGCGAAATCGCGCGCCGGATCGCTCTGGTCGAGCAACAGGCCGAGACGGCCGATCGCATTACCGCCCGCCAGGCCGTGGAGCTCGGGCGGACGCCGCATCTGGGTGCCTTCATGCCCTGGTCTGGCAAGGACGATGCCATCGTCGACCTCGCACTGGAGGAGGTTGCCATGACCAGCCTTGCCGCTCGCCTGTGGCATACGCTCTCGGGCGGCGAGCGCCAGCGCCTCCACATCGCCCGCGCCTTGGCGCAACAGCCCGAAATCCTGCTTCTCGACGAGCCCACCAATCATCTCGATATCGGCCACCAGATCGGCCTGCTGCATCTGGTTCATCGCCAGAACCTCACTGTCGTGGCGGCCCTGCATGATCTCAATCATGCGGCGATGTTCTGCGATCGGGTCGCGCTGATGCAGGCGGGGCGGATCGAGGCGATCGGTCCTCCGTCCGAGGTGCTGACGGCTTCGCGCATCCAGTCGGTCTTCGGTGTCGCCGCTGAGGTTGTCCACGACGGTACCGGTGGCTGTTTCATCCGCTATCGGCATCCGGATCTTCCAGTGCCGCGGCCGGGCTGGGTCGCGGCTGCGTCATGACGCGGGCTCAACCGACAGATGAGGAGGGCCGACGGATGACGGGCGCCAGTTCAGCGAATTTCGATCTCAAGGAAGAGATCCGTGATTATTGGTCGAGGCGTTCGGAAACCTTCGACCGCGCCTTCGGGCATCATATTCCCGAAGGGCCGGAATTCGAGGCCTGGGCCGCGGCGATCCGCGATCATCTCGGTACCGAACCGCGCCGGATCCTCGATCTGGCTTGTGGGACGGGCGAGATCACCAAGCTGCTGCTGGCGCTCGGCCACGAGGTCACGGCCCTGGATTTCTCCGAGGCCATGTTGGCGGTGGCCCGTCGCAAGCATGCCGGCCGGCAGCGCCTGCGCTTCCGGCTCGGCGACGCCGAGAACACCATGGAACCGGAAGGCGCCTATGACGCGGTCGTCTGCCGGCATCTGGTCTGGACACTGACCGAGCCGCAGAAGGCCTTTGCCGATTGGTATCGCGTGCTGAAGCCGGGCGGCAGATTGCTATTCTTCGACGGGGATTGGGCCAGGCCCACCAGGGTCGGCCGGATGGCGTCCAAGCTCATCGCCCTGATCGACCGCCTCGGCGGTGCCGATCCCTATTATGACAGCGCGATGAGCGAGCGCCATGCCCGCATCATGGAGAGGCTACCTTTCGGTGGGGGGCTACGGAGCGCCGATCTCCTTCCGTTCCTGGAGCAGGCCGGTTTCAGGAATATCGTGATCTCTTCGCATCGGCCGATTGCCGCTGCCCAAAGGCGCCAGGCCGATCTGCGCAACCGGCTGCGTACCCATCTCTACCAGCGCTTCATCATCTGCTGCCGCAAGTGAGGCCTCCGCGACCGGTCGCCTTGCATGGCTGTCCGGCAGGAACCATATGATCGAGATCAGTCTCGAAGGACCGCAGGCGGAGAGCGTTCCCGGGAACGCGGGAGCCCGTCTTTTCTTCCCTCTGCAGTGGGGCGAGAAAACAAGCACGATAACTGATGACGCCGCCGGGGCTGGGGTTTATGGTCCGTGCCGGGACGCTATCAAGGTCTGTGAACAAGGACGTTACATATGGCTTCGAAACTCGAACAATTGCGCGCCATGACGGTCGTAGTTGCCGATACCGGCGATATCGACTCGATCAAGGCGCTCAAGCCGGTCGATTGCACCACCAATCCGAGCCTGCTGCTCAAGGCCGCCGAGATGCCGGCCTATGACCATTTGATCGCGGAAGCCGTGAGCTGGGGCGGCAAGCAGGGCGGCAGCAAGGAAGGCACCGTCGCAGCCATCGCCGATCGCTTGGCCGTCTCCTTCGGCGCGGAACTCACCAAGCTCGTTCCCGGCCGTGTCTCGACGGAGGTCGACGCCGACCTCTCCTTCGATACGCAGGCGACCATCGCCAAGGCGCATGCCATCATCGCCGACTACAAATCCCGCGGCATCGAGCGCGATCGCATCCTGATCAAGATCGCCTCGACCTGGGAGGGCATCCGTGCGGCCGAGGTGCTGCAGAAGGAAGGGATCGACTGCAACCTGACCCTGTTGTTCTCTCAGGCCCAGGCCGTGGCTTGCGGCGATGTCGGCGTGTTCCTGATCTCGCCCTTCGTCGGCCGTATCCTCGACTGGCATGTCAAGAATGACGGCCGTACCTTCACGCCGGAGGAAGATCCGGGCGTGATCTCGGTCAGGGGCATCTATGCCGACTACAAGGCACGTGGCGTCAAGACGGTGGTGATGGGCGCTTCCTTCCGTTCCACCGGCGAGATCGAGGCGCTGGCCGGTTGCGATCGTCTCACCATCGCCCCGAACCTGCTGCAGGCACTCGAGGCGGACGAGGGCACGCTGGAGCGCAAGCTCTCCCCCGACAATCATGCTTCGGCCCCCACGACGGGCAAGATCGACGAACGCGCCTTCCGCTGGGCGATGAACGAGGATGCGATGGCGACTGAGAAGCTCGCCGAAGGCATTCGCGGCTTCGCCAAGGATCTCGGCAAGCTGCGTACGCTCCTTGCCAAGCGCGTCGAGGGCACGGCCCAAGCCGCATGACCTTGGCTGCTTGATCGTCATATCGTGAGCCGAGCCTTTACCCAGGACGGCCAGGAAGGGGAGGACGCACAGGTCCTTCCCGAGCGGCCGGTCTCGAGCGAGCGCAATCTCGTTACCGCGCGCGGTCTTGGCATGATCGAGGCCGAGCTCAGACAGGCGCGTTCGCTTTTCGCCACGGCCGAAGCCGCAGGCGATCGCATTGCCATGGGCAATGCATCACGCGAAATCCGCTACTGGGCCACCCGCCGGGCAACGGCGGAACGGGTGGTCCCGGGCGCTGGCGATGCAGGTATCCGCTTCGGCATGGCAGTCACGCTTCACTATCCCGACGGGCGCGAACGCATCTGGCGTATAGTCGGTGAGGATGAGGCCGATGCCGCATTGGGACGGATCAGCCATGTCTCGCCGCTGGCGAAGGCATTGTTCGGCAAGGATGTCGGTGAGGTGATTCGCGTCGGGCCACAGGAGGCCGAGATCGTGGGGATCGACACGACTCCGGAGGGCAAGCCGCAATAGCCGGCCGGACCCAAAGACCCGACCAACGAAAATGGCGGCCAGCGGCCGCCATTGCTATGCACATCCCTGCAATCAGGAAAGCTTACTCTTCCGCGAAGCCGCCGAGATGGCTCTGCGAGTAGTTCTGGATGCCGAGGCGCTCGACCAGGTCGAGCTGGGTTTCCAGGAAGTCGATATGGCCTTCCTCGTCGGTCATCAGCTCCTTGAACAGATTTTCGGAGACGAAATCCTTGACGGTGCGGCAATATTCCGCAGCCTCCTGATAGAGGGCGCGAGCCTCGCGCTCGGCGGCAAGGTCACACCCGAGAACTTCCTTCACAGTCTGGCCGATCCGCAGCGGATCGAGCGTCTGCATGTTCGGGAAGCCTTCAAGGAAGAGGATGCGTGTGGTCAGCTTGTCGGCGTGCTGCATCTCTTCGATCGATTCGGCGCGCCACTTCTTGGCAAGGCCCAGCAGGCCCCAATTGTCGAAGATCCGGTAATGCAGCCAATATTGGTTGATCGCGGTCAGCTCGCTCCGCAAGGCCTTGTTGAGATAATCGATGACCTTCTTGTCGCCCTTCATGAGCGTTTCTCCATACTTGGTGGACTGAAACTACATTAGAAGAATTCTAAATTTAGGCAAGCCCCCAGACGCGGCAAATTTGTCCGGAGGATTTTGCCAGGGGAGGGGAAGGCACGAAGCCTCCAGTGGCCACCCAGGCGTTTCCCAGTTTATTCTCGTTCTAAACTACTGATTTATAACGATTCTATTGTTGCGTCGGGCCATTGACAAGGTGAGCTCGTCCGTCCACATCACTCTCGTCACTGCCTTTGCTCGAACCCAAGATCGCTGCGAATGATCGTCTGTTCCTGCCGTGTTTTGACCGATGAGGATTTCACCAGCACGCTCGCGACCGAGCAGCCGGGTTGTCCCCGTTCGGCTACGGAAGCCTATCGTTGCCTGGGCTGCGGACCGGAATGCGGCCGTTGCCTGATCACAGTGCGGCAGATTCTCGCCGATGCACGCGCGGCTGCGCGTTGCCATGAGTGTACCGAGGATTGCGCCCTGCGCGATATGGTTGAAGCCGCCAATACCGACGAAGTGATGCTCGACGCCGCTGAATAGGCGTCATCCCGGGCGATTGTGCGCGAGGCGCTCGCAAGGCAGCCTCCAAATGCGGTTGATCGCCGGAAATCCTGGTTCCCCCTCACGGTTGCGTTTCCTGTCCGCCGCGCCACAATAATGCCGCTCCCTATCGGCATAGGCGATTCATGCCCCAATCAGGTGACCAGGACGTTCGGACCGGCCTTGCTGCGCATCTCGTGGCGTTGTGGCGGTTCGGGCTCGTGCTGTCGGGCAATGGGCAGTTCGCGGAGGAGTTGGTGCAGGCCACCTGCCTCAGGGCGCTCGAGCGCTCGCACCAGTTCATCCCGGGGACCCGCCTCGATCGTTGGCTGTTCGCCATCGAGCGTTCGATCTGGCTCAACGAGGTCCGGGCCAACAAGGTGCGCAACCCCGTCGAGCTGGAGCAGGCCGAGAACGTCCTGTCCTTTGATGGTGCGCGGCAGTTCGAAACGAATATTTTGGCTGCCCAAGTGTTGAGGCAGGTACAGGCCTTGCCTGCAGCACTGCGTGAAACCGTCTTTCTGGTCTATGCGGAAGGGCTCAGCTATGCCGAGGCGGCGGACATGCTGGCCGTACCAATCGGAACCGTCATGAGCCGCCTGGCTTCGGCCAGGCTCAGGCTCGCTCATCTGAACAAGGATACGCCGGAGGGCGGTGCGGGGGAGGCATCATGACTACGCAGGAGATGGGACCCGATGACGCCAGCCTCGTCGCCTTTCTGGATGGAGCTCTGTCGCCCGAAGAGCACGCGGGGCTGGAGGTCCGCCTTGCCCAGGAGCCGACTCTGAAGGCGAGACTGGACGCGCTCGCGGCCGGTTCGCTCCCGTTCAAACAGAGCTACGATGCTCTGGCGGCGCACGCGCCCCGGCAACGTCTCGAAGCGCTTCTTGCCGAAAGCCAGACGGCGATTCCGGCGCCGGTGGTCAATGACAATGCACGGCGCTCGGGCTGGCGCATCCCGCCGGCAGCGGTCGCGGCGGCGCTCGCCTTGTTCGTGGTCGGAGCCGGGGTTGGCCGTTACGCGCCGCCCGGTCTGTGGCCGTTCCCTTCGGCGCAGCACAGCGACCATGAAGGGCCGGATGCCTGGCGCACGACGGTGGCCGAATATTGGGGGCTGACGACGTCGCAGACGCTCGACTGGATGCCGAACGATGTCTCCACCGCGCAGCGCGATCTTGCCGCGGCGACCCGCCGGCTCGGCTTCCCGCTGACACCCGAAAAGGTCAACCTGCCGGCCCAGGAGCTCAAGCGCGTCGAACTCTTCCACTACGACAATGCGCCCCTGGTCGAGATCGCCTATCTCGACGAACTGACTGGCCCGCTGGCCTTCTGCATCTATGCCAACAATCCCGGCACGGCGAGCGCACCCACGCTCGAACAACGCAACGGCTTCAACGTGGTCTACTGGTCGGATGCCGAGCGTTCCTACATGCTGATCGGCCACGGGCCGGACGAGATCATGCAAAAGCTTGCCGCCATGCTGGCAAAACAGATCGCGGCGTGACAGAGGGCGGGTCTTTGGACCCGCCCTACCCCTTGCAATGTGTAGCGGTTCCAGGCCGGTCTGAAGAGCTGCCCCCAATGCGCTTGCCAAGCTGGCAGAGCAGGCGGATTCTTACTCTGGAGCCGTTCAAAAGTGTGATTGACAGCGACTCGTTCTTTTGATCAACTGGTAAAAAATAAAGAGCTGATTACCAGAGGTTCAGATGACTGCACGATCCGACATTGCGCGGGGCCGTCTCGATTCCCCCACGCTCGCCAGCAATTTCTCAGACCTTCATCCGGCCTTCGACAGGCATGAGGCGCGCGTTGCCGCCGAGCGCTGCCTGTTCTGTTATGACGCGCCCTGTGTGAAGGCCTGCCCCACCTCGATCGATATTCCGATGTTTATCCGCGAGATCATGACCGGCAACACGGTTGGAGCGGCGCGGACCATCCTGGAATCCAACATCATGGGCGGCATGTGTGCTCGTGTCTGCCCGACCGAGACGCTGTGCGAGGAAGCCTGCGTCAAGGAAACCTCGGAGGGCAGGGCGGTCGAGATCGGCAACCTGCAGCGCTATGCCACCGACGAGCTCTTCGCCAAGGGCAGGCAATTGTTCAAGCGCGGCGCTCCCACCGGCAGGCGCGTCGCCGTGATCGGCGCCGGCCCGGCCGGCCTGTCCTGTGCCCACAAGCTGGCAACATTGGGCCATGAGGTCGTGGTGTTCGAGGCGCGTGAGAAAGCCGGCGGCCTCAACGAATACGGCATCGCCGCCTATAAGAGCACCGGCGGCTTTGCGCAGGCCGAGGTCGATTACATCACGGCGATCGGCGGCATCACCATCGACTATGGCAAGCGTCTCGGGCGCGACATCGAACTCTCGGATCTCGCCAAGCAATTCGACGCGGTCTTCCTCGGCATGGGGTTGGGGGACACCAACGATCTCGGCCTGGAAGAAGGTATCGAGGGCGTGATCGATGCCGTCGACTACATTGCCGCGCTGCGTCAGGCGGGAGACCTTGCGGATTTGCCGGTCGGCCGCCGCATCGTGGTGATCGGCGGCGGCATGACCGCCATCGACATCGCCTCGCAGACCAAGCGCCTGGGCGCGGAAAGCGTGACCATCGCCTATCGCCGCGGCCAGCAGCAGATGAATGCCTCCAATTACGAGCAGGAACTCGCCCAGACCGACGGCGTGCTGATCCGCCATTGGCTCAAGCCTGCGCGGCTGCATGCTGAGGATGGCAGGCTGGTGGCTGTCGAGCTCGAATATACCAGCGAGCAGGGCGGGCGACTCACGGGTACCGGCGAGACCCTCAGGCTCGAATGCGACCAGCTTTTCACCGCGATCGGGCAGTCCTTCCTGCCTGGGGAGGTCAACGGCGTGCCGCTCACGCTGGAAAAGGGACGAATTACCGTCGACGCCGAACGACGCACCTCGGTGCCCGGCATCTGGGCCGGTGGCGATTGTATCGCCGGCGGCAAGGATCTGACGGTGGCTGCGGTCGAGGACGGCAAGCAGGCCGCGCTTTCGATCGATCAAGCCCTTAAGTCCCAAGCCAAAGCTGCGTGAGGAGAAAAGACATGGCCGATCTCAGCACCAATTTCCTGGGCATCAAGTCCCCCAATCCGTTCTGGTTGGCTTCCGCGCCACCGACCGACAAGGAATACAACGTCGTCCGTGCCTTCAAGGCGGGTTGGGGTGGCGTGGTCTGGAAGACACTCGGCGAGCAGGGGCCGCCGGTGGTCAACGTCAACGGCCCGCGCTACGGCGCCTGGCATAGCCAGGACCGCCGGGTGATGGGCTTCAACAATATCGAGCTGATCACCGACAGGCCGCTCGAGGTCAACCTGCGCGAGATCAAGCAGGTCAAGCGCGACTGGAAGGATAGGGCGCTGATCGTCTCCCTGATGGTGCCCTGCGAGGAAGACGCCTGGAAGTCGATCCTGCCCTTCGTGGAGGACACCGAGGCCGATGGCATCGAGCTGAATTTCGGCTGCCCGCACGGCATGTCGGAGCGCGGCATGGGCTCGGCCGTCGGGCAGGTGCCTGAATATGTCGAGATGGTTGCGCGCTGGTGCAAGCAATATACCCGCATGCCGGTGATCGTGAAGCTGACACCCAACATTACCGACGTGCGCAAGCCAGCCGAGGCGGCCAGGCGCGGCGGCGCCGACGCGGTATCGCTGATCAACACCATCAACTCCATCGTCTCGGTCGACATCGACACTATGCGCCCCTGGCCGAATACGGACGGCTTCGGCACCCATGGCGGCTATTGCGGCCCGGCGGTGAAGCCCATCGCACTCAGCATGGTTTCGGAGATCGCGAGAGCCGAGGCGACGCGCGGCATGCCGATCTCCGGCATCGGCGGCGTCGAGACCTGGCGTGACGCCGTGGAATTCATGGCGCTCGGCTGCGGCACCGTGCAGGTCTGCACGGCCGCCATGGTCTATGGCTTCAAGGTGGTGCAGGAGATGATCTCCGGTCTCTCCGACTGGATGGACGAAAAGGGCTATACCTCGGTCGATCAGTTCGTCGGCAAGGCCATTCCCCAGGTGACCGACTGGCAGCACCTCAATCTCGAATATGTGGTCAAGGCCCATATCGACCAGGATGCCTGCATCAAATGCGGCCGCTGCCACATTGCCTGCGAGGATACCTCGCACCAGGCCATCACCAACATGGTCGCCGGCGAGCGCAAGTTCGAGGTGATCGAGGAAGAGTGCGTGGGTTGCAATCTGTGCGCCGTGGTCTGCCCGATCGAGGACTGCATCACGCTCGAGCCGGTGACCTCCGGGGTCGACAAGCGTACCGGCAGGCCGGTGGGCGGGCATCGCACCTGGAAGGAGCATCCCAATAATCCGGCGGTGTACGCCAAGGCTCCTGCCGCGGCGGAGTAGGTGGCACGCTGCTTCACCTCCCATCACCCTGCTGGAACCTTCTCCCACAAATCGAGAAGGGGCTCTGCTCGGATAGGCGAGTTTGCTTGAACAGGGCCGCGCTACAATATCCCGGCCCAATAAATTCCCTTCTCCCCTTGCGGGAGAAGGTGGCGGCAGCCGGATGAGGGGTGAAGCCCAACAGCGCAGAATGAGATTGTCATCTCTCTCCACCCACAACAGGATGCAGCGCTCTCATCGGGAAATCACGCCGGGCCCATGACGCTGGATCAGATTGCAGAACACGCCGAAGTCGTCGGTCTCTCAGTGAGGGGCGCCTTCCATCCCCGACCTGAGGACGGCGTCCCGGCGCTCGATACCGGGTCAGTCGAAACGCTGGTACTGCTCGGCTGGAGCGGTGGCCGGCAATGGCCGGCCTTCGCGGCTTCGCACGAGGCTGCCGATGGCGCACTGCATCCATTGGATCGTTGGTCCGCGCGGGTGATTGATGCGATGGCAAACGAGTTTAGCGCCGTCGCCCTCTATCCCTTCGGCGGCCCGCCTTATTTACCGTTTCAGCGCTGGGCGCAACGCGGCGATGCTGTCTTCGCTTCGCCGCTCGGCATCTATGTGCACCCCGTGCATGGTCTCTGGCACAGCTATCGCGGTGCGCTCGGCTTTGCGCAAAGGCTGGCGCTGCCCCCGCTCGCAAGGGCGGTCCATCCCTGTGAGAGCTGTGCGGCCAAGCCCTGCCTGAACAACTGTCCGGTCGGCGCCTTCACACTGGCGGGCTATGATGTGGAACGCTGTGCCGCCCATGTGCGCTCGCCGCAGGGTACGGCCTGCAGACAAGGCGGCTGCCTCGCGCGCCGGGCCTGCCCGGTGGCACCCGACAAGGCTTATGGCAGCCAGGAAGCAGGCTTCTACATGAAAGCCTTCCTGGCCGCGCATTGACGAAAATGGGCGGGTCGCAGGACCCGCCCATCTCACTTGTTGTCCGCCGGCGACAGATCCCGCAGCTTGACGAGATCGTTCATCAGGCCGCCGACCCCGTTATGCACGGTCAGGCGCTCGACCTTGCCGGCAATCGCCTCCAAGGCCTCCAGCTCCTTGAGCCGCAGCATCACCGGGTTCTCGGCCATCACCTTGGCCGTGTTGAGCAGCGAACGGGTGGCGTTCGTCTCCTCGCGGCGGCGGATGACATTGGCCTCGGCCTGCTTTTCAGCCGCCACGACCTGGTTGAGGATCTCGCGCATCTCGCCCGGCAGGATCACATCCTTCAGGGCGATCTCACCGACCTCGATACCGATATCGGCCATGTCGCTGCGCACCTTTTCGGCGGCCTCGGCATCGACGACGGTCTTGCGTTCCAGCAACTGGTCGAGCGTCAGGGCGCCCAGAGCCTTGCGGAAGGCGTATTGCAGGGAGCGGTAGAACGCATCCTCGCAATCCTTGACGGTGGTAACAGCCTTCACCGGATCGACGACGCGGAACTCGGCCGCGATGTTGACACGGATGGTCACTCGGTCGCGCGTCAGCATCTCCTGGCCGTTGACGTCGAGCGAACGCAGCCGCACGTCGAGTGCCTTGACCTGTACCGGCTTTCCGATGTTCCAGAAGCCATGCACGCCCGGCGCCAACGTGCGGATGAAAGCACCGTCGACATAGAGCAGTCCGACCTGGCCATCCTGCACGGCGTGCAGGATCACGAGCTCGGCCTTGCGGGCCTGCACCAGCCGAGGGAGCAGGCCCGGCTCGACGACGAGGTCGGCCGGCGGAGCGATGGACGTCGAGGTCCAGGGACCGGCCGCCTTCCACACGGTGAGCTTGCGATCGGGGCCCAGCAACACATGGACGAGACCATCGCGCTCGACGATGGCAATCATGCCCGGCTCGGTGCGGAACCGCTGCAAATGACGCTCGGCCACGGCCGGAAGCTTGTCGAACAACGCCTTCTCGAGAGGAGAGTTGAACGGCCCTGCTTCAATGTCATGGCGCAGGATTTCGGTATCGTCCTTCCGGCCGGCCAGGACGTGCTCGCCCGGCTCCAGAATGGCACGCACCTCGCCCTTGCGCAGCACGATGGCACGCTCGGTTTCCTTCACGACGACGCGCTGGCGCCGCAAAATCAGGTCGAGAAAAGTCATGTCGTCTCCTTTCGGCAAGCTCAGATCATCTGCCGATCGTTCCTTCCGTTGTTGATGATTGGTCCCGGCAAAGATCCGGGAACCGGTGACGTCTGCCCGTGGCGGACCGGCGGCAGCGGGGCGCGAGGCCGAGTGGCGGGCGCGGATCCGAAGATACGTCGCCGGCCACGGGACGTCTTGCCCATATCCGCAAGCCAGGCTGCGGGCGAACGGCTTCAGGCTCTCCGTCAGAGGTAACACCCGTGGGCGCTGCCTCCTGGGAAGACCGTCGGCATGCCAATTCCCGGACCGTCAAGGGCGAAGCGTTTTTCAGGCGCTTTGGAGAAGGATTCGAACCTTCGTGCGTAGAGTATCAGTCTACTGCTCGACCACTGAGCTATCCGAGGTTAGGCTGACAGGAATCGAACCCGCGACCTCCGGCTCCCGCCGGCGCTCTGCCATTGAGCTACAACCCAAACCGATCCCGTCCCGACATCCGTACACAGGACGGCAGAGCCGCCTGCGCGGGCGGAGGTTTCGAACTCCGGCCGCTGATATCGTTCCGGCTGGATGACCGGGGCGCGGCTTGTAGCTGCACGCTTGAAGTTACGCAAGGGGCCAGTACAGAAAATTCGGCCTTATTCTTTTTGGGTTGAGTGCATGCACCCGGATATTCCAAGCAAAGGCGCGACCTGCCTCCCCCAGCCTTGTGGGGGCGCGCGCTATATTTGGTTGCTGTTGTGCAGGATCTGACCTGGGCAGAAGCCACGCATTCTCACTTAGCTGAAAAAGTTGGCGAGCATTTCTGAAGACTGCTTTGGAGCGAAAGCTCATTAACGGCCTCGGTTGCTCAGCGTGATGAAGCTAAGGACATCCGATAAACGCAGCGCCTCTCGATGCTGGCGAGAGCCGCCGGGACTAGCTCCGTCGGCGCGCCCGGCCCACCGAGCGAACCGAAGCCAACCGGTGGTACGAAGACATCGAACCGGGCCCGGCTATCGTCGCGTGGCACCTGCCGGAATTCGAGACCGAAATCGCCGCGCGCTGAGGTCATCACGGCGCTGGCGGCCAGTTCGGGCGCCGGCCGGCTCGCAGCATATTTCTCGTCGAGATAAAGGCTGGTGTCGAACAACAGGGCAGGGAAGCCACGCTCGACCAGGAGAAAGCGGTATGGATCCTCGTCGATGTTACGCAAGGTTTCGCCGGCTTCCTGCATCATCGGGCCGAGCGCGGATTTGAACTGGTCCCATTCCTCGCGATTGCGCTGCTTGAACGCGTCGCCTTCGCCGCGCTGCGCCGCACCGAAACCATTGCGAAAACCGTTGAGGAACCCCCTGGCGAAGCTGCGCGCGCCGGCGCCCGATTCTCTGGCGATCCAGCGGGCCTGTCTCCATCGGCGCCTGAACAGCTTCATGCGTGCGCTCCCGCTTTCAGCGATCGGCCAGCACGCCGCGCAGGATCGTCTCGGTCAGCGTCTTCAGCGTTTCCTGGTAGAAGGCCTCGTCGGTGAGGTCCTTGCCGGTGAGGACACTGATCTGCGTGGCGAAATCGGCATAATGCTGGGTGGTCGCCCAGATCATGAAGAGGAGGTGATAAGGCTCGATCGGCCGCAGTTTTCCCTCGGCGATCCAGCCTTGGATGATGACGGATTTCTGCCGGACGGTGTTGGTGAGATCGGTTGCCAGGACCTTTTTCAGGTGAGGGGCGCCCTGCATGATCTCCATGGCAAACAGACGGGAGGACTCCGGATAGAGCCGAGAGCATTTGAGCTTGTGCTCGATATAGGATGTCAGTGCCACGACCGGGCCGCGTGCGGCATCGAGTTCCTTCAGAGGCGTGACCCAGACTTCCAGAGTGCGGGTGAGAACGGCCTCGTAAAGGGCGTCCTTGGTTCGGAAATAATAGAGAAGATTGGTCTTCGACATGCCGGCGGCTTCCGCGACCTGATCGATACGGGTACCGCGCAAGCCGTGTTTCGAGAAAGCCGAAAGGGCGCTGTCGAGGATCTTGTCGATATTGGCCAGGCCGAGCTTGGTCTTGCTGCGTTGCCGGCCGGCCTCTCCTCCCTCTGCCATGAGCGCTTCCTGTTTCGTTGTCCCCACCCCTTCATGGCTCAGAAGCTTGGCGGTGTGCAAGCCGATATCAACTCGCAGGGCGTGTCGCCGACATTACGAAAACGATGAGGTTCACGGCTGTCGAAATAATACGCGTCGCCGGGGCCGAGCACGGCCATATCCTCGCCCACCGTGACTTCGAGCTGGCCGCGGATGACGATGCCGCATTCCTCGCCCTGATGGTGCAGCAGCACTTTGCCGGAATCCGCCCCGGGCTGGTAGAGTTCGGAGATCATCTGCAGGGCGCGTCCGCGCAGGTCCGAACCGACCTGGCGATAGGAGACGCGCCCGCGACCAATCTCCATCAGTTCGTTGTTGCGGTAGAACACCTTGCGCCCGGGATTGGCATCGAGGGCGAAAAACTCCGCCAGACCAATCGGCAAGGCATCGAGTACCCGCTTCAAGGCGCCGACCGAAGGGTTCACCGCATTCGATTCCATCAGCGATATGGTGGCATTGGAGATGCCTGCCCGCTTGGCGAGCTGGCGCTGCGACAATCCGCGCGCCTCGCGCACGCGCCGCAGCAATGACCCCAAATCGACGTTCTGCATGGTGCCGCCCTTCGTCCAGTCCTGTTTAGAATGTTAAATATCATGAACGCTGTCGACAATTCCACTTTGCATTCAATGCACCGGAATTTGCGAACCTAACGCTTGTAATTGAACATTCGTTCTAGAACAAAAACTCGGGTATTGAAGTGCGGCCGAAATAGGAATGATGCTGCCACAACAAAGAGTTGGCATAATTTCCAAATTCAAGGCAAAGCTATTGCCAGCTTAACGAGCCGGGCTTCCCGCCAGCCTTCGGGACCTCGGCAGCTTCCGGAGAGATCCCGATGAATGCCCCGATCCGCGCGACCAACAACCTCGAAGCATTCTGGATGCCGTTTACGGCTAACAGACAGTTCAAGGCCAATCCGCGCATGTTCGTCGCCGCCAAGGACATGCACTACACCACGGCCGATGGCCGCCAGGTGCTTGACGGCACGGCGGGCCTTTGGTGCTGCAATGCCGGCCATGGCCGCCCCAAGATCACAGAGGCGATCCAGAAGCAGGCGGCCGAGCTCGATTATGCGCCGGCCTTTCAGATGGGGCACCCCGCTGCCTTCGAACTGGCTTCGCGTCTGGTGCAGCTGACGCCCCAGGGCATCGATCACGTCTTCTTCGCCAATTCCGGTTCGGAAGCCGTCGATAGCGCGCTCAAGATCGCCCTGGCCTATCACCGCGCCCGCGGCGAGGGGCAGCGCTTCCGCCTGATCGGCCGCGAGCGCGGTTATCACGGCGTCGGCTTCGGCGGTATTTCGGTGGGCGGCATCGTATCCAATCGCAAGATGTTCGGCACGCTGCTCACCGGTGTCGATCATATCCGCCATACCCATGACCTCACCCGCAACGCCTTCTCCCGCGGCCTGCCCGAGCACGGCGCCGAATATGCCGAGGATCTGGAGCGTGTCATCGCCCTGCACGACGCTTCCACCATCGCGGCCGTGATCATCGAGCCGATCGCAGGCTCTACCGGCGTGCTGCTGCCGCCCAAGGGTTATCTCGAGCGCATCCGCGCCATCTGCGACAAGCATGGCATCCTCCTGATCTTCGACGAGGTCATCACCGGTTTCGGCCGCCTCGGCACGCCTTTCGCCGCCGACTATTTCGGCGTGACCCCGGATATGATGACTGTAGCCAAGGGCATCACTTCGGGCGTGATCCCGATGGGAGCGGTGTTCGCCAAGAAGGAGATCTACGATGCCTTCATGACGGGCCCCGAGCACCTCATCGAGCTCTTCCACGGCTATACCTATTCGGCCAATCCGGTGGCCTGTGCCGCAGCGCTCGGCACGCTCGACACCTATACCGAAGAAGGTCTGCTCACCCGTGCTGCCGATCTCGCCTCTTATTGGGAAGACGCGATCCATTCGCTGAAGGGCCTGCCCCATGTCATCGACATCCGCAATCTCGGCCTGATCGGCGCCATCGAACTGGAGCCGATCGCCGGCCAGCCCACCAAGCGCGCCTTCTCGGCCTTCCTGAAGGCCTACGAGAAGGGCTTGCTGATCCGCACCACCGGCGACATCATCGCCCTGTCGCCGCCGCTGATCATTTCCAAAGTGCAGATCGACGAGTTGGTCGCGACGCTCGGCGACGTCTTGAAGACGCTGGATTGATATTGCCGTCTCCCCTTGCGGGACTCCGCAGTTCCTGCGGAACCGCTCGGGGTCCCGGCAGGGGGATGAGGGGTCTTGCGGCCTCGCCTGACGGGATGACGTCGTCGGAAATTTCAATTGGAGGGGCCTCGTCCACCCCTCATCCGCCCTTTTGGAGCACCTTTTCTCACAGGGGAGAAGGATGGATCGCTCCTAAGGTGCGCAGCAAGACAAACTCCTTCAGAGGAAACCCATGGCCCGTATCGACAATCTGATCGGCGGCAAGCAGACCGCCACCACCAGCGGACGCTTCGCGCCCGTGTTCAACCCCGCCACCGGCGAGCAGAGCGGTGAGCTCGGCTTGTCCTCGACCGCAGATGTCGATGCCGCCGTGCAGGCGGCGAAGAAGGCCTTCCCTGCCTGGTCGACCACGGCGCCGCTCAAGCGGGCCCGCTACATGTTCAAGTTCAAGGAACTGATCGAGGCCAATGCCGACAAGATTGCCCAGGCGATCTCGGCCGAGCATGGCAAGACCCATTCCGATGCCCTCGGCGAGGTGCAACGCGGCCTCGAAGTGGTGGAATTCGCCTGCGGCATTCCGCATCTGCTGGCTGGTGAATTCAGCCGCAACGTCGGCCCGGCCATCGACACCCATAATGACCGCCAGCCCCTCGGCGTCGTCGCCGGCATCACGCCGTTCAACTTTCCCGCCATGGTGCCGCTGTGGATGTATCCGGTGGCGATCGCGGCCGGCAACACCTTCATCCTCAAGCCGTCCGAGCGCGATCCCTCGGCCGCCCTGGTGGTCGCTCAGCTCCTCCTCGATACCGGCCTGCCGGAAGGCGTGCTCAATGTCGTCAACGGCGACAAGGAAGCTGTCGACGCGCTGCTGCATCACCCCGACGTCAAGGCTATCAGCTTCGTCGGTTCGACGCCGATCGCCCAGTATATCTATGCGACGGCTGCTGCCAACGGCAAGCGCTGCCAGGCTCTCGGTGGTGCCAAGAACCACATGGTGGTGATGCCGGATGCCGACATGGACCAGGCCGCCGATGCGCTGGTCTCGGCGGCCTACGGCTCGGCGGGCGAGCGCTGCATGGCGATCTCGGTGGCCGTGCCGATCGGCGACAAGACCGCCGACGTGCTGGTCGAACATCTGCTGCCGCGCATCAACAAGCTCAAGGTCGGCCCCGCCGCCGATCCGCAGGCCGAGATGGGGCCGCTGGTCACCAAACAGCACCAGGAAAAGGTACTTGGCTATATCGATGCCGGCGTGAAGGAAGGCGCCAAGCTGGTGGTCGACGGTCGCGGGCTCAAGCTGCAGGGCTATGAAAACGGCTATTATGTCGGCGCCACTTTGTTCGATCACGTCACAGAAGAGATGTCCATTTACAAGGAGGAGATCTTCGGGCCGGTGCTTTCCATGGTGCGCGCACGCGACTATGCGCATGCCACCAAGATGATCAATGATCACGAATATGGGAATGGTACCGCCATCTTCACCCGTGACGGCGATGCGGCGCGCGCCTTTGCCGACAGCATCGAGGTCGGCATGGTCGGCGTCAACGTGCCACTGCCGGTACCGGTCGCCTACCACTCGTTCGGCGGCTGGAAGCGCTCGTTGTTCGGCGACCACTCGATCTACGGCATGGAGGGCGTGCGCTTCTATACCCGCCTGAAGACCGTGACCGCCCGCTGGCCTACCGGCATCCGCTCGGGCGTGAACCTCAACTTCCCCTCGACGAACTGAGATCGGGCGTAAACACTCGGCGGAGCCGCACTCCTTCTTGGCTTATGGAGTGCGGCTTCGCCGCAATGACCGCCGGGGACAGCTTCGGCTACAGGGTGGTCGAGGGATTTCAGCTTTTTCGGCAAGAAGGCTGCGGCTTGCCGGCCCGCCTATCCGAGCCGCGCGCCTGCTGGTTCCAAGCAAACCCTGCTGCCGACCCACCCCCTGCTCAGCGAGTGTCACGACAGGAATTCGCGTAGCGCGGCAATACGTTCATTGGTCAGCACGCCCTTGATGTCATCGGCAGAGCGACCTGGAAAAGCCTCGGCAACAAAGTCCGCGAAAGCGTCGCGATAGGTGAGCCAGGCACGCTGGGTCTCATGAATGCCGCTTTTCTGGACCGTGCCGTAGGAGAAGTTTTTCAGGCGCATGACCTTCTGATAGGTCGTGTTCAGGGTGGCATCGGCCTTGGCCAGTTGCGGTGCGCTGAATTTCTGAACCTTGCCGTTGACGACCTGCCGAAGATCGTCGTGGAAGGCCTTTTTGGCCGCGTCCGTCGCGTCGGTCTGCATGGCCGCGCGAAGTGTGCCGCTGAGATCCACCTCATTCTTCCCGACGGCGTCCGCATAGGCCGCCGATGCAGTCTGAAGCCGGGCCAAGGCTGCCTTCTGTTGATCGTTCCAATCCCTGGAGAGGGTCGTGATGGCCTGATCGCGTTGAGCGTTCTCGATGCGGGAGGCATGGACCTCGCAGGCGCCGCCGAGGAAGCCGCTCGTGGCGTCGTCGCATACGCTGAAATCCGTGCCCGCCCATCCTTCGGTGCGCAGCTTGGCGAGATGCTGGATGCGAAGATCCATTTCGTAATCGGCACCGTTGAGTTGGCAGGCAAGGGCGATTGCCCGATTGAGGTCGCGCGGTGCCCCGACTCCATTGGCATACATCATCATGAGAAGGCTGTTGCCGCCGAAGGGCGTTTCGTTTCCGTCGGGTCCCTTTGCCTCCTGTGCGGCACAGCGCCGAGCCGCGTCGAGGTCTGCCTTCATCCCGATGCCGTAGTAGAGCGCCTCGGAGTCGCAAGGGGCCTTGTCGTCAGGTTGGGCTGGTTCGGAAATGTCCAACGTCTTCGCCGATCGGCAGATCTGTTGCGACTTCGAGAATGACGGATCGGCCTTCGCATCCGCCCAGGATCCTGCATGGGTGGAGAGCGGAGCCGTTAGAAGGACGGGAATTGCCAGGGCAACGGGAGCGAGTTGCACGCAAAATTTCTTCATTCCTTGTCCTTCTGTATTAAAGGCAGCGACAGGTAAGGGAGGTCACTATACCAGTGCCATGCTCATCATCTCGCATTTATACCTAGATGTTCAGCAGCCTCACCTAGCCGAAGGAGATTTGCAACGTCTAAGTTGTAGTCCTTTCGGAATGGAAACTTGCCTGACTAGGGCACTGATCCTTTGCGCTCCCACAAGGGCTTGGTTTCACCATCGTCCTTATGAGAATAGGCGTGAAGATGGGATGCCCGCGGCGAGCAATTTCGGGCTGGTCAGGGACCAGTCCGCTATTGCAACGTTTTCGCGGTGAGAGCCCCGAAACTATCCCCGGTTGAACTGCGCCGGGCGCTTCTCCACGAAGGCAGCCATACCTTCCTTCTGGTCCTGCGTCGAGAACAGGGCTTGGAAAACGCGGCGCTCGAAGGTGAGGCCGCTGGTGAGCGGCAGCTCATAGGCCTGGTTGATCGCTTCCTTCATTACCATAGCGGCCGTCAGCGACATGCTGGCGATGGTTTCCGCCGTCTTCACCGCGTCCTCGACGAGATCGGCGGCCGGAATGATACGCGAGGCCAGGCCGCAGCGCTCGGCCTCGGCGGCGTCCATCAGCCGGCCGGTGAGGCACAATTCCATCGCCTTGGACTTGCCGATCGAGCGCACCAGCCTCTGGCTGCCGCCCATGCCGGGGATCACGCCGAGCTTGATCTCAGGCTGGCCGAATTTGGCGGTGTCGGCGGCCAGGATGAAGTCGCACATGAGCGCGAGTTCGCAGCCTCCGCCCAAAGCATAGCCGGCTACAGCTGCGATCTTCGGCTTGCGAGAAGCGGCGAAATGGTTCCATTCCGAGAACCAGTCGCTGCTGTGCATGTCGACGAAGCTCTGAGCCTGCATCTCCTTGATGTCGGCGCCGGCGGCGAAGGCCTTGGCGGAACCGGTGATCACCAGGCAGCCGATGCCGGGATCGACGTCCGCCGCCTGGGTCGCCGCCAGGAGTTCGCCGGCCAGCTTGCGGTTGAGGGCGTTGAGGGCCTCGGGCCGGTTGAGCGTGATCAGCAATACGCGTCCGCGCTTTTCGGTGATGATGGTCTCATAGGTCATGTCTGGTCCTCAAACCTTTGGCCATTTCCGTCCTCGAGGAGAGGGAAATGCGCCCTTCATTTGAAATATTGAGCCGGCTGTTATGTTGATGAAACTCAGCTCCTGCCCCGAAGCAGCCGGATGATGGCGGAAAAATCTTCCGTACCGTGGCCGAGGCCGTCGAACAGGGAATAGAGCTGGGCGGCTTCGGCGCCAAGCGGCGTGTTGGCGCCGACCGAATTGGCGGCCGCCTGGGCGAGCTTGAGATCCTTGAGCATCAGGGCCGCCGCGAAGCCCGGCTTGTAGTCGTTGTTGGCGGGCGAGGTCGGCACCGGCCCCGGCACGGGGCAATAGGCGGTGAGAGACCAGCACTGGCCGGAAGAGGTCGAGGCGACATCGTAGAGCGCCTGCTGCGACAGGCCGAGCTTTTCGCCGAGCGCGAAGGCCTCGCAGACCCCGATCATCGAAATGCCGAGGATCATGTTGTTGCAGATCTTGGCCGCCTGGCCGGCGCCGGCGCCGCCGCAATGCACCACGCGCTTGCCCATTATGGTGAGCAGCGGCTCGGCCCGGGCGAAGGCCTCGTCCGGGCCGCCCACCATGAAGGTCAGCGTGCCGGCCTTGGCGCCGCCGACGCCGCCCGAGACGGGAGCATCCACGGCGGCTAGGTTACGTCCGGCCGCGATCTCATGGGCCTTGCGGGCGCTGTCAACGTCGATGGTGGAGCTGTCGATCAGCAGCGCGCCCGCAGGCACGAGGCTGGCCAGATCCGACCATACCTTCAGCACATGGGCGCCGGCCGGCAGCATGGTGACCACGGCGTCGGCATCCTTGACCGCTTCGGCGGCGGAGGCGGCGATGGTGACGCCATCAGCACGCGCACTGTCGAGCGAGACCTGGGACAGATCGAAGCCGCGCACCGCGTGCCCGGCCTTGACCAGATTGGCGGCCATCGGTCCGCCCATATTGCCGAGACCAATGAAACCTATCTTGCTGCGGGCCATTGGAAACTCCTTTGCGAGAATACGATAAGGATCGGTGTCTTACGCACCGCCATGCGCTTAAGGAAACACCCGATCCGCCACCGGCTGGGTCCAGGCTTCGATATCGTGGTCATCGACCTCTGCAAGGCTTGCCGGCGACCAGCGCGGATTGCGATCCTTGTCGATAATGGCCGCTCGCACACCCTCGTAGAAATCGTGGCCCTGGGCCACCGCAACCGCTGCAGCAAATTCGCGTTCCAGAGCCTCTTCAAGGCCATCGGCCTCGCGGGCCAGACGGATCAGGCGGAAGGTGAGCTTGAGGCTGGTCGGCGATTTGGAGGCGATGAGGTCGCGCGTCTTCAGGGAGAAGGGCGTATTATCCGCTTCGAGAGCTTGCAGGATGGCCTCGACGGAGGAGCCGGCAAAGCAGCGATCGATCAGCGTGCGATGCTCGGAAAGGCGAGCGAGTTCAGGCTGCACGGCATGCTTTGCAAGCACGGCGCGGATTGCCTCATTGTCGGTTCCAGGCATCAACTGAGCCAGCTCGTCGATCAACGCGGGAATGCTGCCCTGAGGGATCTGGAGGTCGGCCAGGCCGGCATAAACAGCATCGGCAGGCCCGATCGTCTCGCCGGTGAGGGCGAGATAGGTACCGATCTCGCCCGGCGCATGGGCGAGCAGCCAGGTGCCGCCGACATCCGGCACGAAGCCGATGCCGACTTCGGGCATGGCGATGCGGCTGCGCTCGGTGACGATGCGGTGGGCGCCGTGAGCCGACAGGCCGATGCCGCCGCCCATGGTGATGCCGTCCATCACGGCCAGATAGGGCTTGGGAAAGCGGGCGATGCGGGCATTGACGCGATATTCGTCACGCCAGAATTTCGCGCCCGTACCATCGGGCGTGCGTTCGCCTTCGTAAAGGGCCCGAATGTCGCCCCCGGCGCACAGGCCACGCTCGCCTTCGCCCGTCAGCAGTATGGCGGCGATGGCGGCATCTTTCTCGAACGCGTCGAGGGCCGGCGCGATCAGATGTACCATGTCGCGCGTGAGGCTGTTCATCGCCTTGGGGCGATTGAGCCGAATGCGGCCAAGCGAGCCTGTGCGTTCGACGATCACGTCCGGAAGCGTCTCTTCTGCTGCCATTAGCGATTCCCCAGCAGGGCACGGGCAATGATCACGCGCATGATTTCGTTGGTTCCTTCCAGAATCTGGTGCACCCTGAGATCTCTGACGATCTTCTCGACGCCATATTCGCTCAGATAGCCATAGCCACCGTGAAGCTGCAGCGCCTGATTGGCAACCTCGAAACCGGCATCGGTGACGAAGCGCTTGGCCATGGCGCAAAAGCGCGTCGCCTCGGGGCTCTTGGCATCGAGCGCGCAGGCGGCCCGCCACAGGAAGGTGCGCGCCACTTCCAGTTCCGTCGCCATGTCGGCAAGGCGGAATTGCAGGGCCTGGAAATCCGAGATCTTCCTTCCGAAGGCTTTGCGCTCGCCCATATAGGCGATCGCCTTGTCGAGAGCCGCCTGGGCGCCCCCGAGCGAGCAGGCGGCAATGTTGAGGCGGCCGCCGTCGAGCGCCGCCATGGCGATGCGAAAGCCCTGGCCCTCTTCGGCAATGCGGTTGGCGGCGGGAACCCGGACATTCTCAAACATCACGGCGCGGGTCGGCTGGGCATGCCAGCCCATCTTCTTCTCGCTGGCGCCAAAGGAAAGACCAGGCGTGTCCTTCGGCACGATGAAGGTGGAGATGCCCTTGGGGCCATCGCCGCCGGTGCGGGCCATCACGATGTAGAGATCGCTGGCACCGGCACCCGAGATGAACTGCTTCTGGCCGTTGAGGACGTAATTATCACCCTCGTGCGTCGCCCGGGTAGCCAGGTTGCCGGCATCCGAGCCATAGCCGGGCTCGGTCAGGCAATAGCTGGCAATCGTCTCCATCCTGGTCATCGCCGGCAGCCATTGCTGGCGCTGTTCGGGCGAACCATAGCTATCGACGATCCAGGCGCACATATTGTGGATCGACAGGAAGGCGGCGACGGCCGGGCAGCCCGAGGACAGGGCTTCGAAGATCAACGCCGCATCGAGCCGGGTGAGGCCGGAGCCGCCGACATCCTCGCGCACATAGATCGCGGCCATGCCGAGCCCGGCGGCCGCCCTGAGCGTGTCGATGGGAAAATGCTTGTTCTGATCCCATTCGAGGGCGTGCGGGGCGATCGCCTCCGCCGCGAAGCCGGTCGCCATCTCCCGGATGGCCACCTGTTCGTCGCTGAGTTCGAAATCCATGGTGGTTGCCTCGTTTCCTACCCTCCCTGGAGGGGGAGGGTCGGCCCAAAGGGCCGGGGTGGGGTGACTGGCGCAGCGTTCTGCCAGATTGGGCGGCGCTAGACTGGGATCGGTCGTGCAGACACCCCACCCCGACGCCACGCGTCGACCCTCTCCCTCCAGAGGAGGGTAAAGATTGCCTCACCGCATCGTCGGGATCGAGAAATCCGCGCCGCTCTTGATGCCGCTCGGCCAGCGCGAGGTCACCGTCTTGGTCTTGGTATAGAAGCGGATCGAATCCGGCCCGTGCTGGTTGAGGTCGCCGAAGCCCGAGCGCTTCCAGCCGCCAAAGGTGTGATAGGCGATCGGCACCGGGATCGGCACGTTGATGCCGACCATGCCGACATTGACCCTGGCGGCGAAGTCTCGGGCAGCATCGCCGTCGCGCGTGAAGATCGCCACGCCGTTGCCGTAGGAATGTTTGGTCGGCAGAGCCAGCGCTTCCTCGTAATCGTGCGCACGCACCACGGAGAGCACCGGGCCGAAGATTTCCTCCTTGTAGATGGTCATCTCCGGCTTGACCTCGTCGAACAGGCAGCCGCCCATGAAGAAGCCGTTCTCATAGCCCTGGAGGCGGAAATTGCGGCCGTCGACGGCTAGTTTCGCGCCCTCGTTGATGCCGATCTCGACATAGTGCTTGACGCGCTCCACCGCCTCGCGGGTGACGAGAGGGCCGTAATCGGCGGAGCCGTCACTGGAGGGACCGATCTTCAGCGATTCCACCCGCGGGATCAGCTTTTCCATCAAGGCATCAGCCGTCGGCTTGGTGACGGGAATGGCGACCGAGATCGCCATGCAGCGTTCGCCCGCCGAACCGTAGCCGGCGCCGATCAAGGCATCGACCACCTGGTCCATGTCGGCATCCGGCATGATGATGGCGTGGTTCTTGGCGCCGCCGAAGCACTGGGCTCTCTTGCCGGTCTGGGCGGCGCGGACATAGATATATTCGGCGATCGGGGTCGAGCCGACGAAACCCACGGCCCGGATGTCTTCGTCGTCGAGAATGGCGTCGACCGCTTCCTTGTCGCCGTTGACCACATTGAACACGCCCGCCGGCAGGCCCGCTTCAAGGAACAGTTCGGCGATGCGGATCGGCACGGAGGGATCACGTTCGGAGGGCTTGAGGATGAAGGCATTGCCGCAGGCCAGCGCCGGGGCGCATTTCCACAAGGGGATCATGGCGGGGAAGTTGAAAGGCGTGATGCCGGCGACGACACCCAGCGGCTGACGCAGGGAATAGACGTCGATGCCGGTACCGGCGCTCTCGGTATATTCACCCTTGAGCAGATGCGGGATGCCGATGGCGAACTCCACCACTTCGAGGCCGCGCTGGATGTCACCCTTGGCATCCGGCACGGTCTTGCCATGCTCGCTCGCCAGGAGTTCGGCCAGACTGTCATGCTCGTCCCGCATCAATTCGAGGAAGCGCATCATCACACGGGCGCGCCGCTGCGGATTCCAGCCCGCCCAGACCACCTGTGCCTCGCGGGCATTTTCGACCGCGGCCCGCAACTCGGCCTTGCTGGCGAGTGCCACCTTGGCCTGCACCTCGCCGGTGGTGGGATTGAACACGTCGGCAAAACGGCCGCTGGTGCCCTCGACGCGCTTGCCGGCGATGAAATGTCCGATCTGTCGCATGGCTTGGTCCTTCATCGTGTTGTGAATTTCATTTTCCGGGTGCGCGGACGTCTCGTCCACTCTTGGAAAAACAGTGTCTGCCGAGAGCAAGAAGCGGACGAGACGTCCGCGCACCCGGAACGCCTCTGCCGCAACCCTATGCGCGCTTCCTCTCCGATGCCATCTCCGGGAAATCGGTCTCGGCGAATTCAACGCCCCGGAATGCGCTTTGCGTATCGCCCTCCACCTCCAGCCGACGCAGCTGGACGCGGCGGATCTTGCCGGAGATCGTCTTGGGCAATTCGGTGACGAATTCGATGCGGCGGATGCGCTTGAAGGGGGCGAGCCGCTCGCTGGTGTAGCGGAAGATCGACAGCGCCGTCTCGCGCGACGGCTTGGCCGCGCCGACCAGCAGCACATAGGCCTTGGGGATCGACAGGCGGATGGGATCGGGCACCGGCACGATGGCGGCCTCGGCCACCGTCTCGTGTTCGATCAGCACGCTTTCGAGCTCGAAGGGACTGATGCGGTAGTCGGAGGACTTGAAGACGTCGTCGGCGCGGCCGACGAAAGTGAGGTAGCCGTCCTCGTCGATGAAGGCGACGTCGCCGGTGTGATAGACCTCGTCCTCCAAACCTCCGAGCTTGCCGTCGATCCCCTGATAGCCCTGCATCAGACCGGCCGAGCGTGTGTCGCCGAGCGGCAGGCAGACCTCGCCTTCCGTGGCAGGCTTGCCATCGGCGTCGAGGACGCGGATGTCGTAGCCGGGGAGGGGGCGGCCCATTGCACCGACCTTGATCGTCTGTCCCGGCGAATTGGCGATCTGGGCCGTGGTTTCGGTCTGGCCGTAGCCGTCGCGGATGGTCAGCCCCCAGGCGTTGCGGACCCGTTCGATCACTTCCGGATTGAGCGGCTCGCCGGCCCCGCACACTTCGCGCAGCGAAACCTTGGTGGCGGCAAGATCCTCCTGGATCAGCAGGCGCCAGACGGTCGGCGGGGCACAGAGCGTGGTGACCTCGCAGCGTTCGAGTTCGCGCAGCAGGACTTTGGCGCTGAATTGCGGCTGGTTGATCACCAGCACCGTGGCACCGGCATTCCAGGGCGCGAAGAACGAACTCCAGGCATGCTTGGCCCAGCCGGGCGTGGACACGTTGAGATGGACGTCTCCCGGCTGCAGGCCGAGCCAGTACATGGTCGAGAGCGCGCCGACGGGATAGCTGCGCTGGGAATGGCGCACCAGCTTGGGCTTGGCCGTGGTGCCGGAGGTGAAATAGAGCAGCAGCGGATCGTGCGGATGGGTCGGGCTATCCGGTGTGAAGGTGGTGGGCTGGTTGAAAGCTTCGACATAGGTGATCCAGCCGGCTCCTCCGCCGGGGCCGACGGCGATGCGCTTGACTTCCGGTGGCGCCACATCTTCGCATTTGGCGAGCTGGTCGCGCTCGGCGATGATGGCGCGGGCCCTGCCGCGGTCGAAACGGTCGGCGAGCTCGTCCGGGGTGAGCAGCGTCGTGGCCGGAATGAGGATCAGCCCGAGCTTGATCGCCGCCAGCGTCGTTTCCCAGATAGCCGGCACATTGCCGAGCAGCACCAGCAGGTGGTCGCCGCGTCTCAGGCCCTGAGCGCGCAGGAAATTCGCCACCTGGTTGGAGCGCCGGCTGAGCTCGGAAAAGCTGAAACGGGTATCGGTTCCGGTGGCTGTGTCGACGATCCGCAGGGCCGTGCGGTCCCGGCTTTCGGCAGCGGTGGCGAGCTCGGCGTCGAACCAATCGAGCGCCCAGTTGAAATGGGAGTCATCCGGCCAGCGGAAGCCGGCGCGAGCCGTCTGGTAATCGCTACGATGCTTGAGCAGAAAGTCACGAGCCTGCCGAAAGTCTGGCATGAAAGTTTCCTCGCTGTTGCCGTCGGGAGACGGGTCTTCAGACCCGCCAGTGCTTCGATGAAGGCGGGTCTGAAGACACGCCCCCCACTTACGCCAACCGTTCCACCGCCATGGCAGTCGCTTCGCCGCCGCCGATGCAAAGACTTGCGACGCCGCGCCTCAGTCCATGGCTTTCGAGGGCGGCCAGCAGCGTTACCAGCACGCGGGCGCCAGAGGCGCCGATCGGATGGCCAAGGGCGCAGGCGCCGCCATGCACATTGACCTTGTCGCCGGGCAGGTCGAGGTCACGCATCGCCGCCATCGTCACCACGGCGAAGGCCTCGTTGATCTCGAACAGATCGACCTCGCCGGCCGTCCAGCCGGTGCGCTCGAACAATTTGCGCATGGCGCCGATCGGAGCGGTGGCGAAGCGGTTCGGTTCCTGGGCGTGGCTGGCATGGCCGACGATCGCGGCGAGCGGGGTCAAACCACGCTTTTCCGCCTGGGAGCGGCGCATCAGTACCAAAGCAGCGGCGCCGTCGGAGATCGAACTCGAATTGGCTGCCGTCACCGTGCCGCCCTCGCGGAAGGCGGGCTTCAGCGTCGGAATCTTGTCCGGGCGGGCCTTGCCCGGCTGCTCGTCGACGCCGACGACCTGCTCCGTCTTGCCGGAACCGACGGTAACGGCCACGATCTCGCTGTCGAAACGTCCGTCTCGGATGGCGGCCTGGGCTCGGCTCAGGGAGCGCAAGGCAAATTCGTCCTGCGCCTCGCGGGTGAACTGATAGGCCTCAGCACAATCCTCGGCGAAGGTGCCCATCAGTCGCCCCTTGTCATAGGCGTCCTCCAGCCCGTCCAGGAACATGTGGTCCTTCACGCTGCCATGGCCCATGCGGTAGCCGCTGCGCGCCCGGTCGAGCAGGTAGGGCGCGTTGGTCATGCTCTCCATGCCGCCGGCCACCACCACGCCGGCCGTGCCGGCGGCGATGAGGTCATGGCCGAGCATGGCGGCCTGCATGCCCGAGCCGCACATCTTGTTGATGGTGGTGGCGGGAGTCGAAATCGGCAGGCCCGCGCCCAGGGCAGCCTGGCGAGCCGGGGCCTGGCCCTGGCCGGCGCTGAGCACGCAGCCGAACACGGTCTCCTCGATGGCTTCGGCGGGCAACCCGGCCCGAGACACCGCGGCCGAGATGGAGGCTGCGCCGAGGCGTGCCGCCGGCAGGCTGGAGAAGGCTCCCTGGAAACCACCGAGCGGGGTCCGCGCGGAACCGACGATCACGACAGGGTCATTCATCTTGAGGTCCCTTTTTGCGAAGGAGGATTTTACGCCGATTTCGGCGACATGTGTGGTCGATCAGCGCGGCGCCATGCGTAGGGCGCCGTCGAGCCGGATGATTTCACCATTGAGCATGCGGTTTTCGACGATGTGGCAGACCAAGGCGGCGAACTCTTGCGGATGGCCGAGGCGGGGCGGGAAGGGGACGGTCGCACCCAGCGAGGTCCTGACCTCTTCCGGCATGGCCTGCATCATCGGGGTCTCGAACACGCCGGGCGCCACGGCGACGACGCGGATGCCGAAGCGAGCGAGCTCGCGGGCTGCCGGCAGAGTGAGGCTGGCGACGCCGCCCTTGGAAGCGGCATAGGCGGCCTGGCCGATCTGGCCGTCATAGGCCGCGATCGAAGCTGTGTTGACGATGACGCCGCGCTCGCCGTCTTCGCCGGGCGTATTGGTGGAGATTGCCCGGGCGGCGAGGCGCGTCATGTTGAAGGTGCCGACGAGATTGATCTGGATGGTGCGGGCGAAGCGGTCGAGATCATGCGGGCCGTCACGTCCGACGATGCGCTCGCTGGGGGCGACGCCGGCGCAGTTGACCAGGCCGTCGAGCCGGCCGAAGGCGTCGAGGGCGGCCTCGACGGCGGCCTGCCCATCCCCGGCATTGGCGACGTCGGTGTGCTGGAAGCGGGCCGCAGGACCCAGCGCCGCTGCGGCTTTCTCGCCGGCTTCGGCATTGAGATCGCAGAGCAGGACACGCCCGCCGCGGCTCACGAACCCGGCTGCTACCGCATGGCCGAGCCCGGACGCTCCACCAGTCACCAGGAAGACGCGATCTTGGATTTGCATGGCGCGGAACTCTCCCCGTGTCGGCCCTTTGAGGGCCGTTGTCGTTGGCACCGATATTACGCGCGTCGGCGGTGGCATTCGATGACCCTTCGTGCTTAAAAGCGTGATCGGTTTTGCCATATCGTAAGGGGCGCGGATGGCCTGGAGAGCGCAGAGATTCACGCCATGATCGGCGTCGGCTTTATCGAGGATACGCTCGAGCCCCTGAGGCGCGGCGGCTTCGACCTCGCGACGGCGCTGGAGGCGGGTGGATTCAGCGAGAGCGATCTCGATCTGCCGGGCTTTCGCCTGTCGGCTGAGCAATATGGCCGGCTGTGGCTCAGCATCGCGCAGATCATGAGCTGCGAATATTTCGGCTTCGGTGCCCGTCCGATGGCGCCGGGCAGTTTCGCCATGCTCTGCCACGCCGTGATCTCCAGCCAGACGCTGGAGCATGCCGTGAGGCGGAGCTTGCGCTTTCTCAACCTGGTGCTGGGAGAGCCCAAGGGCGAACTGGTGATCGAAGAAACGAGCGCCAGCGTGATCCTGCGCGAGACCGCTCCTCCCCGGCCGGCCTTTGCCTATCGCACCTATTTCCTGCTGCTGCACGGCATCGTGTGCTGGCTGGTCAAGCGCCAGCTCGAGATCCGCGAGCTGCATTATCGCGGGCCCCTCCCGAGCGGCCGGGAAGACCATCGCGACTTCTTCGGCACCAAGGTCGACTTCGATCGGCCACAGACCATGCTGACCTTCGACCGTGCGCTGCTGTCCTTGAAGGTACGCCAGACCGAGAAGACGCTGCAGGGCTTCATAACCGGCGCTCCGGCCAACATATTGGGGCGCTATCGCTATGACCGTGGCGCTGCCTCCGCCACGCGACGTCTCCTGCGCGAGCTCCCTCCTACCGAATGGCCTTCCTTCGCCGAGATGGCCGCGAGGTTGGACCTGTCCGAACCGACATTGCGGCGCCATCTGGCTGGAGACGGCGAGAGTTTCTCCGAAATCAAGGAGGAGATTCGCCGCAAGCTGGCCCTGGACTGGCTGCTCCGCACGGCCAAGCCGGTTGGACAGGTCGCTGCCGATCTCGGTTATACCGAGCCGAGCGCCTTCCACCGCGCTTTCCACAAATGGGCCGGCTGCAGCCCCGGGGAATTCCGGCGCTCGCGTGGGAAATGACGGATGGGCCGGCCGGTTCCGTCATAACTCCTTGGGGTTATTGTTCGATCGCCGGCATCGGCACAAGCTCCCCGATGACAACGATAGGACGAGCGCCGGCAAACCGGAGAACTTGTCGCCAGGGGAGAGAAGCGATGCAGGACGTGAAATTGGACAGGGCGTTGGGCCTGTGGTCGGTGGTATTATTCGGCTTGGCCTATATGACGCCGATGATCGTATTCGGCACCTTCGGGCCGCTGGCGACGGCGAGCCAGGGCACCACGGCGATGTCCTATCTGCTGGCCTCTGGCGCCATCCTGCTTACCGCCCTGAGCTATGGCGTGATGTCCCGGGTCTATCCCGTAGCGGGTTCGGCTTATACCTATGCTCGACGATCGTTGAGTTCCGGCGTCGGTTTCCTGGTCGGCTGGGCCGTTCTGCTTGATTACTTCTTCCTTCCGATGGTGATCTGGCTGATCGGCGCGGCCTATCTGTCCTCCGCCTTTCCCGCCGTAACTAGCTGGGTCTGGATCCTTGCCTTCATCTTCACCACTACCGTGATCAACATCCTCGGCATTGCCTTCGCAAGCCGGGTCAATTTCGTGCTGATGCTGGTGCAGCTCGTCGTGGTCGTCGCCTTCATGCTGCTGGCGGCCCGCTACGTCGCCGCGGCGAACGGAACGGGCGGCTTGGCGGCAGCGGCGCCCTTCTTCCAGGCCAATGTGCCCTTTTCCGCCTCGGTGGCAGGCGCCGCCATAGCGGCCTATTCCTTCCTCGGTTTCGATGCCGTTTCCACGCTGACGGAGGAGACCAAGGACGCTGGCCGCACCATTCCGCGCGCCATCCTGATCGTGGCCCTGGTCGGCGGCGCCATCTTCGTGGCGGCGGCCTATGTGGTCCAGCTCGCCCATCCCGGTTTCGAGTTCGCCTCCGTCGATGCCGCCGGCAACGAAATCGCCCAGAAGATCGGCGGCGATTTCTTTGTCGTCATCTTCCTGGCGACGCTCGTCCTGGCACAGTTCAGCTCGGGTCTCGCCGCTCAGGCCAGCGTCGGCCGCCTTCTCTATGCCATGGGCCGCGACAATGTCCTGCCGAGCGGCCTGTTCGCCCGCCTGCATCCGAAATGGCAGACGCCCCTCGTCAATCTGCTTTTCGTCGGTCTGGTCGGGCTGGCCGCGATCTGGATGGATGTCACGACCTCGACCTCCTTCATCAATTTCGGTGCCTTTTTGGCTTTCACGGCGGTCAATCTCTCGGTGATCGCTCTCTATCTGCGCGGGCATGAAGGCGTCAGGCCGCTGGGCGCGCTGCTGGGTGTGATCGTTCCGGCCATCGCGGCGGCCTGCGACCTCTATCTGCTCCTCAATCTCGATGCCCACGCCAAATGGCTCGGCCTGATCTGGCTGGCGCTGGGGGCTGCCTATCTGGCTTATCTGACGCGCATGTTCAGCCAGGCCCCGCCCGAAATGGACTTCGTGGAGGAGACGGCCTGAGCAGGCTCTTGTTCAGGCGGCAGTGGACTGCCCGGCCAGGAACAGGCGGAACAACTGCCCCTGGCTCGATATCTTCAGCTTTGCGTAGATGTGGCGGCGATGCACCTTGACCGTTTCCGGGGAGAGCGAGAGGAGAGCGCCGACCGAGAGGCTCGAATGCCCCTTGAGGATCAGTGCCACGATTTCCCGCTCGCGTGGCGTCAACTGAGGATGGGCGATAGCCGCCGATGGGAGCGCCTCGCTGGAGAGGGAGGGCGGACGCGTGGTTTGCCAATGCCGCTCGGCAAGGCGGCAGATGAGTTCGGCAATATCGCCGAATTGCTCGATCTGGCGGCGGCGGAACAGCGGGTTCGTGCCAAGACGGCTGATCGAGAGCACCCCGACATGTCTGCCTCCGAGATCGAGCACGAAGCCGATCTCGTCCCTGATGGTCGTCGCGGCATAGTGGATCCGGTAGTATTCGGACTGTCTGAAATGATCGGGTGCCAGATCCTGCATGACGATCAGGGATGTGGCGTCGCTCCCCCGGACGGCATCGTAGAAGGGGTCGAGCACATAGGCGCCGGCGAGATATTGATCGACGATGATGCCACGATCCACCAAGTCGGACGGGTTGTGAAGATCATGCGCCCTGCCGTCCGGCGTATAACGAAAGCCGTTCATCATCTCGAAAGGGGCGATCAGGCGCAGGACCGTCTGCAGCGCCGCGGGAAAGCCCGGCGAGCCTATGGCCTCGACGGCATGGGCGAGGAGGCGGTTCCAGGCCTGGAATGGTGGCGGCATGGCGCTCCCTCGGACCTTTTTGGACAGGTGGATGGTTTGGCTGCCAACCCTATGCGCCCACGTCGGGCCGCCAACAAGCCGGAATGGAGAAGACGATGAATCTAGCCGGCATGCGAACATCCCGAACTCATCCGCTCGACCTGCCGGCTTACGCGATTGCCGACGGCATTCGTCGGCAACGATTCAGGGCCGTAGATGTGGTGGCGGAAGCACTGCACCGGGCCGAGGCGTGTCAGCCCGAATTGAATGCCTTCACAGTTCTGCGACGCGATCGCGCACTGGCCTCGGCCAGCCAGGCGGATGAGGTTGCCAGGGCCGGACAGTCTCTGGGAGCGCTGCATGGCGTACCTTTCGCTTCCAAGGACATGACGCCGACGGCTGGCGATCTCACCACCTTGGGTTCCTGGACGAGCGGAGATCCGGTTCCCGCTGAAAGCGCCCTGTGCATCCGCCGCCTGGAGGCAGCAGGAGGCATTCTGATCGGCAAGACCACCACGCCGGAATTCGCATTCTCCAGCTTTACTCAGAGCCCGCGTTGGGGGGTGACACGCAATCCCTGGGATCCCGAGCGCACGAGCGGCGGGTCCTCCGGGGGATCGGCGGTCGCCGTGGCCATGGGCGTGGTGCCCATGGCGGAGGGAACGGATATGGGCGGCTCCGTGCGCATTCCCGCCGCCTTTTGCGGCGTGGTGGGCTTCAAACCAAGCCTGGGGCGCATTCCGATGACGATCCTGCCCAGTGTTTTCGACAATATCTCGCATTTCGGGCCGCTCGCACGCAGTGTGGAGGATGCCATCGCCTTCATGGCCGCGACGGCTGGGCCAAGTGACGAGGATATCCTTTCCCTGCCATTATCCTTCGACGGCATGCGGGCGCGCAAGGCAGGTCTGGCCGGCCGGCGTTTCGCTTTCTCGCTCGACCTCGGCTTCTATGCCGTCGAACCGGCGGTGGAGACGGCCATTCGCAGCGCGGTGGAAGACCTTCGCGGGGCGGGGGCCGTCGTCGACGAGATCCCGATGGGATGGAGCCGGGCCGTCGTCGATCAATGGTTCGACATCTGGTGCGTGTTCATGTCGGCCTATTTTGGAGACCGGCTCGCGGCAGGGCGAGAGCGCATGGATCCATCCGTGGTGGCGATGATGGAGACGGGACTTGCCATGGATGCCACGCATTACAAGCGCATCGAGTTGCTGCGCACCCAAATGTGGCGCGACATGGCGAAGCTGTTCGGGAGTTATGATGCCCTGTTGTGCCCGACCTGCGCCATCACAGCGCCCCTGGCAGGGCTAAGCGATGACGATTTTGCCGAGAGTCTGCCGGATGGGCGCCTGAAGGGACTGGACATGACCTGTCCCTTCAATCTCCTGCCGCAATGCCCGGCTCTCTCCCTGCCGGTCCATCGCGCCGGGGACATGCCGGTCGGCCTGCAGATCGTTGGTCGGCGCCATGCGGACGAGGACGTCCTTGCCATCGCGCTGGGCGCTGAAAAGCTCCTGGCGCCGCCGCGATAGATCCGTCCTGCAGAAAGAGAAAGCGGCGGCCCAGGGGAGCCGCCGCTTTGGCTTTTATTGCCGTATCGTTTCCTGCCGAAAATCGGGATCCATTTTTCGGCGCGATGCTTTAGCCGCCGAGCGCCGCGCTCATCGTCGTCTCGTCGGCTGCCACCTCGAACTGCTTGAAGTTCTCGGTGAACATGCCCACCAGCCTGCGGGCCTGGTTCTCATAGGCCGCCTTGTCGGCCCAGGACTTGAAGGGGTCGAGCACGTGGCTCGGCACGCCTTCCACCGCGGTCGGAACCTGGAAGCCGAAATGGCGGTCGGTGCGGAACTTGGCCCTGTCGAGGCTGCCGTCGAGGGCGGCATTGAGGAGGGTGCGGGTCCATTTGATCGGCATGCGGCGTCCGGTGCCATAGGCGCCGCCGGTCCAGCCGGTGTTGACCAGCCAGCAGGAGACCTGGTGCCTGTCGATCAACTCCTTCAGCAGGCGCGCATATTCGACCGGATGGCGCGGCATGAAGGGGGCGCCGAAACAGGTCGAGAAGGTCGGCTGCGGTTCGGTCACGCCACGTTCCGTGCCGGCGAGCTTGGCGGTGAAGCCCGAGAGGAAGTGGTAGATGGCCTGCTCCGGCGTGAGGCGGGCGATCGGCGGCATCACGCCGAAGGCGTCCGCCGTCAGCATCACCACCGTACCGGGATGGCCGGCTGCACTGGTTTTCGAAGCATTTTCGATGAAATGCAGCGGATAGGCGGCGCGGGTGTTCTCGGTCTTGCGGCCGTCGGTGAAGTCGAGCCTGCGCGTGATCGAATTGATCGAGACGTTTTCCAGGACTGCTCCGAAGCGCTGCGAAGCGGCAAAGATCTGCGGCTCGGCCTGCTTGTCGAGATTGATGGTCTTGGCGTAGCAGCCGCCTTCGAAGTTGAAGATGCCGTTCGGGCCCCAGCCATGTTCGTCATCGCCGATGAGCGAACGGTCGGGGGAAGCGGACAATGTGGTCTTGCCGGTGCCAGAAAGCCCGAAAAACAGGGCCGAGACGCTGCTAGGGCCGACATTGGCCGAGCAATGCATCGGCATGACGCCGCGCGCGGGCAGGATGTAGTTGAGATAGGAGAACACCGACTTCTTCATCTCGCCGGCATAGGCCGTGCCGCCGATCAAGACGACGCCGCGGGTGAAATCGCAGGCGATCACCGTCTCCGAGCGTAGGCCGTATTTGGCAGGGTCGGCCTTGAAGCTCGGCATGTCGATGATGGTGAGGTCCGGATAGAACCCGACGAGGTCATCGGCGGAGGGGCGAATCAAAAGATTGCGGATGAACAGGCTGTGCCAGGCCAGCTCGGTATAGACCTTGACCTTGATACCGTTGTCCTCATCGGCGCCGGCATGCAGGTCCTGCACGAAGAGCTGCTTTTCCGTCGCATGCCAGAGCATGTCGGCAAGCAGCGTGTCGAAGGCGGCGCGGGAGATCGCGTTGTTGTTGGTCCACCAGACAGAGTCTTCGGTCTCGCGCTCGCGGACAATATATTTGTCCTTCGGGGAGCGACCGGTATGGCTGCCGGTATCGACGACCAGGGCGCCACCGGGGCTGAGAAGGCCTTCGCCGCGGCGAATCGCAATCTCGATCAGCGAGGGCTCGTCGAGATTGGCGTGCAGCGCGCCGAGATTGTTGAACTGGATCGGCTCGATCTCGTCCTTGGCGCCGCCTTCCACAACATGAAGTTTCATATCACGCTTCCTCACATTTGCCGGTGCCTGGCCCGTTATCCGGCCTTGTTCCCGCGGGCAGCACCGTACCAATCATTCGCTGCCATGGCGATGCATGGCGGGGGCGGCTGCTTCCCATCCAAATGCGACCTTAGCACGGCGGCCGGGCGGAAGTGTCATGCGAATGTTGCGGCGAAATGCATCGGCGGCAGAATTCTGGCCGGCATTGGTATTGTTATGACAAATGACAGAAAAGGACGATCGCAGAGAGGCCCGCGATCGTCCCGATGCCGGTTAATACTTTGAGAGAACGCCGCAATTTCCGGTCCCGTCTTGCAGATGGGACCGGCAAGCCTGTCCAATCTCAGCCCTCGTGCTTCATGCGCTCGCGACGCTTGATCTCCGCCGGGCTCGGTTCGGCAAGCTCGAAGGTGCCTGTTGGCACGGGGCCGGCCGGTTCATAGGTGGCGATGACGACCCCTGTGCTCGAAACGTCATGGCTGGTCAGTTTCAGGGCGCCGGACGGCGTGCCGGTACCGAACAGGCGCTTGCCCTTGCCGAGCACCAACGGGAAGGTCATGACGAAGAGCCGGTCGATCAGGCCCGCGGCCAGCAATTGGGGGTAGAGCGTCGTGCTGCCCTGGATGAGGATGTCGGGACCTTCGCCCTGCTTCACCTTGGCGACGGCGGCGATATCGGCGAGGCGATGGCTGTTCTGCCATTCGAGAGGCTCGCTGCCGCGCGTGACCACATATTTGGCTGCCTTGGTGAAGGCTGGGCCGATGGGATCCTCCGGACCGACGAAGGGCCAGTGGGCTGCGAAGATCTCATAGGTCTTGCGGCCGAGCAGCAGGTCGAAGGGATTGCTGAACAGGCCACCCATCGCGGTGCCCATCGTGCCGTCCCAGAAGGTCGCCGACCAGCCGCCGAGCTCGAAGCCGCCGGTCGGATCCTCCGGTGGGCCGCCGGGGGCCTGCATCACGCCGTCGAGAGATTGGAATATGCCGCCGATGATCTTGCGCATGAGAAGATGTCCCTTGATTGCCCTTGTTTGGATGGGAGGCCGCTATGTTGGAGGCATGGCGTTATGCTCCAAGGACGAGCGGGCAGGTCCTCTCCCGACAAGGAACGCAATATTTCGCCCGGCTCTTCGTCGCCCTATGGGGTCACTTGCGCGAGGGGCCGGAGGAAAGAGCCAATTGCAGCAGGATTTCCTGATGAACGAGGCAGTCGCCACGGCCGACGGATTTCTTGGTCGCCTGGCCGCCGAGGGCAAGGGCCGGCACGAAATAGAAGCATTCGCCAGGGGCGAGCGGCTGCCCGCCGACCGTCGAGTAGAACTGGTGGAAGGCTTTCGGATTCTCCTGCAGGAAGCCCTTGAGATCCTTGGCGAAGAAGTCGTCCACGGACCAGGTGATGGCCGAACTGCCGCGATAGTGGATGCTGAGAAAGATCACGTCGCTACCGGTCTTCCAGTCGGCAGGCAGTCCGTTTTCCGCCGCCCTTTGCCGCAGATCCCGAAAATAGATCAGGTCGCCGAAGGCGGTGCGCGCAATGGGGACCCGCGTGGGGTCGGGATGTTGGAGCAGGAGCCAACGCGCCAGCATCGTTTCGGCGTCGCGCGGATCGAAAAAGGTGATGAAGCCATTGCCGAAAGAGCCGAAGCCAACCCTTTGCCAGAACTCGATCAATCTGGGGTGGACGTGCTCCTTTAGTGCTGGCGACAACTCGCCGCGAAAGGGGTGCACATCCTTTCCCGGCGGGAAGTCGGTCAGGAAGGTTTGGAACTCCTTCGGTCTGTCCTGGGCAAAGCCCGGTCGTGGCGCGACGAGCAAGCTCAACAAGCCCAAGCTCAACAAGCCAAGGAGGATAACAAGGGTGCGCATGATGGAATCTTCCTGCCGGCCAGACATCGACGGCTAATATGTACAATGTGACGATAGGGAAGATGGCTGGCAATCGGGAGTTTGGGTTTCCGCCTCGTTCGAAAGAGAGCTGCGCGGCGATGTGGATCCTCCTTCCTTAAATCTCTTCCAAATGGGGTTGCCTATTTTTTGTCCATAAGGTCAATATTGCTGCCAGCCGTTCGGGCAATCCGGGGTTGCCCTCGGGAGCGGTGAAGAGCAGGGGACGATCCCGCTTTTTTGCTCGCAAGGGGCAATCGGCTCGGTTTGAAATATTCCAACCGGGGCGGTGAGCCGGTAACGTGATAAAATAGAGACTCTCGTCGCAATGGCACGATCATTGCTGTGAACGGGGGCGAGCAGGGCGGAACGGTTCACCGTGTCCGCCGGGGACGAACCAGAGGTAGGGCCGGCATGCAGGTTGAGGGCGTGGATCGGAAGCTTGGTGCCGTACGGGAACGAACGGGCGCCGGCGAACCCGTGATTGCGGTCGAGGATCTTTCCTTGACCTTCGATACCGGCGATGGGCCGGTTTATGCGCTCTCCAAGGTCAATCTCACCGTCAATGAAGGCGATTTCGTCTCCTTCATCGGGCCTTCCGGCTGTGGCAAGACCACCTTGCTGCGTGTCATCGCCGACCTCGAACGCCAGACCTCCGGCTCGATCAAGGTCAATGGCCTGACCCCGGAGCAGGCACGTCTCGGCCGGCATTACGGCTATGTCTTCCAGGCGCCGGCTCTCTATCCCTGGCGCACCATCGAGCGCAACGTCATGCTGCCGCTCGAAGTCATGGGTTTTCCGGCCGCCGAGCGCAAGGCGAGGGCGGCCCGCAATCTCGAACTGGTCAATCTCAAGGGGTTCGAGAAGAAATTTCCCTGGCAATTGTCCGGCGGCATGCAGCAGCGCGCTTCGATCGCCAGGGCTCTGTGCTTCGATCCCAAGCTGATGCTGATGGACGAGCCGTTCGGGGCGCTCGACGAGATCGTCCGCGACAAACTCAACGACCAACT
Organism: Labrys sp. KB_33_2; assembly: GCF_052114505.1. Taxonomy (NCBI): domain Bacteria; kingdom Pseudomonadati; phylum Pseudomonadota; class Alphaproteobacteria; order Hyphomicrobiales; family Xanthobacteraceae; genus Labrys; species Labrys sp. KB_33_2. The sequence continues at coordinate 117,428 of NZ_JBFREW010000007.1, read as the reverse complement.
CCTGCATCTGTGGCGCACCACCAAGAAGACGGTAGTGTTCGTCACCCATTCCATTCCCGAGGCCGTCTATCTATCCACCAAGATCGTGGTGATGTCGCCGCGGCCCGGCCGCATCATCGACATCATCGATTGCAACTTCCCGCGCGACCGCACGCTCGACATCCGCGAGACGCCTGAATTCCTCGAAGTCGCCCATCGCGTGCGCGACGGCCTCAGGGCGGGGCACTCCTATGACGACTGAGGTGCTTTCAGCCCGTACCGCCCCCTCGCTGTGGAGCCGCCTGATGGTCGGCAAGGCCGGGCCGGTGACGGTGGTGGTGTTGGCGATCTTCGCGTTGTGGTATCTCGCCTGCCTGCCGATGAACGGCTCCGCGCTGCAGCGCGCCATGCCCGATGCCGCCAGCCGGCCGCTGATCGAACAGTTCATCGCCGCCATCAATCTGCCGGACGGCAATCTCGCCGCGCCTCACCAGATCGTCATGGCGATGGTGCAGGGCCTGTTCTTCGAGCCGCCCCTGGGGCGCCGCAGCCTGGTCTATCATGGCCTGATCACGCTCTCCTCGGCGCTATCGGGCTTCGTGCTGGGCGCCGTCCTCGGCATCGTGCTGGCGGTGCTGATCGTGCATTACCGCTCGATGCGCCAGAGCCTGATGCCCTGGGTGATCGTCTCCCAGACCATCCCCATCCTGGCGTTGGTGCCGCTGCTGACCGCGATCACCGGCCGGCTCGGCGCACCGATCCTGGTCCCGAAAGCCCTGATCGCCACCTATCTCTGCTTCTTTCCGGTGACGGTCGGCATGGTGAAAGGGCTGATGTCGCCGGACCTGATGCAGCTCGATCTGATGCGCACTTATGATGCCTCGAAATGGCAGACCTTCTGGAAGCTGCGCTGGCCGGCGGCGACACCCTATCTGTTCGCCAGCCTGAAGATCGCCATCGCCGGCTGCATCGTCGGCGCCATCGTCGCCGAGATGCCGACGGGCGCGCAGGGTGGTCTCGGCTCGCGCCTGCTTGCCGGCTACCAGTACAACAATCTACGCCTGGTGCTGTGGGCCGCCTTGTTTACCGCCGCGTTGCTTTCGGCTGTCTTGATCGGTCTGATCGGTCTGATCGAAAAGCGCACCTTAACGCGAATGGGCGTGAAGGGAGAGCAGGCATGACAAGGTTCCAGTCGTGCGGATGGCTTAGTGCAGCAGTGCTGATTGCAATAAGTGTCCTCTTCCCTCTGAGCGACGGCGCCGATGCCGTTTCAAATCAGTTGGTCAGCCCAATTTATATCGTCGGAGTTCTCTACCTTGGCGCTTGTCTTTATAGGAATCGCTACGGCGGATGGTTCTTTAGTCTACTCCCGCTCTCTTTTGTTGCCGTCTTTACTCTGACGATGATCGTTCACTCACCGGGCGTTGCGGGGATAGCCGGCTGGGGTTTCTGGCTGAAGGCGGTCGGTCTGTGGATCGCTTCCTGGATGCTGGTCGACATGATCGCCAATGCCGGGGAGGGACGCCGCACCTCGCACTGGCGGAATCTGGCGCCGATGATCCTGTTTGGCGCCACGTTGCTTCTTCTTTGGGAGTGGCTGGTCGTCGGTTTCGGCATCTCCCCCATCATCCTGCTGCCGCCTTCGGCCATCGGCCAGGCGGTGGTGGCACAGGCCAATACGCTCGCCACCGATTTTGTCTGGACCTTCCTGCACGAGGTCCTGCTCGGCTGGCTGATCGGCTCTGGCTCGGGTTTCCTGGTGGCGCTGGTGGCCGACCGCGTCCCCTTCCTGCGCCGCGGTCTCCTGCCGCTCGGCAATGTCGTCTCGGCGCTGCCCATCGTCGGCATCGCGCCGATCATGATCTGGTGGTTCACCTATGACTGGCCCTCCAAGACGGCCGTCGTGGTGGCGATGACCTTCTTTCCCATGCTGGTCAACACGGTGGCGGGCCTAGCAGCCAGCGGCACGCTGGAGCGCGACCTCATGCGTTCCTACGGTGCCAGCTATTGGTCGACGCTGATCAGCCTGCGGCTTCCCGCCGCGATGCCCTTCATCTTCAACGGCTTGAAGATCAATTCGACCCTGGCGATGATCGGCGCCATCGTGGCCGAATATTTCGACGGCCCCACCATCGGCATGGGCTTTCGCATCAACACCCAGGCGGCCTTGTCACAGACCGACATCGTCTGGGCGGAGATCGTGGTGGCCATGGTGGCCGGTTCCCTATTCTACGGCCTCATCGCCCTCGTCGAGCGGGCGGTGACGTTTTGGCATCCCTCTTACCGGCGCGCGTGACGCAGGACGAGGTTAACAGAGGAGTGGACGGAATGAAGAAGGCACTACTGGCCGGCGTCGCTTTCGCGCTCGGGCTTGGGGCGATCAGCGCGGCACAGGCAGCCGACAAGGTCACGCTGCAGCTCAAATGGGTGGTCCAGGGGCAGTTCGCAGGCTATCTCGTCGCCAAGGACAAGGGTTTCTACAAGGAGGCCGACCTCGACGTCACCGTGTCCCCCGGCGGTCCCGACATCGCGCCGGAAACTGTGATCGCCAACAAGCAGGCCGACGTGATCGTCGACTGGATGCCGGCGGCCCTCGCCGCCCGCGAGAAGGGCGTCGGTCTCGTCAACATCGCCCAGCCCTTCAAGCGCTCCGGCCTGCAGCTGACCTGCCGCAAGGAGTCCGGCGTCAAGACGCCGGCCGATTTCAAGGGCAAGACGCTGGGCGTATGGTTCTACGGCAACGAATATCCGTTCAACGCCTTCATGGGCAAGCTCGGCCTCAAGCTCGACGGCTCGGCCGACGGCGTCAAGGTGATCAAGCAGGGCTTCAACGTCGATCCGCTCCTGCAGAAGCAGGCCGACTGCATCTCCACCATGACCTATAACGAATATTGGCAGGTGATCGAGGCCGGCGTGAAGGCCGAGGACCTGACCGTCTTCAACTATACGGACCAGGGCGTCGCGGTGCTGGAGGACGGGCTCTACGTCATGGAAGACCGCCTCAAGGATCCGAAATTCGTCGAGACCATGGCCAAGTTCGTCAAGGCCTCGATGAAGGGCTGGGAATATGCCCGTTCCCACCCCGACGAGGCCGTGAAGATCGTGCTCGACAACGATGCCTCCGGTGCCCAGACCGAGGTGCACCAGACCCACATGATCGCCGAGGTCAACAAGCTGACGGAAGGCTCCGATGGTACGCTCGATCCGGCCGCTGCGGATAGCACCGTCAAGACGCTGCTCGGGGCCGGCGGCGATAGCCCGGCCATCACCAAGGCTCCGGTGGGCGGCTGGAGCTCGGCGGTCACCGACGCGATGAAGAAACTGTGAGCTGAATGACCCTCCTCTGGAGGGGGGAGGGTCGACGCGCAGCGTCGGGGTGGGGTGAGAAGGCAGCACCTTTGTAATTTCGAAGGTATTGATGACCTGACCGGTCAAGTCGAGCCTAATCACCCCACCCCGGCCTTTCAGGCCGACCCTCCCCCTCCAGGGGAGGGTAAAATCAGCGCCGAGGCAACAGGCGCGGCGAACTCGTTATTGGAGGACTATTATGCCGATCCTGATCCGTGGCGGTGTCGTGGTGAACCACGATCATTCCAAGCCGGCCGACGTGCTGATCGACGGCGAAACCATTTTGGCGATCGGGCCGAAGCTGTCGGCGCCGGCGGGTGCCGAAATCATCGATGCCGATGGCTGCTTCGTGCTGCCAGGCGGCATCGATCCGCATACCCATCTCGAAATGCCGTTCATGGGCACCGTGTCGGCCGACGATTTCGAATCCGGCACCAGCGCCGCCTTGTCCGGCGGCACCACCATGGTGGTGGATTTCTGCCTGCCCGCGCCTGGCCAGTCGCTGCTGGCGGCCTATCAGGAATGGCGGCATAAAGCCGAGAAGGCGGTCGCCGACCATTCCTTCCATATGGCGATCACCTGGTGGGACAAACAGGTCTTCGACGAGATGGAGACCGTCGTGAAGACCTACGGCATCAACACCTTCAAGCATTTCCTCGCGTATAAGGGCGCGCTGATGGTGAATGACGACGAGTTGTTCCACTCCTTCAGCCGCTGCGCCGGCCTCGGCGCGCTGCCGCTGGTCCATGCGGAGAATGGCGACATCGTTTTCCGCCTGCAGCAGCATTACATCGACCAGGGCGTCACCGGGCCCGAGGGCCACGCCTATTCGCGCCCGCCGGAAGTGGAAGGCGAGGCGACCAACCGCGCCATCATGATCGCCGACATGGCGGGCAGCCAGCTCTATGTCGTGCACACGTCATGCCGCGACAGCCACGAGGCGATCGCGCGGGCGCGGGCAGCCGGGAAGCGCGTCTATGGCGAGCCGCTGATCCAGCACCTCGTGCTCGACGACAGCGAATACCAGAACAAGGATTGGGACTACGCGGCCCGCCGGGTGATGTCGCCGCCCTTCCGCAACAAGTCGCACCAGGATTCGCTGTGGGCGGGCCTCGCCTCGGGCTCGCTCCAGGTGGTGGCGACCGATCACTGCGCCTTCACCGCCGAGCAGAAGCGCATGGGCCTCGGCGATTTCCGCAAGATCCCCAACGGTACGGGCGGGCTCGAAGACCGCATGCCGGTGCTGTGGACGGCCGGCGTCAAGACCGGGCGCCTGACCAAGGAGGAGTTCGTGGCGGTGACCTCCACCAACATCGCCCGCATCCTCAACATCTATCCTCGCAAGGGAGCGATTGCGGTCGGTTCGGATGCCGACCTCACCATCTGGGATCCCGCCGCCACCAAGACGATCAAGGCCAAGACGCAACTCAGCCGCGTCGAATACAATGTGTTCGAAGGCTATGAATGCACGGGCCTGCCTGTTGTCACCCTGTCGCGCGGGCGCATCGCCTGGAAGGACAAGCAGATCCAGCTCAAGAAGGGCGACGGCGCCTTCATCCAACGCGATCCGTTCCCGGCCAGCGCGGTGGCGAACGCCACCTGGAAGGAGCTCAGCAAGCCCAGGCCGGTCTCGCGCATCGAGGTGACGCCGTAGTCGGGGGCGTCACGCGCAAAAAGCCCTCCCCGCGAAGCGGGGAGGTCGCGCGCACTATTTGTGCGCGCTGGGCCCGGCGAAGCCGGGTCGGGTGAGGTGTGGCGGGCAATGCGAGACGCCTTTTTGAAGAATGGCGCGACCGTGGTGCAACCATGTTGGATTCAGTGCACTGCCCGCCACACCCCATCCGTCAGTGCTTCGCACTGACACCTTCCCCACTTCGTGGAGAAGGCTTTCGTTCTGCGTTGCAGGAGATAGATCTTGGATTCGACGCCTTCCTCTTCCCTCAAGCAAGGCCGCTGGCTGAACGAACCGCCATCCTGGTCGCTGGCCGGCGATCGGCTAGAGGTCGTGACCGGCGAGGCCACCGATTTCTGGCGGAAGACCCATTACGGCTTCACCCGTCATAGCGGCCATTTCTTCCACCTCGACAGTGGCGGCGATTTCACTGCGGAGCTGCGCGTGCGAGCGCGTTTCGAAACGCTCTACGACCAGGCGGGCCTGATGGTCCGGCTCGATGACGAGGCCTGGCTGAAGGCAGGTATCGAATATAATGACGACGCGCCCATGCTGGGCAGCGTGCTGACCGTGGGGCAGTCGGATTGGGCGACCGGTCCCTTTCCGGGCGACGCCCAGGATTTCCGCCTGCGCCTCACCGTCGCAGACGGGGTCATCAGGCTGCAATATTCGACGGACGGGATAGTCTGGCCCCTGGTGCGGCTGGCGCCGTTCCCGAAGGCTGTTTCTTATCAGGTTGGCCCGATGTGCTGCACGCCTGAAAGGGCCGGTCTTGCCGTTTCCTTCTCGGATTTTCGCCTGTCTCAGCCCAATGGCAAGGCGCTTCACGATCTTTCGTAACTTCAGAAAGGCCCACCATGCTCACCAATCTCAACATCAATCCGCAGCGCCTATGGGACAGCCTGATGGAAACCGCCAAGTTTGGCGGTACGGCCAAGGGCGGCATCAAGCGCCTGACCCTGTCGGACGAAGACAAGAAGGTCCGCGACTGGTTCAAGGCGCAATGCGAGGCACTCGGCTGCACGGTGAGCGTCGACGAAGTCGGCAACATGTTCGCGGTGCGCGCAGGCAGGAACAATGATTTGCCGCCGATCGCCATGGGCTCCCATCTCGATACCCAGCCGACCGGCGGCAAGTTTGACGGCGTGCTCGGCGTGCTCGGGGCGCTGGAGGCGATGCGCACCTTGCATGAGCAGGGCTACGAGACCAATGCCCCCATCGAGATCATCAACTGGACCAACGAGGAAGGCTCCCGTTTCGCCCCGGCCATGCTGGCTTCGGGCGTGTTTGCTGGCGTCTTCACGCCCGATTATGCCTATGAGCGCCTCGACCGTGACGGCATCAGCTTCAAGGACGAACTGGAACGCATCGGCTATCACGGAACGGAAAAGGCTGGCGCCCACAAGTTCCAGGCGATGTTCGAGCTCCATATCGAGCAGGGGCCGATCCTCGAGGACGAGAAGACGATGATCGGCGTGGTCACCGGCGTGCAGGGCATGCGCTGGTATGAGGTCACGGTGACCGGGCAGGATGCCCATACCGGCGCCACGCCGATGTATCTGCGTAAGAACGCCCTGCTGGGCGCCGCTCGCATCATCGAGGCGGTCGATGCCATCGGCCAGAAGCACCAGCCGGGCGTCGCCACCGTCGGCCTGATCGAAAACAAGCCCAACAGCCGCAATGTGGTGCCGGGCGAGGTCTTCTTCACCATCGATCTGCGTCATCCCGACGAGGAGGTGCTGGAAGTGATGGAGCAGGAGTTCCGAGCCGCCCTCGAGGCCGCGCTGCCGCCGATGAAGCTTGCCTATGAAGAAAAGCGCATCTGGAACTCGCCAGCGGTGAAATTCGCCCCGGACCTGATCGAATGCGTCGAACATGGTGCGGACAAGGCCGGCTTTGCCATGCGCCGCATGGTATCCGGCGCTGGCCATGACGCGGCCTATATCGCCCGTGTCGCGCCGACCACCATGATCTTCGTGCCGTGCGAAGGAGGGCTGAGCCACAACGAGGCCGAATCGACCTCCTTCGATGAATGTGCGGCAGGCGCGCAGGTGCTGCTCAATGCCGTGATCGAGCACGACCGGCGCCTGGCGGGCTGATGGGGCGCGACTGGAAGTCCGCACTCCGAGGGGCATAGACATGCTGTTCAAGCAGGCCGCGCTCGATGGCATTGCCGCCGGCAAGGTGACGCTGGCCTTCCGGCGCTGGACGCGGCCGACCGTCCGCGCGGGGGGAACGCTGACCACCGCTGTCGGTGTCCTGGCCATCGAGGCGGTGGATGTAATCGAACTCGCCGATCTCACCAACGAACAGGCTGATCAGGCCGGCTATGCTTCGGCTGCCGCGCTTCGGCGCGATCTGCGGCCGGAGGGACAGCTCTACCGCATTGCCTTCCATCGGATGGGGGACGACCCCCGTATTGCCTTGCGTGGCGAGGCCGCCCTCGATGCGGCTGACGTCGATGGCCTGCGTTCGGCGCTCGCCAAGCTTGACCGCAACCATCGCGGCGGCGCCTGGACAGCCGCCGTGCTCGGCCTGATCGCTGGGCGCGACGGCATCACCGCTGCCGAGATTGCTGGGCAGTTGGGGCGTGACAAGGCAGCGCTCAAGCTCGCTATCCGCAAGCTCAAGGCCCTCGGCCTCACCGAAAGCCTCCAGGTGGGCTATCGCCTGTCGCCGAGGGGGCGAGCCCTGCTCGACCGCCAGGAACGGATTTCGCTAGTTGAGAAAACGGCTGGTGAGCGATAGAGCGGGCGGGTGACCCTGATAGAGGAGGCCGCTGTGCAGCCCGCCGAGCTTGAAGCCGATCTCCATGGCAATATTCCGCTGACACAGGCCATGCAGGTCCGCGTTCTCGAAATCGGACCGGATTCCGTGCGGCTCGGCGCACCGCTTTCCGCCAATATCAACCATCACCGCACGGCGTTCGGCGGTAGCCTTGCCACTTTAGCCACGCTTGCCGCCTGGTCGCTCGCTTTTCTCAAACTCAAAGGAGCAGGGCTCGACTGCAGCCTGGTCGTCGGCTCCGTCCACATGGATTACCTAGCGCCGGTGGAGGGTGATTTCTCTGCCCGTTCCGTTCTGGCCGAACCCGAGAAGTGGGCCCATGTGCTGGAGGCCTTCGCGCGCAAGGGCAAGGCACGCATCCCGGTCCTTGCCGAGATCGAGTATGGCGGTCGCTGTGCGGCCCGCTTCAGGGGCGATTTCGCGGCGTTGGCCCGCTGAAGCGGGCCTGAGTGCGCAAGCCGTCAATTGGTGCTGACCGCCAGGAAGGCGGCGGGCTGCACCGAGATCTGCCCCATGAACGGCCGGTCATGCGCGAGGATGACGAAATAGGCTGCTGTCACCACCACGACGAAGATGTGGGTGGCGAGGATCTGCATGCGGAAGACATGGTTGTTGCAGATGGCGATAGCCGTGACGGTCGTTGTCGAGATGATCCAGATCGCGATCCATTGGGCCCAGCTCATGCCGGTATTCGAGGCCGACAGCCGAAGCAGACGCGCATGGCGCACGGCCAGCAGTTGATTGACCAAAGGCTGATAGGCCGCTGGCTGGACAGTGGTTCCGTTCTGGCGCGAGACGAGGCCGATCGTGTTGATGAGGATGTTGCCGGAACGGTCGAATACCGGGCTTTCGATGCGCTCGCCGTTGGCCATGGCGGGCCAATCGCCGGAGATGACCTCAGCGACATAGGCCTTCAGGCCGTCGCGCACACTGGTCTGTAGATCGGCCGGAAGGCCGGAGGACAGCACCAGAACATTTTCGACCGCATCGGCCTCCTGCTGGACGGCGCTACGGGCGGCGAGGGAATCGGCCCACAGACCCGCGGCCGAAAAGGCCACCATCAGGCCGAAAATGGTGGCGCAGACACCGACGATCGACTCGCGGATGGGTAGCGCCTCGTCCGGGGCGTAGCCGCCCCTGGCAATGGCGAAGCGAACGAGGCCGATGACGATCCAGGTGATCACCAGGCAGATCCCCAGCACCGTCGCAAACATGACGGGCAGTGACAGCTGATGCAGCAGAATGAACATGAGTGGACCCCGGAAGAACGAATCTATTGAAAATCGACGACCTGGTCGTTCAGCGGGAGCTGATTGGCGTGCTCTCCGCGCCAGCGTGGTTCGATCCTTGCCACGGCGCCTTGCTCGAGTTCCTCCTCGTTCCCCGGCGCCAGCACGCCCTGCCCGGAGAAGCGCGTGAGTACGAAGGGCAGGCTGTTGGCATTGAGCGGCGAGGGGCCATCCATCAACTGGAAGTGCAGATGGGGAGCGGTGGAATTGCCGGTATTGCCGACCCGGCCGATGACCTGGCCGGCTTTCACGCGGTCACCCAGCTTGGCCCTGAGGCTGCCGCGCTGGAGATGGGCATAGAAGGCAAAGGCACCATTGCCGATGTCCGTCACCAGCATGTTGCCGCCGATATTGGCGGGGACGATGCCGCGGGCCGGTTGGCTGGGGATCTGTTCGTCGGCCTGGTCGTAGAGATTGACCACCACGCCATCGGCCGCCGCATGGACTTCGGCGCCGTAAAAGGAATAGCTGGCCAGATCCTGGGCATTGCCGGTGAACAGGCGGCTGCCGGCGTCGAGCCTGATCCAGTCGATCGCGAAGCGCTCGGGTATGCGCAGACGCCCGTTCACGGCCATGACGGCGCCGCGGTGGGCGGTGACGGCGTCGCAGCAACCATCGGCTGCAACCCAGCCGGTGCCCCTCAACGGTGGCTCGACCACCACGGCCGGCTTGCCGACCGTCGTAGCGCCGCCGATGAAGCTGTAGTGTGCGGAGACGGGTGCATCCGCCGGCAAAGGCGTGGGCTTGCCGTCTGCGCCTGCATTCTCACGGAAAGCCTCGATGCGGGCGGATACCCGCTGCGCCAGCTTGTCATCCCGGGCAAAGCCGACATCCATGAAGACGATGGCGGTGCCGCCGGGCGGCAGCTGGCGATCCCTGCCGCTGTAAAGATGCATCATCTTCGCCAGCTCTTCGCCCTCGAGGGAGGACAGGCTTTTGCCGGCGTCGTCGATCGCTTCGACCTTGTCGAGCCGCACGAACACATTGCCTGGGTTGTTGATCACCAGTTCATAGGCGAGATGGACGCGTCCATCGGCGCCGAGAACCGGATTGGGCTCGCTGATCGGCTGTACGGTGACCGAACTCAGGATCTCATCGGGTTTGAGGGATTGGGCCATGGCGGCAGAGGCCGCCAGAAGCCCTGCACAGGCAACGGAAAGCGACAGGAAACGCATAGGAAATGCCCCACCGGCTGCCCCGCACCGGAAGGCAGAACCTGTAGGCACAATCCCGCATTTGCCTCATCCTTTGTCAAGCGATGTCCGGGCGGTGACGGCCGTGGCCGGGAGCCGCCGACCGGCGCCCGGCCAAGCATTTCCTACCATAGATGATGGACGAAGCCGGCGATCTTGCGCTGGTAGAGGTTCTTCAGTGTTTCGAGCGTCGCCTGCGAAAGAGCCGGCACGTCGCTGGCGGCGGCATTCGCCGTGGCCTGGGCCGCATTCCTGGCGCCGGGGATGACGGTGGTGATGGCATCATCAGCCAGGATCCAGGCCAGCGCGAACTGCGACATGGTCATGCCATCGGGCACCAGCGGCCTGATCTCCTCCACGGCTGCCAAGGCGACGTCGTAGGGGACGCCCGAGAAGGTCTCGCCCTTGTCGAAGGCCTCGCCATTGCGGTTATAGGCGCGATGATCGTCGGCCGCGAACTGGCTGGCGGCATTCATCTTGCCGGTCAGCATGCCCGAAGCGAGCGGCACGCGCGCGATCACCGCGATGTTGCGCGCCTTCGCCTCGCGGAAGAAGAGCTCGGCCGGCCGCTGCCGGAAGATGTTGTAGATGATCTGGACCGAGACGACGCCGGGATATTCGATCGCCTTCAGCGCCTCTTCCACCTTCTCGACGGAGACGCCGTAATTGCGGATCTTGCCGGCGGCCACCAAATCGTCCAGCACGCCGAACACTTCGGGCCGGTAATAGACCTCTGTCGGAGGGCAATGAAGCTGGACGAGGTCGAGGCAGTCGGTGGCGAGATTCGTCAGCGAACGCTCGACGAAAGCGGTGAGGTTTTCCCGATTATAGCCGTCGGCGGTGTGGGGCTGGAGGCGACGCCCGGCCTTCGTTGCCACGAAGGGGCGGGGTCCGCCGCGCTCCTTCAGGACCTCGGCAATGAAACGCTCCGAACGGCCGTCGCCATAGACATCGGCGGTATCTATGAGGGTGGTGCCGGCATCGAGGGCGGCATGGAGGGCGGCGCGCGCATCGTCATCCGGCACATCGCCCCAGGAGCCTCCAATGGCCCAGGCCCCGAAGCCAATCTCCGAGACGTTGCGCGCGGTCTTGCCGAACAGGCGTTCTTTCATCGTTCCATTCCTGCGTTTCATGGCCGTCGAATAGGAGCCGGCCGGTGTTTCAGCGTTCCTCTTGCAGGATAGGGCTTGAGCCGGCCGGGCGCTCATTGTTTAGTGTGAACGGTAATCATAGAAGCATTGAAAGTTTTTCATCAATGGCGGCTCTCGAACGAACGGATCTCGGCGACCTCAACGTCTTCCTGACCATCGTCCGCCGGCGCAGCTTCACCACGGCTGCCATCGAACTCGGCCTGACGCCGTCAGCGGCTAGCCATGCGATGCGGCGCCTCGAGGCCAGGCTCGGGGCCAAGTTGTTGAACCGCACCAGCCGGGCGGTCTCGCCGACAGATCTCGGCCTGAAGTTCGCCCAGCGCCTCGAAGAAGGATTCGATGTGATCGGCTCGGCCCTGGAGGTGCTGGAAGCGCCGGGAAACGTGCGCTTCGGCGAATTGCGCCTGAACGTGTTCCGGGATGCCGCCCATCTCCTGATCTCGCCGGCCTTGCCGGAGTTCGCCCGCCAATGCCCGGATGTCCGCCTGACCGTTGCCGTGGATGACCGGCCCATCGACATCGTCGCCGAGGGCTTCGACGCCGGCATGCGCTATGGCCATCACGTGCCGGAGGACATGATCGCCGTGCCGCTCACGGGGCCGCAGCGCTGGGTGGTTGTCGGCTCTCCCTCCTATTTCAGGGAGCATGGCAGGCCGCAGACCCCGGCTGGCCTCGCCAGCCATGTCTGCCTGCAACTGCTCCTGGGCGACAACACAGCCTATCGATGGGATCTCGGCAGCGGCGCGGAGGCGCGCCGGCTGCGCGTGCCCGGCCTCATCACCCTCAACGACACAGCGACCACGATCACGGCTGCCAAGGCCGGGCTTGGCCTTGCCTATGTTCTGGAAGCGCGGATCGCCGGAGAACTCGCGCAAGGCAGCCTGAAGATCGTCCTCGACGACCACGCCTCGGATGGCGATCCCTTTCACATGTATTACTCGAGCCGGCGCCACAATCACCCGGCCTTGCGCAGCCTGATCAACATCATCCGGATGCAGAACGGCATGACGAGGCTGGCGTGAGCCGGGTGCGTCTTATTCTCCCAGCAATTGGCAGAACCGGTCGATATCCACATTGCCGCCGCTGATCAGCACGCCGACGCGCTTGCCGGCGAGGTCTGTCTTCATGGCACGGGCGGCGGCGAAACCGAGGCAGCCGGTCGGCTCGATCACCAGCTTCATGCGGGTGGCGGCGAAGCGCATGCATTCGACCAGCTCGGCATCGGAGACGGTGAGGATGTCGTCGACATCGCGCTTGATGATCGGGAAGGTATGGGCGCCCAGATATTGGGTCTGCGCGCCATCGGCAATGGTGCGGGGCGTGTCGATCCTGACGATCCGGCCGGCGCGGAAGGATTGCTGTCCGTCATTCCCCGCTTCGGGCTCGACGCCGTAGAGCCGGCAGTTGGGCGACAGTGCCCGCGTCGCCAGCGCCGATCCGGCGAGCAGCCCACCGCCGCCGAGACAGACGAAGAAGGCGTCGAGTTCGCCGACCTCCTCGAAGAGTTCCTTGGCAGCGGTGCCCTGGCCGCAGAGCACGTCCGGATGATCATAGGGTGGAATCAACGTGAAGCCATGTTCGTGCGACAGATTCCGCCCGATCACCTCGCGGTCCTCGGTATAGCGGTCATAGAAGATGACCTTGCCGCCATAGCCCATTGTGGCCTCGGCTTTCGCCTTCGGCGCATCATGCGGCATGATGATGGTGGCGGGAATGCCGAGGATGCGCGCTGCAAGGGCGATCGCCTGGGCATGGTTGCCCGAAGAGAAAGTCACCACGCCCTTGCGCTTCTGCTCCTCGTCGAAACGCGACAGGGCATTGAAGGCGCCGCGGAATTTGAAGGCGCCCATGCGCTGCAAATTCTCGCATTTGAAGAAGACCTGCGCGCCGAGCTCCTCGTCGAAGCTTCGAGAGGTCAGCACCGGCGTGCGATGGGCCTGGCCACGGATGCGCTCGGCGGCGGCGGCGACATCGGCATAAACAGGCAGGACTGGTTCGCTCATGCCTGGCTCTCCCAGCCGATGGCCTGGCGCAGAAAGGTGTAGCCGAGTGCGATGAAGGAGGCGCGCTCCCGGCTGTCCTTGCCGTAGCCGTGGCCGCCGGCCTCGGGCTCGTAGAAATGCACGCGGTGGCCAAGTGCCTCCAGCTTGGCCGCCATCTTGCGGGCGTGGGCGGGATGAACCCTGTCGTCGCGGCGCGTGGTCGCCAGCAAGATGGGCGGATAGGAACCGGCATCGGCGACATGATAGGCGGAGATCTTCTGTAGGAAGGCCCAGTCGTCTGGCTTGTCGGGGTTGCCATATTCGTCGATCCAGCTCGCGCCGGCCAGGAGCTTGGTGTAGCGCCGCATGTCGATCAGTGGGATGGTGCAGAATAGGGCGCCGAATTTCTCGGGATGGCGGGTGAGCATATTGGCGATCAGCAGGCCGCCATTGGAGCCGCCTTCTGCCGCAATCCGCTCCGGCTGTGTGATGCCGCGCCTGACCAGATCGGCAGCCACCGCCGCGAAATCCTCATGCGCGAGATGCTTGCCCTCGCGGCGGCCCGCCTCGTGCCAGCGGGCGCCGAATTCTCCGCCGCCGCGAATATTGGCGGTGACCGACGTGCCGCCCCGTTCGAGCCAGAGCTTGCCGATGGAGGCGCTGTAGCTGGGCAGGACGGAAACGCCAAAGCCGCCATAGGCCGTGAGATGCACCGGTGACTCGCCGGTCTCGCCGGCGGGGCCGACCAGCGTATAGGGGATCTTCTCGCCGTCGACCGAGACGGCCTCGTGCTTGACGACCTGCAGCCCCTTGCTGTCGAAGGCATCGGGACTGCGCTTGAGGAGCAGGGGACTGGCCACCGCCTCGGGCCTGCTCACATCGAGCAGCAGCATTTGTGGCGGCGTGACCGGATCCTGCAGGGACACCATCACCTCGCCATTGGTGTCGGCCTCCTCCGCGTCGAGCGACCAGATATGCACGACGCCCGTGGAGGGCAGCACGTCGATGGCGTGCTTGGCCCAGGAGTCGGGGGAGGGCGTGACGAGCTCGAATCGGGGCTGGAGATTGTCCAGGATCGACAGCACGAGCTGTCCCTGGTTCCAGAAAAAGCCGTCCAGGGTCCGCCGTTCGGCAGGTTCGAACAGCACTTGGAAAGTGCGGCTGCCTGCCCGGAAGGCGGCAAGCGAGATGCCGAGAAGGGTATCGCCGGCAAAACTTGTGCCGGCGGGAGTCCAATTCGTGCGCAGCTTAACCGCCAGCCAGTCGCCGAACACGTCCCATTGCGAGTCGGCCGGCAGGTCAATGGCCTCGCTCGGGCCGCTCCTGTCGCCGAGCCAGCCCCGCGTTTCGAAGAAGACGGGCTTTTCGAGAAACCAGATGCGCTCGCCGCCGCCGGTGCGGTCGATGCCGGCCCAAACCGACATGGACTGGGGTTGGACCTCGAAGACCACCGCCGTCTTCAGGGGATCCTCGCCACGACGCCACAGGCGCACCGTGCGGGCATAGCCGGAGGTCGTCGCCATGCCCTCGCCGAGTGCGCTGGAGAGCAGCAGCGTGTCGGCGTCGAGCCAGGCAATGCCGCCCTTGGCTTCCGGCAGCATGAAGCCGTCGGGGACGAAACGCCGTGAGGCCAGGTCGAATTCACGATGCACCGCCGCATCGCTGCCGCCGCGCGACAGGCTGAGGATGGCGCGCTGCCGCCCATGGGGTTCGAGCGAGGCCCCGGCCCAGACCCAGTCCTCGCCCTCTGTCTTGGCGAGGGCATCGAGATCGAGCAGGATATCCCAGGCCGGTTCCGCCTGCCGGTAGGAGGCAAGAGTGGTCCTGCGCCACAGGCCGCGTGGATTGGCGGCATCAGTCCAGAAATTATAGACGAACTCGCCGCGCCTCCCGATGCCGGGAATGCGATCGGGGCGATCAAGGATCGCAGCCAAGGCGTCCCGATCGCGTTCGAAGCCGTCGGTGCCGAAGCGGGCCAGCGTTCGTTGCGAGCGCTCCTTCACCCAGGCAAGGGCGTCCTGGCCCTCGATGTCCTCCAGCCAGAGATGAGGGTCGTCGTCGGGCGCGGCCAGAGTCGGCCGGGAGACGAAATCGGACATGCGGGAGTTCCTTGAGATAGGGAGGCCGAGGAAGAGAGGTCTCAGCCGGCGAGCCGCGTTTCCGCCAGTTGTGTCCAGTAGCTGATCCCGGCAGGGATGATGGCATCGTTGAAATCATAGGCGGCATTGTGCAGTCCGGCGCTGTTGCCATTGCCAATGAAGATGAAGGCGCCGGGGCGCGCCTCCAGCATGAAGGAGAAGTCCTCCGCGCCCATCATGGGAAGAGCGGCAACATCGACATTGTCATGGCCGGCCACCATGCGAGCGACTTCCCCGCAGAACACGGTCTGCGTGGCGTGGTTGCGGGTGACGGGATAATGACGCTGATAGACGGCCTTGGCACTGGCGCCCAGAGCCTTCGCCGTCAACTCCGCCACCTCGACGACGCGTGTTTCGAGCAGGTCGCGAATTTCCGGCGTCAGAGCGCGGCAGGTACCGTGCAGATGGGCCGTGGAGGGGATGACGTTATAAGCGTCCCCCGCCTTGATCGCCGTCACTGAAACGACGGCGCCATGAAGGGGATCGGCATTGCGCGAGACGATGGTCTGCAGGGCATTGATGATCTGGGCCGCCACCAGCACCGGATCGACGCTCTCGTGCGGGCGGGCGGCATGCGCGCCCTTGCCGGTGATGTCGATGTCGAACACGTCGCTAGAGGCCATGATGGGCCCGGGGCACATGGCAAAATGACCTGGCGCCAGGCCCGGCAGATTGTGCATGCCATAGACTTCGCCGATGGCGAATCGCTCCATCAGGCCATCTTCCACCATGGCCTTGCCGCCGCCGCCGCCTTCTTCGGCCGGCTGGAAGATCACCACGGCGTCACCGTTGAAGTTGCGGGTATCAGCTAGATTTTTCGCCGCGCCGAGCAGCATGGCGGTATGGCCGTCATGGCCGCAGGCATGCATCTTGCCGGGCACGGTGGAAGCATATTGCACGCCACTCTCCTCGAGGATCGGCAAGGCATCCATATCGGCGCGCATGCCGATCGCGCGCGAACCGGGGCGCCCCTTGATCACCCCGACCACGCCGGTGCGCCCGATTCCCTCGACGACTTCATCACAGCCGAAATCACGCAACAGGCCCGCGACCAGGCCGGCCGTACGCTGCACGTCATATTGCAGCTCGGGGTGGCGGTGAATGTCGCGGCGCCATTGCGTCGCTTCCGAAGCCAAAACCTTGATGCTGTCCGAAATCGTCATCTGCAGTCAGTTCCAATATTGATTTATGCACCCGCTCCGGGCGACAAACACAGCCCGCAGTTTGACACGCCTTCGGACAATGAGGAAGGGAAACGGATATGGAGCATTCACAGGCCGCAAAGGTTTGGCAGGATCTCGAAGCCCATAAGCAGACACTGGCCTCGACGACGACGCGCGACCTTTTCGCCGCGGATCCCGGCCGATTCGCCAAATTCTCCTTCACGCTGGACGACGTGCTGGTGGATTTTTCCAAGAACCGCATCGCCGACGAAACCCTGTCCCTGCTGCTCGAGCTGGCGCGGGCGCATTGCATCGAGACCCGCCGGGACGAGATGCTCAAGGGCGACAAGATCAACACCACCGAAGGGCGGGCAGTGCTGCACACGGCCCTGCGCGCGCCTGTTGATGCCGACATTCGCGTGGACGGCAAGAATGTCGTGCCGGAGGTGCATGAGGAACTGGCGCGCTGCTACGCCTTCGCCGAGAAGATTCGCTCGGGCGAGCTGCGCGGCGCCACCGGTGACAAATTCACCGACGTGGTCAATATCGGCATTGGTGGTTCCGACCTCGGCCCGGCCATGGGGGCCCGCGCCCTCTCGCCCTATGCCGACGGCCCGCGCGCCCATTTCGTCTCCAATGTCGACGGCGCCGACATGGCGGACACGTTGTCGCGCCTCGACCCCTCGCGTACCCTGTTCCTGGTTTCGTCGAAGACGTTCACGACGATCGAGACCATGACGAACGCCCAGTCGGCGCGGCAATGGATCGCCAAATCGCTCGGTGAGACCGCGGTGGGCGATCATTTTGCGGCGATCTCGACCAATATCGTCGCGGTCGAGGCCTTCGGCATCAACAAGGACCGGATGTTCCGCTTCTGGGACTGGGTCGGTGGGCGCTACTCGATGTGGTCGGCCATCGGCCTCGGCCTGATGATCGCCGTCGGGCCGGAGAACTTTTCGGAGTTCCTGGCCGGCGGCCATGAGGTCGACCACCATTTCGCCGCCACGCCGCTGGAGAAGAACATCCCGGTGCTGATGGGCCTGATCGGCATCTGGCACCGCAATTTCATGGGCTATGCCGCCCATGCCGTGCTGCCCTACGACCAGCGGCTCGGGCGCTTCCCGGCCTATCTGCAGCAGCTCGACATGGAATCCAACGGCAAGCGCGTGCATCTCGACGGCTCGCCGGTGACCTCGGAGACCGGCCCCCTGGTCTGGGGCGAGCCTGGCACCAACGGCCAGCACGCCTTCTACCAGCTCATCCATCAGGGCACCAATGTGATCCCGGCCGACTTCCTCATCGCGGCCGAGCCGCATGAAGCCGGAATGGGCGATCATCATGCCATCCTGATGGCAAACTGCCTGGCGCAGACCGAGGCGCTCATGCATGGCCGTTCGCAAGAGGAGGCGACGGCGGTGCTGAAGGCCCAGGGGCTCGACGACAAGAAGATCGCGCTTCTGGCCCCACACAAGGAGTTCCCCGGCAGCCGTCCCACCACCACCATCGCCTATCGCAAGCTCACCCCACGCATGCTCGGCCGCCTCGTGGCGCTCTATGAGCACAAGGTGTTCACGCAGGGCGTGATCTGGGGCATCAACTCCTTCGACCAATGGGGCGTGGAACTGGGCAAGGAACTCGCCTCGCGCCTGCTGCCGGTGGTCAAGGGCGCGACGGTCGACGGGCTCGATGCTTCGACCAAGGGCCTGGTGGCCCATCTGAAGTCGCTGCGAGGCTGATCGAACAGGATCTCCTGTCCGACATCCGCTCCACGAAACAAGCCCGGCCGCGACGGCCGGGCTTGTTATCTCTCAGGCATCCTCTGTGGCAGCGCCTGGGTGAGAAGGTCGGCCCCTTCCGGGCCGAATGATCGTGCTGCCAGCCTGGAAAGAAATCTCCCATGAACCCGACCGTCGAACCGTCAGCCATCGTCCCTGTCTTCGATGGCCACAACGACACGTTGCTGCACCTGGCCTCCAACAAGGCAAAACCGGCAGAGACGGTGTTCGACGAGGGCGACGGTGCCGGTCATATCGATCTGCCGCGAGCGCGCGCCGGCGGTTTTGCCGGCGGCTTCTTCGCCATGTTCCCGCCGCCCCTGAGCATGGCGAACATGGACGAGGAGATGAAGGGGACGAGCTACGATCTGCCTTTGCCGCCGCTGCTGCCCCTGGAAAAGGCGCAGGCTTCGACCATCGCCATGCTGTCGATCATGCTGCGGTTGGAGCGGGCCTTTCCCGACGACGTCGCCATTTGCCGCAGCGTCGTCGAGATCCGAGCCGCCATGGCGGCCGGTAAGATCGCCGCCGTCCTGCATATCGAGGGGGCCGAGGCTGTAGATGCCGATTTCGCCAATCTCGACGTGCTCTTCGCCGCCGGCCTGCGCTCGATCGGGCCGGTGTGGAGCCGCCCGAACATCTTTGCCCATGGCGTGCCCTTCCGCTTCCCTGCTTCGCCCGATACCGGCCCTGGCCTGACCGAGGCCGGCCGCGAGTTGGTGAGGCAGTGCAACAAGCGCGGCATCATGATCGACCTCTCGCATCTCAACGAGAAGGGCTTCTGGGACGTCGCCGGGTTGAGTACGGCGCCGCTCGTCGCCACCCATTCCAACGTCCACGCCCTGTGCCAGTCCACGCGCAATCTCACCGACAGGCAGCTCGATGCCATCAGGGAGAGCCGCGGCGTGGTCGGCCTCAACTTCGCCACCTGCTTCCTGCGGCCGGACGGCGCCATGCGCGCGGATACCGATCTCGACGTCATGGTGCGCCATCTCGACTACCTGGTCGAACGGCTGGGCGAGGACGGCGTCGCCTTCGGATCGGACTTCGACGGCGCGGTGATCCCCGCCGCCATCGGCAGCGTCGCCGGCCTGCCGCGCCTGATCGAGAGGATGCGCGGCGCGGGATATTCGTCGGCTCTGCTGCACAAGATCGGCCATGAGAATTGGCTGTCCCTGCTGGAGCGGACGCAGGGGCAGGCTTGAGATCGAGCCGAGACCAAGAGAAAGCGCAAGAATCCTTCCCCGAAGTCGGGGAAGGATTCCCACGCTATGCGCGACGATGCCCTAACGCGTCGGAACCCGCGGTATTGAGGTGGATCCATGGCGGCATAGAGCCGCCATCTCGCACCGTGGGCAGAGCGGCCTCTGGCTGGTGCAGACCTCCTGGCCGAAGCGTTTGATCAGCCAGTGCAGTTCATAGAGATCGTCGGCGTCCCAGGCCGCCGGCATCAGGCGCAGCATGATCCGATGGGCCATGGCGAAGCTCACACTTTGTGGAAACAGGCCGAAGCGCTCGCCGAAACGCTTGATGTGCCTGTCAACCACGAAGACACGCCGCCTGAGCGTCGAGAAATTCAGGATGGCCGCCGCGCATTTGGGGCCGATGCCCTCATAAAGCTGGAGCAGTTCCATCCCGGCCTCGACCGACAGCGCGGCGAGATGGGAGAGATCGAACCGTCCCCGCTGCTCGACGATGCGGCCGACCGAAGCAACCAGCTGGCTGGCTTTCTTCTCGGGATGGGTGACGGTGGCAAGATGCGTGAGTACCTGGCGGGGATCGCTCTGCCCCAGCCTGTCGAGGGGGCGGAAATGCTCGCACAAGGCCTGGAAGGCTTTTTCGGAAGCGGAATCATAGGTTTCCGAGCTGATCAGCGCCTTGACGAATTGCTCGGACGGCGTGTGGCGCCGAGCATCGCGCCGCGGGCCATAGGTTGCCAGCAGGCGCTGGCGCAGCACGGCGATGGGCTCTTCCCGGCCGAAATCGAGCCCGAGCTGGATCTGCTCCCTGATGGCAGGCATGTCCAAATCCTCAGTGGAAATCCCGGCTCTTGAACAGGCTCAGTTCGAGCTGGGCCGGCGGCGGTGAAGCGCCATCCGTCATATCGCGCAAGCGGGCGAGTTCGGCGGAGAGGTCGAGTACCTCCTCGGCGATGACATGCACGACATCGCTGGCACGCTGGAGCCGGCCGCGTATGGCGACGAAGCGGGCATTCATCACCGCGCGGCGGTTCCTCTCGAAGGTTCGCGACCACACGATGATGTTGGCGATGCCGGTCTCGTCCTCGATGGTCATGAAGACGACGCCGCTGGCCGTGCCGGGGCGCTGGCGCGTCACCACCAGGCCGGCGACGGTGACGAGGCTGTCCTGCTTGAGCTTGACGTCGCGATGCGCCTCGTTGGTGATGGCGCCGAGATGCTGCAATTGCGGGCGCAGGAAGGAGCAGGGATGGGCCTTGAGCGACAGGCCCGTCGACTGATAGTCCTCCAGCACATGCTCGCTTTGCGACATTACGGGCAGGGCGACGGCAGGTTCGGGAAACAGGGCATCGTCGAAATCGGCGGCCAGCAATGGCATGTCCCGGCTCGTCTTGGTGACGCCGATGCCGATGGTCTCGAAGCGGCGCACGGCCCACAGGGCCTCGCGCCTGTCCAGGCCGAGCGAGCGGAAGGCATCGGCCTCGGCCAGTTTCTGCATTGCCGCCAGTGGCAGGCCGCTTGCCGTGCCGAAGCGCTCCAGGCTGGAAAAACCGTTGCCGCGCCGGCCGACCATTGCGGTGATCTCCTTCTCGTTCAGTCCGGAGACCAGCCGCATGCCGAGGCGTACGGCAAAGCGATGTTTGATGGGATCGCTGGCCGGTTCCAGCGTGCAGTCCCATTCGCTGGAGTTGACGTCGACGGGCCGGATTTCGACGTCATGATTTTCGGCATCCCGCACCAGCTGCGCCGGCTGATAGAAGCCCATGGGCTGGCTGTTGAGGATGGCCGCGCAGAAGACGTCGGGATAGTGGCATTTGATATAGGCCGAGACATAGACCAGCACGGCAAAGCTGGCCGCATGGCTTTCGGGAAAGCCGTAATCTCCGAAACCCTTGATTTGCTCGAAGCAGCGTATAGCGAAGTCTTTTTCGTAACCACGCCGGGTCATGCCATTGATGAACTTCTCTTCGTAATTGCCGATGGTACCGGTATGACGGAAAGTCGCCATGGCACGGCGCAGACCATCCGTCTCCTCCTGGGTAAAACCAGCTGCGCGGATGGCAATCTCCATGGCTTGTTCTTGAAACAGAGGAACTCCTTTGGTGCGAAAAAGAATTTTCTCCAATTCATTCGCGGGGCCGTGTTCAGGTGAAGGGGAAGGGAAACTTACCTCTTCTTTTCTATCGCGCCGGCGTAGATAAGGATGGACCATGCCACCTTGGATTGGACCGGGCCGGACGATTGCGACTTCAATGACGAGATCGTAAAATTCCTCAGGCTTTAAACGGGGCAGCATTGACATCTGCGCTCGGCTTTCGACCTGAAAGACACCGACAGTGTCGGCCTTACACAGCATCTTGTAGGTGTCTTCATCGTTGCGTGGCAACTTGGCGATTTCGCCAAGTTCTCTGCCATAGTGCTGCTTAAGCAAATCGAGGCCGCGGCGAATACAGCTGAGCATACCGAGCGCCAATACATCGACTTTCATCATATGCAGTTCGTCGATGTCGTCCTTGTCCCATTCGATAAAAGTGCGGTCTTTCATTGTCGCGTGGCAAATAGGCACGGTGTCGTCGAGCCTCATGCGCGTAAGTACGAAGCCGCCGACATGCTGCGACAGATGGCGGGGAAAGCCGGTGAGGGCGGCGGTGAAATGGAGCGCCTGGCGGATCACCGGATTGTCGGGATCCAGGCCCGCCTGGCGCACGCGGCTGGGCGTCCAGGTCTGCATGCCCATGCCCCAGACCGTCTTCGACAGGGCTGCCGTCACATCGGGTGTCAGGCCCAACACCTTGCCGACTTCACCGACCGCGCGCCTGGAGCGGTAATGGATTACGGTAGAGCAGATTGCTGCGCGATGGGGCCCATAGCGCTTATAAATATGCTGGATGACTTCCTCACGCCGCTCATGCTCGAAATCGACATCGATGTCCGGCGGCTCGCCTCGCTTTTCAGAGATGAAACGGGAGAACAGTAGTTCTGTTTCGTCAGGATTCACTTCGGTGATGCCGAGGCAATAGCACACGGCGCTGTTCGCGGCCGAGCCGCGCCCCTGACAAAGAATATTGAGGGCATTGCGGGCATGATCGACGATGTCATGCACGGTCAGAAAATAGGGCGCGAATTCGAGCTTGTCGATCAGAGCAAGCTCTTTGTGCATCGGGGTAGAGACTCTGTCGGGAATACCATTGGGGAAACGTCGCCGAGCGCCAGCCCAGGCCAGGTCTTCCAGGTGCTGTTGCGCGGTCTTACCCGGTGGAATGGGTTCGTCCGGATATTCATATTTGAGCCCGTAAAGATCGAACTGACACGCTTCGACGATTTCGATCGTGCGCGCCAGTGCGTCGGGATGATCGGCGAAGAGTGCGGCCATCTCGGTGGGCGACTTGATATGGCGTTCCTCGTTGACCTCGAGCCGCAAGCCGGCTTCGGCCAGAGTGCATTTCTCGCGGATGCAGGTGAGGATGTCCGCAAGCGGCCTTTGGGCCGGGACGTGGTAGAGCACGTCGTTGATGGCGACCATCGGGGCGCCGATCCTCTCGCCCAACTCGGCGAGCAGGCCGAGGCGGCGAGGCTCGTCTCCCTTGAGGCGATGGCTGCCGGCCAGATAGACAGAGCCTGGTGCCGCCTTGGCCAGCCTGGTTACCCGTTCGACGAAGAGGGGATCGAGCGTATAGGGCGGCAGAACGATCAGTTTCTGCCCCTCGCAGGCGTCGAGAATGGCTTCGAAGCCGAACTGGCACTCGCCTTTCGCGCGCACCATGCGTTTGTTGTTGTCGCTGAGCAGGCGGCAGAGCCGACCATAGGCCTCGCGGTCGGTGGGATAGGTGATGGCCTCGAAGCCATCCATGGTGACGAGACGCACGCCGGGCAAATAGCGCAGGGACGGATGTTTTTTGGCCTCGCGCAGGGCCCTGACCACGCCGGCGAAGGAGTTACGGTCGGCGATGCCGATGCCGGCCAGGCCGAGCTTCTGGGCCTGCCTCACCATGTCCTGCGGGAAGGAGGCGCCGCGCAGGAAGGAGAAATTGGTGGTGACGGCGAGCTCGGCATAGGCGGATGGGGCTGGTGTCGGCAAATCCACAGGAAACGTCTGGTCTTTCACCCTGCCGGGAAGGGCGACATAGCCGCTGTCGGCCTCTCTCTCACATCTCATGCGAGCAGACCTCGCAGGGACCAGCTCTGCCGGCCGTCATGGCAGAGCCAGAAGCGTTGGCCGGTCTGCGTCTCGGCGACGTAATAGTCCTGGTAGGTCGGCGCTGGCAGCAGGACGGCGCGCTCGCGCGTGGCTTCTCCGTCCTCGAAACGGTTGCGCTTCTGGCTCCTTGGGCTCTCACCGTTGGGGAGGGCAGGAGCTTCCTCGCCCATCTTGCCCCAGCCATATTCCTCCTTGCCCGGCTTGTCGGGCAGGGCCGGGGGAGCCGCTTCCCACCAGGGACCGGCGATGCGTTCCGGTCCCTGCAGCGCAGTGATGTGATGGGACGAACCGCGCCAGCGGACATGATCGGGCAGGCCGTCTGGACGGGTGGCGAGGATCTGCAGGGGCTCGGGCTGGTCCAGAAACAAGGGTGGTCGCTGACGAAAGCCATCGGCCGCCGGCCAGGCCGGTGCAGGATCGGCGGCATCGCGCGCCTCCTCGGCGAAGGCCGGATCGTGCCGGGCGACGGGATGGAGTCGGCGCACGCTGCCGGGGCCGAGGCGCTGGCGGAGAGCGTCGATCAATTCGGCCCGGCGTTCGCCGGCATCGGCCGGCGGCGCATCCCGGCGTCCTTCCCGCAGGGACAGACGAGCCTGGCGCTGGCCGAATTTCTCGGTGACGGTCGCGGTGAGGCTGATGGTCTCGAAGCCAAAGCCGGCATCGATGGTCTCGCCCAGCCTTTCCAGGTCGAGCTCCACCAGCCTGGCAATATGGGCCGGATCGCGTGTGGCGGCGGCAAGGCCGATATGGATGGTACGCACCTCGCCATCGACCCGGAACAGGCGGAGCTGCAAAGCGCGCACTGCCACCCCGCCGGCGACGAGGGCGGGAACCAGGTCCTGCATCAGGCGGGTGGCGACATGCACCACGGCTGCCTGGCTCACCACCGGCTCGAGGAGCTGGCGACTACGATGGTAGAGCGGCGGCGGTTCGATCAGAGCAAGGGCTTCCTCGCGCCGCCCCATGGCCTGGTCGAAGCGCTTGAGCAGGATCGCATCGAAGCGCGCGGCGAAGGGGGCTCGCGGCTTGCCGATGAGATCCCCGATGCGGATGAAGCCGAGACGGTGCAGGGTCTGGATGAGATCATCGCCGAGGCGCAGGGCAGCCAGGGACAGATCGGCCAGAGCCGGGGCGGGATCGCTGCCCTCGGCCAGAATGCAACCATTCTGGGCATCGAAGCGGGAGAGAGCCCAGGCCGCGCCGGGTGTGTCGGCCAGCGCCACGCGCGCACCGAGGCGAAGATGGCGCAGGCGCTTGACGATGTCGGCGAGAAGGGCCTGCTCGCCGCCGGCCAGATGGCTGGCGCCGGTGATGTCGAGGAACAGGCCGTCGGCGCCGTCGGCCTCGCGGTAAAGGGCCACGGAGGGCGTATAGCGCATCGCCCACAGGCCGAGCCGGTGCAGGGCCTTGGCGTCGGCCTCGGGCATGGCCGGCCGCGTCTGCAGGCCCGGCACCTTGGCTCTCGCATCGGCAACCAGCCCGCCTGCCGCGAGGCCTTCGCTCTCGGCCGGCTTGCTGGCGGCAGCAATGCGAGGGCCGCCGGCGGCGTCGACCGTCAGGACGAAGGGGTAATGGCCGTTGATCGTATCAGGCGACCTTGGCGTGTTGCTCTGGGCGACGAGAAAGCGCTGGATCGGCCAGCGTGGCAGATAGATCGAGACGATGCGAGGCATGGTCATACTCCATGAACCAGGATCCGCTTTGCCCGTTGCGGCTGCGTTCGAGCCGAACGTGCCAGCGCCAGGCGGTGAGAAGGCCGAAACGATCGCGCGGACCTGCGGCCGCGCCGATGCGCCAGCGGGTGATCGCAGCCAGGGAAGGCGTGGCCAAAGACGGGCGCAGAAGGAAGAGGGGACAGGGGGCGGAGGCGGCCGCGAGCTGGAGGCGGCGGCTGGTGGTAGCGTCCATGCCGCCACCCGTCACGGCTGCCACCGCCGCAGCGGCGCCGGAGCGCAGGATCTCCTCCATGGCCCAGGCAGCCTCGGTCTCGTCGCCGGCCGTGACCACGACCAATCCGGTGGGATCGAGGCCGAGGGCGTTGAAGCCATGGCCGTAAAACCGTCCCAGGCCGGCCATGCCGCGCGGCGAGGTCACCAGCCAGATCGTCCCCTTGGCCTGTCGCAGGCACAGGCGGGAGGCGAGGAAACCCAGCGCGCTGCCATTGTCGAAAATGGTTTGCGGCGCGATTTCATGCAGGCCGTCCAAGGCGAGGCCGCCGCCCGGCAGGCGCGCGTCGATCGCCCCGATGCCGAAAGGCAGCACACCGGCATCGGCATGCACGTGGTCGAGCCGGGGCAGCAGAGCGCGTAATTCCGCCAGCTTCTCGGCCCGTTGGCCGGCGAGAGAAAATTGCGATTCCGCTGGATCCCGATTTTTCTCTACCTCATTGTTTTGACGCATTTTCTTAACCGAAAAGCCTGCCAACTTTTCTGGAAAATGTTTTGGAACAGGAGGAGGGGCAACGCGTATCGTCATGGCTATGATCCGTTTCGTTCAGATTAGAACAAAACAAGAACATTTCAAGCGGAGTCTTCGATCACGCTCCATCCGGCCGCAAAAGAGCGCGGCATGGTAAAGGGACTCTTCCATGACGGGATGGCAGAGTCCCCGATTTCAAAGGTCGTGCGAAACGCGCCTCAATGTGACGGCAGGGAACCAGCCTGGCCTTCCTTGTCGTGCACGGCGAAGCGTTCCACCAGGGTGGCGCTGGCCTCGTTGAGGCCGACGACCTCGACCTCGCGCCCCTGGCGGCGCGCTTTGAGGACGATGCGGTCGAGCGCGCCGACCGCCGAGATGTCCCAGAAATGCGCCGCGCCGACGTCGATGACGATGCGCTCGATGGGCTCCTGCACGTCGACGGCATCGCTGAAGGTACCCGCCGATGCGAAGAAGATCTGCCCTTCGACCCGATAGACGCGCTCCTTGCCGTCGGCCGAGAGGCTCGAACGCACGCGGCTGAGGCGCGAGACCTTGCCGGCGAAGAACACGCCCGACAGGAGCACGCCCACCAGCACGCCCTTGGCGAGGTCGGCCGTCGCCACCACGGTGCCGACGGTTGCCAGCATCACCACGGAGGAGGGCACGGG
Organism: Labrys sp. KB_33_2; assembly: GCF_052114505.1. Lineage (NCBI taxonomy): Bacteria > Pseudomonadati > Pseudomonadota > Alphaproteobacteria > Hyphomicrobiales > Xanthobacteraceae > Labrys > Labrys sp. KB_33_2. The sequence goes on along the minus strand of NZ_JBFREW010000007.1, from coordinate 90,468 downwards.
ATTGCTGCGCAATTGCAGGAGCGAGCGCCAGGAGAAGGTGTTGACCGAGACCATGATCATCACCGCCGTCAAGGCGGCGACCGGCACGATGGCGAGCAGGTCCTGCAGCGCCACCAGCAGGACCAGGAGGAAGCCGCCGGCGACCAGCGAGGACAGACGGCCGCGGGCGCCGGAGGAGACGTTGATCACCGATTGGCCGATCATGGCGCAGCCGCCCATGCCGCCGAACACGGCTGAGGCCATGTTGGCGATGCCCTGGCCGGCGCATTCGCGGTTCTTGTTGCTCGGCGTATCCGTCATGTCGTCGACGATCTGCGCGGTGAGCAGGGATTCAAGCAGGCCCACGGCCGCCAGAGTGAGCGCCACCGGCGTCAGGATCCTGAGCGTCTCCAGCGTCAGCGGCACCTCAGGCAAGCCGAAGCTCGGCAGCGTGGAGGGAAGCTCGCCCAGATGGGCCACCGTGCGCACGTCCAGTCCGAGACCCCAGGCGATGGCGGTGAGCACGGCGATCGCGACCAGGGGTGCGGGAATGGCCCTGGTGACATAGGGAAACAGATAGATGATGGCGAGGCCGAGGGCGATCAGGCCGTAGGTCGCCACCGGCACATTTACGAGCTCGGGCAGTTGGGCCAGGAAGATCAGGATCGCCAGGGCGTTGACGAAGCCCGTCATCACCGACTGGGAGACGAAGCGCATCAGCCGGCCGAGCTTGAGAAAGCCGGCGATGATCTGGAAGACGCCCATCAGGATGGTCGCCGCAAACAGATATTGCACGCCGTGGTCGCGCACCAGGCCCGTCATCAGCACGGCCGTGGAGGCCGTTGCCGCCGAGATCATGGCGGGGCGACCGCCGGTGAAGGCGATCACGCAGGCGATCACCACGGAGGCATAAAGGCCGACCTTGGGGTCGACGCCCGCGATCACCGAAAAGCCGATGGCTTCGGGGATCAGGGCGAGGGCGACGACGATGCCGGAAAGCACGTCGCCGCGTGGATTGGAAAACCATTCCCGGGAATAGGCAGACAATTTGTTCATGAGAAAATTCGCAAGGGACATGCGGCCATACCCGGTGAAACGGGTTGGATGATGCTGTCGCGCCATTTGCGTTATCCGGCGGATCGGCGGCCGGAAGAGCCACCCGGAATTTCACCGGGTCCTTCTGAATGGCCTCCTTCTAGCGGCAAGGAGCGGGACGAGGCAAGGCGAAAGGCGGCGCTGGCCACACATTGTAACGCTAGAGCCAAAATGAGTGGCATCGAACATTGCCAATGAGGCCGTGCAAGCAACCGAAAGCCTGCATCAACAGTAGCCGCCTCTTGCTTGCCAGCCTTGCTCATCCATGCATCTGGAATAAGCCAGTGCCTCATGCTGTTTTGGGCTATAGCTGGAGACAGGAGACGAAGTGATGGCTTGAAGCGCTCGGGCACGGCAGAGCTGTTGAGCCTGTTGGAAGTCGACAGGTAGAGCTTGGTTTTTGTCAGGGTAAACAAACCTGCTACCTTTGACGTAATATCCCTCTTTGCACATGCATCCTGAGAGCAAGACACCACAAAGTGCGGTGACCAATGAAGCTTTCATGATTAACCGATCGAATGATGTACCCATTCACGAAGCCTCGACTAAAGCGGCCGTTTTGCGTCCAAATTTTGCGAAGTCCCCTGAGACATCATTCTCATAGCAATTCCTGCCATTGCCGTGCTCCGTGGATGACGCGCACGATTTCAGCGCCGCCTTCGATCTCACGATACAAGATAAGGTATTTCCCCAACGGGAACATGCGCAGGCCTGGTCGCACATCCGGTCGAGCTACGCCCATTCCCGGCATGTCGCCAAGGTTTCGGCAGCAGCGATAAATGTCCTCGAACCATCGTTTGCCAGCAGAGGGGTTGTCCTCTGCGATATAGAGCGTGATGTTTTCAATGTCCGCTTCGGCCTCGGGCCGTAAGCGGAATATCATGTTGGATCACGGTCTTTGAATTTCGCGCCGATGCGATCTCGCATACGGGCAAAGGCCTGGTCGCCGTCCGTTGCTGGGCCGCTTGCAATGCCGACATCCCAAATACGGCGCAGCTCCTCGATGGCTTGTTCGCGCTGAGTTCGACGAAACTTCCAATCGCGCAACGCTTCACGCACGACCTCGCTGGTGGAGGCATACTCGCCTGCCTCGACAACCTGGCGCATCATGGCAGCATATTCAGGCGTCAGAGAAACACTCACTTTTTCGACATTGGCCATCGTGGCATCTCCTTCCTTGCAAAGTAGGAAAGTTTAATACCGCTCGCAAGCCTTCCGATAAATCCTTGCTGTTCTCAGCGCTCCTCCTTGCGGAAGGGCTTGAGCAAAGCGGCCGGCGCCATGGCGTTGCGCGACATCATCGCCATGGCGACGATGGTGAGCAGGAAGGGCAGCATCAGGAAGAGCTGGTAGGGAATATGCCCCAGGCCCACCGCCTGCAGACGCAGTTGCAGCGCGTCGACGCAGGCAAACAGCAAGGCGGCGCCAGTGGCGCGCAGGGGATCCCAGCGACCGAACACCACCAGGGCGATGCAGATCCAGCCGCGTCCCGAGATCACGCCGAAGGTGAAGGCGTTGAACTGGGCCATGGTGAGGAAGGCGCCGCCGAGGCCCATCAGGGCACCGCCGAGGATGACGGCTTCGAAGCGGCGGGCGATCACGCTGATGCCGGCGGAATCGGCGGCGCGCGGGTTTTCCCCCACCATGCGCAGGCCGAGGCCCCAGGGCGTGCGATAGATCAAAAAAGCGGTGAGGGCGACGCCGATCAGCGCCAGATAGACCAGGGCGTATTGCTGGAACAGGATCGGCCCAAGGATCGGAATCTCGGCAAGGCCGGGGATCGGCACCGGCTGGAAGGCCGCGATGGTCGGCGGCGAGGCCTGCTGGCCGAACACCAGGCGATAGAAGAAATAGGCAAGGCCCGAGGCGAACAAGGTGATGCCGATGCCCGAGACATGCTGGCTGAGGCCGAGCGCCACCGTCAGTACGGCGTGCAGCGCACCGAGCAGGGCGCCGGTTGCGATGGCGGCGAGGACGCCGAGCCAGGGGCTGCCGGTAAAATAGGCGGCGGTAAAGCCGGTCATGGCCGAGAGCAGCATGATGCCTTCGATACCGAGATTGAGCACGCCCGCGCGCTCGGAGATCAGTTCGCCGAGCGTGGCGAAGATCAGGGGGGTGGCGATGCGCAAGGTCGCCGCGAAGAAGCCGACCTGGAAGATCTGTTCGAGGATCAGGTTCATGCCGTAACCCCCGAGCGTCGCAGGCGATAGGAGGTGAACAGGAGTGCGACCAGCATGGTCAGGAGGGAGGTGCCCTGGATGACGTCGGCCAGGAAGACCGGCACGCCGGTGGCGCGCGACATCGCCTCGGCGCCGGTCATCGCCGCCGCGAAGAACAGGGCCGCCGGCACCACGCCGAGCGGATTGAGGCGGGCCAGCATGGCGATGACGATGCCGCTATAGCCATAGCCCGGCGACAGGTCTCCCATTACCTGGAAATGCACGCCGCCGACCTCGCCGACACCGGCCAGGCCCGCCAGCCCGCCGGAAAGCAAAGCGGTGGCGACCAGGATGGCATTGACCTTGATGCCGCCATAGGCGGCCGCCTCGGCATTCTCGCCGGTGACGCGGATGGCAAAGCCCAGTGTGGTACGCGTGATCAGGAACCAGATGGCCGGCGCCGCGACGAGGGCAGCCAGCACGCCCAGATGCAGCCGCGTGCCCTCGAAGAAGATCGGGAAATTGGCGCTGTCCTCGATCGGCGGCGAGATCGGATAGCCGCTGAGCGAATCCTTCCAGGGGCCTTCGATCAGGGCGAGCACGCCAAGCAGGATTACCGAATTGAGGAGAAGCGAGGAGACAACGTCGTCGACCTTGAGCTTCACCCTGAGCAAAGCCGGCACCAGCGCAGCGATGCCTCCGGCTGCCGCACCCGCCAGCGCCATGGCGATGTAGGCAAGGGCGCTTGGCATCGCAAAGCTGCCGACGAAGCAGCTCGCCACCGCTCCGGCCATCAACTGGCCCTCGGCGCCGATGTTCCAGAACTTGGCGCGGAAGGCGACGGCGACGGCGAGGCCGGTGAAGATCATCGGCGCGGCCTTCACCAGCGTTTCGGTGAGGGCGTAGAAATCACCGAAGGCGCCTTTCAGCATCAGGCCATAGGCCTCGAAGACATTGGCGCCGGCCAGGACGATCAGGCCGCTGCAGAGGACGAGCGTGACCAGCACCGCCAGGATGGGCAGGGCGATATTGAACCAGACAGGGGTGGATTGGCGGGGTTCCAGCCTCAACATCAGTGCCTCAACATCAGTTCTTGGCTCCTGTCATCAACAGGCCGAGTTTTTCGATCGTCGCTTCGCCGGCCGGCAGGATACCGGCCACGCGCCCCTCATAGAGCACGGCGATGCGGTCGGAGAGGGTAAGCAATTCCTCCAGGTCCTCGCTGATCACGATCAGGCCGCGGCGGCGGGCGCGCAGGTCGAGAAACCGCTCATGCACGAAGCGAGCGGCGCCGACGTCGAGGCCGCGGGTTGGCTGGGCGACAATCAACGCCTTGGGATCGAAGGCGAGTTCGCGCGCCAGCAGGGCCTTCTGCATGTTGCCGCCGGACAGCGAACCGGCTCTCGCCATGGGCCCGGGGCAGCGTATGTCGAAGGCCCGGATCTGTTCCTCGGCGAAGGCCTGAATGGCGCCGGGCTTGAGGAGGCCGCGCGCCGAGAAGGCGGAAGTGCCGATGCGGGGCAACACCATCGAATCGGCCAGGGGCAGGGCCGTGACCATGCCCTGGGTCATGCGATCCTCGGGGATGCGGCCGAGCCCCATCTCCTGTACGCGGCGCGGGCCATAGGGCACGACTTCGGCGCCCGCGATCTTCAGCGTCCCAGCCGAGGGAGCGAGCATGCCGGCGACCACATCCGCCAGGGCCCGCTGGCCATTGCCGGTCACGCCCGCGATGCCGAGGATCTCACCCTCGCGCACGGAAAGGGAAACGCTGGCAAGCCGCATGCCGCCATGCCGGTCGGTCGAGATGTTTTCCAAGGACAGGACCACGGCGCCAGGCTCGGAGATGGGGCGCTGCGGCGGCACGATCTCCTGGCCGCACATCAGCCGCGCCATCTCGGAAGAGGAGGTCTTGGCGGGTTCGTCGATCGAGCCGACGACGCGGCCATGGCGCAGCACCACGCAGCGATCGGTGATGGCGCGTACCTCGGTGAGCTTGTGCGAGATGAAGATGATGCCGAGGCCCTCGCCCGTCATCGCCCTTAGCGCCTTGAACAATCCTTCCGCCTCTTCGGGCGCGAGGACGGCAGTGGGTTCGTCAAGGATAAGGAGTCTCGCGCCGCGAAACAGGGCCTTGATCACCTCCAGGCGCTGCTGCTCGCCGACGGCAAGCGAGGAGACCGGCCTGTCTGGATCGAGGCGGAGATTGAACTTGGCGGCAATCTCGCCGAGGCGGACCAGGGCGCCTGTCCGATCGAGCCGTCCACCCCGCCCTGGCAGACCGACCAGCAGGTTTTCGAGCACACTGAGGCGGGGAGCCAGATGAAAGTGCTGATGCACCATGCCGATGCCGGCGCTGAGCGCATCGGCGGAATTCTGGATGCGTCGTGCCTGGCCATCGATCAGGATCTCGCCTTCGTCCGCCGCATAGGCGCCGAACAGGATGTTCATCAGCGTGGTCTTGCCCGCTCCGTTTTCGCCGAGCAGGCCGACGATCTCGCCCGGGCGCACCAGGAGATCGACGTCCGCATTGGCCTGGACGGTGCCGAAGCGCTTGGAGATGCCGCGCATCTCGACGAGGGGAGGGGAAGGGGGCATGGGTGGAAGGCGCACCTGGTTTCTACCCTCCCCTGGATGTCCGCAACTCTCTTGAGTTGCGCAGGGAGGGTCGGACGAAGTCCGGGGTGGGGTGATGGCTGGCAGTGATTTTCTTCCAAACCATCAATGTCGACACTGTCGTTGAGGGGGCGCCGGCCACCCCACCCCGACGCTGCGCGTCGATCCTCCCTGCGCAACTCAAGAGAGTTGCGGACATCCAGGGGAGGGTAAAGGTAGCTCAGTCCGAGACCGGGGTGTTCTCGTCGACGTCGACGCGGAATGTGCCGGCGAGGATCTCCGCCTTCTTCTTCTCCACCAGATCCTTCACCTCGGCCGGCAGCAGCTTGTCGAATTTGTGATAGGGCGCGAGCGAGGAGCCGCCCTTGGCCATGCGCGAGAAGTCGCCATAGTCTTGGGCGGTGAACACGCCGGCCCGCACCATTTTGATGGCCTGCTGCACGGTGGGATACATGTCCCAGACCGGGCCGGTAATCACGGTGTCCGGTCCCTGGTCTGATTGATCGGACATGTTGGAGATCGCATAGATCTTCTTTTCCTTGGCCGCGTCGATCACGCCGAAGCGCTCAGCATAGATGACGTCGACACCGCCGTCGATCTGGGCAATGGCGGCTTCCTTGGCCTTGGGGGGATCGAAGAAGGAGCCGATGAAGGTGACTTTCTTCTTCACCTGCGGATTGGCTTCCTTGGCGCCGGCGAAGAAGGCGTTCACCAGGCGGTTGACCTCGGGAATGCCCATGGCGGCCACGGCGCCGACGGTATTGGACTTGCTCATCTTGCCGGCGATCAGGCCCGACAGATAGGCCGGTTCATGGATCCAGTTGTCGAAGACACCGAAATTGGGCTCGGCCGGACCGGCGCCGGAACCGAACAGGAAGGCGGTCTTGGGGAATTGCTTGGCGGTGCGGCGGGACTCGCGCTCGGCGGCGAAGGCATCGCCCATCACCAGCTCATAGCCGCCCTGCGCGTATTCGCGCATGACGCGGCCGAAATCGGCTGCCTGGACCTTCTCGGAGAACTTGTAGTCGATGTCGAGTTCCTTGGCCGCCTTGGTGAGGGCGAGATGGATCTGCTTGTCCCAGGGTTCCTCGATCGGGGTAGCGAAGATAGCCGCAACCTTGAGCTTCTTGTCGGAGGCGGCGAAAGCCGGCAGCGGCAGGCCCGCCGCGACCAGGCCGGCGGCGCCGAGCCCGATGAAATGGCGGCGCGACAGGCCTGATTCCCCGTGAAGCGGATTGCGATCTTTGCGCGACATGTCATTCCCCTCTCTTGTCGGATGAAGTTTGTAGCGGTTCGAAATACGGGATGGAACGTCTGGTTTGCCAAGCACTTGGCGGCTCTTGCCAGAGCAATGTGCCCTTTGGCGTGACGTCTGTCCAGATGGTCAAATCCGGTTTGAAGACCGGCACACCGGGTTCACTCCGCCGCCTTCGGTGCGTAGCTCGCCGGATCGAGGCTGGCGGGACGGTCCGGCAGATCGAGTGCGCTGCGTCGGGCCGGGGTCTGCGCAATCACCTTGCCGCGACGCACGACGAAGAGGCGGGTCGGGCGCATGCGCACCGCTTCGATGGTGTCGGCCGCCTGCAGGATGACGAAATCGGCATGGCAGCCCTTGGCGAGGCCATAATCTTCCAGCCCCATCACGGCTGCCGGCACCGACGTCACCGCCTCGAAGGCCCAGCGTATCGCCTCGCGGCTGGTCATCGGCACGGCATGCACCGCCATATGCGCGACATCCAGCATGTCGGCGCCGCCAAGCCCATACCAGGGATCCATCACGCAATCCTGGCCGAGCGCCACGGGGATGCCGAGCGCCCGCATCTCAGGGATGCGCATCAGGCCGCGACGCTTGGGATAGCTGTCGTGACGGCCCTGCAAAGTGATGTTGATCAGCGGATTGGCGATCGCGAAGATGCCCGCCTCCAGGATCAGCGGCAGCAGCTTGGAGACGTAATAGGAATCCATCGAGTGCATGGAGGTGAGATGCGAGCCTGCGGCCCGCCGGCCCAGGCCGAGGCGCTGGGCCTCCGCCGCCAGCGTCTCGATATGGCGCGAATGGGGATCGTCGCTCTCGTCGCAATGCAAATCGATCATCAGGCCGCGCTTGGCGGCGATGGCGCATAGCGCCTTCACAGAGGCGGCGCCGTCCTCCATCGTACGCTCGAAATGGGGAATGCCGCCGACCACGTCGACGCCCATGTCGAGCGCCCGCTCGAGGTTCCTGGCGGCGGTGGGCGAGCGGTAATAACCGTCCTGCGGGAAGGCGACGAGCTGCAGGTCGAGATAGGGTTTGACCCTGGCCTTGACCTCGAGCAGTGCCTCGACCGCGAGCAGGCGGTCGTCGCAGATGTCGACATGGCTGCGCACGGCCAGCAGGCCCTGGCTGACAGCGAGATCGCAATAGCGCAGCGCCCTTTCGATCACGGCCTCATGGGTCAGCATGGGCTTGAGCTCGCCCCACAGGGCGATACCCTCCAGCAGCGTGCCCGACTGGTTGAGCCGCGGCAGGCCCAGCGACAAAGTGGCGTCCATGTGGAAGTGGCAGTCGACGAAAGGCGGTGCCACCAGCTGCCCGCCGGCATCGATACGCTGGGCCGCCTCGCCGGTGATTCCAGGCTCGATGGCGGTGATGCGTCCAGCCGAAACCGCGATGTCCTGGCCGGTGCGTCCGTCGGGCAGGGTGGCGTTGGTGACGATGAGATCGAGCGACATCGGGGCGGTTCCGTTGCAATTCGTTCAGGAGGGAAGGGCGGTTGCCATCATGGGCGGTTTGACGGATTCGGCCAATGGCGCAAGTAGCCTTGCCCTCATCCTGCCGGCCTGAACGGCTTGGCCAGCGAGGCCGGGAAATGCAGGGCCAGCATCTGGCGGTTGCGCGAGATCAGCACCAGCACCACGATGGTGGCGAGATAGGGCAGGGCCGATAGCAGCTCGGAGGGAACCGCTATGCCGAGCGCCTGGCCCTGCAATTGCAGGATGGTCATGCCGCCGAACAGCCAGGCGCCGAGCAGCACGCGGAGCGGCCGCCAGGTGGCGAAGACCACCAGGGCTAGGGAGATCCAGCCCTTGCCTGATGTCATGTTCTCGACCCAGAGCGGGGTATAGGCAACCGAGAGATAGGCACCGGCAAGGCCCGCCATCAACCCGCCGAACAGCACGGCCATGTAGCGGATGCGCACGACCGGATAGCCGATCGCATGCGAGGTCTCCGGCGACTCGCCCATGGTGCGCAGGACCAGGCCCGCCTTCGTCCGATAAAGGAACCAGCTGATCGCCGCGAACAGCGCGAAAGCCAGATAGACCAGAGCGTCGAAGCGGAAGAACATCGGCCCGACCACTGGGAGCGCAGAGAGCACGGGGATGTCGAGCGGTTTCAGGGCCTCGATCGGGGCGCTGCCGAAATTGCGGCCGACAAAGGCGGAGACGCCGGAGCCGAAGATGGCTAGCGCCAGGCCGGCGGCATATTGATTGGTGAGGAAGGTGAGGGCGAGCACCCCGAACAGGAGCGAGGCTGCGGCACCGGCCAGCGCGCCGATCAGGATTGCGACGGGCATCGGCAGGCCCGATATCACCGCCCAGAAGGCGAAGGCGGCGCCCATCAGCATCATGCCCTCGATGCCCAGATTGAGCACGCCGGATTTCTCCACCACCAATTCGCCGAGCGCGGCATAGATCAATGGCGTGGCGGCAATGATGGTACCGGTGAAGATCGCGATGAACAGATCCATCAGGCATGCTCCCGCACGAGGCTGAACCGGTAGAAGATGAAGAAGTCGGCAGCTAACAGGAAGAACAGCAGGATGCCTTGGAAGATGCGGGTGAGGGACGAGGTCAGGCCCAGGGTAAGCTGCACGCTTTCGCCGCCGAGGAAGAGAAGCGACATCAACAGGCCACCGAAGACGATGCCGAAGGCGTTGAGCCGGCCGATGAAGGCGACGATGATCGCCGCGAAACCGTAGCCCGGCGAGATCTGCGGAGACAATTGCCCGAGCGGCCCGGAAAGCTCGGCCATGCCTGAAATACCCGCGGCCGCGCCTCCGGCGAGCAGGCCCGTCCACACCGCAGCGGATTCGCGGAAGCCGGCATAGCGGGCGGCCAGGGGCGCCGCGCCGCTCACCGACATCTTGTAACCGAGAAAGCTGCGGTCGGTGAACAGCCACATCGCGATCACGCCGATCACGGTGAGGATGATCGAGGTGTTGAGGCGATAGGCATCGTCGAAGACGGGAAACATGGCGGCGGGGGGCAGCAGCGCCGTCTGCGGATAGTTGAAGCCGGCAGGATCGCGCCAGGGACCATGCACCAGCCAGGACAGCAGCAGGCCGGCGATATAGGTGAGCATCAACGTGACCAGGATCTCGTTGGTGTTCATCCGTGCCCTCAGGAAGGCGGGGATTGCGGCCCAGGCCATGCCGGCCAGCGCCCCGGCCAGGATCATCAGCGGCAGCAGCAGCCGGCTTTCCGGATCGGGATAGAACAGGCCGACCCCGCAGGCTGCGATCGCCCCCACGATCAGCTGGCCTTCGGCACCGATGTTCCAGACATTGGCGCGGAAACCGACGGCCAGGCCGCAGGCGATCAGGATCAAAGGTGAGGCTTTCAGCAGCCACTCCGACACGCCGTTCAGCGAATTCAGCGGTGCGATGAAGAAGGCCTGCAGGGTCTGGAGCGGATCCTGGCCCAGCGCCGCGAACAGGATGGAGCCGACCAGCAAAGTCAGCATGATCGCGACCAGGGGCGCGGCGAGGCGCATGGCGGCGGATGGTTCGGGTCTTTGTTCAATCTTGAAGCGCAACGGAACCGCTCCCACCATTCTGGCCCCGGCCACCGATCCTGGTCATGAGCAGGCCGACCTCCTCCCGATTGGTCTCGTCCCGGATGAGAGGCGAGGAGACCCGCCCCTGGCAGATCACCAACAGCCGGTCGCAGATCTCGAAGAGTTCGTCGAGTTCCTCGGAGATCACCAGCACGGCGGCACCGGCGCGGCTGAGATCGATCAGCGTCTGGTGGATGAAGGCCGCCGCGCCGACATCGACACCCCAGGTCGGCTGGGAGACCAGGAACAGCTTCGGGGCAAGCGCAATCTCTCGCCCGACGATGAATTTCTGCAGATTGCCGCCCGACAGGCTGCGTGCGCTCGCCCGCGGGCCGTTCGCCTTGACCTTGAATTTGTCGATAATACTGCCGGCGAAGCTGGCCGCCCGCCTGCGGTCGACCAGGCCATGGCGCACCAAGCCCTTGCCATGGGCCGTGAGCACGGCGTTCTCCCAGAGCGAGTGAGGAGGCACGGCACCGCGGCCGAGCCTTTCCTCCGGCACGAAGGCGAAGCCGAGCCGGCGCCTGGCGGCAGCATCGAGCCGGCCGACGGGCTGGTCGCCGAAATGGATGGCCTCAGGGCTTGCGACGGGCCGCTCGCCGCTGAGGGCGGCGATCAGCTCGGCCTGCCCATTGCCCGAGACGCCGGCAAGGCCGACGATCTCGCCGCCATGCACGTCGAAGCCGACATCGTGCAAGGCGACGCTGCCCTTGTCGGCGAACACCGACAGACCGCGCACCTTGAGGATCGGATCGGCGCTGAGTGTCGAGGGCGTGACCTTCATCTCGGGCAAGGCTGCGCCGACCATCAGCCGCGCCAGCTCCACCGAGGTGCTCTGCTTGGGCTTGGCGGTGCCGGTCACCCGGCCACTGCGCAGCACGGTGGCGGAGTCGCAGAGCGCCTGCACCTCGTCGAGCTTGTGGCTGATATAGAGGATGCTGCAGCCTTCGGCGGCAAGCTGGCGCAGCGTCTCGAACAATTTCACCACGGCCTGCGGGGTGAGCACCGAGGTGGGCTCGTCCAGGATCAGCAGCTTGGGCGTGCGCAGCAGGCAGCGCACGATCTCGACGCGCTGGCGTTCACCGACGGAGAGGTCGTGCACCCGGCGCCAGGGATCGATCGGCATGCCGTAGCGTTCCGACAGGCTGATAATCTGCCCGGCCAGGGCATCCAGGCGAAAGGGGCCGGGGGCGCTGAGGGCGATGTTCTCGACGACGGTGACGGACTCGAACAGGGCGAAATGCTGGTAGACCATCTCGATGCCGAGGGCGCGCGAGCTCGCCGGATCATGCGCCTCGATCAGCCTGCCGTCGCAATGGATCTCGCCGGTATCGGCTTGGGCAGCGCCGTAGATGATCTTCATCAGCGTCGATTTGCCGGCGCCGTTCTCGCCGAGCACCGCATGGATTTCCCCAGGCATGATCGAGAGTGAGATGCGGTCATTGGCAACGACGCCGGGATAGCTCTTGGTGATATCGCGCAGTTCGAGACGCGGGGTCATGGCCGATCCTGCATTGGCTGGACGTGATGGATGGGCACGGCAAGGCATCACCGGAGAGCGGGCCCTCCGGTGGAGAGCGGGCCCTCCGGTGGAGAGCGGGCCCTCCGGTGGGGATCTTGCCGCCGGAGCCTCAGCCGAGCTTGCCGATCATGCCCTTGACGAACCAGTTCATGCCGCGAATGTCGGCGTCGGCGGCCACCGCACCGGCCGCGACCTTGATAGTGCCGGCCTGGTCCTTGAGCTCGCCTGCATAGGGGTGGATCTTGCCAGCGCCGATATCGGCCTCGAGCTGCTTGAGCTTGGCGACCACGTCGCTGGGGATGGCTTCGTTATAGGGCGCCATCTTGACCACGCCGCCAGCCAGGCCATCCCAGCGGGCCTCGGGCTTCCAAGTGCCGGCAGCCACGCCCTTGGCGGCGCGCACATAATCGCTCGACCAGTCCAGCGTGAAGGAGGTGAGCTGCTTGCCCGCGCCGAACTTGGCCATGTCGCTGGCGTAACCGATCGACCAGGCGCCACCCTCGCCGGCAACCTGCACGCCCGTGGCGGTATCGGTCATCGAGCAGATGACGTCGCATCCTTGCGACAAGAGGGTCTTGGCCGCTTCCTTTTCCTTGCCGGGATCGAACCAGGAATTGAGGAAGATGGCGTTGCAGGCAATCTCGGGCTTCACGCTCTGGGCGCCGAGCAGCAGGGCGTTGGCCGGGCCGACGATATCGGGGATCGGGAAGCCGCCGATGAAGCCGATCTTGCCGGATTTGGTCATATGCCCGGCAGCGGCGCCGGCGACATAGGTGCCTTCGTAATATTTGGCTTCGAAGGTGCCGAGATTGGCCAGGTGCACGATGCCCGAGCAATGCTCGAAGGCGATCTTGGGGAAGCGCGGCGCCACCTTTTGCAGCGGGGTGCCGTGCGAGAAGCTGGTGCCGAAGATCAGCTTGTTTCCCGAGGAGGCGAGCTCGCGGAACACGCGCTCGGCATCCTGCGGCATGAAGATGTTGTCGATGACGGTGATCGCGACCTTGTCGCCCAATTCCTTCTTGATCGCCTCGACGCCGAGGCTGTGCTGTTTGGTCCAGCCGATATCGGCGATGGGCGAAACGTAGACGACGCCGATCTTGAGTTGCTCCTCGGCGTAAGCGCGGCTTGCAAAGGTCCCGGTGCCCAAAGCAGCGCCGGCCATGCCGGAATATTGCAGGAATTTTCGCCTGGTCAGGTCGATCATGGTGGCAGTCCCTCTGTTGGCTCGGTGATTGCCCGGCTTGTTGCCGAGTCTGTATGGAAGTGTCTATTTCGAAGTGTGGCTGTGACGATGTTTTGCCGCCTCACCATTGCTCTTTCTGGCGAGTTGCGGCCTGGCTTGCGAAGCTTCGCCGGCTTTGTGCTCGAGATAGGGCGCCAGCGCTTCGCGCGGCGACAACTCGGGAAAGACCTGCCGATCCATGATATAGCCGCGCACCACGCTGCGATGATGGGTGTCGATCAGTTCCATCGCCTGTTTGAGGCGACCCTTTTCGAGCAGGTCGATCACCCGCGAATGGTCGTCGATCAGGTTGCAATAGTCGAAATCGGCGGTGACCAGCGAACGCAGCAGCGTGGTACGGCGGACCAGCTGCGCGTGAATATCCTGCATCACCTTGTTGCGGCTCAGGCGGACGAAGATCGTGTGGAACTCCTGGCCGAGGACATCCGCCAGGGCATCATTGCCAGCCGCGATGGCCTGCCTCTGGCGTTCGACATGCTGGCGCAATTCGGCCCAGCCGGCCGGCCCCAGCCGATCGCTGAGCTGGGCCGCCACGCCCTGTTCCACCAGCGTCAGCGCGTCATAGATTTCCAGCGCTTCCTGCATGCCGGGGCGGGCGACGAAGGCACCGCGATTGCGCTCGATCTGCGCGAGGCCGTCATCGGCGAGCCGGATCAGGGCCTGGCGCACCACGACGCGGCTGACATCGAAGATCTCGGCGAGGTCACGCTCTCCGAGCTTGCAGCCGGGCACCAGCCGGTGCTCTATGATGGCCCGGGTCAGGATGTCGGCTATCGCCTGCGAGCGGCTGCTCATGCCCATTACCTCCCGCGCCGGCAACGCGCCATATGCGAACTGCCTCCGTTATATCGGTATTCAATCCTCTCTCTGTGTCAATCAAGAATCCTTCTTTGTTGTGCAATTTTTAATTGATTGGTATCCAATCCTGTGGTTCCAATGAGCCGTAACAGAGCTAGGTTCATGGGGAAGAGCTAGCCAAGGGAGGGTGCGATGAACACAGCAACCCTTTGTCGCGACCGGTTCCTTCTGAACGACTGGCACGTGATCGCCGAGCTGACCAACCTGGCACCCGACAAGCCCTTCCAAACCCGCCTGCTGGGCGTGGCGTTGAATATCCGCTCCGGAGACGGCGCTTGCTGGCGAGTGATCCGCCAGCACGATGGTGAACCGGTCGCCTCGACTTGCCGATACGGTTTTCTATGGGCATGCGTGGGCGTGCCCGAGCGTGACATCCCGCTTGTGCCGGAAGCCGAGGAGGAGGATCGCTATCTGGTGACCGGCGGCTCGATCGCCGTCCGCGCCTCTGGACTGCGGGCGGTGGAGAATTTTCTGGATCTGGGCCATCTCCCCTTCGTGCATTCGGGTACCCTGGGAGAGGAACCCCATACGGAGGTGGCGCCCTACAATGTACGGGTGACCGAGGCCGATGAGATCCTGGCGACCGAATGCAAGTTCTTCCAGCCCTTCGCCTCGCCTTCAGCGCAGGGTGGCTTCCTGGTCGAGTATGTCTACAAGGTGATCAGGCCCTATACGGTGGCACTCTACAAGAGCAATTCCGTGCACAAGCATCGCTCGGACGTGATCGTGTTGTTCGTCCAGCCGGTGGATGAGGAGAATTGCATTGCACACCCCCTGCTTTGCTATGTGAAAGACGGGACTGGTGAGGCCGCCATCCGTGGTTTCATGCAATTGATCTTCGCCCAGGACAAGCCGATCCTGGAAAACCAGGTGCCGAAACGGCTGCCGCTCGATCCGCGTGCCGAAACCCCGATCCGCGCCGACGCCGTCTCCATCCACTACCGGCGCTGGCTGAGGGACCATTCGGTCTCCTATGGCGCCATTCCGGCGCGGCCGTGATGCCTTGTGCCGCCGCGATATGAGAGGAACAGCAATGACCGAGACACGATGCAAGGATCTGGTGACGCTCAATCTGTGGCACCCGCTCGCGGCGGTTGTCGAGACACTTGCCGGCAGGGTCGCTGAGACCGTGCTTCTCGAGGAGAGGCTCGGCTATGCCGTCGACGAGCGGGGCGATGCCGCCGTCTGGCGCACGCGGCCCACACTAAAGCTCGGCGACGCCATCGATATCGGATCGCTGGAGGGCACACTACCGGTCAAGGTCGCCTATGGCTATGTCTGGACCTCGCTCGGCACCCCGCCCGCCGATCTCTTCCCCATCCCGGAATTCGCCGAGCCGGATCGCCGTCGGCTCAATGCCGCGACCGTCGGCGTCAATGTCTCGGCGCCGCGCGCGATCGAGAACTTCCTCGACATGGGCCATTTTCCCTATGTCCACACCGACATCCTCGGTGCGGAGCCGCATACGGAAGTGAAGGAATACGACGTCGAGATCTCGGTGGACCGCGACGAGATCCTGGCAACGCGCTGCCGCTTCTTTCAGCCGATGGCATCAACCGTTTCGACCGGCGGCGCCGATGTCGACTATGTCTATCGCGTGCCCCATCCCTTCTGCTCGGTGCTCTACAAATCGAGCCCGGCCGACGAGAATCGGCGCGACGTGATCGCCGTCTTCCTGCAGCCGATCGACCAGGAGCATGTCCGCGCGCACATGATGCTGTGTGTCCTTGACGAGGAGAACGAGGACAAGGTGATCAAGCGTTTCCAGCAGACCATCTTCGGGCAGGACAAGCCGATCCTGGAAAACCAGTTCCCCAAGCGCCTGCCGCTCGATCCCAGGGCTGAAACGCCGATCCGTGCCGACAAGTCGGCAATCGCCTATCGCCGCTGGCTCAGCCAGAAGGGCGTGACCTATGGCGTCATCCCGGCTGCGACCTGACGACAAGAGCAAAGCGCGTTCAGGCGTGAACGCTTATTTGCTCTAGCTTTTTGTTTCGACGCGTCTTTGCGGTTCGACGTGATTACGTCTCATCGCAAAACGCTTTGCCGAATTCCGGAGACAACCATGCTTGAGACCGCCAAGACCCGCTGGCATCCCATTGCCGCGTCTCACGAGCTGCCATGCCGCCATGTCTTCCATGGCCAGTTGCTCGGCCGCGAATTCGCCGTCTGGCGCGCCGATGACGGCTACGTCAATATCTGGGAAAACCGCTGCCTGCATCGCGGTGTGCGCCTGTCGATCGGCATCAATGACGGGCGCGAGCTCAAATGCCAATATCACGGCTGGCGCTATTCCAACCGTACGGCAGGCTGCACCTATATCCCCGCCCATCCGGCCGATGCCCCGGCGCGCACCATCACCAACCGGACCTTCGCTTCGGTGGAGCGCTACGGCCTGATCTGGTCGGCCGAGGAGCCGCTCGGCGAGGTCCCGGAGATCGACGGACTGCCGGAAGGCAATTTCCTGGCCTTGCGCGGCATCCCGGTGAATGCGCAGCCGGAATTGGTGGCAGAAGCGCTGAAGGCCTATCGCTTCCAGCCGAACGACGCCGTCACGGGTTCGGTGGCGGAGGTGACGGTCGAAGCCGCCGATGGGCTCAGCGTGACGCTGCACTCGAAGGAGAGCGAGCACTCGACCCTGGCGGTGTTCTTCGTGCAGCCGGTCGATTCCAATCGCTCCGTCATCCGGGGCGTGCTCGATGCCATCCCGGAAGGGGCCGGTCGCCTGGTGGTGCTGCGTCATCACAACGAGCTTCTGTCGAAATTGCGCGACAGGCTGGAGCGCGAGGCCGCCGCCCGGCCGGCGCCGGCTCCCCTCGAGGCAGTGATCGAGCGCGTCTCGCCCGAGCTTGCGGAGATGCCCGAACTCACCGCGCATGGCCGCAAGGCCACCATTCGTGTGGAGGTGGCGCGCAAATGGCAGGCGGCCGATGGCATTGTCGGTTTCGAACTGCGTCCGGTGAAGGGGCTGCTGCCGACCTTCCAGCCTGGCGCCCATATCGACGTACACCTGCCCAACGGCCTGATCCGCCAATATTCCATCACCAATGGGCCAGGCGAGAGCGACCGCTATGTCATCGGTGTCAAGCTTGAGCGGGATTCCAAGGGCGGCTCGACCTGCCTGCATGACAGCGTACGGGAAGGGGACGTGCTGGCGATTTCCGATCCACGCAACAATTTTCCCCTGCGCCGGGATGCCTTGAGGACCATCTTCATCGCCGGCGGCATTGGCGTGACGCCGATGCTGGCCATGGCCCAGGCGCTGCATCATCAGGGATTGGCGCATGAGTTCCATTATTTCGCGCAGAACGAGTCACAGCTTGCCTTTCGCGATCGCCTGGATCTTCTGAAAGCGACGCTGGTGCCGCATCTCGGGCTCGACCCGGAAGCGACGGCGGGCAAGCTGCGCGAAATTCTTGGCTCCTATGACGGTGACACGCATCTCTATCTCTGCGGCCCGGGCCCCATGCTGGAAGCGGCGCGCACCATCGCCTCCGAATGCGGCTGGCCGGAAGAGGCGGTGCATTTCGAGTATTTCAAGAACACCAAGGCGATCGACGACAGCTCCAGCTTCGAGATCGCCCTGGCGCGTTCGAACGTGACGCTGAAGGTGTCGGCCGGCCGCACCATCCTCGAAGTCATGCGCGAGGCGGGCATCGACATGCCCTCCTCCTGCGAGCAGGGCGCCTGCGGCACCTGCCTGTGCTCGGTCATCGAGGGCGAGCCCGATCACCAGGATGTCTATCTCACCGAGGCCGAGAAGAAATCGGGCACCAAGATCATGACCTGCGTGTCGCGCGCCAAATCCGCCCGCCTCATTCTCGATCTGTAGGATTGAAGCCGTGATCAAACTCTACGACTACGAACTCTCGGGCAATTGCTACAAGCTTCGCCTGCTGATGGGGATCCTCGGCATCCCCTATGAAACGGTGCCGGTCGATTTCTATCCCGGCCGCGAGCACAAGTCGGACTGGTTCCTCAGGATCAACCCGCTCGGCCAATTGCCGGTGATCGACGATGACGGGCTGGTGCTGCGCGACGCCCAGGCCATCCTCGTCTATCTCGCCGCCAAATATGACGCAGGGGGCAGCTGGTATCCACAGGGCAACCCGGCTTTGCTCGGCGAGATCAGCCAATGGCTTGCCTTCGCCGACGGCATCACCGCCACGGCTTCGGCGGCGCGGCTGCATGACGGCCTTTTCTACGAACTCGATGTCGAGGCGGCGCGGGCAGGCGCCCATCGCCTGTTCCGCATCCTCGACGAGCATCTGTGGTTCGGCGAGCAGGAAAAACGCGACTGGCTTTGCGGCGCGTCCAAGCCGACCATCGCCGACATTGCCTGCTTTCCCTATGTGATGCTGTCGGAGGAGGGCGGCATTCCCCGCCAGGACTATCCGGCGATCCGCCGCTGGTCCGATCGGGTCAAGCGCATCAAGGGCTTTTCGGTGATGTCCGGCGTCTTCCCCGCCGGCCCGGCGAAAGCGGCGTGATCGGCACGCCGCCTCGAGCCCGACTTAACCCTCCACCAGCACCGAGGTCTCGGCGAAACGGGTGACGTCGATCAACCCCCTATCGGAGATGCGCAGCTCCGGGATGACCACCAGCGCCAGCAGCGAGTGCTGCATATAGGCGTTGTTGAGCGTGCAGCCGCAGTCGCGCATCGCCTCGACCAGCCGGCTCGCCTTCCCGGCCACGATCTCGGCCCGCTCGTCAGACATCAGTCCGGCCACGGGCAGTTCGATCAAAGCGAGTTCGCGGCCCTCGCTGATCATCACGATGCCGCCGCCGACTTCCCCGAGCCGGTTGGCGGCCAGCGCCATGTCGCGCTTGTTGGTGCCCACGACGATCATGTGGTGGCTGTCATGCGCCACGGTGGACGCCATGGCGCAATCCCTGGTGTAGCCGAAGCCGGATACGAAGGCGTTGACCACCTCGCCGGTGGCGCGGTGACGCTCGACCAAAGCGATCTGGCAGACATCGTCGGCCCTGTTCATGCCGACGATACCATCCTTGACCGGCAGCTTCCTTTCCAGCGCCCTTGTGGGTGCCTGGTTCTCGACCACGCCGATCACCCGGGCCGTGACCTCGGATGCGCCGGGAGCGGCAATATCGAAATCCTCAGCCTCCAGGTGCTTGCCGAGGCGCACCGTGTTGCAGGCACTGTCCGGATAGGCGTAGCGCGGGATCTCCGCCGTCAGGGCCCCATGCTCGGCCAGCAATTCTCCGCGGGCGAACACCATCTCGACAGGAAGCGCCGCCAGATCGGAGCTGATGATGAGATCGGCGCGGCGGCCGGGCGCGATCGAGCCGAGCTCGCGTTCGAGGCCGAAATGCTGGGCGGTGTTGAGCGTTGCCATCTGGATGGCGGTGACGGGCTTCAGCCCCTGCGCGATGGCATGGCGCACCACCCGGTTCATGTGGCCGTCATTGACGAGCGTGCCGGAATGGCTGTCATCGGTGCACAGGATGAAGTTGCGCGGATCGAGGCCGCGTTCGGTGATGGCCTTGACCTGGGCGGCGACGTCATACCAGGCCGAGCCGAGGCGCAGCATGGCGCGCATGCCCTGGCGCACCCGGGCAATGGCGTCGTCCACGGTGGTGCCCTCGTGATCGTCGGCCGGGCCGCCGGCCGCATAGGCATGAAAGGCGCGGCCGAGATCGGGGGAGGCATAGTGGCCACCGACCGTGAGGCGGGCCGCCTGCGTCGCGGCGATTTCCGCCAGCATCTTGGCATCGTTCGAGGCGACGCCCGGGAAATTCATCATCTCGCCGAGGCCGATGATGTTGGGCCAGGACAGGGCCTGCCTGACATCATCGGCGCTGAGCTCGGCACCGGCGCGTTCCAGCCCGGGGGCGCTCGGCACGCAGCTCGGCACCTGCACCAGGATGTTGATCGGCAGGCTCTGGGCCTCGTCGTTCATCAGTTTGACGCCGGGCAGGCCCAGCACATTGGCGATCTCGTGCGGATCGATGAACATCGTGGTGGTGCCGTGCGGGATGACGGCGCGCGCGAACTCGGTCACCGTGACCAGGCCGCTTTCGACATGCATGTGGCCGTCGCACAGGCCCGGCACGAGATAGCGGCCGGTGGCGTCGACGACCTTGGTCTCAGGGCCGACGGTGTGGCTGGCGTCAGGCCCGACATAGGCAAAGCGTCCGGCCGAAATGGCGATGTCGGTTCCCGGTACGATCTCGCCGGAATAGACGTTCACCCAGCGCCCGTTGCGGATGACCAGATCGGCCGGTGTCCGGCCCATGGCGACGTCGACCAGCCGGGGCGCGATTTCAGACCAGGGCTTCAGCATGTCCTGCTGTCCTTTCAGTTCGGGGAAGAAACGGGCGGGCGTGGTGACGCCCACCCGCGCGGCTCATCAGGATTGCACCTGCAAGACCAGCATGGCCGCAAGCACCGCCACGAACCACATCACCGGCTTCACTTCGCCCGGCTTGCCGGCCAGAAGCTTGAGCAGCACATAGGCGATGACCGCGAGCGACAGGCCGAGCGTGATCGAGAAGGTGAGGGGGATCAGCACGATGGCGAGAAAGGCCGGGATGGCATCCTCCATGCTCGACCATTGGATGCGGCCCATCGGCTCGGACATGAACAGGCCGGTGAGGATCAGCACCGGCGCCGTGGCGATGGCCGGCACCAGCGAAAGCAGCGGCGACAGGAACAGGAAAGGCAGGAAGAGCAGGCCCGAGACCAGCGCGACCAGGCCCGTGCGCCCGCCCTGGGCGATGCCCGCACCCGATTCCAGATAGACCGTGGCCGGGCTGGTGCCGAGCGGCGCCGAGATCAGGGCGGCAACGGCATCGACGTGCATCGACTGCTTGACGTTACGTGGCATGCCGTTCTCGTCCTTGAGATCGGCGGCTTCGGCGAGACCGAGAAAGGTCGACAAGGCCTCGACGAAATTCGTGAATAGGAACACGAAGATGAAGGGCGCATAGGCAAATTGCAGAGCGCCGAAGAGATCGATCTTGCCGACGAAGCTGAAATCGGGGGCCGCGCTCAGGCCGCTCCAATTGACCAACGTGTGCAGGTCGGGCGTGCCGGCATTGAAGGCAGCGCCATCCCCCCACCAGCGCCCGATCGGGATGGCGAGAAGGGTGGTGAGGATCATGCCCGCCATCATGGCGCCGGGCACACGGCGCACCACCAGCGCCACCGTGACGATGAAGCCGGAGATGAAGGTGAGCGTCACGGGCGAGAAATGGGTGAGCCCGACGATGGTGTCGGCATTCGAGACGATGAACTTGGCGTTGACCAGGCCGATCAGCGCAATGAACAGGCCGATGCCGCAGGCAATGCCATAGCGAAGGTCTGTCGGTATCGCCTCGATCACCGCCGTGCGCAGGTCAAGGAGCGCCATGATGGTGAAGAGCACGCCGGCCCACAGCACGCAGCCGAGCGCGATCTCCAGCGGCACCTTGGCGCCCAGCACCATCGTATAGGTGAAGAGGGCATTGATGCCCATGCCGGGCGCCACCAGGATCGGGCTGCGGGCATAGAGCCCCATGGCGCAACTGCCGATGAGGCTGACCAGCACGGTGGCGGTGACGCCGGCCGAGAAGGGAATGCCGGCCGGCAACAGGATCGAGGGATTGACGACGATGACATAGGACGCGGCCAGGAACGTCGTCAGTCCGGCCAGGATCTCGGTGCGAACCGTCGATCCGAACCTGGATATGCCGAAATAGCGGTCGAGCGCAGCCGCGAGCCAGGATTGCCCCTGGCCTGCGTGTCTGGCTTCGATGTCGGTCTGATAGCCCATTTCTCCTCCCCAGGAATTATTGTCGTTCTTGCCGTCGTTACCAGATGCCGTTTGCGATCGGCGTTTTGTCATCCCCGGCCGAGCCTTCACAAGCTTGCTTGTGAGCGCGAGGGGAAGGGGATCCAGGGGCCATCATTCGAGCCCTTCAACCCCTGGATCCCCTTCCCCTCGCTTTGCTCGGCCGGGGATGACGATCTTATCAACCTGCTTGTTCGTGGAGCGGCTCTAAGCCTTCGACAGCGCGTTATGCCGCCGCCTCGATTTTTTTGCCGGCCGCATCGGCCAGCGGCGAGATCACCTTCAAGTTGACGCAATCGACCATGCCGAGATCGGTGATTGCGTAGTCGGGAATCGCAGTGATCTGCAGCACGAACATGTACATGAACGGCCAGGACAGGTCGCAACCGAGGCTCCGCACCGCGTCGTCGAGCCGCAATTCCTTCTCGGCCATCGCCTGAGGCTCGATATCCGCCACGATGCCGCCGATCGGCAGATGCAGGAATTCGAGCACCTTGCCATCGCGCACCACCACCTGGCCGCCCTGGTTGGCGATGAGATGGTTGATGGCAACGGCCATGTCTTCGGCATCGGTGCCGATGCAGATGATGTTGTTGTCATCCGGGGCGGTGGAACTGGCCATGGCGCCGGCCTTCAGGCCGAAGCCGGAGGTGAAGGCGACGGGCCGGTTGCGCGTCTTGCCGTAGCGTTCGACCACGGTGATGTACTGCACGTTCTGGCCGATATCGGCTTGTACGCGCCCGTCCTTCACCGGCAGCGTCACGTCGCGTCGCGTGCGCACGAAGATCTTCTCCGGCGTTACCGCGATCGCCAGGACGTCGGCACTGTCGCCGGCGCCGGTGACGGGCACGGCGATTTCTTCAGGCTTGATCGGCTCGAGCTTGATCGAGTGCAGCAGGGCCTCGCTGCGTGTGGGAGGCGCGAGATCGACGGCCATCCTGCCGTCGCGCGCCGCCAGGGCGCCCTTGGCGATCACCGCCTCGATCTTGAAGTCGCGCAGGTCGTTGATCAGCAGGATATCGGCGGCACGGCCCGGCGAGATCGAGCCGACCTTGTCGTCGATCCTCAGGGCATCGGCGCCGTTGATCGTCGCCATCTGGATCGCCGCCATCGGCGAGATGCCCATGGCGATCGCCATGCGCACCATGTTGTCGAGATGGCCGCGCGCCAGGATGTCGCTGGCGACGACGTCGTCGGTGCAGAAGCTGATGCGGCGCAGGGCCTTCACGCCCATTTCGGTGACGATGCGCAGATTGTCGGAGAGGAAGTGCGAGATCGAGGATTCGCGCACCACCACATGCATGCCGGCGCGCAGCTTCTCCAGCATCTCCTCGGGCGTGTAGCTTTCATGGTCGGCGCGCACGCGGGCCTGCTGATAGGCGTCGAGCCGGGCACCGCGCGTCATCGGGCAGCAACCGAGCAGGGGCAGGCGGCTGGCCTCGGCGATCTCGATCGCCTTGAGCACGTCGGCATCCTCCTCCTGGATGAACTCGCGCACCGTCTCCCAGATGCCGACGCATTCGGGCCAGTGGTGGGTGGCGAGGTGATCCTGCGGGCCGAAATAATGCCCGACGGTCGAGCGGGGCATGGTGTATGGCGTCTTGCAGGGCGCGCCCCAGAACACTTTCAGCGGCGTCTGGCGGGCCTCGTCGAGGAATTCGCGGGCTGCGGCCGGGCCGCCCACCACGATGATCTGGTCGAGGCCGGTGACGATCGAGGTGGTGCCGAGCGGCACGACGGCCTTGGCGAAGCTGGTGATCGAGAGCTTGGAGCATTCGACATGCAGATGCCCGTCGATCATGCCCGGGCAGAGATATTTGCCGCTGGCATCGATGATCTCGGTCTGCGGCCCAATATGGTCGGCGATATCGCCCACGGCGATGATGCGATCGCCGAGAATGGCGATGTCGGCCTTGTAGATCTCCTCCGACACCACATTGACCAGCCGGCCGCCGCGAACCGCCAGGCTCGCCTTGGCACCGTGGCCCGACGCGGCGCGAATGAACTCCCGTATATCCGTCACTGAAACCTCCCTGGATTGGAAGGGAGTATTCCGGCCGCCGATCGTTTACACAACTGGTCGAATTAGGCTATCCGATGAACTGATCGTCCAATTCTTTGAACGAAATTGGGGCCGGCATGGATCTTTCCATCATCGATTGCTTCGTGAAGGTGGCGGATGCCCGCTCGATTTCAGCGGCCGCGCGGCTGCACCGCCTGCCCAAATCCACGCTCAGCCATCGCATCCGCCAACTCGAGGACGAGTTCGGCGTCGAACTCTTCGTGCGCGAAGGCCATCACCTCCACGTGACCGATGCCGGCTCCGAATTGCTGCGTCACGCCCGACGCATCCAGGCAAGCTGCGAGGATGCGGCGACGGCCATGGCCGAGATGCGCCACGAGGTCGCCGGCACGCTGCGGGTCGGTTCCACCGGCGAGTTCGGCACCACCATCACCTCCGAGCTGCTGTTCGCCTTCCGCCAGAACTATCCGCAGGTGGTGCTCGACGTGATGTTCCTCACTTCGCGCCAGCCTTTCTCGGATGTCACCGAACTGGCTCTCGACGGTATCTTCCACTGGGGAGAGCCGTCCGAGATCGACTATGTCAGCCGCCGCTTGGCGACGGCCTCCTACGGGCTCTATGCCAGCCCTGATTATCTCGACCGCCACGGCCTGCCTGAAACGACCGACGATCTCGCCGGCCATCGCGGCCTGATCTTCCGCCAGCCCACCCGTCCGCAATCCTGGTATCTCGCCGATGCACAGGGCGCGGAGACCGACATCCTGCCGGCGGTGAGTTGCATGACCAACGACTACTGGACGCTCAAATATTTCGCGGTGGCTGGCGAAGGCATTGCCTATCTGCCCGGCTTCTTCGTCGAAACCGAATGCGAGCATGGCCTGCTCGCGCCTGTCCTGCCGCAATGGCGCTCGCCGGAGACTGCGATCAACCTGATATACTCCCGGCGCCGCCACGTCTCGCGCCGCTTCCGGGCCTTCGCCGATTTCTGCGCCGATTTCTATCGCGACCGGGAAAGGGGGCGGGTTCCGCGCTATTATGTCGAGCGCGTCGGCTGAGGACGGGCGATATCATCGTGTTGGGCGCTAAAGCGTTTTGTGATTTCTCGGAATCACCGAGAATCGCAAAGACGCGTCGGAACAAAGAGTTAGAGAAAAAAGCGTTCACGTGTGAACGCGCTTTGCTCTAGAGGCGTAAAGAGCAGCGAAAGCGGTGTCCCACAACCGTACTGAGAACTTCCCTTTCATCTGCATATTCGGAGCTCTCCGCTCGGCGAGAGATGCGCCGTCGCCGGCGCTCAAAGACTGCCTCGGCTGTTGCGACCCATGCCCTCACAGTTTGAAGGCGGCGCCGATGCGAACCTCATCCGTCCTGATGTCGACCATATGGCTAGGCCCTCTGTGCGGAGTGACTTCTCCATAAGGGGTGTAGCGGTATTCCACTCTGACGAGCAGATGATTGGTAAGTGCGTAGTCCACCCCGGCTCCCGCCGTCCAACGCGTGAAATGATGGTTGAACTTCCGCTGCTCGAAGGGGGTCTCGACGGTATGACTGAATTTGGCTCCGGCAACGCCTCCGGTAATGTAGGGAAGAAATCGACCGAAAGCGAAACCGAGCCGACCCCGAACCGACCAAGCATGATCCAGGGCGGACGCGACCTGGAAGTCTGGGTAGGGTGTGCCATGGGCATCCCTTAGGACCCCGCGGGAGTTGATTTTCGATAGGAGAACGTCGCCTTCCCCACCCAGGACGATCCTTCCAACCTGCCAGTTATAGCCGGCGAAAATCCACGGGACGGTGGTCGACGTGTTCAACTGAACCCGTGACGATATTGCCGTGAGCGGATAATAGCTGGACCGTTCCCAGGCGAAGCCGGCCTGGGCGCCGGCGTAGGGGCCACTCCAATCAAAGGGCGGGAGTTTCGCCCAAGGAAGAGCTTGCTCGCCCCATCCAGACGGGGCTCCAAGTTTCCAGGCGATGCCGACCCGGATCTCGTCGGTGGCGATTGAGGTTTGCGCCGGGCGATCGGCGGAACCATCGGGCATCGTTCGGAATACGTATTTCTTGCCAAAATCGGTATGGCGGTACTCGGTGCGAAGGATCAGGTTCTCGGATAGCCCGTATTCGATGCCTGCGCCGATGGTCCATCCGACATGCGACTGGTGGTCGTTGCGGGGTGCCTGCCCGCCATACAGGACGGTCGGGAAATTTGCGTCGGCGAACGTCACTCCGCCGGCTACATAGGGCAGGAAGTTGCCGATCGCGTATCCCAGCCGCCCCCGAACGGAAACGCTCCAATCGATCTGCGAACCGACGGACATGGCATTGAGCGGTACGACGAAGCGATCTCCGCGAATCCATGTCTTTGCGAAGTCAGCCTCCATGCCGGCCACCAATGGGCCCGACTGAAAATTATATCCCGCATAGACCCCGGCCAAACCGCCGGCCATGTCGATTGGTTGAGCCGGTCGCCTTCGGGTGGCAGGACCCAGGCTGTAATGAGCACGCGCCCATCCGCCGCCGGTTTGCGCCCCGAAATAGGCCCCGGACCAAGAATAGGATGGCGAAGAGGACAGGGAGAGAGCAGTTGATTCTTGCGCCTGTCCGTCTATTGGGATGGCTAGAAGTCCTGTTGTCGCCAATAATACTTGATAGGCTATCTTTGATCGAGAATGTTTGGCATCACGATTCGGGCGCATGAAACTCTCCAGCCGCGCATTGCCGGAGAATTATGGCATCGCGCACTGCTAAACGCAAAGTCTATTATTCCAAAACGGCCGAAAGCCATGGCAGTTTCAAGGTTACATTCCATTCAGCTTAGTCAGAGCGGCCTTTTAAACTGCTTATGAAACAAGCAACGCTCAAGCGGTTGCTGGCACCAGATCGCTTCAGGTTTCGTTGCCGACCTTCTCGCCTGGGTTCTTCATGTTGCCAACCAGAACGCGCGTGTCGGTCTGGTCGAGGTGGCTTCAGCGGAATGGTCATGGCTCCTTTCCTGATGTCGGCACATCTCGCGCCGTTTCTGCGCCGATTTCTATCGAGATGAGGAAAAGGGCAGATCCCGCGCTATTATGTCCAGCGCGTCGGCTGAATGGACGGCGATCAACTCTTTGAAAAAAACAGGAAAATGCTGTAAGAGCCTGCGGCGCTCAGCGGCCCGACGCCCTCAGGATGGGTGCCGCGAGTGTGAAAGAGCGACGAAAGCAGCATGTTGGAACGAGACTTCTCCATCGCCCCGATGATGGACTGGACGGATCGTCATTGCCGGTTCTTCCATCGTATCCTCTCGGCGAAGGCCTTTCTTTACACCGAGATGGTGACCACCGGTGCCGTGATCCATGGCGACCGGCAGCGTCTGCTCGGCTTTTCCGGCGAGGAACATCCCATCGCCGTGCAGCTTGGCGGCTCCAATCCGAAGGACCTGGCCACCTCGGCCCGCATCTGCGCCGATTTCGGCTATGACGAGATCAATCTCAATGTCGGCTGCCCGTCCGATCGCGTGCAGGAGGGGCGGTTCGGCGCCTGCCTGATGGCGGAACCGGAACTCGTCGGCGAGTGCGTGGCCGCGATGAAGGCCGCGGTCGATCTGCCCGTCACCGTCAAGTGCCGCATCGGCATCGACAAGCAGGATCCCGAGGTCGCACTCGATCGCATTACCGCGACCGTCCGGGCTGCCGGCGTCGATGCCCTGATCGTGCACGCGCGCAAGGCCTGGCTGAAGGGGCTGAGCCCCAAGGAAAACCGCGACGTGCCGCCGCTCGACTACGGCCGTGTCTATCGGCTGAAGGAAGCCAATCGCGATCTCTCCATCTCCATCAATGGCGGCATCAAGGCCGTCGAGGAATGGAGCACGCATCGCGCCCGTCTCGACGGCGTGATGGTGGGGCGCGAGGCTTATCAGAATCCCGAGATCCTGCTCGCCGTCGATCCCACGCTGTTTGGTGTGGCCGCGCCTGTCGCCGACGGCTTCGAGGCCATCGAGGCGATGGCGCCCTATATCGAGGGGCAGTTGGCTGAGGGCGTGCGGCTGAGCTCTATCACCCGCCACATGATCGGTCTCTTCCCGGGGCGGCCGGGCGCGCGGCTCTATCGGCGCCACCTCGCCACCGAGGCGGTCAAGCCGGGAGCCGGGCTCGAAGTGCTGTTCGAGGCGGCTGTGCATGTCCGCCGCGCGATCGAGGCCAAGGCCGCCTGATCGGGCCGCCGACCCGTTGCTCCCGTCAAAGTGAATCGCCTCGTCTCGCCGCGGCGCTATGCTGCGTCATCGGGGACGCTGTTGCGTCGCGGGGGCGCGGAGTTTGCATCATGACGAAACCCTATCGGCTTGCCGGCTTGCTGGTGCTCGCCTTCATCCTTCCGGCCCAGGCGCAGGAGGCCCCTCGCAAGATCTTCCGCGGCATGATCGAGTCGCTGGATGGCAAGGGGCTCAGCCTCAAGACCCCGGACGGCCAGAGCATTTCGATCCATCTTGCGCCTGACTGGAAGGCCCGGCTGGTGGCGCCCATCAGCGTCGAGGCCATCCATGCCGGCAGCTTCATCGGCACGGCGCAGATCCCCCAGGCAGACGGTTCGGGCAAATCGCTGGAGGTCCATGTCTTTCCGCCCGGCGTCAAGAGTGGCGAGGGCGAGCGGGACTGGGATTCCAAGCCGGGCGCGCGCATGACCAATGGCACGGTTGGCGGCGAGGTCGTCTCGACCGCGGCGGGGCGGGAGGTCATGCTCAGCTTTCCCGGTGGCAGCCGCAAGATCGTGATCCCGCCTGAGGTTCCCGTCGTGCAGTTCAATGCGGCCGAGCGCACGATCATCAAGCCGGGGATCGCGGTTTTCGTCGTGGCCCAGCCCGACGGCAAGGACTGGCGGACAAACAGCGTCGCTACGGGCCAGAACGGCGCCGCGCCGCCGATGTGAGAAGAATCGGAGCGCGGACATCTTGTCCGCTCTTGGAACCGCCGTATGCAGGGCGAGAAGAGCGGGCAAGATGTCCGCGCTCCAAGGTAGAACCTATATCTCGATCACCATGCCGTCTTCGGCAAGGTCGAACAAGGTGCGGTCGACCTTGTCATGATGGGCCAGCATGGTCGGGCCCATATGGGTGAGCACGACGCGTTTGGCGTTGAAATCGCCGCGGCGGGCGAGCAGGCGATTATAGTTGAGGTGAGGCGGGGTTTCCTCGATGGCGAAGCATTCGAGAAAGAGCAGGTCCGCGCCGTCGGCGATCTCAGGCAGGACTTCGGTCCATTCGGTGTCGCCGGAATGCACGAAGATCTTGCCGCCGCCTTCCAGCCGCACCGCGGTGGCCGGCGCGCCGCAGGGATGCACCACCTCGACGGTACGGATCGTGAAGCCCTGGGCTTCGCGCTGCGTCCCCGGCGCCATTTCCTCCACGCTCCAGGCAAAGCTCCAGGGCGTCTCCATGGTCGCCCCGGCAAACAGGGCTTCGATGGTGGTGGACAGGCGTTCGATCGTACCGGGAGGGCCGATGATGCGCAGTGAACGGGTGCGCTTGCGGACCCATTGCGCATCGAGCAGCAGGAAAGGAATGCCGCCGAAATGATCGCCATGCAGATGAGTCAGCATGATCAAATCGATCTGGTCGGGGTCGATGTTGATGGCGCTGAGCGCCGTCATCGTCGTCGCGCCGCAATCCAGCAGGCAGACGGTGCGGCCCTCCTGCGGGTCCTCGATTTCGACCAGGCTGGCGGTATTGAACCGTCCACCTGACCCGAATGCATCGCCGCAACCGATCACCGTCACACGCATGACAGGATCCCCTGCTGCCGGGGCATCGAGAACTGGGGAGAGCGAAGAAGTATCTGCCTCATGCCGAAGTCTGTTCTATTTCGATCGGAAACCTCGCAGGTCGGCGAGGCTTCAGCCGGGTGATGCATGTCAAGTCATCCACCGGTATGAACCGAAAAGTCCCGGGACTTCAACTCAAAGAAAGCAGCCAAAACCGGCGAGAATGGGCCAGGAGAGGCCAGCCCACGAAATGCCAAAACTGTCTGTGCGAAAACGCACAAAGCGGGCGCTTGAGACCCTGCAGTTCGATCAGGGTAGTCTGCCTGGCTCAGAACTTGCGTGCGGTCGGTTCGACCACGATGCGGAAGGGGCCGAGATCGGTGTTGCCGCGCGCATCGACATGGCCCTTGACGGAGGAGCCGAAGCCGCTCTGCTGGCCGAGGCCGCTCTGCTTCCTGAAGCCGTAATCGGCCCTGAACTCGCCGCCGACCCTGATGCACATGCCGGTATCGGCCGAATAGACGAACCCTTCGCCATACTGACTGCAGCGGGGATCCGTTTTCTCGCCGGCAAAGCCAGGTGCCGTGAAGGCAAACACGGCAATGGCGGCGCTGATCGTCCTGAACATGAATAGGCTCCTAAAGCGTTTTGCGATTTGGCGGAATCACCGACATTCGCAAAGACGCGTCGAAACAAAAATTAGAGCACAGCAGGCATTTTTACCGAGACATACCCGACTCTAGCATCGACTCAGGCCTAGCGCCCGATCGTGACCACTTCGCGGCAAAGCTTTTGCGGGTGGAACACGAGATGTAACGGTTTGTTACATTTCGTCGTCGTCCCGCCCTATCTGTATCATCAAGCGCAGCTCACGCCTTGTCGGTGACACCAGCCTGAGCGAAGGTCGCCATGCCGGTATGGCAGGCAAGAGCTGCTTTGATGAGAGACACCGCCAGGGCAGCGCCGGATGCTTCGCCGAGTCGCATGCCCAGATCAAGCAGGGGCTTCTTGCCGAGACGAACCAGTACATCGGCATGGGCTCCCTCGGCGGAGACATGCCCGGCGATGCAGTGGTCCAGCAAGGCGGGATCCATGGCATGGAGGATGGCTGCGGCGGCGCAGACGACATAGCCGTCCAGCACTACCGGCACGCGCTGGCTGCGGGCCGCCAGGATGGCGCCGGCCATCGCCGCGACTTCGCGGCCACCGAGACGCCGCAGCACTTCGAGCGGGTCCTTGAGATGGTCGCGGTGAAACTCGACCGCGGCGGAGACAGCCGCGATCTTGCGGGCCAGGCCGGCATCGTCGATGCCCGTGCCGCGGCCGACCCAATGGGCTGCCTCCTCGCCGTAGAGAGCATGGTAGATGGCGGCGGCGATGGTGGTGTTGCCGATGCCCATCTCACCCAGAACCAGCAGGTCGATGCCGCCGGAAACCGCCTCCATGCCGAAAGCCATGGTGGCCGCGCAGGCTTTTTCGTCGAGGGCGGCTTCGCAGGTGATGTCGCCGGTGGGGATATCCAGAGCGAGATCGAACACTTTGAGGCCGATGTCGAATGTCGAGCAGATCTGGTTGATCGCGGCGCCCCCGGCGGCGAAATTCTCCAGCATCTGGCGCGTGACTTCCTGCGGATAGGGCGAAACGCCGCGGGCGACCACGCCGTGATTGCCCGCAAAGATCGCCACCAGGGGCCGCGAGACCGTGGGAGAGGGCGTGGCCTGCACGGCGGCGAGCCATTCGACGATGGTCTCCAGCCGCCCGAGGCTGCCCGGCGGCTTGGTCAATTGGCTGTCGCGCTGCTTCACCCCTGCCACGGCGTTGTCGTCGAGGGCGGGCATGTTGCGGGCAAGCTCGCGTATGTCGTCGAAGGGCAGGGCGGTGCCGGCAAAAGCCATTGGGATGTTCCAGCGCAGGAGAAATGATTTGCCGCGCTTATAGACCGATGACTGCGAGGCGGAAAGGTCGTGTGACGACGGTTGATACCCCGGCGTCGACACGGGAGGCGGTGCAAGGAAAAGCCGCAGGGGTCATCGCACCGTTGATTTGATGTGCGCCAGCATGGCATGCAGGTCATCGCCATGATGCATTCATCGCTTTTCGCCAGCATTCCGCAGGCTCTGCGCTTCTGGTCGCGCCTTCCGGTGCCCGTCCTGTCCTTCGAAGTCGATCCGCATGGTCGGCCTGATATGGAGCGGCTGGCGCCGGTCACGCCGTTGGCAGGCGCCGTGCTCGGCCTGGCTGCCGCCATCGTGCTGGCCATCGCCCATCTTGCCGGCTTGCCCGCAACGGTTGCCGCCATCTTCGCAGTCGCCGCCCTGGCCGTGATGACCGGCGCCATGCATGAGGACGGACTTGCGGATGTCGCGGATGGATTCGGCGGTGGCGGCACGCTGGAGCGCAAGCTCGAAATCATGCGTGATTCGCGCATCGGCGCCTATGGAGCGACGGCCCTGATGCTGGCCCTCGCCGCCCGGGTGTCGTTGCTCGCCTCCTTGCTGACGGCGACGGGCAGCGTCTGGCGCGCGGGCCTGATCTTGGCCGCTGCCGTCGGTGTTTCCCGTATCGTGGGGCTTTTGCCGCTGGTTTTGCTGGGGGCGGCGCGCCGGGACGGCGCCGGTGCCTCGGTGGGCCGTTTGACCAGCCATGCCTGGCGCTCGGGAGCCGTCCCTGCCATGGTCGTGGCGGCTCTCCTGGCTTGGGCCGGAACCGGCCATTTCATGTCGGTTCTCGCGCCTTTGGTCGGGCTTGCGGCGGCCTATGCTGTCACCAGGCTGGCGGAGCGGCAGATCGGCGGACAGACCGGCGACGTTTGCGGTGCCGCCGTGATGCTTGCCGAAGTGGCGGTTCTGGCAGGTGCTCTGGCGCCGCTGGGCTGGTATGCCTAGATTACTCGATATCGCGCTATCTGGATTGTGAACGCCATGCAGATCACCTCCACGCCATGCATCGCCATTTGCCGCATCGAGGCGGCGAGCGGCTTTTGCATCGGTTGCGGACGCTCCGGCCTGGAAATCGGCCGCTGGGTAGAGATGAGCGAGGAGGACCGCTTGGCGCTGATGGCGAGATTGCCGGAGCGTTTCGCGCAAACGCCGGCCTTGCAGGCCGCCCGCGATGCTTTCGACGCTGCGATGGCGGCGCGCAGGCGGACCGGGCGGCGCAACCGCGCATGAATGCCACATTTGAAGGGCTGAACTCTTTTGTGCTTCGAGGTGCCGCTGCGATTGCTGGTGATTCCGCCAAATCGCCAGACATTTCGGGGAATCATCGAGGAGACGGTATGACGCGGATCGGCACTTTCATCTTGGCTGTCGCCCTCGTCGCCTTTGCCGGCAGCACTGTCTCGGCCAGGGAGTGGAAATCGATCCGCATCGCCACAGAAGGCGAATATCCACCCTTCAACCAGCTCGATGCCAAGGATCAGCCCATCGGTTTCGATGTCGATATCGCCAAGGCGCTCTGCCAGAAGATGGGAGCGACCTGCAGTTTCGAAGTTCTCGATTGGGACGCCCTGATTCCGTCCTTGAACGCGGGCAAGGTCGACGCCATCGTCTCGTCCATGGCGATCACGCCGGAGCGCCGGCGACAGGTCGCTTTCACCAATCGCTATTATGACCGGCCCACCAGTTTCGTGGCCCGCAAGGATAGCAAGATCGCCGCCTGGGACGCTGCGGGATTGAAGGACAAGGTGGTCGGTGTGATGGCCAACACGGCGCAGGCCGCCTTCCTGCAGGCGGAGATCCAGGCGGGAGGCGCCCAGATCAAGCTTTATGGCAGCCAGGCCGAGGCCAATGCCGATCTGGTGACCGGGCGGCTCGATGCGGTGCTTGCCGACAAGCTGGTGCTGGCCGGCTGGCTGGCCAAGCCCGAAAGCCTCTGTTGCGAGATCAAGGCCGACGTCGACGTGGCCGATTATCCCAGCTTCTTCGGCGAGGGCGAGGGCATTGCCTTGCGCAAGAGCGATGGGGATCTCGTCGAAAAATTCAACAAGGCGATTGCCGATATCGTCGCCGATGGTACCTACAAGACAATCAACGACAAATATTTCCCCTTCTCGATCTATTGAACCTGGCAGCTGTTGGAAGCGCTGGGATAAAGGAGTTCTGCGATGAAAGTGGCGTTTCTCGGCCTTGGCGTGATGGGCTTTCCAATGGCGGGCCATCTGGCCGTACGCGGCGGTCATCAGGTCACCGTCTATAATCGCACGCCCGCCAAGGCACAGGCCTGGGTGGAAAAATACGGCAACGCTTCCGCGCCGACGCCGGCCGAAGCGGCTGCGGACGCCGACATCGTCTTTGCCTGCGTGGGCAATGACGATGACCTGCGCTCGGTGACAACGGGTCCGCAAGGCGCCTTTTCCGGCATGAAGAAGGGGGCGGTTTTCGTCGACCACACCACCGCCTCGGCCGAGGTCGCGCGCGAATTGTACGAAGCGGCCGGCAAGCTCGGCCTCGGCTTCATCGATGCCCCGGTTTCGGGCGGGCAGGCCGGCGCGGAAAACGGTGCGCTTGGCGTGATGTGCGGCGGCGATGCCGATGTCTATGCCCGGGCTGAGCCGGTGATCGCCCACTATGCCAAGGCTTGCCAGCTCATGGGGCCCTCGGGCGCCGGTCAATTGACCAAGATGGTCAATCAGATCTGCATCGCCGGGCTGGTACAGGGCCTCTCCGAGGGCGTCCATTTCGCCAACAAGGCTGGGCTCGACATCGAAAAGGTGATCGGTGTGATCTCGAAGGGGGCCGCGCAATCCTGGCAGATGGAAAACCGCTGGAAGCCGATGCAGGAAGGCAAGTTCGATTTCGGCTTCGCGGTCGACTGGATGCGCAAGGATCTGGGCATCTGCCTGGATACCGCACGGGCGAATGGCGCCCAATTGCCGGTGACGGCACTGGTCGACCAGTTCTATGCGGAGGTCCAGGCCATGGGCGGCCGGCGCTGGGATACCTGCAGCCTCGTCGCCCGGCTCGAAAAGCCGCGCAGCTGAATCAGGCGATGATGGGAAAGCCGCATTCATGAAGACCCTCGAGGATATGGGCTCGCCGTCAGGTTTCGACGGCGAGCCGGACTACAATGCCGAGACCGACGAGGAGGAAGGCAAGCTCTATGAAAGCCTGATGCTGGCGACGTCATCCGGTCTCGACGAGGCCGTGGCAGCCCTCACGGCCTTCCTCGAACGCCATCTCGGTGCCACGCTGGAAACCACGTCCGAGGACGTTGCCGGTGTGCGCAGCTGGGTGGGGCGATGCACGAATGCAGGCCAGTTAGCGGATGCTCAGCTAACGGATTTCGGGGACTATCGCGGCGGTTATCTGCGCCTGGTCTCCGATCTGGATGGCCTGCAATCCTGAGGGGCAGGGGCCGACCCTGACAAGGTGGCTCTCACTGTAGCCGGTCGAGGAAATGCCCGCCGAGGATTGTTCGCCCGGCAGCATTTTGATAAAGCCGTGCCGCTCATCCATTGCAATGACAGCCAGGAGCCGGACATGAAGGGCCTCAAATCGTCGGACCGCTAGGCCGCAACGACATGTCGATGTTGTTGCGGCGTTCTGTCCGATCCCGTCCGGTTTCGCGCTGAAAGGCAGACCGCCGCCGAATGTTTTCATTTGAGCGGATGTTTTGTCATGCCTGCCAAAAACCCCGTCTGGGGCTATACCCTGCCGTCGACCCTGCTGCTGATGGCACCCTTCGATATCCTCGCCTCCCTGGCCATGGATATCTATCTGCCCATCGTGCCCATCATGCCGGTGACGCTGGCAACCAGCGTATCGGTGATCCAACTGACCCTCAGCCTCTATATGGTGATGCTGGGCGTGGGGCAGATCGTCTTCGGACCGCTGTCCGACCGCATCGGCCGCCGGCCGGTTCTGATCGGAGGCGCCGCTGTGTTCCTCTTCGCTTCTTTGGGACTTGCGGCCAGTTCGAACGCCACCGCCTTCGTGGCCCTGCGCTTCCTGCAAGCGGCCGGCGCCTCCGCCGCCCTGGTGGCAACCTTCGCCACGGTGCGGGACGTCTACGCCGAACGCCCTGAGGGTGCGGTCATCTACAGCCTGTTCAGCGCCATGCTTGCCTTCGTGCCGGCCCTGGGGCCGATTGCCGGGGCGCTCATTGCCGATCATTTCGGCTGGCGGGCGATCTTCGTCACGCTCGGACTGCTGATGGCGGCTGCCTTCGTCCATGCGGCATGGCGCTGGCCCGAGACCCGGCGAGCAGTGGTGGAGGGCGCCCGGCGCCCCGCCACCTCGGTTCTCGGCAGCTATGCATTCTGGACCTATACGACAGGCTTCGGCACGGCGATGGGAAGCTTCTTCGTCTTCTTCTCCACCGCGCCCCGCGTGCTGATCGACAGGGCCGGCTATTCGCCCCTGGCTTTCAGCCTTGCCTTCGCTACGGCAGCCTTGGCGATGATGGCCGCAACGCGCTTCGTGCCTGGCCGTGTCGAGCGCTGGGGGCGTCTGGGTTGTCTCAAGCGGGCGATGGTGACGATCCTGGCTGGCGCCGGCTTGCTCGCTGCGGGCGAGATCATGGAGGCGCCGTCCTGGTGGAGCTTCCTCGCGCCGATGTGGGTGATCGCCGTTGGTATCGTCCTCGCCGGCGGTGTTGCCGCCAATGGCGCGCTCGAAGGCTTCGATGACATCGCCGGTGCTGCGGTCGCGCTGTATTTCTGTGTGCAGAGCCTGCTGGTCAGCATCGGCGGTACCTTGGCTGTATTGATCCTGCCGGGGGATACCGCCTGGCCGCTGGTCGCCTATGCCGCCGGCATGGCGGGCCTGGTTCTCCTGCTTGCCGGAGCAAAGCGCGAGAGGCTCTTGGAAGCCGACGTCTGAAATTCATCTGCGGGCTGAAGCATTTTGCTCCAGCCCATCTTGTTCCCGTCACAAAGGCTCTCTATATAGTCACTCAAGGGTGATTCGGCGGACGCGTCGGGTGCCTGATTGAAAGGCAGTCCTACCACGGATGTACTGGGGGATGGGTCGATCAAAATGAATAGGCTGGTGCTTCGCCTTCGGGTTTGATCCTGGTCTTTGTCGCAAGGCAACCCCGTCAGCAATGGCGGGGTTTCGTTTTTCTGGCGTCCCTGGCTCGGAACGCCGAGCGCTCACTCCTTGCGGATGAGGAAGAACCAGGCGAGATAGCCGCCGACAGCCAGGGCGATCAGCAGCATCACCGTCTGCTTGGTATCCGCGCTCAGGGCCGCGTCGCGCTGCGCCTGGGCATAGCGACTCGCCATTTCGGGATTGCTACCGACATAGATGGCGGCGATGCCGAGTATCGCGGCCAGTACCAGCCAGATCCAGCGTGAACGAAACAAATCAGATCCTCAACTTCAACGTGGTTGCATTCTCGGCCGGAATGCCGACGATTTCACGTTAAGAAAGCGCAACTCTAGAGCAAAGCGCGTTCATGACTGAACGTTTTTTGCTCGGGTACCTTGTCCCGACGCGCCTTTGCGCTTCCGCCAAATCGCAAAACGCGTTGTCAGCGCCCCTGAAACTGTGGAGCCCGCTTAGCCAGGAAGGCCGCAACGCCTTCGGCAAAATCGTACGAAGCGCCGGCTTTGCGCTGCAGGGCTGCTTCCAAGGCCAGTTGAGTATCGAGATCATTACCGGCGCTGGCCAGGATCGCCTCGCGGATCATGCGAAAAGCGAGGGCCGGGCCTTGGGCAAGCTTGGCGGCGAAACCGGCGACGTCGTCGCGGAAACTCGCATCCTCGAAGAGCTTGTAGACCAGGCCCATGCGCAGGGCCTCCTCCGCCGGCACCGGTTCGGCCGTCAGCATGAGGGCGAGAGCCCGCTTGGGGCCAATCAGGCGCGGCAGCAGCCAGGTGCCGCCGGCATCGGGGATCAGGGCGATCTTGGCAAACGCTTCCTGTAAGGTGGCGGAGCGCGCCGCCAATACGATGTCACAGGCGAGCGCGATATTCATGGAGGCGCCGACGGCCGGCCCGTTGAGCGCCGCGATGGTCGGCTTGGGCGACGTGACGATCTGCTTGATCAGGGGATTGTAGTCCCGCTCCAGGGCAGGGCCGAGATCGATGCCGCCCTTGTCGTCGCGCGGCAGGTCCTCGGTGAGGTCCTGGCCCGAAGAGAAGGCGCGCCCCTCGCCGGTGAGTACGACCACCTTGACGCCGTCATCGGCGATTGCCGCCGAGAGGGCCGCGCGGAGTTCGGCGTGAAGGCTTGCCGTAAAGGCGTTGAGCTTTGTGGGCCGGTTCAGCGTCAGGGTGCGTACCGAACCCACATTCTCCACCACCAACTCGCTCATGCCATACTCCCTGCTCAGGCACCCTTATCCAAAGCAGCCTCGATCGCACGCCGGCGCCGCATCTCGCGTCCGGCGGCATAAAGGCCGCTGAGGATGATCAATATCATGCCGGCGCCCGTCCACGCATCGGGCAAATCGCCGAACACCACAAGTCCGGCCAGCACGGAGAGCGCGATGGCCGAATAGCGGAACGGGCTGACGGCCGAGACGTCCGTACCGCGATAGGCTGCGATCACCAGGGCATGACCGCCGACCAGGCTCAGGCCGCCCAGCATCAGCAGCGAAAGGTCGGCAAGGGCGAGCGGCTGCCAGGCGGACACTGCCGAGCCTGCGAAGCCGGCCAGGGAGACGATGGTGGTGGTGCCAAGCGTCACCAGCAGGGTCGGCACGCTGGAGCCGATACGATGGGTGACCAGGTCGCGCAGCGCGGCAAGTACGGCACAAGCCAGGGTTGCCAGCACATAGAGGTTGAGGCCCTCCGTGCTCGGACGGGCGACCAGGATCACGCCGGCGAAACAGACGAACACGGCGGCCCATCGCCTGGCATCGACCTTCTCCTTGAGCAACAGGGCCGAAAAGGCGAGCAGCAGGATCGGCGCGATCTGCCCGATGGCGGTGGCGATGCCGAGCGGCACATGGCTGAGGCCGAGAATGGAGGCGAAGGCAACTATGCTCTCCATGCCGCCGCGAGCCGCGACCCGCCATTGCCAGATCAGGCGGAAATGGCGCTGAAGGCCGTTCGCCAGGATGAGGGCGAGTACGAAAAGCGTCGCGAAGACACCGCGGATGGCAATCACCTCGCTGACCGGAATGCGGGCCGTGGCGAGTTTGGCGACGGAATCGTTCACCACGAAGCAGGCCATGGCGCCGATCATCAGCACGATGCCTCGCTGATTGGCCCGCTGACGGCCGAGATCGGCCTCGGTGAACGCAACCGTGGTCATCAGGCGATGGCTTCCTGTGTTCGTCTCGATTTGACGAAGAGCAAAGCAAGCCCGCTCGCCACGATCATCACCATGCCGGTGACGGCGAGCCCGTTCGGTACTTCGCCCCAGACCAGGAAGCCGCCGATCACCGCCCAAACGGTGAAGCTGTAATAGTAGGGCGCCACGATCCCGGCCGGCGCACGGCGGTAGCTGAGGAAGATTGCCATCTGGCCGAGCGTGACGATGAAGCCCGACGCGGCCATGGTCAGCCACTGGTCGAGCGAGGGCGGCATCCAGCTCTCATGGATCAGGGTGGCGCAGCCGGTGGCGAGCGTCAGCACGACGGTCGTGGTGGTGAGGACGACGAAAGTGGGAATGGTGGACGGTGTGCCACGGGTGAGCAGGTCCCGCGTCGCCACCATCATCGCAGTCAGAAAAGCATAGAGCGCTGCGGCCGACAGGCCCGAGCCACCGGGCTGTGCCACTAGGAGGGCGCCAAGGAAGCCGGTGCAGACCAGAACGAGGCGGATCGCATTAATCCGCTCGCGGAAGATGACTGCAATGGCGACGATGACCAGCAGCGGTGCGGTCTGGCCGATGGCGATCGCATCGGCGATCGGCATGGCGGACAGCGCCGCCATGTAGAAGAAGGTGGCCGTCGCCTCGAGCAGGGCGCGCAACACGGCGCGCCAATGCAACGCGCCGCCGAGCTGGCGCACCTGTCCGGTCGCGATCAGCAGGAGGCTGCAGGACAACAGCCCGAAGAAACCGCGCATGAACAGGACCTGGAACGGTTGCAGGCCCTGCGCCGTGAGCTTCATCAGACTGTCGCTGACGACGAACAACCCTGTCGCGAGAACCATCGCGACGATTCCGGACCAGTGCGATTGTGCGGGTGGCATGGAGGCGCAATCAAAAGATCGCCGCCGGCAGGCAGCGGGCAATCAGGAGGGTAAGAGAATAATACTTACCTATACTTTGTCCGACGATTTGGCAAAGACAAACCGAGACAATCTCAAGAAAAGCGCCCGAGGTTGAACATGCCGAGGTCAAGGCGGCTACGGCCCGCGGTGGCGAGTTCGGCGAGGGCTTCGCCGATGGCGCTGGCGAATTTGTAGCCATGGCCCGAGCAGGGCGATGCGACGATGACCTGCTCATGGCCGGGCAGGGTATCGATGACGAAATGCTCGTCAGGCGTCATCGTGTACATGCAGGCCTTGAGGCCGAGCAGGTCGCCATTGGCGCCTGGAATGTGCTTGGCGAGGCAGGCGCGTAGCTGCTCGCGATGCCGGGGCGAGGGCTCCCGGGTGGGGGTATCGGGATCATAGGCCTCTCCGCCATAATGCGGCGAGCCGAGCTTGAAGCCCGGATGCTGCCAGAGCGGAAAGCCATAGAAATGGCCTTCGTCGGCTTCGAGCGTGAAAACCGGGAAATGGGCGAGATCGAATAGGGAGGGCCGGGCAGGGGCGAACCAGCCGAGCGTCTGCAGCACTACCTCGGTGGAAGGCTTGAGCGCGGGCACGAGATCCCCGATCCAGGCGCCGGGCGAAAGGATGAGCTTGCCTGCTTCGTAGCTGCCCTGGTCGGTTCTCACACGCACACCGCCGCCTGCGGTCGGCTCCCAGTCGATCAAGGCCTCGCAGCCGTGAATCTCGGCGCCGTGATGCAAGGCGAGTGCCGTATGGGCGAGGATGGCCCGCTCGGAAGCCACGAAGCCCGACTGAGGTTGGTAGAGGCCGATATGATTGCGATCGAGGGTGAAGGGATAGCGTGCCTCGATGGCATCGCGGTCGAGCAATTCGTGCTCCAGGCCGTGGGCCTGGCTGGCTTCGAGCGCCTTCTCGACGATGCCGCTGCCCTCATGGGCGATGTCGAGCGCGCCGACCTCGAAGAAGAGCGGCTCGCCGGTGAGCTTGCCTGTCTCGATCCACAGTTCCCGCGCGCGCTGCACCAGCGGCACATAGGCCGCGCCCTCGAAATAGGCGAGGCGCAGAATGCGCGTCAACCCGTGCGAGGAACCCATCGCATGGCCGATTTCGAATTTCTCGAGGCCGAGCACACGCACGCCCCGCTTGGCGAGCTGATAGCAGGCGGCCGATCCCATGCCGCCGACACCGACGACGATCACATCAAAGGTCTTGGACATTATGGGGGCCAAGTGGAAGGCAAACCGGCCGAGTCTTCAACCCCTGGAGCAAAGCGCGTTTGGACGAAAACGCTCTGGGAGCGTTATTCGCCTGGGACCGCCAGCATCCTGCCGGCTCTCCCTTCTTGCGGGGGTAACGTTTTCCAGGAGCCAGCAGGATGCTGGCGGGCGCAGGAAGGGCTTCACCCGCCCGTCACGCTCATATGCCTGCTAACAGCGGGCTGCTTGGTGCGCCGGTCGATGACAAAATCGTGTCCCTTGGGCTTACGGGTGATGGCGCGATCGATGGCGGCGTTGAGAAGATCGTTCGCCTCGGAGGCGCGCAGCGGAGCCCGCAGATCGGCGGCGTCTTCCTGGCCCAGGCACATATAGAGAGTGCCGGTACAGGTAACGCGTACGCGATTGCAGCTCTCGCAGAAATTATGCGTCATCGGCGTGATGAATCCCAGGCGGCCGCCGGTCTCGCGGACGCGGACATACCGGGCCGGGCCACCCGTATTATAGGGAATGTCATCCAGCGTGTAGCTGTCGAGAAGTTGGGCGCGCAGCACCGAAAGCGGCAGATATTGGTCGACTCGGTGCCCCGTGACGTCGCCCATCGGCATCACTTCGATGAAGGTGAGGTCCATGCCGCGGCCATGCGCCCATTCAATCAGGCCGACCGCTTCGTCCTCGGTCATGCCCTTGATCGCAACGGCATTGATCTTCACCGCGAGGCCCGCTTCCTGGGCCTTGTCGATGCCGTCCATCACCTTGCCGAAATCGCCCCAGCGGGTGATTGCCTTGAATGCGGCCGGATCGAGCGTGTCGAGGGAGACATTGATGCGCTTGACGCCGCAATCCCTGAGTTCGGCGGCGTAGCGGGCAAGCTGCGAGCCATTGGTGGTCACGGTCAGTTCGTCGAGCCGGCCGCTGTCGAGATGGCGCGAGATCGAGCGGAACAGCGTCATGATATCGCGCCGCACCAGGGGCTCGCCGCCGGTGAAGCGCAGCTTCCTGACGCCCTTGGCAATGAAGGCACTGCACAGCCTGTCGAGTTCCTCGAGGGTGAGCAGATCCTTCTTGGGCAGGAAGGTCATGTCCTCCGACATGCAATAGACGCAGCGAAAGTCGCAGCGGTCCGTCACGGAAACACGCAGATAATTGATCGCGCGCCCGAAAGGGTCGATCATCGGCGGCACATCCGCCATTTCATGATCATCCAGCACGTCCATACTCCCGGAAGCAAAGCGTTTTTGCGGAAATGCCGCTCTGCTCCAACTCCCTGTTTCCAAGCCAATCCGACGGATTGGCCAGAGCGCCTTTGCGAATGTTGCCGAAGCGCCGGATCGAAAAACGCTTTAGGGGCATGTCCCCTTTGGTATGTTTCTAAGCCGACAGCGGCCCAAACACCAATGATTGTCTACGGAAACTGCCATTATGTCGCAGAGATCGAACCGAGTGCTCTGACAACATGGGTTTGCTGCTTGCGCAGCATCCGCCTTCTCCCTATGTGGCGATCAGAACGAAAAAGGGAAGATGCCGTGAGCGAAGACGTCGCGAAGGCCTGGCCAACCGAATTGCGCCTGTCCAAGGACAAGAAGACCCTGACCGTGAGTTTCGACGACGGTCGGTCCCATGCGTTCAGCGCTGAGATGCTGCGCGTGATGTCGCCGAGTGCCGAGGTGCAGGGCCACAGTGCCGCCGAACGCAAGACGGTTGGGGGCAAGATCAATGTGGCGATTCTGAGCCTCGACCCGGTGGGTAATTACGCCGTACGCATCTCCTTCGACGACATGCACAACACCGGCCTGTTTACCTGGACCTATCTTGCGGAATTGGGCCGGGAGAAGGAGAGCCGCTGGGCCTCCTATCTCGCCGATCTCCAGGAGAAGGGCCTGTCGCGCGAAAGGCCGGGGCAGCGCTGAGCGAAGGGCCTGCCGAGCGTAAGTCCGCTCGGCCTGCTGGAGACCAACCACTGCCCGGCGACACGGCGATTGGCCGGTGAGGGGGATAGTGCCTCGTCAGACGGGATCCTCGCGATGGAGATCGTGAATGGCCATGCCGCCCTCGGCGTCCTTGGGCGGCAGCAGCCATTGGCGATGGCGTAACGTGCGCTGGGTGTCTTCTAGCCCCATATCCCAATGCTCGCGCATCGAGGTGCCCGAGAATTCATAGTCCTTGGCGTGACCCTCGTAATTCTTGTGCTGATAGATCAGGTGCACGATGTTGACGACGCCGAGCCTGGCGTGGCTGTCGATAAGCGCCTGTTCCTCTGGCGTCAGCAGGTCCTTGGGCAGGCGCTTCAGCGCATCGATCAGATGAGTCTTGATGCCATGGATACGCTTGAAATTGTCGGTATTCTGCCGCGTCCGGCTCGAATACATGATGTCCTTGTGGCGCGAGAGCACGTCCGGCATGCTGCGCGGCAAGGTACCGCGGGCGCTGAAGAGATCGA
Source organism: Labrys sp. KB_33_2 (assembly GCF_052114505.1). Lineage (NCBI taxonomy): Bacteria > Pseudomonadati > Pseudomonadota > Alphaproteobacteria > Hyphomicrobiales > Xanthobacteraceae > Labrys > Labrys sp. KB_33_2. The sequence continues at coordinate 46,860 of NZ_JBFREW010000007.1, read as the reverse complement.
CCTGGAACACCAACGAACTGCGCTCTTCTTCCTGGTCGAGCAGATATTGCAGCGGCGTGTTGGAGACGATGCCGCCATCCCAGTAATATTCGCCTTCGATGCGGATGGCGGGAAAGGCAGGGGGCAGCGCACCGCTGGCCATGATGTGCTCGGGACCGATGCGAACCTGGTCGGTGTCGAAATAGATGAAATTGCCGGTCCGCACGTTGACCGCGCCGACACTGAGGCGCTTGCGGCCGTCGTTGAGGATATCGAAGTCGATGACCTCTTCCAGCGTCCGCTTCAACTCCGAGGTGTCGTAGAAGCTGGTGGCGCCATCCGCACCCGGGAGTTCGAGCCAGGGATTGGGCAGGCGCGGCTTGAAGAAGCCGGGCTGGCCCTGCGACATGGTGATCCAGGAACTGGTGCGGTTGCGGATGTCGCGGAACAGATCGCCTTCCGGCGTGTAGGCCCAGATCTTGCGGCCGGAGATCGTCTGCCAGAACTGCTCGAGCCGCTGCAGCCGGTGACGCGGCTCGTTGCCGGCGATGATCGAGGCGTTGATGGCGCCAATGGAGACGCCGGAGAGCCAGTTGGGTTCGCAGCCGGCATTGGCCAGCGCCTCATAGACACCGGCCTGATAGGCACCAAGCGCGCCGCCGCCCTGGAACACCAGGGCGATGCGATCATATTGCGCCGAGATTTCCTCGATGGTGGCGCGCGCGGCCTTGTCTCTGTTGCGTTCGAGCACGATGGAAAACTCCGGTAAGACAGGCAGGATCAGCGGGCGGTGGCGAGATAGTCGTGCACCACCTCGCCGAGACCGAGCGTGAGGTCGGCGACGAAATGCACGGCCGAGACGACTTCGAGCACCGGCAGGCGGCTGACGTCGGCCATCACATGGGCATGGAGTTCCAGCGCTGCCGGGGCCGTCCAGGCCTCCTTGAGCGTCACATCCGTGAGGTGGTAGCGCACGAGTTCGCAGATCCGCGGCGACCCGTCGACATGGGGGATGATCTTGATGAGGAAGTTCGGCGCGGCGAGCGAGTCCAGCACGGCCTGCCGGTCGGCAAGGCGATGCTTGTAGCCCATGGTCCCGGTCGCGCACAGCACGCTGCCATAATGCAGCGTCCCCACGATGACCTCGCCCTCATGCACGATCCTGGGCGTCGCCAGCTTCTTGGGAAAGCCCCACAATTCGCGCCCACCGGCAATGGGGGCATCGTCGTCCAGATACATCGAATGCACATAGGCACCGTGCTGGCCCTTGTAACGCACGGGAATGACCTGCCCTGTCTCGGTGTAGTCACCGAAGCCGGTTGAATCAGGCATGCGGATGAACTCGTATTTGACCAGCGGCTCGTCGATCTCCAGCGGCGCGGGAACCACGGCCTCCAGCGCCTCGCGCGTCGTGCGATAGGTGATGATGATGTATTCGCGATCGAAGAAGCGGTAGGGGCCGGGCGGGAAGGAGGGATTGGTCAGCGGCATGGCATAGGCGCGCTTGACGACGTCGGCTTGGTCCACGGGATGTCCTTCATGAGAAAGCAGGGAAGGGATCGCCGCTATGTTGCACGGCAGCATGACAGGTCCGTGTCCGCCGCGCACAGGGCCGAACTGTAATAAGGGCGACATCTGGCCGTGCCAGCTTCCGGGCCGGTGGCACGTCGATGCCGCGCCTTCCCGCCTTCCTGTCTCATGAGATGAATATGGCCCAATTGTCTTCCCGCAATGCCCTGGTCACCGGCTCGACCAGCGGCATCGGCCTCGCCGTCGCCCGCGCTCTCGCAGCCGAAGGGGCCAATATCACCATCAACGGTTTCGGCGATGCAGACGCCATCGAGCATGAGCGGGCCGGCATCGAGAAGGATTTCGGCGTGAAGTGCCGCTACAGCGGCGCTAACATGATGGTTGGGGCGGAGATCACCGCCATGATCCATGAGGCGGAGGAAGCCTTCGGCAGCCTGGACATCCTGGTCAACAATGCCGGCATTCAGCATGTCGCGCCGATCGACGAGTTTCCGGATGACAAGTGGGAGGCGATCACCCGCATCAACCTGATCGCCTCCTTTTATGCGATCAAGGCGGTGCTACCCGGCATGAAAGAGCGCAAATGGGGGCGCATCATCAACACCTCGTCGGCCCACGCGCTCGTCGCCTCACCTTTCAAATCGGCTTATGTTGCCGCCAAGCATGGCGTGACCGGCCTGATCAAGACGGTGGCGCTCGAGGTTGCAGAGCACGGCATCACCGCCAATGCCATCGCCCCCGGCTATGTCTGGACGCCGCTGGTGGAAAAGCAGATCCCCGACACGATGAAGGCGCGGGGCCTGACCGAGGAGCAGGTCAAGCACGATGTCCTGCTGGCCGCTCAGCCGACCAAGGAGTTCGTCACGGTCGACGAGATCGCGGCTGTCGCGGTTTTCCTGTGCAGCGATGCCGCCCGGCAGATTACCGGCACCACCTTGCCGGTCGACGGAGGCTGGACGGCGCAATAGTACGGGTCATCCCGGATCTATGCCGCAGCATCTCATACTGCAGCGCGTCCGGGATGACACGAAATTCAGCCGCGGACCACAACGACGCGGGTGCCGACTTTTACACGATCGTAGAGGTCGGTGACGTCGTCATTGGTCATGCGGATGCAGCCCGACGACACGGCCTGGCCAATGGTCTGCGGCTCGTTCGAGCCATGGATGCGGTAGAGCGAAGAACCGAGATACATCGCACGGGCGCCAAGCGGGTTCTGGATGCCGCCAGCCATGTAGGCGGGCAAGTCCGGCCGGCGTTTGCGCATCTGTGGGGGCGGGGTCCAGCCCGGCCATTCCGCCTTGCGCGAGATGCGGTGCGCACCGCCCCATTCGAAGCCTTTGCGGCCGACGCCAACGCCATAACGCAGTGCCGTGCCGTCATCGAGCACGAGATAAAGCCGTCGTTCCGGCGAATTGATCACGATGGTCCCGGGCTTCTCCCGACCGTTGTAAGCCACCACCTCGCGTGGAATCGGCGAGACGGCGGCAACGGCGCCGGCATTGGCGGGCTGGCGTGGGCCGCCGAACAATTTCTCGAAGATACTGGCCGCATTCGCCGAGCTTGAGGCGATGCCCAAGCTCGACACCAAGACCAGGCCGGTCAAAAGACGACGCATGTTGAAGCCCCGAATGGTCCGATCGAAATTCTTCGATCTCATTGTAGTCGACGCAATAAACTGCGCTTCGATCTTTGGATTCTTCAATCGTTGCCTGAGTGTTTACAGGCAACCGTCACATGAAAATCGAAGGCTGTGTCCTCTCAACAACACATGGCGGGGCGCCGCCGTGCGTATCGACACGCGCCGGTCAGGTATTGGTGCCGCCGTCTATGGTATAGGCGCCGCCGGTGGCATATTGCGCTTCCGGACTGGCGAGCCAGGCGACGAGACCGGCGATCTGCGCAGGTTCGCCATATTTGGGGATCGCCATTGCCGTCCGTGCCTGGGCGGCACGATCGGTGGAGGCCGGGTTCATGTCGGTATCCGTCGGGCCGGGGTGGACGATGTTGACGGTGATGCCGCGCGCGCCGAGGTCGCGGGCCATGGATTGGCTGAGGCCCGTGAGGGCGGCCTTGCTCATCACGTAGAGACCGATGCCGGCGCGTCCGACGCGTCCGACCAAATTGGATCCGATGGAAATGATGCGCCCGCCTTCGCCCATGTGCGCGGCGGCGGCCTGGGAGGCAACGAAGGCGCCGCGCACATTGGCGGCAATGATGTGGTCGAAATCTTCAAGGGTGACCTGCTCTACGGTACCGCTGGTGAAGATGCCTGCATTGTTGACGAGGATGTCGAGACGGCCGAACGCGGCAGCGGCCTGGTCCACGGCGTCCCGTACGGCCACGGCGTCGGCGCTGTCGGCCTGGAGTGTCAAGGCGCGCTGGCCATTCGCCCGGATTCGATCCGCGACGGCCTCGGCACTGTCGGCCCGGCTGGCATAGGTAATCGCGACATCGGCGCCCAGTTCCGCCAAGCGCACTGCGATGGCAGCGCCAATACCGCGGCTTCCTCCGGTCACGATGGCTGCCTTGCCCGACAGGGTCTTGATCATGATCGCCTCCTTGGTAAGATGTTCGCCTTACCTAGCAGATGATTTAGGTACGACGCAAGGCTTACCTTTGGAGTGTTTTCCATGGCGGATCGCGAGGGCCATCCGGAACCGGAGGAGATGCAGCTCGGCCGCCTCATGGCTGCTCTGGCCGACCCGTTGCGCCGGCGCGTCGTTGCCGAATTGGCGCTGGCGCCGGAGGGTACGGCGCGCAGTTGCGCCTCTTTCGGTTTCGATGTCAGCAAGGCGACGCTGACGCATCATTTCCGGGTGTTGCGCGAAGCCGGCCTCATCCGGCAGGTCGATCGCGGGAACAGTCGCACCGCCAGCCTGCGCCGACAGGATGTCGAGGCGCGTTTTCCCGGACTGTTGAGCCTGGTTGCGGCGGATATCGAAGACGTGTCGCGGCGGCCTGAAGCCATTCTGGCCAGATCTTGACGCTGTCTGGCAATCGCGCCAGCTGCCATCACGGTGCGCGTGATCTACGAGGATGGCAGCCCCACAGCAGGAGACGATCATGAGCCTGGTCAGCGCCATCCCCGCAGCACCACCCCATCATGCCATTGCGCATTTCGAGCGCCGCCTTTCGGTCGAAACCGATTGTTCCGACGTGGCCCAGGCGCTTGCCTCCGGGGAACGGGACTTCGTTCTCCTGCATGTCGTCGGGTCGCCGGAAACCTTTCGTCGCCGGCACGTTCCGGGGGCCCTTTATTTGCCGCATCGCGAGATCGATGCGGAGCGCATGGCGCAATGGCCTGCCAACACGCTGTTCGTGGCCTATTGCGCCGGGCCGCATTGCAATGGCGCCGACCAGGCCGCCCTCAAGCTCGCCCGGCTCGGCCGCCCGGTGAAGATCATGATCGGAGGCCTCACCGGCTGGGCCGACGAGGGATTGGCCTTCGCGGATGGGGAGGGGTGAAACTCATCGGGAGGCAGGTTTTCGGACCCGCCTCTTCCATTCGGCGGGCGTGGAGATATCAGGCTGATCTGAAGACCAGCCGCCCGTTACGGCCCCGCCTTGAACAGCGCGAACTCGTCTGCCGTCACGCGGTCGAGGTGGTCTCGATAGGCTTGATAATGGCGATGGGAGGGGCCGATCCGGCCGAAGGAGAGATCGTCCTCGCGACCGGGCAGAATCGGGACCAGTGCGATGGCGGCCGAGACGGGCGTGAGCTGCGTGCCTCGGCCGGCGCGCAACGAGGTGAGAATGCCGTACATCTCGCCCGTGTTCATCGGCCGGCCGACCACGGCCACTCGATATTGGCCGCTGATGGAGGTCACCAGATAGACATGGCCTGATTGGTTCGGCACCGAGACTTCGCCCGCCTGGTTGAAGCCGGTGTCGAGGCGCTCGGCTTCGCGGAAGATCAGGCGGGACGTGCTGTCGTTCCAGGTGATTTCGGTGCGGTAGGCGAAAACCGCGCCAGCTTCGCCGAAGGACGGACGCAAGGTGAGATAATTGCCGGTGAGCCAGGATACGGCCGCCTTGGTGTAGGAACCCAGATGCTCCGGTGCCGTCCCGCCTCCCTGGACGGTGGCTGGCGGTACGGTGTGATCAGTAGGGCGCAGGCTCGTCCCGAGCGCCTCCTCCAACCGAATGACGGTTGCCAGCGTGAAGGGACGCCGGCCGGACAGCGCCTTCTCCAGGGTCGACAGGCTGATCTTGGCCTTCTCGGCCAGGGTCTGCCGTGAAATGCGCCGGCGCGCCAGGGTCTCGCGGACCGCGAGCGTGATCTGGTGGGCTTGCTCGCTGGAAAACTCGCTGTCCGACGTCACGGGGCTGATCCTGCTGGTGCGATCACGCTGTATCCAGGCCTCACGACAGGCCATCGCGCACAATCACGTACAAAACCGGACATTGCCGCAGGAGTTCACCGCCGGCAAGGCGCTTTGTGACGGTTTATGCCTAACAAACGCGGTTAATGAAGCTCGTACGCACAGTCCTCGCAGGAGCAGAACAGAACGAGGCTGCATGAAGCCCGACAGCGTTCAACGAGGACGACATGAACATGAACCAAGCGGTTGCCGGCCGCCAAACCGGCAGACGACGGCATCCTCATTCCGGTATCGGTCGCGCAGCGCTGGTCGCGCTCGCCGAACGTTTCCTCATGGCGGTGTTGATCCTCGCGACCTTCCTCATCTTCGGGGTCGGCGCCTATGCCGCTCCCCGCATCACCGTCGACGACGTCAAGGCGGGTTCGCTGCTGATGCGCACCGAGGATCCCGGCAGCTATGTCGAGGCCGTCAGGACGGCCACAGACGTGCAGCTCAATGTCAGCGGCCCCACCATCCGCGCCACGCTGACGCAGATGTTCCACAACCCCAGCAAATCCTGGGTCGAGGGTGTCTATGTCTTCCCGCTGCCCGATGGGGCCGCGGTCGATACCATGAAGATGGTGATCGGCCAGCGCGTCGTGGTGGCCGACATCAAGGAAAAGCAGCAGGCCAAGCTCGTCTACGAGCGTGCCAAAGCCGAGGGCAAGAAGGCGGCACTGGTCGAGCAGCAGCGGCCGAACATGTTCATGAACTCGATCGCCAATATCGGCCCCGGTGACACGGTGGTGATCCAGATCGAGTATCAGGAGCCGGTGCGCCAGGCCGACAACACTTTCTCGCTCCGCGTGCCGCTGGTGGTGGCGCCGCGCTTCTCGCCGAACGCGGTCGGCGCCGGCTCGGCCCAGACCGTGACCTTCCAGGATAAGTCGGGCTGGGGTGCCGTTACGCCGGCTCCAGCGTCGAGCCCGGTACCGCAGGCACCCGTCCTCGACCCGCGCGAGAACGCGCCGGTCAATCCCGTACAGATCCGTATCGATCTCGACGCCGGCTTTGCGCTGGGCGAGGTGAAGAGCGCTTTTCATCCCATCAACATCACCGACAAGGGACCTCAGGCCCGCCATATCGAGCTGGCTTCGGGATCGGTGCCGGCTGATCGCGATTTCGAGTTGACCTGGCAGGCCCAGCCCAGCCAGACGCCCGGCGTCGGTTTGTTCCGCGAACGGGTCGGCAGCGACGATTATCTGATCGCTTATGTCACGCCCCCCGGCCTCAAGACCGCGCAGGCCGACCAGCGTCCGCGCGACGTCACCTTCGTGATCGACAATTCCGGCTCTATGGGCGGCACCTCCATCGAGCAGGCCCGGGCCAGCCTGGGCTATGCGCTGAGCCGCCTGTCACAGGCCGATCGCTTCAACGTCATCCGCTTCGACGACACCTTCACCAACCTGTTCGGCGGCACGTTGCCGGCCACGGCAGAGAACATCGCGCGGGCCCAGGACTATGTCTCGCGTCTCCAGGCCAATGGCGGCACCATGATGGTTGCGCCCATGCTGGAGGCCCTGAAGGACGACCATGTCGACGACCAGAATACCGCCAATCTGGGATTCCTGCGCCAGGTGGTGTTCATCACCGATGGCGGCATCGACAATGAGCAGGAACTGTTCGACACCATCGCCTCGCATCGCGGCCGCTCCCGTGTCTTCATGGTCGGCATCGGCTCGGCGCCGAATTCCTACCTGATGACCCGCGCGGCGGAACTCGGCGGCGGCGCCTTCATGCAGATCGGCTCGGTCGATCAGGTGCAGGAGCGCATGAAGCAACTGGTCGACAAGCTGGAAAGCCCGGCGATGACCAATGTCGACGTCGCCATCTCGGCCGGCTCCGCCGATGTGACGCCGCGCATCCTGCCCGATCTCTACCACGGCGAGACGCTGGTGCTGGCCGCGAAGGTCGGGCATCTCAAGGGCAATGTCGAGGTTCGTGGCCTCATCGACGGCAAGGGCTGGTCAGTCACGCTGCCGGTTGCCGGCGCCGCTGAGGGAGCCGGCATCTCCAAGCTGTGGGCGCGACGCAAGATCGACGATACCGAAGTGGCGCAGACACTGCGCCAGATCAGCCGCGAGGATGCCGACAAGCGCATCCTGGCTCTTGCCCTCGATCATCACCTCGTCACCCGCCTCACCAGCCTGGTGGCCGTGGACAAGACCCCGGTCCGCCCACGCGGCGTGCGCCTGTCCCGTTCCGACGTGCCGCTGAACCTGCCGGCCGGCTGGGATTTTGACAAGGTCTTCGGCATCAAGGGCGAGACGGCTGCCGACCGCGAGCAGCGCCAGGCCTTGCTCGATCTTGATGGCAGAAAGGTGCAGACGATCGATGCCTCGCGTACGATCAGCCTGCCGCAAACCGCCACTGACGCCGAACTGCGCCTGATCATCGGCGGCCTGCTACTCGCCGGCGGCCTTGGCTTCGGCTTCCTGACCCGCCGGCGCGGGGCTCCAGCATGATCGCGCTCAAACTCGAAAGGCTACCGCCCGCAGCGGCGGGGCCTTCCTACCCTCCCCTGGAGGGGGAGGGTAGGCCTGACAGGCCTGGGTGGGGTGATTGCTCCACTTTGAGCGACGAGCCAAGCGGTGCGATAGGCCATTCCAAGAGGAATGGCCGACCCCTCCAGGGGAGGGTGCGGATTCTCCGCCTCATAATAACCGGTTTGCTGCTCTGCGCCGGCCTGGTCCTGGCAGGGCAGGGGGTGTGGATCCACACCAAGGCCTTCCTGGCCCAGATCCTGCTCGACCGGGCCTTCGACCAGTCCGTTGCCAGCGGCGCCATCGTCAAGCCCTGGTCCTGGCTGGATACCTATCCGGCCGCCCGTATCGAGGTGCCTCGCCTTGCAAAGAGCGCGGTGGCTCTGGAGGGAGCGAGCGGGCAGGCACTGGCATTCGGGCCGGCTCACGTCGCCGGTACGCCGGCCGCCGGGGAGGAGGGTACCGCCGTCTACGCCGCCCATCGCGATACGCATTTCGCCTTCCTCGGCGAGGTGCGGATTGGCGACGAGATCAAGGTCACCAACCGCGACGGCATCGCGGTTCGCTATCGCGTCACCGGTCACGACATACGCCGCTGGGATGGTTCGGGGATCGATCCCGCCGCGTCCGGCCGTCATCTCGTGCTGGCGACCTGCTGGCCGTTCAATGCCGTCACCAGCGGCCCCCTGCGTTATCTCGTTTACGCCGAGATGGTGCAGGAAGGCATGAGGAAGATCGATTGAAGCGGCGCTCGCCATGATCTAGTTTGCTCACAAAACGTCCGATGGGAGCGAACCTTGAGCGAACTGAACCGCCAGAACCGGATCATCGAGGTTCTGGGCAAGCGCCCCTTCCTCACCGTGCGTGACCTGCAGGGGCAACTGGGTGTCTCGGCTGCCACCATCCGGCGGGATATCGACAAGCTCGACCAGTCCGGCAAGGCACAGAAGGTCTATGGCGGTATCGCCGCGCTCGACGGTTCAGCCGCGCCAGGCCGTCATGCGGCCAAGCCTTATGACGAGAATCGCGACCTTGCCGTGGAAGCCAAGCAGGCGATCGCGGAGGATGCGGCAACTCTGGTGCGCGATGGCGATTCCGTCATCATCCATGGCGGCTCCACCTGCTTCTATCTCGGCGCGAAGCTCGCCCATCGCAATGTCCGCCTCTACACGAATTCGATGCCCCTTGTCGCCTTTCTCAGCGACCATGGCAGTTGCGGCCTGACGATCGCCGGCGGCGAATTGCATCGGGAGCCGGGCATCATTCACCCGACCGCTCCGGCACAGCCGTTCTACGCATCGAAATTCTTCCTCGGTGCCCAAGGCATCAGCCGCGACGGGCTGCTCGAATCCCATCCCCTGCTGGTTCGGACCATCATCGACCTGAGCACCAATGCCGACCAGGTCGTCGTGCTGGCCGATAGCCGGAAATTCGCCATCCGTGCACGCAGCGTCGCCCTGCCGCTTTCCCGGGTGGGCGTGCTCATCACCGATGACGGCTTGTCCGACCGGGATGCCAAGATGCTGGAGAATGCCGGCATCACGATCCGGATCGTTTCTCTTGCGCCCGATGCGGTCTGACTTGGCCGCGCGGTGGGCTTTGTGATTGAGATCAATCGAATTGGTGCTCAGGACGTTGCATGCGTTGGCGGTGCTACGCAGCTTCATGGAGGCGTTGGCTTGTCCTTATCTATTGAAATGTAAAAGATAAAATCAATTTCTCTCGTAAATTCGACTTTTGTAAGCGTGATGATTCTAGATCATGCGTGAGTTAATTATTGCACATTATGCGTTATCCCGCTTGCTGAAAGACGATTTTTGATCTAGTTGGGCGATATGTCTTACAAAAAAGCGTGAGGAGAGGCGCGGACATGGGGGAGACGCGGGTCGGCCGGATGGCGATCGCCACCGGGCAAGCCTTTCGGTCACGCCTGGGGCGTTTCATGGCGGCAGTCACTCGGAGGGCGCCATGACGGCCGTCGTCAGCCTTCGCGACATCTCCAAATCCTTTTCCGGCGTGAAGGTGCTGCGCGACGTCAATTTCGACGTGCGTCCCGGTGAAGTCCACGCTTTGCTCGGCGAGAACGGTGCCGGCAAGTCGACCCTGATCAAGGTGATCGCCGGCGTGCATCAGCCGGATACGGGTACGCTGACGGTCGGCGGCGAGACCGTCCGCTTCACCTCGCCACGGCATGCGCGCCGCCACGGCATCGCCACCGTCTATCAGGAGCTCCTGCTGTTCCCGGAACTGACGGTGGCCGAGAACATCTTCCTGGGCAATGCACCGCGCCGCAATTGGGGAGGGCTCGATTGGAGTGCGATGCGCCTCAAGGCTCGCCATCTCCTGGATTCCCTGGATAGCCATGATCTGGACGTGGATGCCAAGGTCGGCACCCTTTCCGTGGCCAATCGCCAACGGGTCGAGATTGCCAAGGCACTGTCGCAGGAGGCCCGCCTGCTGATCATGGACGAGCCGACGGCCGCCCTGGTCGAGGCCGATGTGCGCCGCCTGATGAGCGTGGTCAAGAAGCTGCGCGAGCGCGGCGTCGCCATCATCTACGTCTCCCACCGCATGCCCGAGATCTTCGAGCTGGCGGACCGGGTCACGGTGCTGCGTGACGGCAGCTATATCGGCACGCGCGACATTGGCGAGGTGACCGAAGCCTCGCTCGTCTCGATGATGGTCGGCCGCTCGATCGAGCAGCTTTTCCCAAAAGTGGAGGCAACGCTCGGCGAGGTCGCACTCGAGCTGCGCGACGTGAGTTTCGGCCGCAAGGTGCAGAACATTTCGCTGAGCCTGCGGGCCGGCGAGATCTTGGGCCTCGCCGGCCTGATCGGCTCGGGGCGCACGGAACTGGCATTGACCGTCTTCGGTATCACCCCGGCCAGCACCGGCGATATCCTGGTCAATGGTCGCAAGGTGGTGATCGACGGCCCGCGCAAGGCCCGGGACCTCGGCATCGCCTATGTGCCGGAGGATCGCGGCTCCCAGGGCCTGGTGCGGCCGATGACCATCCGGGAGAACGTCTCGATGGCGGTGCTCGACAAGATGTCGAACGGCTTTTCCATCCGCTTCGGCGACGAGATCCGCCGCTCGGTGGAGGCGATCAAGCGCCTGGGCATCCGCACCCGCGGCCCCGAGCAGATCGTCGGCCAACTCTCCGGCGGCAACCAGCAGAAGGTCGTGCTGGCCAAGTGGCTGGAGGCCAATCCGCGCATCCTGATCATGGATGAGCCGACCCGCGGTATCGATGTCGGCGCCAAGGCCGAGATCTACATCCTGATGGGAGGGCTGGTGCAGCAGGGTGTCGCCATCCTGATGATATCGAGCGAACTGCCGGAGGTGCTCGGCATGAGCGATCGGGTCCTGGTCATCAATGGCGGGCGCATCGTTGCCGAATTCGATCGCGCCCAAGCGACGCCGGATGCCGTCGGCGCTGCCATGACCAATGCCCAACCCCTGCAGGGAGCGGCTTGATGGGCGAAACTGCATCCTCTTCCGCCCTTGTGCCCTCGCGCGGTCCCCTGGCACGCCTCTTCGGCGGGCTCGGCCAGGAGATGGTGGTGCTCGGCGCGCTCGTGGTGCTGATCACCGCCATCGGCCTCTACAATCCGCGCTTCCTTGGTGCCAGCAACCTCAACGCCATCTTCGCCGGCAATGCCTATATCGCGGTGGCCGCCATCGGCATGGCCATGGTGATCATCTCCGGGCACATCGACGTTTCCATCGGCTCGCTGATCGGCGTGCTCGCCACCATTGCCGGCACGCTGGCCACCAAGGGCTATCCCATCTGGATCGCCTGGCTCGTGCCGGTGCTGGTGGGCATCGCCATCAATGCTTTCGTCGGCGTGCTGGTTGCCTATGCCAGCATCCCTTCCATCGTGGTCACACTCGGCATGCTCTCGATCCTCAAGGGCGGGCTGATCCTGGCGACCAGCGGCAACTGGATCAACAACCTGCCGCCCGACTTCATGATCGCCCAGGCGAACTGGTTCGGCGTGCGCTCGCCGATCGTCATCATGGTGGTGCTGACAGCGGCCGTTGCCTTCTGGATGCGCTATTCGGCCTTCGGGCGTTCCATCTATGCCGTCGGCGGTAATCCCGAGGCCGCACGCGCGGCCGGCATTCCGGCCAAGCCCGTGACCGTTGCCGTCTTCGCCATTCACGGCTTTTTTGCCGGTCTGGCGGCGCTGCTCTTTGCCACGCAGCTGCAGGTGATCCAGTCGACGGTACCCCCCGGCCTCGAGCTCACCGTCATCACCGCGGCCGTGATCGGCGGCGTCTCCATCCTCGGCGGTACCGGCACGGTGATCGGCTCCACGCTGGCAGCCATGCTGTTCGCCACCATCACCTCGGCCTTGACCTTCATGCCCTATTCCAACGTGCTGGTGTTCTGGAAACAGGCGATCGTCGGCGTGCTCATCCTCATCACCGTGCTGGCGGACATGGTCCGCCGCCACCGCATGCTCTGAGGGGAGGGCAAGATGAACTGGCGTTCCCTCCTGCTTCGTCACGAGAGCATCCTGGCTGTGCTGCTGGCGGTGGTGCTCGTCTTCCTGGCACAATCGTCCGACAGGTTCGTCACCTTAGACAACCTGCTCAACCAGACCCGGCTGATGACGGAGATCGGGCTGATCGCGCTGGCGATGACCTTCGTCATCGTCACCGGCGGCATCGACCTGTCCGTCGGTTCGATCGTCGGCGTAGTCGCTATCGTGCTCGGCGTGCTCTGGCAGAATCTTGGCCTGCCGCTGCCGGTCGCCATCGTGCTGGCACTGGCGCTCGGCACCCTGTGCGGCGTCGTCAACGGCCTGATCATCACCAGCTTCAAGGTGCCGCCCCTGATTGCCACCCTGGCCACGCTCGCCCTCTATCGCGGCCTGGCTGAGGGCATCAGCCAGGCCCGGTCCGTGCGTGGCTATCCCGACTGGTTCCTGGTGCTGGGGCAGGGGCAGGTGCTCGACGTGCCGGTGCAGGTCTGGCTGCTCCTGCTGGCGGCGGTCGTGGCGGCCTGTGTCCTCGGCCTGACGGTATTCGGTCGCGCCACCTATGCGATCGGCTCCAACGAGATCGCCGCGCGCTTCTCGGGTATCGCGGTCGACCGTACCAAGATCCTGATCTACGGCGCCTCCGGTCTCTGCGCTTCGCTGGCTGGCGTGATCTTCGTCTCCCGGGTGACGACCACGCGCTCGGACATGGGGTCGGGCTGGGAGCTCGATGCCATCACGGCGGTGGTGCTGGGTGGCACCAGCATATTCGGTGGCCGCGGCACCATCATCGGCACGGTGCTCGGCCTGGCCCTGATGCAGGCGTTGAAGAACGGCCTGCTGCTGCAGGGCTACAAGGGCGACAGCACCATCATCCTGATCGGCACGGCGCTGATCCTCACCGTATTGCTCAGCAATCTGGTTCCCCTGCTGAGCCGCATGGCCGGTCGCAAGCGGCAGGCCTGACGAAGGCCTTTCGGGCGGGGCTAGCGCTCCTGCCTGAAAGGGTATGCAAGTGTAAGACGTGCAATTTCAACGATCTGGCCCTTGTTCCGGAATCGGTTTCTCCGGCAACGAGGACGGCAATGGCAGCCGGCCCAAGGCCGGCGAACAGTGGAGGAAGACCATGATCCGCATATCCCTGGCGCTCGCTCTGAGCGTATCCCTGGTGGGCCTGGCGCATGCCGCCTCGGCCTGGACCGGCGGCGACGAGTTGCCCACCAATCCGCTCGCCTGCGATGCCACGCCGGCCAGCGCGACGAGCAAGCCCTATGATGGCGGTGCCGTCACCGGCGCGCCCGACCGCAAGGGCAAGCCGATCAAGGTGGTCGACGTACCCAAGCTCATCGGCATCGGTTACTTCAACGCCACCTCCAAGGGTATTGCCGACGCGGCCAAGGAACTCGGCAATGTCGATGCCAAGACCGACGGGCCGACCAAGGCCAATATCGACGAGCAGATCACCTTCATCGACAATTACATCACCTCCGGCGTCGACGGCATTCTCTATGCCGCCAACGATCCCGTCGCGATCGCCCCGGTGCTGAAGAAGGCCCTGTCCAAGGGGATCAACGTCGTCGGCTATGACGCCAATTCCACCCCGGACTCCCGCCAGTGGTTCGTCAACCAGGCCGAGTTCAACGGGATCGCCAAGGCCATGGTCGATACCATGGTCAAGGAGAGCGGCGAGGATGCGGGCGTGGCTATTGTCACCTCGACCTTCACCACGCCCAACCAGGCTCGCTGGATCGCCGAGATGGCAGCCTATTCCGCCAAGTGCCATCCCAAGCTGAAGCTTCTGGAGACGGTGGAAGCGCAGGAGGACAATGCGCTCTCCTTCTCGCAGGCGACCACGCTGATCAACAAATACGGGCCCGATCTCAAGGGTATCTTCGGCATGACCAGCGTCGCCACGCCGGCATCGGCCGAGGCTGTCACCCAGGCCGGCCAATGCGGCAAGGTGGCGGTGATCGGTCTGGCCACGCCCAATGCCATGAAGCCCTATGTCGCCAAGGATTGCGTGAAATCCGTGGTGCTGTGGAATCCCGTCGATCTCGGCTATGCCGCCATGCAGGTCCTGCGCGCCACGGCGGATGGTTCGCTCAAGCCCGGCGATACCAAGGTCAAGGCCGGTAAGCTCGGTGAGCTCAACGTGATCAATGGCTCGGAAGTACTGCTCGGCTCGCCCTTCGTGTTCACGAAGGAGAATATCGAGAAGTTCGATTTCTGACGAAAGATCAAGGCTGTAGGCGTCTTTTCCGAATCGGTTTGTCGCGGCGCCAGGAACGAACACGAAGCCGGGAGAAATCCCGGCTTTTCCTTTGACGCCGATCCGGAATCGGTGTGGAGAGAGCAGTATCCGGCTACCTAGAGCAAAGCGCGTTTAGACGGAGACGTTTGTTTGCTCTAGGGCAAAATGCGTTCTTACCGAAACGGTCTTCGAGAGAGGCGCTTTGATATCAAAAGCATTTTGCGGTTCCTGGTGATTCAATTTGAAGGAAACGTGCTCTAGCTCTTTGGTCCGACGCGTCTTTGCGATTCTTGATGTAACCGCCAAATCGCAAAACGCTCTGGCCGGATGCCCCTTGACAGGGGGCGAATTGCACGGGAAGATCGTTTGTACACAAACGAATTTTAGGCGCTTTCTCGAAAGGGGAGTCATGGCCGTTTCCGCTCAAAGCCGTGCTCGGGGGGCGCTGGTCGGCCTGGCGATCGGTGACGCTCTTGGCATGCCCACGCAATATATGCCGCGAGCCCTCGTCTCGGCACGTTACGGCATTCTCGAGCGCTTCGAGCCGGCGCCCGACGACAATCCGATCAGCCGCGGCATGCCGGCCGGCCGGGTGACCGATGATACCGACCAGGCCGTCATCCTTGGCGAACTCCTGGTCGAGGGCAAAGGCTATGTCGATCCCCGGCGTTTCGCCGATGAACTCCTCGCCTGGGAAACCCGCATGATCGCGGCGGGCTCTGCCGATCTCCTCGGCCCTTCCACCCGCAAGGCGCTGACACTGATCGCCGAAGGCATGCCCACCGACGAGACCGGGCGCACCGGCGCCACCAATGGCGCGGCGATGCGCGTTGCCCCGGTCGGCATCGTCTTCCCGGCGCGTCCCGTCGAGGCGCTGGTCGATGCCGTCTTCCAGTCCGGCCATGTCACCCACAACACCACCATCGGTCTTGCCGGCGCCTCGGCCGTCGCTGCTGCCGTCAGCGCGGCCATCGACGGCGCAAGCATCGATGAGGCGCTGCAGGCTTCCGTGGAGGGTGCCCGGCACGGCGCCAGGCGCGGCTTCTATTTCGCCGGCGGGGACATCGCCGCCCGCATCCGCTGGGCGATCGAGCTGGTGCGGGGCAAAGGCGAGGCCGAGGCCCTCGAACTCATCTATGACATCGTCGGCACCGGCGTCGCTACGCAGGAGGCCGTGCCGGCGGCGATGGCCATCATCTCGCTGGCGCCCGAGGACCCCTGGCGCATCTGCCGCCTGTCGGCGAGCCTCGGTGGCGATTGCGATACCGTTGCTGCCATTGCCGGCGCGGTAGCGGGTGCCTGCCATGGCGTTGAAGCTTTTCCCGCTCCGGTGATCGCAGCCCTCGAGGCCGCCAATCCGGATCTCGATCTTGTCGGCCTGGCCGATTGCCTGCTGGCGCTGCGGGGCAGGGCATCGATCCTGCCTCCCGCTGGGAAGGGGGCTTCCACGGCATGAGCAGCAGGCCGACTCCCACCCGTCTCCTGTCCGTGGGCAGCATCCTGGCCGATGTCCGCCTCGACGTGCCCTGCCTGCCGCAACGCGGTGGCGACGTGCTGGGGTCCGAGGCGACGATCAGTGCGGGTGGGGGCTTCAACATTCTCACGGCGGCGGCCCGCAACGGGCTCAGGGCCGCCTTTGCCGGTCAGCATGGCAAGGGTCCCTATGGCGAGCGCATCCGTGCCGAACTGGCAGCCGAAGGCATCGAGGCGCTGATGCCGGTGAGCGCGGACGGCGACAGCGGCTTTTGCATCGTGTTGGTCGAGCCCGACGGCGAGCGTACCTTTGTCACCAGCCCCGGCGTCGAGGCGCGGCCGGGACGGGAGCCGCTTTCCGGGCTGCGATTGGGCGCTGCGGATGCGCTCTTCGCTTCGGGCTATGATCTCTGCTACCCGCAGCTTGGGCCCGCCATCGCCGATTGGGTCGGCGGCTTGCCGGCCAGCGTCACCGTGATGATCGATCCCGGTCCCCTGGTCGCCGACATTCCACCCGGCATCATGGCCGCGGTGCTGGCGCGGGCCGACATCGTCACCCTCAACCGGCGCGAGGCCGGCCTGCTTACCGGAGCCGATGACAAGACGGAGGCCGCCAAGCGGGCTCACGATCGCCTGTCGCCGGACACGCTGGTGATCCTGAGGGATGGCCCAGCCGGGTGCTTCCTGCTCGGCGGCGACATTGGCCAGTCCGGCCTGCAGGTTCCGGCGCCGGCCGTGCGCATGGTCGATGCGACCGGAGCGGGAGATGCCCATACCGGCGTGTTTCTGGCCTCCCTCGCGGCCGGCTATCCGGCTGCCGAGGCCGCGCGGCGGGCCAACGCCGCCGCCGCCATTGCCGTCACGCGCAAGGGGCCGGCGACCGCGCCCGGCACGGAAGAACTGAACGCTTTTCTCGCCACGCAGGACCACGACAAGACAACAACACGATAGGGTGGATGCCCCCGCAGGCACGAACGCCCAGCCAATGATAAGAAAATCGAGAGCAGAATGTCGCCATCGACGAAGGGAATTGGAAAGATGACATATCGGATCACGCGCCGTCATTTCACCGCCTTGGGAGCCGCCGCCGTCGCCGGCCTGTGGATACGCCCGGGTTTCGCCCAGGCCAAGGAAATCACCGTGCTTAACTGGAAGGGCTACGGCACCGACGAGGCCTTCGCGCTCAAGGCCTTTGCCGAGCAGACCGGCATCACGGTCAAGCATGACTATTTCAACTCCGAGCCGGAGATGCTGACCAAGCTGCGTACCAATCCCGGCGCCTATGACGTGGTGCTGATCAACAGCGCCCGTACCCAGCAGGCCCAGGCCGAAGGCCTGATCGATCCGGTCGATCTTGCCACCATCGCCAATGCCAAGGATCTGGCCCCGGCGTTGAAGGATCACGCCAATCTCAAGGCCGACGGCAAGATTTATGGTCTCGCCTGGCTCTGGGGCATGAATTCCCTCGCCGTGCGCCAGGGCATCAGCGCCGACAGCTGGACGATCTTCTCCGACCCCAAATATGCCGGCAAGCTGGCCTTGTTCGACGATGCCGTGACCTCCGTCGGCATCGGCGCCCTGCTGACCGGCCAGGATGCCAACGATCCCAAGGACCTCGCCAAGATCACCGAGGTGCTGAAGGCGATGAAGCCGAACGTCAAGCTAATGTGGTCCAGCGAGGACGAATGGAACAAGGCCTTCGCCGCCAATTCCTTCGACATCTCCGTCTACTGGTCCGGCGCGGCGGTGCGCTCCATCCGCCAGCACAAATTGCCGGTGGAATTCATCGTACCCAAGGAAGGCGCCATCGGCTGGCTCGACAGCCTGGCGGTGCCGACGTCGAGCACCAAGAAGGAGGATGCACTCAAATTCCTCAACTACATGATCGACCCGACCTTCTACCTGACCTGGGCCAAGGAGGCGGGCGCCCCGGCTTCAGCCAATGAGGGGGCGATGAACAAGCTGCCGGCCGATGATCTCAACCGGCAGATCCACAAGGCCGACTACCTGCCGAAGCTGACCTTCATGGCCGCCCTGCCGGATGATCGCCGCCAGGCCTTCAACGATCTGTGGGAAGAAGTGAAGGCGTTCTACGCCAAGTAGGGCGGATGGCGCCGACCTTTGTCATGCCCGGGCTTGACCCGGGCATCCAGATTTTCGGCCCTTCCAGCATGGGAAGGTGGACTGGATTACCGGGTCAAGCCCGGCAATGGCAAAGGTCGTGCTGAAACAAGCATCGTTCTGCTCGCGATCCCGGATCTGCGCCGCTGCCCTGCGTGCTGCAGCGTGGCCGGGGGGACCGAAAGGGGAAGCACAGGTGGAGATCGTGTCGAAAGCCGATGGCGGCAAGGCAGGCCCCCGAAGGCGCCTGGGGCAGGGCTGGACGACGGCGGCCCTGTTGACGCCGGCCTATGGCTGGCTGCTGCTGGCCGTCTTCCTGCCGCTTTGCGCCATGCTGTTCTTCAGCTTCCTGAAGAGTTCGCCGGTCCCGGGGCGGGCGCTGGTCTACACCGTCGACAACTACCTTGCCTTCATCAAGCGGCCCTATCTCTTCAACGTCGCCTGGACCTCGATCCAGATCGGCTTGTGGACCACGGGCCTGTGTGCACTGATCGGCCTTCCCGCCGCAATCGCTTTGGCGCGAGCGACGGCCGGGCGCTCGCGGCACATCCTGTTCCTCCTCATCATCCTGCCGTTCTGGACCAATGGGCTAGTGCGCGTGTTCTCCTGGACCATGGTGCTGAGGGAAGGAGGCATTCTCGATTATGCCCTGCACTGGATCGTGCCGGCGGCGCCCTCGGTGTCGCTTCTCTACAGCTTTCCGGCCATCATCATCGGCCTGGTCCATGCCTATCTGCCCTATATGATCCTGACCTGCTACCTCTCCGCCACGGCGATCGAAGACTCGACCATCGAGGCCGCCCGTAGCCTCGGTGCACGCACACCGGTGGTATTCTGGAAGATCCTGCTGCCGCTCTGCATGCCCGGCCTGATTTCCGGATCGATCCTGATCTTCGTGCCTGTGATCGGCAGCTTCATGGAGCCTCGCATCCTGGGCGGGCGCATCGGCGTCACCATGGGCACCGTGATCGAGGACCAGTTCACCGCGGCCTTCAACTGGCCGCTGGGGGCAGCCCTGTCCTTCACCATGCTGGCAGTGGTGCTACTGATCTTCGCCGTCTCCTCGCGCGTGCTGCCCGGCCGCGCGGCGACGCCGTAGGAGGGGACCATGATCGCTCTCGGCCGTACCTTCCTCGCCGCCACCCTGATCTTCCTCTATCTGCCTATCGCGGTGATGGTGGCGATGGCCTTCAACGCCTCGCCCCTCTACACCTTGCCGATCGAGCCGACCTTTCACTGGTTCGGCGTGCTCGCCGAGAACGGGCCGCTGCTCTCGGCCACCTACAACAGCCTGCTGATTGCCCTGGCAACCTCGATCATCGCCACGGCCGTGGGCACGCTGGCCTCGCTTGCCCTCAACCGCCGCACCTTCCGGGGGCAGTCGCTGCTCAAGGTGCTGCTGCTGCCGCCGATCGCCATTCCCTGGCTGATCACCGGCACGGCCATGTTGGTGTTCTTCTTCTGGACGGGCATCGGGCGCGGCCTGCATGCCATGCTGATCGGCCATGTCGCCCTGGCCATCCCCTATGTCGTCCTGATCGTCGGCACCGGCATGCAGACATTGCGGGCCGATCTCGAGGAGGCGGCGATGAGCCTGGGATCGACGCCGATTCATGCCTTCTTTGCGGTGACGCTGCCTTTGCTGGCGCCGAGCATCATCGCGGCCCTGCTGTTCGCCTTCGCGGTTTCGCTCGACCAGTTCGTGGTCTCCTATTTCCTGGCCACACCAGGCGTCTCCACCTTGCCGGTCGAGATCTATACCTCGATCCGCAAGGGCTTCACGCCGGAGATCAATGCGATCTCCGCCATCTTCCTCGGCGTCTCGGCCGTTCTCGTGCTGATCTTCGCCCAATTGTCCAATCTGGGAGGCAGTCGTGATCGGCGTTGAAGTCGCTTCGATCAGCAAGGACTATGGGTCCCTGCGGGTGCTCGACAAGGTGAGCACCGCCTTCAAGGCGGGCGAGTTCACCAGCCTGCTCGGCCCTTCGGGCTCCGGCAAGACCACGCTGCTGCGCATCATCGGCGGCTTCGTCGACCCCGATGAGGGGCGCATCCTGTTCGGGGGCGAGGACGTCACCGGGGTCGCCCTATGGCAGCGCAAGATCGGCATGGTGTTCCAGTCCTATGCGTTGTTCCCGCATATGAGCGTTTTCGACAATGTCATCTTCGGCCTCAACCGCCAGGGCATCCGCGGCGAGGCGGCACGCAAGGAGGTGGCCCGGGTGCTGGAGATGGTTCATCTCACCGGCTTCGAGCAGCGCAAGCCCAAGCAGCTTTCGGGCGGCCAGCAGCAGCGCGTGGCGCTGGCCCGCGCCATCGTGACCAAGCCGAGGGTGCTCCTCTTGGACGAGCCGCTGTCCGCGCTCGACAGGCGCCTGCGCCAGGACATGCAGATCGAACTGCGCCGCATCCAGCGCGAGAGCGGGCTCACCACCATTTTCGTTACCCATGACCAGGAGGAGGCGCTGACACTATCAGACACGGTGGCCATCCTCGATGGCGGGCGCATCGTGCAGGAGGGGGCGCCGCTCGAGATCTATGAGCGCCCACGCACCCGTTTTGCCGCCTCCTTCCTGGGAGACGCCAATTTCTTCGAGGGCAGCGTGACCGGTGAGGGGATCGCGATCGGGAGCGGCGTCATTCGCACGGACGATGGGCTGCCGAGCCCCGGCAGCCAGGCTACGGCGGCGGTGCGACCCGAGAAAATGCGACTTCTCGCGCCCGGAGAAAGACCCGAGGGCGACAATGTCTTCGCCACGAGGATACGCGAGATCATCTATGCGGGCGCTGTTTCGACCTTCATCGCCGAAGGGCCTGGTGGCAGCGACATCAAGGTCCTGTCGCAGAACCGGGAGATCTCGTCGGTCTCGCCCGGGCAGGCCATCACGCTGGCCTGGTCGCCGGCCAACACCGTGCTGCTGCAGGCCTGACATGCCGGTAAGCCTCAACATTCCTCTCGAACGCGCTTGGAACAGCTGGTCGTCGCGGCCGGCGGAAATGGTGTTCCTTCCGCTCGGCCTCCGACTCACCCCGCTTGCCTTCGCGGCCAGCACGGGCAAGGCCTGCCTGTTCGAGCCGGGCGATGCCCTCGCGCTGGGGCGGCACGCCCTCGATGCCTCGCTGGTGGAGCTCCAACTCTCCCACGCCGGAACCACCCTCGACTGGCGTTACACCAAACCCGATCCCTTCAGCCTTACAGGCAGCTGGCATACGGCCAAGACCGGCGAATGGGGTTTGCGCTTCTGGATCAATCTCTGCCTCTCGTCGGATAACGGCGAGGAGGTTCGTTTCGACGAAACGCACGGCGCTGCCATCATCCGTGTCGGGCACCGCTTCGCGGCGCTCGTCAGCGAGGAACCAGCCGTGCAGGTGACCGGCCACGCTTGCCTCGCCGACGCGATGCAGGACTACGAAACGCACGGCTATTTCCATACCGCTTCCCGGGCCGAGGCGGCGCCGGTCCTCGTGCTGCGCTTCAACCTGGAAATGATGCGCGACAATCGCTTCGCACTCGCGATTGCCGACAGGCAGGATCTTGCGATCACCCAGGCGCGGGCCCTGCTGGCGCGGCCTGAGGTGGTGCCGCCCCAAGCTGAAGGCGAGCCCGCTGTCGCCCTGGCGGCGCTACGCGACGTCGTCGCCTGGAACACGATCTGGGACGGCATCAACCAGCGCCCCTATACCGCCATCAGCCGCAACTGGGACCTTGGGAAATTCGGCGGCTTCGGCGTCTGGCTGAATGACCAGTTCTATGCTGCCCTGATGGCCGGCGAACTCGATGCCGGCCTGGCACGCGATAATCTCGCTGCCGTGTTTTCGGGCGCAACGCCGCAGGGCAATCTGCCCTGCCTGCTGACGGCGAATGATGCCTGGGTCGACCGCAGCCAAAGTCCCATCGGCGGCTTCGTGGTCTGGCAACTCTATCTGCGCCATCGCGCCCGAGACCTGATCGAGGATGCCTATGCCACGCTGGCCCGTAATCATGCCTGGTGGTGGCGAGAACGCGATCCGGGCGGGACGGGCCTTGCCTCCTTCGGCACCTCGGATGTGGGCGAGGGCCTCTACAAGGGCACCCATTTCGGGGCCCGCAATGAATCGGCAATGGACAATTCGCCTGTCCACGATGAGGCCTGCTACGACAAAGTCACGCGCACGCTCGATAGCTGGGATGTCGGCCTCAACAGCCTGCTGGCCCTCGATGCCGAAATGCTCGCCTTGATGGCCGCGGAACTGGGGCATGAGACGGAGGCGGTCGCCCATTTCGCTCGCGCTGAAGCCACGAAAGCTCGTATTCGCGAGAGTTTATGGGATGGCGAGCGTGGCATCTTCGCCAATCGCCGGTGTGGTGGTGGCTTCGTGAAAAGCCTGGCGCCGACCAGTTTCTATCCTCTGCTTGCCGGCGCCGCGACGCCCGAGCAGGTCGGCCGGTTGTGTGAGCATCTCGACGATCCGATGGCCTTTGGCGGTGACCCGGTCATCCCCGGCGTCAGCCGTGCGGATCCTGCCTTCGGCGACAATTCCTATTGGCGGGGCCGGATCTGGCCGCCCTTCAACTATCTCGTCTATCACGGGCTGCGTCGCTACGGGCTGGACGACAGGGCTGCTGTCTTGGCGCAGCGCAGCTTCGCCCTGTTCCGCTCCGTCTGGGAAAGCCGCCGCATCTGCCCGGAAAACTACAATGCCGAGACGGGTGAGCCGCTCGACCAGCCCGACACCGAGCGCTTCTACAACTGGGGGGCGCTGATGGCCAAGCTCGGCATCGCCGCGGTGACCGACGTCACGCCCTGGCATGGCTGGGAGATCGCCAATCCGGGTTCGGAGGGCGAGTTCGGGCCTTTCGCAAGCCCCATGGGACAGGTTCGCCTCGCTATTTTGCAGGGCCGCCTGAGCCTGATCCAGGGCGAGCGCACTCTGCTGGACACCGATGTCGCCGGCCGGATCTGCCAACTCTCGATTGCTGCCGGTGCGATATCGTTGCGATTGCCGCCGCTGGAAAGAGCATGCTCCCTGCGCTTCCCGTATCTTCGTGCCGGGATGAAGCCTCAGGCAAGCCTCGACGGCGAGGTGGTTGCAACCACGGAGGAGGGTGGCCTCCGGGTTAGCCTTCCCGCGAGTGCCAAGGCGGTTGATTTCGAGCTGCGGTGGCGTGCGCCAATCAAGTCAATGCAGCCATGAGGCTGGAGGAGCCGTTCCTCGATAATTGAATCGAACGGATTGTCATCCCCGGCGGGGTCAAAGACCCCGGGAAGGGGATCCAGGGGCCAAGGGCTGTTCCCTTCGGCTCCTGGATCCCCTTCCCTTCGCCCTCTCTCGCTGCGCTCGCGAGCGGCTCAGCCGGGGATGACGAATGCATTTTTTCGACATTGCCTCAGGCTGCCGAACTATCTTCCAAAGCCAGGAAGCCGCCGGACTGGCGTCGCCACAGCCTGGCATAGAGGCCGTCGCGTTCGATCAGATCCTCATGCCGCCCCTGTTCGACGATGCGGCCGCCATCGAGCACGATCAACCGGTCGAGTTCCGCGATCGTCGACAGACGATGGGCGATGGCCAGCACCGTCTTGTCATGCATCAGGCGGCGAAGCTGGCCCTGGATCGTTGCCTCTACCTCTGAATCGAGCGCGGAGGTCGCTTCGTCCAGTACCAGGATGGGCGCATCCTTGAGCAGCACGCGGGCGATGGTGATGCGCTGGCGCTGCCCGCCGGAGAGCTTCACGCCGCGCTCGCCGACGCGCGACTCATAGCCGGCGCGACCATCCTGGTCCCCCAGCGTGACGATGAAATCATGCGCGGCGGCCTGCCTCGCCGCATCCTCGATGGCATCCTGGTTCGCTTCCATACGCCCATAGGCGATGTTGTCCTGGATGGAGCGATGCAGCAGCGAATTGTCCTGCGTCACCACGCCGATATGCCGGCGCAGGCTGTCCTGGGTGACGCCGGCAATGTCCTGCCCGTCGATCAGGATCCGACCCGATTGGATCGCATAGAGGCGCAGCAGCAGGTTGACGAGCGTCGACTTGCCAGCGCCGGACGGGCCGACGATGCCGACCTTCTCGCCGGCGCGAATGGTGAGCGAAAGATCCGAGAACACCGGCAGCGTTCCGCCATAGCCGAAACGGACATGCTCGAAGACGATTTTCCCGCGAGGCACCGAGAGTGTGGCGGCATCCGGGGCGTCGACGAGGTCATGCGGCTTGGCGATGGTGAGCATGCTTTCCTGCACGGCGCCGATATTCTCGAAGACGTCGCGGATCAGATACATCAACCAGCCCGAAAGCTGGATCAGCCGAAGCACCAAGGTGAGGGCCGCCGCGCCGGCGCCGGCCGTCAAGCTTGCCTGGCTCCACAGCACGAGGATCATGCCGGCGATGACCACCAGCAGCAGGCTGTTGAGCACCTGCAGGACGAAGCTGGCGCCAAGAATGAGTCGCATCAGGTCGAGGAAGCTCTCGTTCCAGCGCTTGAGTGCTTCCTTGACCGCCGAGCGTTCGAGATCGGAACGGGCGAACAGCTTGACGGTGAGGATGTTGGTGTAGGAATCGACGATGCGGCCTGTCGTGGTTGAGCGGCCGAGGGAATTGGCTTCCGAGCGCTTCAGAGCGCGTGGCACGAAAAAGGAGAGCAGCGTGGCATAGGCTGCCAGCCAGACGAGGACGGGCAGCACCAGCCAGGCATCGACCGAGCCGAAAAAACCGATGGTGACCCCGGCAAAGACCAGGGCATACCAGAGGTCGCCGATCACCGCGATGATGGCCGAGCGGATCGATTGTCCGGCCTGGATCACGCGCGCCGATAGGCGCCCGGCGAAATCGTTCTGGAAATAGGTGAGCGAATGGCCGAGCGTGTAGATGTGGTTGCGCCAGCGGATCTGGTTGGTGAGTGGCGGTACCACGATCAGATTGGTGACGGCCTGGGTCACGAAAAACAGGACCGGCCGCAGGAACAGCACCACGAACAGGGCGCCGGCAAGCAATAGGCCATGATCCTGCAGCAGGGTCTGCGGCGATCCCTTGTTGAGCAGGTCCACGAACCAGCCGACCATCAGATAGATGCCGGCCTCCACGCCGCTGAAGGCCAGTTCGATCGCCATGATGGCGAGGAGCCAGCCCTTTACAGGCTTGAGGTGATGCCACATGAAACGCCACACCCCCGTGGGGGGCGTGTCATGCTCGTCGAAAGCGGCGAATACATCTATGCGGCTTTCGAAAAACCGGAATAAGCGCGCAACCATCGAAAATATGACCTTGAAACAATGTCGGAATCGCTTCGAAGCGACACCAAATCACCAGTTTCAGGTCAAATTACGAGTCGCGCCAGCCTTCTTGCTGTGGGGAGGGTCTCGTCATCCCGGACGCGATGCGGCGCGTAGTGCCGCTTCGCAGATCCGGGATCGCAAGAGGGTGGGGATGATTTATCCCCAGGGGGTCCCGTGTCTGCACCGCGACACTGCGTGTCGCAGCGCGCACGGGACGACCAGCGCTTCCTGCCTCAGCCCACCAGGATGACCCGAAGGTCGTTGACGTTGGTAAAGGTCGGGCCGGGTGCGACGAGATCGCCGATGGCTTCGAAGAAGCCGGTCGAGTCGTTGTCGGCAAGATAGGTGGCCGGATCGATCCCGGCAGCGCGAGCTCGGGCGAGCGTGGTTTCGTCGATGATGGCGCCGGCCGGATCGGTGGCGAGACCACCGCCACCATCGGTGCCGTCCGTGTCGGCGGCGAGCGCGCTGATACCCGTTTCGCCGTCGAGGGCGAGGGCAAGGGCCAGGCTGAATTCCTGGTTCGGGCCACCGCGACCCTTGCCGGTGATGGTTACCGTCAACTCTCCACCGGAGATCAGGGCGGCTCGGCGGCCGGAGGCCTTCAGCGCGCGCGCCTGCCGGGCCTGGTCGGCTGCGACCTGCCGGGCCTCGCCCTCGACATTGGCGCCGAGCACGACCGGCTCGTAGCCATGCTGCTCGGCAAGGGCGGTCGCCGCCGCGATCATGTCGCCGGGGGTGACGACGATGCGAAACTCGCTGCGGGCGAACACGGCGTCGCCCGGCTTCGGTGTCTCGTTGCCGGCATCCTCGAAGAGGGCGCGGGCGGCGCCGAGAGGCGTGTTGAAGCGTTCGGCAATGGCGAGGGCCTCGGCATTGCTGACGGGATCGGGCACGGTGGGGCCGGATCCGATCACGGCGGGATCGTCGCCCGGCACGTCCGAGACGGCAAGGGTGAGGAGACGAGCCGGGTAGGCGGCCTGGGCCAGGCGCCCACCCTTGATGCGCGACAGGCGTTTGCGCAGGGCGTTGATCTCGCCGATGGCGGCGCCGGAGCGCAGCAGATGGCGGGTGATGGCGCGCTTGTCGTCCAGGGTGAGGGCGCCGGCGGGTGCCACCCAGTTGGCGGAAGCGCCACCCGAGAGCAGGACCAGGACGAGGTCGTCCTCGCCCGCCTCGGCCGCCAAGGCGAGCGCACGCTCGGCGCCGTCGATGCTGCCCTGGTCCGGTACGGGGTGGCCGGCCTCGATCATCGGCAGGGTTTTGAGAGGGCGGCCATAGCCATGACGGGCCACCGCCACGCCGGTGATGCGGTCGGCCGGGATGCCGAGTGCGGTGTAATGGGCCTCGGCGATCTCAGCCATGCTGCCGGCTGCCTTGCCGGCAGCGAGCAGGATCAGACGTCCCGCGGTGGGCGGTGGCGGCAGGTGTTGTGGCAGGAAGGCTGCCGGATGGGACGCGGCGACCGCTCCCGTGAAAATGGCGTCGAGAGTCTGGCGGCGGGCATCGACACGGTCAGGCATTGCGGCTTCGGGCTCCCTCGCGGCAGGACGCGGATGAGAAAACGCGTCGTGCTCCATACTTGTTCTTGCGTCTACCTTCGCGATGTCTTGGCGGCGATGGCTTGCCATGTCCCTTAACCCATGGAGCCGCGGTGAAGCCAGCCCATTGGCGGTAAATTTAAAATCCGCCGGCGGTCAGGATCCCGGGCCGCCTCTTTCTCGAAAGCGGCGCACGCGCATATGGGTGCCGCAGGCCTCTTCCGAGCACCATTGCCGGCGCCCGCCGCGCGAGGTGTCGAGGAACAGCCAGCCGCAATTGATGCCATGGCATTCCCGCACATCCCGGCGTCCGTTGCGGCTGGTGAGCAGGTCGGCTGCGGCGAAGGCGATGCGATGGAGAATCGCGTCGAGATCCTCGCCCTCGCGCCATCCCCATTCGAAAGAGCCGGCGACCAGACGCAATTCGCGCTGATGGTTGGCGCTCCGCAGCACGCCATTGAGGAGAGCGCTATCCTCCTCGCGTGCCGCTTCGCCCATGGTTTCGGCGAGGAAGAGATTTCTCAACGTCGTGCGCAGGGCCCGGGCTCGCATCAACGCCGCGTCCGCCTCGGCCGGCTCAGTATCGGCCTGGTGCCGCAGGTGGGCCGAAAGGGCCGAATCGATGAGGTCGACACGTTCGGCCCAGGTGAGGAGGTCGTCATAGGAGACGAGCAGGTCCGGCCCCCATCGATCGCGCCACGCGTCGACCGTGTTGACGAAGTCCAAGGCCGGATGTCCGCCGACGAGGCGGGCGGCGGCAATGGTCTTGTTCTGGCTCATCTTCGCACTTTCCAGCGCCCAGGCTCGAAACTCAAGGGTGCATTGTAACGATTATAATGATATATAACCGTTACGAAAAGTCGACGGAGGTTTCACCATGCCCAGCCGCACCACACTGCTGTTCCTGGTTCTTTGTGTGATCTGGGGAACCACCTGGATCGGCATCAAGGCTGGCGTGGAGGCGGTGCCGCCTTTGCTGTTCGCTGGAACCCGCTTCATCGCTGCCGGCGTGCTTCTGCTGGGATTCGCGACTTGGCGTGAAGGATTGCCGCGACTGGCATGGCGGGACCTGCCCCGCCTCGCGGCCACCAGCCTGCTGATGATCACGCTGTGTTACGCGGCGCTGTTTTGGGGCGTGGCGCATGTCGATTCGGGCACGGCGGCCGTGCTCGAAATGTCGCTGACCCCGATCGCGCTGATGGCCTTTGCGCTCGGACTGCGGGAAGAAAGCTTCGACAGGCGGCGTTTCGGTGCCCTGGTTCTCGGAGTGGTGGGACTGGCCATCCTGTTCGGGCCGACTGCGCTTCGAAACTGGTCCGTTACGGCGGGCGATGGCGCGGGGTTGCGTCTGGCAGGGGCGGCGGCGGTATCATGGGCGGCCGTGGTCTATGGCTGGGGTTCGGTGGTCGCGCGTCCCTTGCTGCGGCTCTACTCCTCGACCTTCGTGGCCGCCAGCACCACTCTCTTCGGCGGCCTGCTGCTGCTGGGCCTGTCGCTCGCCGGCGAACCGGGGGCAATTCCTGCCCTGGCGGGACAATGGGGCGCAGCGGCCTGGGCGGGATGGCTGTTTCTCGTGCTGTTTGGCTCGCTGATCGGCTACACCATCTACATGACGCTTCTCAGGGAGATCGGCGCCACGCGGGCCGGAACCTATGCCTTCGTCTCGCCCATCATCGCCGTGCTGCTCGGCATGGTCTGCTTCGGCGAACAGATTCACCTGCTCGACATGCTCGGCATGGCGGTGATGCTGGCAGGGGCTGGCTTGGCGATGGCCGAGCCCAAGCCAAAATCGCAGCTGAAACCCGCCACGAACTGAAGAGCCAGGGCGGACCTTTAGCTCGGACGTCTCGGATCGGAAAAGGTGTCAAAACAGGAAGTTGAAGCAAAGTGCAATTGGCGTAAATCGCACTTTGCTCCAGTCAAGGGCTTCGTCGGAGTCCCTGAGAAAGGTCAGGTCCGCCGATGGTGGCGATAATGCCGGCGCTGGTGATGGCGATGCCGATAGCCTTCACCGCCATGCTGGCGCAGCCAGCGCGGCCCGCGATGCACGCCCGGCATGCCATACCATTTGCAGCGGGCAGTGCGGGACGGGGCGTTGCAGGTCCGGTCCCTGACGGTCTGCACGAGCGAGGGATTGTCCGGCTGAGACACAGGCATGGCTGAGGAAGGCCCGGCGAGGGCAAAGGTGGCGCCTAGGGCGATGGCGGCGGCAATAAGAAATCTCATGGGCCTCTCCTGTCGAAATGAAACGAAAAACACGCATTTGATCGAAACGCTCGATTGAACGCATGGGCAGGGAGAAAGTTCCGCATGGGATGACGATGTATATCGAGGCAGGCCCGCAAATTGATCCATTGCACCGACCCTTAAAACAGGGCGATGAATACAGCCACCGGGCGATGGACTTGCGGAGTTTTGAATGGTGGGCGCGACAGGGATTGAACCTGTGACCCCTCCCGTGTGAAGGGAGAACCCTAGGGGGTAAGAGAGGTTGCTAAGGGTCGCGAGAAGACATCTAACGCGATGGAAAATAAGGGCTTTTCTGGGTATCATGGGTACGTAGGGGGCGGCTACGGACTGAGAAATGGTGCTGCCCCGGTGCTGCCCTAAGGAGCCGGTCGCATTGCCAAAGGTGAAATTGACGGATGCCGTGGTCAAGGCCGCTGCCCTGCCGCTAAATCAGTCAGAACTGACTATCTGGGATAGTGAGGTGACAGGCTTCGGCCTCAGGCTTCGGGCCGGCGGTCGTACCTACATTCTGGCCTACCGCCCGGCCGGGGCGGGACGCAGCGCGACCACGAGGCGCCTGCGGCTGGGAACCCCGGAGACGATCAAGACCGCGACCGAGGCCCGCACACTGGCCCGGGCTGCGTTGGGCCGGGTCGCAAGCGGTGGCGATCCCCATGCCGAGCGGCAAGAGCATAAGCGCCGGGAAAAGGCGCGCATCGCCGATCTGCTCGACCGCTATAAGGCATCGCTGGTGAAACGCAGATACGTTAACGCGGTGACCGTGTTTAACGGGTTGAAGGTTCGACTTAAGCCGCACCTAAACAAGGATATCCAGGAACTGAGCGGCACCGACTATGCCACCATAATCGAAGGTCTTGAGAAGGCAGGGGCTCACGGCGCTGCCAATGATTTTCGTAGTCGGTGCAGTGCATTTCTGTCTTGGTGCGTTTCAAAGCCCAAGGTCCTGAGTGCCAATCCGCTGATGAGCTACAGGAAGGAACGCGCGACGAGGGCGGAGCGGCTCAAGCAGGATCGTCCGGGCCGGGCTCTGAGCGATGCTGAGTTGGCGAAGGTTTGGCACGCCGCAGGGGCAGCGACCGCGTTCGGCCGCTGCATCCGATATTTGATCTTGTCGGGTTGCCGACGAGGGGAAGGGGCCGGCTTGACCCGCGCCATGCATGATAGAGCCGGCGCAGTTCTCAGACTGCCGCCCGCCTTCGTAAAGCAGGGCAGGGGGCACAGTGTGCCGATTTCGCCGGCCATGGATGCTCTGTTCGCCCTCTGCCCGATCGACGCGCGATCAGATCTCATGTTCCCATCAGCAAAGACCGGCCAGGAAATAAACGGCTGGTCGAAACTGATCCCCAAGCTAGCGAAGGCCTCTGGGGCGGATTTCACGCTCCATGACCTGCGGCGGACTTTCCGTACCGGCCTCTCTCGGCTTGGCGTGTCGGACGAAATTGCGGAGCTGGCGCTAGGTCATGCTCGCGCCGAGCTCGAGGCAATTTACAACCGAGACGAGGCAGTAAGCGAATTGCAGAAAGCCTTCAACTTGTGGTCAAGTCATGTCGAAGGGGTATGTAAGGCGCTGAAATGACTGGCTAAGACAAGCTCTTTTGTATGCCTCGATGGCACACAAGCTATAAGTAAAATAAATGTATATTGCCCTCTTGTGCTCCTATGAGGGCAGGAAGTAACATTGCTGTGTTCGTATTCCATTGCGAATGTTGCCGCAGAGCTTGTCTCCTCTCTTTCCTGTCTAAAAAGCTGCCCTGTTCAATGCTGTGCACTGCGGTTGCCGCTCAACTGCAAAGGGTCGCTTATGCCAACCGAGACATATATCAGCTGCGCCAAGGCGCTGCCGGATCTCGACACACTTCCCGCTGACGCTCTCTTGTCGAGAAAACAGCTTATGGCCCTCACGGGCCTATGTTTAACCACGCTTAAGGCGTGGGCACGCAAGCGTGGGAAAGGCCCCAAGGTCACGACCATCGAAGGTAGGCCCAAATATCGGGCCGGGGATGTCCGCGCTTGGATCCGTGGAGAGGCAACACCATGATTGCCGCCTTGCCAAAATCGCTTTTCGCAAAAGCCCGCTGTAGGTTCGACCCATTCCGGACCGAGGCTGAAAAACAGGCGGAGCAATCTGAGTTCTGGCGCTCCGTCCCTGACGATCAACGCTTGGCGCTGATGTGGCTGGAATTCACCGACGAAACTCCAGCACACAGGTTGCATCCTGAGATCATCGCGGAGTTCATTACCAAGCCCTGGATGGTCGATAATGGGATGACCGGGAATAGAGCCACCGTCATGGAGTTCGCCGCGGGCTGGCTTCGCCAGGCCTTCGAAAAGGCAGATCCGCGGGAACTCAATACTCGGCCCGACAAGAGCTACGTGCGGACGTTGATTGTAGCTGGCGCCTACCTTGCCGAGGTTATGGCGGGGCGCGGACAAGGACGTAGAGAGAATTGGCACTATGAAGGCGTTGCGCTTCGACTTTCAGCATATAGTCAATCGGCGCGGCCAAAGGACGCCCAGCACCTTGATTTCAACCGTTTCAAGGTGCGCAGAGAAGTGAAGCTGTTCAAGCGAATGCTCGCTACGGCCGATGGCGCCGAATGGCGCGACCTAATTCTGGCGTGCGCCCTTCGTATGGCCTGGCATCTTGACCAGATCGATGCAGAGGATCCCGACAGGCGGCAATTTGTGCGCAACGTTCGCTTGCCCGCCGCCTAGCCACGCCCAATTTCCGACGCCAACATTACGGCAGGAGGAAATTGACCATGCCCCGCAACGCTCAATCTACGCCGAATTGGCCGTCCCGCAGATATGTTTCTCTTGAGGAGGCCGCAGCCATTCTGGCTCGCCCGCCGTCTTGGATCCGATCTCAAATTACCATCGGCAGGATCGAAACTGGTCCGAGGCTATGGCCCCTAGAGATTACGTCGGCCAGCCTGATCAAGCTGATCGGTACCCGCATCGCGCGGCACGGGGCGGCCCACCAACAGCCAGCGAAAAAGGCCCGGTCGCGCCGGCCGCAGCATCTGCGCCTCGTGGTCAACAACACGGCGCCCTAGAAACGAATTGGCCGGCCGCTCGTCGCCACGAGCAACCGGCCGGAGTAATGGATATGCTCTATAAAATTACCAAAAATGAGCCCTGCGAGCAAGTACTTAAGGCGGATCCCGACCAGGTTCTGACTTTCCTCAATGCCGTGTTCAGGCGTTGCAAGGTCGGGGAAGGCAACTATGCGCTACGGGCGTTTGAGCATAGCGCCGAAGGGCGCTGCGTCTTGCGCCAGGCGGTTCCGTTCGACCGGATGCTTAAGGGGATTTTGGTCGAAGCTGCCAACGTTATAGCGGCCCGCTCCGCGCCGCCGGCAGTCTTGAGCCCGCCGGTCTGTATATTCGGCAATGAGACGAGGGACGGGAAAAGCACGGCCACAGAACGGAATGTGTTGGCTGCCCCCGCGATCGTCATCGACCTGGACAAGGCGCCGCGCGCCGGCCTGGAGGCCGCCCGCACAGTGTTAGGGCCGCCCACCCTCGTGGTCCAGTCCGGCGGCCTGTGGGTGGCGTCCGACGGCGAACAGCAGCCCAAGCTGCACGTCTATTGGCGTCTGAAAACGCCGGCCTCCAGCGATCAGGAAAAGATCGACCTCAAGCGGGCGCGCAGGCTTGCCGCCTTGATCAGCGGTGGTGATCGAACAGCTGCCGCCCTTTCTCATCCGCTGCGCCTGCCGGGGTCCTGGCACACCAAAGGCGAGCCCCGGCTATGCCATGTTATCGAGAACAATGTGGAGGCCGAGGTCGGACTGTCTGACGCTCTAGCTCTGCTTCAGGCCGAGGCGGACCTCCGGGGGCTGGAAGCCGGCGACAGCCGGCCCGCCGACAGCCGCACGGGTTTCAAGGCAGAGGCGCCGCTTTGCCGGGGTGACCTGCTGGCGCTCGCTGCGGCCATCCCTAACCCCGACGCCCCGGACTGGAATAACTGGAGCGATACCGGCATGGCGTTCTATGACGCTAGCCACGGCAGCGATGATGGCGAGGACGCATTTCACGCCTGGAGCGAAAAGGCGGTAATTGTTCACGATCCCGAAGCTACACAATACAAATGGGATCACATTCGCCTCTCTCCGCCCTCGGACATCTCCACGGGCACTTTGATACGCCGGGCGAAGCAGGCCGAGCCAGGCTTTCGGCTGCCGAGCGGCGCCACGATCCGCGCTGAGCTCCGGCCCGAAGATTTCTTTGACCCAATTCCCGAACTGCCCGGCGGCGCTGGCACTGACGGCCAGGAGTGGCCGGAACCTCTCGATATATTCGGCCACGAGGATCCCGCCAGTCTTTCCGAGCCGCCGCAAGGCGCCCTCCCCGAAACACTAGACCGGTGGGCACGGAGCGAAGCGCGGCGAAAGGGCGTCTCGCTTACCTTTGCAGCGGCGTCCGCGATGACAGCCGTTGCAGCGGCCATCGGCGGCTCTCTGCGCATTCGGCCCAGGGTGCACGATGACGGATGGACGGAGCCCGCCGCCTTCTGGACTGCGCTTGTTGCGGATCCGGGGAGCGCCAAGAGCCCGACCATAAGCGCCGCGGTCCAGCCCTTGAGGGAGTTGGATAAGGAGCGCTGGAGGCTGGACAAGCCGCGGCACGACGAATGGCTGGCAGCCACCAGGCGGCGGGGCAAGGACGCTCCGCCGCCCGGGCCCGAGCCTGCAATTCGACGCTGCGTCGTCGACGACATCACCATGGAGCAGCAGGTTCGCATTCATGCGGCGAACCCGCGGGGCTTGCTGCGCGCTCCGGATGAGCTGGCCGGGCTTCTCGGCTCATTAGGCGCCTACAAGAAGGGCGCGGATGCTGATCGCAGCCAGCTCTTGCGCCTTTTTGACGGCGGCGAAATCACGATCGACCGGGTGGGCAGCGGCACGACCCGGGCTGATAGTGCCCTCATGACCGTGCTAGCCGGAACGCAGCCGGACAAGATCCGGTCTTTGACACGCGATCTTGGCGCCGACGGTCTGCTGCAGCGCTGCATCTTTGTCCTGGATGACGGCGCCGATCGCGTCGGCATCGACGAGCCCGCGGACGCTCAGGCACTGGCGGACTACAGGCAGTTGGTCCGCCACTTGGCGCAAGCTGAACACCTGTCGCTCTCCGTAGTGCGGGCATCGCCCGACGCCCAAACCGTACTTGTCGGCGCCCGGCGCAGAATATCGGCGCTCGTGCATCTGCCCGGGGCGTCGGGCGCGCTGCAGGGGCACATTGCCAAATGGGAAAAGCTCCTCTGGCGCATCGCGCTCGTCTTCCACTGCGCGAATGAATTCGGCAGAGCGGGATGTGTCGATTGCGAGGTCCCCTTGAGCCTGGAGACGGCGCGACAGGCTGCCCTATTTGCCGGGCACCTCGTGCAGCACAGCATTGAGTTTTATCGGCGCAACTACGATGCGAGCACGACCAACACCGAGGCGATTGGGATAGCCGGATGGCTTTTGACCCGGCCGGACATTTCGACTGTCACCCGTCGCGATATTCAACAGGCGAGAAAGAGCCTGGCAGGCGTCGACAATGTCCGGCAGCTACTGAGGGCCATGGAAGAGCTCGTCATCGCGGGATGGTGCAAGGAGGAAGCCCGCAAGGTGGATGGGCCTACAAAGTGGGCCATCAATCCCGCGGTGCATGAGCGCTTTTTTGGCCAGGCTCAAAGGGAGCAGGAAGAGCGTAAACGCAAACACGAGCTCATCAAAGAAGCTGGTGCGGCGCGGCGCGCTTTGGCCGAAGCGCTCGACTTAAATTCCGCCCGCGGCTTAAATGAAGGGGCATTCGCATGAACGGCGATCAGATTTGTAGAAAATGTAGCTTGCGTGTGCGTGAGGTATATTGCCTTCTGAACCTCTCTCTATCCCTATTTCTACAACTATGTATTCGCGCGCAAGAAGCTACATTTTCTACATTCGACCGCGCTGGTGAAAATTGGCGCGCCATCCCCCGCAAAGGGCAAATGATAGAAAAACAGGCGCACGGGCCGGCCGGCGGCTGGGCCGGCCTCGCGGCCCAAACTTTTGCGGGGCATCATGGCTAACGGCTGGACCGACGCGCGCCGGGCAAGGATGTCGGCAATGATCCGTGAGTGGAAACCATGGACCCGATCGACCGGGCCGAAAACCCTCGCGGGCAAAGCGAAGGTTTCGAAGAACGGTTACCGCGGCGGCTTTCGTGAAGTCGTCAGAGACGCGGCGCGCGAACTCAACCGCGCAATAGCAACGCTGGAGAATGAAAAGTGAGCAAGGATCGCAAAAACACCCCGGCGTCAGCTCTTGAAAACGTCCGGCAATATATCGCCACTGAAAGCGCAATGGCCGCGGCCATTGCCCTCACGGAGGTTTGTCGGAGCACGAAGGCGAGCCCGCAGGCGAAAGCTTCGGCCGGCAGCGCACTCCTTCGTGCGAGCGGCTTATTCGACAAGCCATCGGAGAAGCTGATCCCGAGAGATCCGCACGAGATGACGGCAGACGAGATCGCGGCAGAACTCGACAGGCTGGAACGCGCCGCGCTCAAACGGCAATCAGAGGCCGACGGTCGCGACGCGTTCGCCTAATGGTCATTTTTACGCGAAAGCGCCAGCGGGCAACTCGGCAATTCGGGCCTCAGCCTGGCTACGCCTGCTGCTGTCCAGGCACCGCGACCAGTAGGCGTCGGCACTCCTTCGGCGTTAAGGGTCGCCGCGACTGCGCGGAGGCTTGTGGAGCCGGTCGGATCAATCCTCCGGAGTATCGGGGCAAGCGCCCCTGCATGGCCGTTAGCGGCCATGGCGGCCACTACGCGGCCAGAACGCGATAAACGCTCGCGCGGCCGATACCTAGGGCTTTGGCTATTTCCGTGGCTCCCATGCCGCCCGCCTGTAGCTCGCGCACCCGAGCAATATCGATTGACGGTTTACGGCCCTTGTAAACACCGGAAGCTTTCGCCTTAGCAATACCTTCCATTTGGCGCTCTCTGCGTAGGTTCGTTTCGAACTCTGCGAAGACGCCCAGCATGTCGAGAAATGCTTTGCCGGCCGCGGTGCTCGTATCGATTGGCTGTTCGGTGGCCTTAAGAGCAACCCCTTTAGCCTTGAGCGTACGAACGATATCCTGGAGATCGCCAATGCTTCGCGCCAGTCGATCTACGCGAGTGACCATCAACGTATCGCCCGCGCGAAGGAAAGCCAGGAGCGTATCAAGCTCTGCTCGGCCTTCTCGTGTCGCCCCGGAGCGCTTTTCTTCGCGCACGACCTCACACCCTGCTCTGCGGAGCGTCTCTATCTGGATGGTCAAGTCTTGCTCAGTGGTGCTGACGCGGGCGTATCCGTAGGTGGTCATGTTCCGTGTCTCTGTGTCTCATTAGGCTCTAGACCGTTTCAATTTACTGTCTTGAAAATAAAAAAGCAACCCTAATAAGACAGTCATTTTGTCTCGTGCAGCCGCCTCGCTGGCGTATACCCAAATAGAACACGGGAGCCAGAGCCGGAGAGTGCTTGAACCTGCCGCTGGGCGCATCCATATGCTGAGCACAAAAATGACCACCCTTAGGGAGGATCGAGATGCAATTATTTCCTTGGAATGACACGCCTGCCCGGGCGGAGGTTTTGGCTAGTCTTCGCGGGGCTCGAGCTTGGGATGCCGCCGAGGGGCATCTTCCTAAAACTCTGCGTTTGTCGTCAGGATGAACCGACGAGCCGCGCGTTGCCGCCGCGATCTGCAAACGCTACGCACAAATAACAGCTGGTCGTTTTGGCCCTCTCTAATCCGACTAGAAAGCACAAAGCCCGGCGGTTGGCCGGGCTTTGCTTTCTTTGCGGACATATCGGACAATCATGCGCCCGAACGAAGAGGCGACACGCCTCCTACTGTCTTGCGGGCTCCTCCTTGTCTCGGTTGCCGATCAGCTGAGCGAAGGTGTCGCAAGCGAGCCTCCGAATGCTGGCGGTCTCAGCGTGCATCACTAGGGCCTCGAGCTCATCCAGGAGGGCTTCGCGATCGTCCGCGCCTGACAACTCCTGCACAAGCTTCCCAAAGTGCCGCATTTCCATCTCTGCGGTTTCGGGGTTGCCGGGAATAGCCACGCGCAGCTTTTGCGATTGTCTTTGGACCGCGACCAAGCGGATTTCCGCTAGAGGCGCACTCCAGAGGTGTTGCATGAATTTTGCCAGGCTAGGGCGCGGTCGCTTCGGCGGATCCTGATAGATGCTGTGCCAGTAATGCATTTTAGCCAGGTTGCCCCCGTCAATTGACCAATCGCCCTCATTGGCACTTTCGATCGCGGCGGCCGCTTTTTTGTTGTGGGCGATCAGATCCCGTTCGTTCCAAGCTATATTTTGTTCGATTTCCATTTTCGCGCTCCTATTTGCTTAGGAAATTAAGCACGCAAATGATGAGGCTAAGTAATTGATCAGTCAATATAAATTAAGTATAAAGTTATTTAATACAACACACGTAATCACATGTCGATATTTCAAATACTTACGAACAAAGTCAAAGTATGACTTTGACTTTGTATTACAATGTAGGCTTTTGTATTAAGTTACTTCATACAAAGCATACAATGATTTGACATCTTCGGCACCAGTCCGAGAGGCAGGCCGGCTGGCTCCAGCCCCGGCCCGCCCCCTGCCGTCAGACCGGCCAGCGCGCAGAAAGCGCCAGTGGCTGCCCATAGAAATTTGCGCCGATCTGGAATTCAGCCCGGCTGCGCCGACACCCCTGCAGTTGTGCAGAAAACTGAACTTTTCAGGCCCTTGCGGTGCCCAAATTCCCCAGCCAAGCTGGCGTCAGGATGTGTAAATCAAGGACGCTGATCGTGTTCGCAATCACGACCGCAGAAACCCAAAACTCCGCTCTCGACGGGTGGCACGGCGCGCAAACGGACCGCGACCACCGCGTGTCGGCTCTGCGTGCGCATCTCAGCGCTGCGGCCGCAGATTGGCCCCTCATTGAAGCCGCGTGGGCGCTGGAAAATGCTCTCGTCATTCTCCGACGGGGTGGCCTCCACCTCTCCGCTGAGCTCAGCGGGGAACTGGCCGATGCCGTGCACCAGGCCTTTGCCAAGGCCGCCGACCGGCTTCCCCTCGATTTTGACGACGTGTCGGAAGGGTTCGCCGCGATCCTGGAGGCAGTGGCGGCCAATACCAAAACCGGCAGCGTTCTGCGTCCCTTGCCAAATTTCCCGCGGCGCGAGCTGCATCACCGCACAGGCCTTTTCCGAGCCCAGCTTGAGACCGTAGCGCGTCGGGCCGAGCTCGAGCTGCTCGCGAAGGGCAAAGGCTCAAGCGGCGACGATACGGGCACCGGAAAGTCGGGCAGCCCGTTTTCGGGCAGCAGCGTCTTGGCGTTTCCCTCTCAGCCGAGAAGCTCCAGGGAGAAATCGCAATGACGTGCCAGGCCGCTGCATGGTGCAGGCAGATCGCACTGCAATGCGATGCTATCGCGGAAGGGCAGGCGAGCATGGCCGCGTTCCTCCTGCGTGACATCGTGGAAGCGTGCGAAGCGCCAGGGACTATTGAGCTGCTGCCTCACCAGGCGGGCGACTTGACCAATCGGCTGCAGCAAACGCCGCCAATTATCGCGGCTCGCTTCCCCAGCATCCCGAAGACCGCGATCGGTCAAGCGATCGCTTGCGCCAGGCTGCTGGTCACGGGCTTGGCAACCCCTGGCTTTCTATTCGCCGGCTATCTCCCGGCTCTGGTCAATCCGCCCGCCATTCTTGCCGCCGAAATCGAGATCGTCTTGCGCAAGCAGAGCATGGCCAGCCTGACGGAACATTCCGCTCGGGCGCTCGCTGTGGCGCTGGCGGCCGCCGAGACGCCAAACGAAACAACCATCTTCCAGTGAGGCAACCATGCCGGTGCGCAGTAGCCAATACTTCAACGACCCTCAGATCGGCCAGGCCTTTTCGAACCTGTCCAGCATCTTTGATCCGCCCAGCGGGGCAGAAGCGGCCAATTGGGCGGAGGCGGGTCTGCGTAAGCAAAAGCTTGGCGCGATCCAGGGCATGTTGGCCAACCCCAACGACCCACTGAACGATCGGCGAAGCACGATTATCGGCACGTACACGCCGACACAGAGCTATTACGCGGTCGACCAAAACAACGCGACGTCGCGGTCCAACAACGCGGCCGACAACACCCGTGTGGTTCAGACCAACGCTGCAGACAACACGCGAGCGCTACAGCAGACCGGGATTGAGCAGTCTGGAGCGAACTATCGTGCTGATACTGCACCCTTGAAAGAGGGGGAGGTCCGAGCGCCCGGTCTCGGTGACCGGTGGGGCGTTCAGGGGAACCCGACGACGGGCCTCGTCAAGCTGTCACCTGGCGAGCAGGTCACGCTGCCGGGCGGGCAAGTGCTTGCCGGCACGCCGAAGCCTTTGACCATGGATGAGTGGCAGGCGCAGCAGGCGGCCGGGTTGCGCACGAACGGCGCGATTTCAGATCAGGATCTGGTCGACAACATTTTTGGCAAGAACACCCCCGTGCAAACGGTTGGGCCGGCAGGCAAACCGGTCTACATGACGCCAGGTGCTGCGACGCGCACCGGCGCTCAGGTTTTCGTGAAGCCGGATAATGCGTCGCGTCCGGACATCGTGAATTACGTGCTGCCCGACGGCCGGCGCGGGACCGCTTTTGCAGCCCCCGACGGCGCACTCGTCGATAGCCAGAATGGGGCCAAGCTCCCGGCCGGCGCGACCACCTTCAAAGGCCAGGCGCAGGGCGCGCCCGATCAGTTCGGCGGCAAACCGACGGAAGCCAGCGACAAGGCCGCGGCGTTCGCCGTCCGTGGCGGTTTCGCGAATGACCGCATAAACCAGTTGCTTGCCGGCGGCTTCGCGCCGAATGCGAGGGATTTCGAGAGCACGCAAGGCGTAATCGCGAACAATCTCCCCGTGTCGATCGCCAACCAGCTTCCGACCGACAAGGGGCAGCAATTCGCCACGGCGTCGATTGATTTCCTGAACAGCATTCTACGCCCCGACACCGGCGCTTCGTTCTCCGCACAGGAGAAGGCCGACTATATGCGGACCTTCGTTGACCTGCCGGGCGACAGTGACGGCACGCGCGCGGCGAAGAGGCAAGCCAGGGACTTGGCGATTGCAGCAGTGGCCGGCAATTCGCGCGGCGGCGCCGATCGGCTCGCGCAGGAGGTCCAGAAGCTCGGCCTGCCGGTGCCGGAACTTCTACTGAAAAACCTCCGGTTGGACGGGCGTGCACCCGCGGAAGGCCAGAGCGGGCCGCCTGCCGGAGCCGTGCAGGCCTTGAAGAGTAATCCGGGCCTGGCTGAGCAATTTGATCAGAAGTACGGGGCCGGCACGGCCGCGGCGATTTTGGGCGGGGGCCACTGATGGGCAACTTTTTCGATGAGTTCGACGCCGGACCTGCGGGCGCCAACTACTTCGACCAGTTCGACGCCCCGGAAGCGCCGAAGATGAATGCGAAGGCGCTGGAGTGGGCCTCACAGCCTGGCGTCGTCCGAAAGGTCAATGCAGAACAGGAACAATTGCACGGGACGCCGATGACGACCGCGGGCGACGCTGTGGCCTCGCTCGGCTCCGGTGTGTTGCGCGGTGCGGCCGAGACCGCAATGGCCCCGGTCACGGTCAAGCGCATGATGGAAGGCGGGGTTGATTGGGCGATGCGCAAGGGTGACGGCCTCGTGCGGACGATCTTCGGCGGCGCTCCGCTCAGCGATGACGAGTGGAACGCCCGCCTAGAGCAGAGCCGGCCGGCGTATGGTGTCGATCGCGCAGTCAACAGCATGCAGGACCAGACGCGCCAGCAAATGAACGCCGGGCTCTATGCGCCGCGCACCACCACGGGCAAATACGCCGATGCTGTCGGGCAATTGATTCCCGGCGCCGCGATGATGGCGACGCGGGCACCGTCGCTCATGAGCGGGGCGGCCCAGCTGATCGGCGACGCCGTGGCGCCGGGAGTGGCGTCAGAGGCGGCCGGCCAGATGACGGAGGGCACGGCCCTGGAGCCGTGGGCGCGCGCCGCAGGCGCCTTTGCGGGCAATCTTGGGGCGGCCGGCGCCCGCCACTATCTGCCGTCGGCGGATCGCGCGGTTGCGCGGGCGGCCGCTACCGTCACGCCGCAGCAATTCCAGGCCGCGCAGGATCTGCAGGCCCGCGCCGCGGCGTTCGGCGTTCCCCTGACGGGCCCGGAAGCTCTTTCGCAGGTAACCAGCGGGGCAACGCGGTTGCCGGATCTGCTGCGTGTGGTCGAAAACGCCCCAGGCGGCGGGGGAGCGACTGGCGCCTTTTTTGCCGAGCGGCCGCAGCAGGTTCAAGCGGCTGTCGGGCGAATGCTTGATACGGTGGCGCCGCAGGATGCAAATCCGATCACCCTCGGCCCCCGTGTGGCCGGAGCTGCACAGGGAGCCTTGGAGGGCGTCCAGCGCGACATCAACAGGCAGACCCGGCCGCTCTACCAGGCCGCCGAGCCGCAAATCGTCAACAACCCTGCCATGGATGCAGCGACGGCGGCCCCGGCGTACACGGCCTCCCTGCAGCGCCTGAGGAGCGATCGTGTACTAGGGCCGCAGTACGCCCATCTGCCGGATAACTCCGTCGCGGTGGTCGACGCGGTGACGAAGGACATGCAGGCCCAGGGCCGCACCCTGGCGAACAGTAGCGTTGCCGGCTTCAATCCCGAGCGTGCCGCCGCCTACAACAGCGGCGCCGCCGATGCACGCGGGATTGCGAGGGATCCGGCCCAAGGCGGTGTTCAAGCCTATGACGACGCGTTGACGCAGCAGGCAAACTTGCGTGCCACGCAGTTGGATCCGCTGGAGCAAGGTACCCTCGGTAGCCTGTCCAAGGCCGGCAGCACTCGGCAGGCCTATGAGGCGGTGATGCCGCGGCAGCCTCTCGTCGGCGGCGCGCAGGAGATTGGCGACGCCCTGACCCGCATTATCATGGCGGATCCGAATGCGCCCGCTGGCGGGCTGGTAAGGCAGGGCCTTGCTGATGCATTCGACCAGGCGGGAAAGCGCCTGCAGGGCGGTTTGAACCAATATGCCGGTGCCGGCTATACCAAGACGATTGGCGGCACCGACCAGCAGCGTGAAAACCTCCGGGCCGCGCTTGGCGCGCTTCCCAGCGGCGGGGCCTCCGTGCCTTCACTCGACAACGCATTGGAGATCCTTGGCGCCACCGGCACCCGGGCGCCCAAGGGGAGCGCCACGGCATTCAATTCGATGATCCAGGATGAGCTTTCAGCGCCTGGCGTTGTCGGCGCCCTCGCGACAGGAGTGAAGACGGGCGGCTTGTCGTTCCTCCGAAATGCCGGCGACGCGGCCCGCCGCGCGGCCTTTGGCCGAGGGCTGAACGATCTTGCTGACCTCTTCGTGTCGCCTGATAGCGTTCGGCAGATCCAGGCCATAGCGGAGCGCGGCGCCGCAAATCCACTGGTGCAGGCGATCATGCAGACCGGCATGCAGGCGCCAATCGTGGTGCAGAACGCTCAGTGAGGCGTCAGGCGCGCGGCCGGGGCAGGTGATCGAATGCGGGATCTCTGTTCCGGCTGCCCGCCGGATATAGGTTCGCCGGGGCGTCGGCTCTCAGATAGTTGACGGGTGCGCCGGCTCGCCTGGCGCGCTTCCAATCGCGCGCCAGCCTCGACCACAATGCGCCGAAGGCCGTCGTTATCAAAGCCACGGCAAAAAGGGCGAATATCCAGGACATTTGTCACATTCCTCCGTGCATAACGGTCACCAGCCGTCCAAAATCCGCCGTTGGCGGATAAGTGGCTTGTATGGCCACAAATACCG
The DNA here is from genome assembly GCF_052114505.1 of Labrys sp. KB_33_2. Classification (NCBI taxonomy): domain Bacteria; kingdom Pseudomonadati; phylum Pseudomonadota; class Alphaproteobacteria; order Hyphomicrobiales; family Xanthobacteraceae; genus Labrys; species Labrys sp. KB_33_2. The sequence continues at coordinate 3,346 of NZ_JBFREW010000007.1, read as the reverse complement.
TTACGGCTTCTGCTGCGTCTCTCGTGAATGTCGGAAAGATAGCAGCGGCTTGCCCCCGTCACCTTTGGCAGCTTCGCTTTTCAGCCATACTTCCCATTCGTCTATGAGCACATGGTCATCAAAACCAAATTGAGCAGTGGTGGGCTTCGATAGCTTGAGATCAATTGCAGCTTCTACAGTGTGGGGATCTTGCGGCCGCGGCGCGATGCAAATTGTCTGTAAATTCTCACCTATTGCAATTACGCCCGGCGTCAACCAGTTAACGTCACGCCTCTTTATGCGGGGCACGGAATTGTTGATCTGAATAAACCAATCCTTTCCATAGCTCACACAACAATTTTTTGGCAGCCATTCATAATAGCCCAAATACACGCCCAACTCCGGCCGGCCTTGATCGTGAAGAACAGCAATTTCTCTTTTATTGTTGTGCCAATCAATCACAAATCCAATGATCTCTTTTTCTTTTCCTGAGAAACAAACTAGATCACCAGGGGATAGTGATTGCACGGGCAAAATTCGAAAATCTTTCTGAATATCGACCATGCCATTTTCCTCCTTTTTTGGCACTACTTCCGGCTGCGGTGCACGCTAATTCTGACAAGGCCAAGCTTCATGAAAAGCATCGATCGCGAGACTTAGCAGTGGTTCGTGTCGACGTTCTGGATGCTTATCGATAAAGGCGACTATTACCGCTGCATCTTGGCGCAGGGTCGATCCGCCCGGCGGGCAAGAGCGAAATTGTTGTTTCACTCCGGCTTGGGAGGCCACCACGGTATGCATGATCCCAACGCACACTCCTTGGCCGAAATAGTCGCTAGTCTTCTGCAATAAAAACGCCCGACAGCTCTCTACCAAAGCGTTGCCCGACAATTCAGCTCCGCCGCCAGCAGCCTCGGCATTTACTGCTGCAAGGGTGGATAGGGCAAAGATGGCGGAAAAAATACGCATTGGCGACGCACCTATTGACGATTTGTGAAGCGCTGCGAGCCTCCGACCGCTTAGGCGATGGATGGGGCGCACCGAGGCCGGCTAGCTGTCGCCTTTCGAGCACGTGCGCTTTGACTGGCTAATCGTTCCGTTGTTGCACAGGAACTTGCCATTCGAGGTGCAGGCTTTGACGCCGCCCTTCTTGCCGGAACACGGCGTATTTCTAGCTTCGGCAATGCCGGTTGCCAGGATGACGGCGATCACGGCGATAATAGTCGCAATTTTCATGTTTGCCCCCGGTCCCCTCCGCGTGCGTGATTGGAACTTGGGGCGTGACAGGACCGTGAAGTTCGGCCTGCAAGAACCCGATTTTCTCGCTTATGCGGTAGACCGAAGCATGGAGCGTCGACAATCTATCTGCCGGGGCGAGGCTGCCTCCACGCGTTTGCTGGCGGCCACCAGATGAAATTACGGACTTGCTATGAGCGATCTCGTGAAATTGCCAAACGCTGATCTTGTTCAAGCGGTATTTGAACGCTTGGGTCCGGTTAGAGACGACATACTCGCTGCGGAACTTAGAAAGGAGCACGAAGCCACCCCCGAGGCTGGCTGGCGCCTGCTTTGGGCAGTCTTTAGCTACCTTCTCCGCCCCAACAATGTTGGGCAACCTTTCCACCCAGCGGCCATTATGGGCGGAAAGCGTAGCCCCCTGCCCGAAGACCTAACCGAGGCTGAGCTTGAGGCGTTGCGAAAGCTCTGGGAGGAAATGGAATTGCCCGAATTTGTAGGGCGCGTGGGGGATGTCCTTTGGCTGCGCAAGCGCGACGGCAAAGCAGCAAAAAGAGCAGTTGAGGCCTATTTCGAGGCAGGTAAAGGCAGTGAAGACCCGGTCCATTGGCCGCATTGCATGGCAAGATACGAACGCGCACTTCGCCTCGCTCGCCAACTCAGCCAGGAACCGCTGCGCGTCTCGATCCTGGAGCACCTACAAACCAGGATCCTGCATTATGACGGCAAGGATCCGTCGAACTTTTCTATGAGGGGGCTCCGGCTGCTTGCGGAATTCAAATACGGCGACGTTCTCAAGCTAGCCGAGATTGCTGGCCGCATCGCAACAAGGGCAGAGACAAGCGGAGCTTTTGAACGCGCGCGTGGTGCGTACCACATTCAGGCCGAGTTCTTTAGGTCGGCGAAAGACGGCGCTTCGGAAGAAGCCGCACGAGAGGCGCTTACCGAAACCTTCATTGCTGAGGCCAGCGCCGCGGAAGCCAGCAATAACTGGATGAAAGCTCATTTAGCCTTGGAAAATGCGATCGCGGCAAGCAGAGATCGCCCAGGGCTTAAGAATAAGATCCCCGCGTTGCAAAAACGCCTCGCTGAAGCGGGTAGGCGGACAATAGAGAGCATGGATGAATTTAGCCACAGCACCGATATTACCGAACATGTTCGGAAAACAACCGCGCAATTTCAGGGACTAATGTTGGACGATGCCCTGTTGACGCTTGCGATATGTGTTCCTCTGCAGGATCCAGCTGAATTGCGGACTGTTACACTCGAACAAATCGAGGGCGCGATGCACGCGCATTTTGATGCTGTCATTTACGACGCTGCCGGGAGGAAAGTTGCCGTCAGGCCGGCCATTGATAGCCCCGATGAAGAAGACCGCGAGCGAGCGATAGCCGGCTTCATCGACCAGACGGCGCGACTAAATCGAGATCTCTCGGTTCACGCGGTAATTGCTCCGGCACTCCGCGTCATAGCGAATGAGCACGAGATCACACCGGTAGTTGTCGGGCCGTTATTGGCGGGGAGCCCACTCATTCCGGACGATCGCATGCCCCTGTTCGTGAAGGCCATCGTAGCCGGGGCCAAAGGTGATTTCATCACTGCCCTTCACCTTTTAATCCCCCAGGTTGAAAATGGGCTTCGCCATCTGATCGAGACCCAAGGCGGAGAGGTCCCGAGAACCATGTCGCCCGAGGGTATTGAAGAGGTTTGGGGGTTAGAAAAGTGCCTGGATCATCCATTTATATTGAAGTGCTTGGGCACCGATTTCGTCTTTGAGTTGCGATCGGTGCTCGTTGCTCGTATCGGCCCCAACGTTCGCAATTGCTTGGCCCACGGCCTTCTATCGCTCGAGGCCTTGAGTGATGCCACAGCTGTCTATCTCTGGTGGTTGCTGTTCAGGCTGGCAGCGGTGCCTGCGCCTGCTATGAGCGCCTTCGTTGAGCGGCATAAAACCGAGAGGGCTGCTGAAAGTTCTGCAACTACCTAGGTGTTTGATCCCGTGTTTTGATGGTGCAATCTTTTCCACCGGATGGAAGGAGGCACTATGGGCCAGGTTCTTCATGGCAGCGCCACGACGACAGAGGCAATCCGTCGAGCGATACAACATAGTGAAGAGAGCCTGAGAGCTCTG